>NZ_JBIVUQ010000006.1:0-309034 GCF_044757265.1 Streptomyces sp. NPDC091292 | reverse complement strand
GGCGGGCGCGGGGGCGCGGCGGGGGCGCGGGGGGGGGGCCGGGGGGCGGGGGGGGGGGGCGGCGCGGGGGGGGGGGGGGGGGGGGCGGGGCCCCCCCCCCCCCCCCCCCGCGACGCGGGGCTCGGCGTCATGGTCTGCAACAGCGACCAGAACCCCGCCGAGGAGGCCGAGTACCTGGCCCTCTTCGCCGAACAGCGCGTCCGCGGCGTCCTGCTCACGCCCGCCGACGCGACCGGCCAGAACATCGAGGCGTTCCGCCGCCACGACATCCCCTTCGTCCTCGTCGACCGCGTCGCCGAGGGCACCACCGAGTGCTCCGTCTCCGTGGACGACGTCAACGGCGGCGCGCTCGCCGTACGCCACCTCGTGGACGCCGGGCACCGCAGCATCGCGTACGTCAGCGGCCCGGCCGGACTCCACCAGGTGCGGGACCGCAGGCTCGGCGCCCTGCGGGCGCTCGCCGAGGCGGGACTGCCCGAGAGCACGCTGCGCGAGCTGCCCACCGAACGTCTCGACGTCGCCGCGGGCCGGGACGCGGGCGCCCGGCTGCTCGGCCTCGCCGACCGGCCGACCGCCGTGTTCTGCGCCAACGACCTGCTCGCCCTCGGCGTCCTCCAGGCCGTGTTCGCGGCCGGGGTGAGCGTCCCCGACCAACTGGCGATCGTCGGCTACGACGACATCGAGTTCGCGTCGGCCGCCGCCGTGCCGCTCACCTCGGTGCGGCAGCCCGCCGTCACCATGGGCGCCCTCGCCGCGGAACTCCTCCTGGAGGAGATGGAGGCGGCGCGGCCCGGCGCCCATGAGCACCGGCGCGTGGTGCTCCAGCCGGAGCTGGTGGTACGCAACTCGACCACCCTGCGACCCAGGTGACCTCGGGTGCCGGGCGCCGCGATCCCTGTGCTGAACTGACACTCCGAGTCCGCATACCGAACACGGCACAGGAGCAGCCTTGACCGTCTCGTACCGCCAGCCGGGCGTCGTCCTCACCGACCACCACTTCACCGTGCCCCTCGACCACGACGACCCGTCGGGGGAGCAGATCGAGCTGTACGCGCGCGAGGCCGTCGCGACCGGCAAGGAGCAGGCCGACCTGCCCTGGCTCGTCTATCTTCAGGGCGGCCCCGGCTTCGGCGCCAACCGGTTCGCCGGCAAGGCCGCGTGGCTCGGCCGCGCCCTCCAGGAGTTCCGGGTGCTCCTGGTCGACCAGCGCGGCACGGGCCGCTCGACCCCGGCGAACCGGCAGACGCTCCCGCTGCGCGGCGGGGCCCGCGAGCAGGCCGACTACCTGGCCAGGTTCCGCGCCGACTCGATCGTCCGCGACTGCGAGTGGATCAGGCCCGCCCTGACCGGCGGCGCGCCCTGGACCGTACTCGGCCAGAGCTTCGGCGGCTTCTGCACGACGCACTATCTGTCGACGGCGCCCGAGGGCCTGCGTGCGGCCGTGATCACCGGCGGCCTGCCCAGCCTGGACGGCCACGCGGACGACGTCTACCGGGCCGCGTACCCCCGCATCGAGCGCAAGGTCGCCGCGCACTACGCCCGCTACCCGATGGACGTCGAACGCGCCTGGCGCATCGCCACCCACCTCGCCGAGAACGACACCGTCCTGCCCGGCGGCTACCGGCTCACCGTCGAGGCGTTCCAGTCCCTCGGCGCCATGCTCGGCGGCGGCGACGGCAGCCACCGGCTCCACTACCTCCTGGAGAACGCTTTCGTCCGCACCCCCGCCGGGACCGCCCTGTCGGACGCCTTCCAGCAGGACACCGAAGCCGCGCTCTCCTACGCCGGACACCCCCTCTACGCCCTGGTCCACGAGGCCTGCTACGCCCAGGGCGCGCAGCCCACCGCCTGGTCGGCCGAGCGGGTGCGCGCCGAGTTCCCGCAGTTCGACGCCGCGCGCACCCTGGAGGGTGACGGGCCGCTGCTGTTCACCGGCGAGTCCGTGCACCCCTGGACCTTCGACTGCGACCCGGCGCTGCGCCCGCTGCGCGAGACCGCGGACCTGCTCGCCGAGCGCACCGACTGGGCCCCGCTGTACGACGCGGCGCGCCTCGCCCACAACGAGGTCCCGGTCGCCGCCGCCGTGTACCACGACGACATGTACGTGGACACCGCGCACTCCCTGGAGACCGCCCGCACGATCCGGGGGCTGCGCACCTGGGTCACGGACGAGTACGAACACGACGGCGTACGCGCGAGCGGCCCCCGCGTCCTGGACCGGCTGCTCGCCCTCACCCGCGACGAGGCGTGACCGGTCACGGGTGGCCTGATCCGTCCCGGGCGGCGTGATCCGTTACGGGTCGGACACGAAGCGTTCGGGCATGATGACCGTGCCTTCACCTCCCCTCCACAATGACGGATCACAGCACCGTCCTTGGGGGGCGTCATGCGCATCAGTCCCGCTCTGCTAGCCGTCGCGGCACTCGCCGCCACAGTCGTCGCGTGCGGCGGCACGGGCTCCGGTACCGGTTCCGGAACCGTCCAGTCCGACACCACCGCACCGGCGGCCGACACCAGTCCGACCCGTACCGAACCTCCCTCGCCCAAGGCGGGCAGCAGTGCGGGCACCTATGAACAGACCTGGAAGTCCGCGTACGCCGATACGCCCTGCGCGGACTTCCTGACGAAGATGAGCGACCATCAGCGGTGGGTGATGGCATCCGACCTGCTGACCGAGGCGCGAGAGAAGGACGGGGCGACGGGACGGGCCCCCGACGACGGAAGCACCCGCTTCGAGGCGGGTCTCGCCACCGCCTGCGAGGGTTCGGCGGACACCCGGATGACGGATGTGGGCATCACGCTCTACCGGCTGGATCCCAGCTACCACCCTTAGCTGGAATCCGGTTGCCACTCTGAACTATTCTGACGGTACGTCAGATGGCTGCCGGTGGGGCTGAGGGGGTCCGGTGATCGACACCACGAGCACGGACATCGCGGAGGGCGAGGAGCGGCTGCGGCTCGACGTCGGTGCGGACGGGCTCGCCGTCCTCACCCTCTGCCGCCCCGACAAGCTCAACGCGTGGAGCTGGGAGTCCACGCGCCAACTCGGCCTGCTCGCCGACCGGATCCGCTTCGACGACCGGGTGCGGGCCGTGCTGCTGCGCGCCGAAGGGCGGTCGTTCTGCGCGGGCATCGACGTCACCGCGCCCGGCGGCGCCATCACCGGCCGCTCCGGCGCGGAACGCGTCCGCAACTACTACGAGGGCATCCGCTGGGTCCACGAACGCTTCCGTGTCGTCGCGGGCCTGCCGCAGCCCGTCGTCGCCGCCGTGCAGGGCCACTGCCTCGGCTTCGGCTTCGAACTGGCGCTCATGGCCGACATCAGGGTCGCCGCGGACGACGCCGTGTTCGCCCTGCCGGAGACCGGCGTCGGGGCCGCCGTGGACGCGGGCGGCGACATGCGGATCGCCCGTGATGCCGGGGCGGGCTGGGCGAAGCTGCTCGCGCTCACCGGCCGCCGGATCGACGCCGCCACCGCCGAACGCCTCCGCCTCGTCCAACTCGTCACGTCCGTAGGAGAGTTGGAGGCCACGGCACGTGCGATCGCCGCCGAGATCGCGGCCAACGCGCCCCTCGCCGTCCAGGGCGTCAAACGCGACATCGACGCCTACGCGGACCGGGGCATGCCCGAAGCCCTGGACCGCGCCGCGCTCGCCACCGCGATCACCCTCACATCGGACGACTCGCGGGAGGGGTACGCGGCGAAGGCCGCACGGCGGGCACCGCGCTTCGAAGGGCACTGACCCCGACCGCGCGCGACAGGTTGGTTCAGCCCGTGAAGGGCCCCCGCCCCAACTGCTCCCGCACGGTCTCCACCGGCGGGCTCACCACACCCCGGCGCTGCCAGTTCGCACCGTCCACCACCAGTGTGTGACCGCTGATGAAACGGGCGTACGGCGAGGCCAGGAAGGTCGCCGCCCAGCCCAGTTCACGCGGCGCCCCGACCCGGAGCGCCGGCTGCCGGGCGTCCCGGTCGTCGGCCCGGTCGAGGGCGCCCCGGATGTCGGCCGTCATGTCGTCGTGCGGCATCAGACCGGGCACGAGCCCGTTGACCCGGATGCCGTACGGGCCCCACTCCACGGCCAGCGTCCGTACCAGGCTCTCCACTCCGGCCTTGGCGGCGGCGCTGTGGGCGAAGCCGGGACCGCCGGTCCAGGCGTACGAGGCGCCCACGTCGATCACGGAGGCCGGGGTGCCCGCGGCGAGATGGCGGCGGCCGAACTCACGCGTCATGAAGAAGGTGCCCGTCAGCGTGGTGTCGACCACCGCGCGCCAGGCGTTCGGGGACATGTCCTCGGCGGGCACCGGGAAGTTCGCCGCCGCGTTGTTCACCAGGACCCCGGGCAGGCCGACCGCGCGCTCGGCGACGTCGAAGACCTCGGCGACCCGCTCCGGCTCACGGATGTCGCAGGGCGCGACGACCACCCGGCCGGGGCCCACGTCCGCCAGGTCACGCCGTGCCGCGTCCAGATGCTCGGGCGACCGGCTCGCGATCACCAAGTCGGCGCCCAGGCGGGCGAATTCGGCGGCGACCGCCTTGCCCAGACCGGTGCCTCCGCCCGTGACCAGGACCGCGGTTCCGTCGAAGGTGCCGGGCGGCAGCGCGCTCGCGCCCGGCGGGGGAGGGGCGGGCAGTCCGGGGCAGGGCGTCGTCGTGTACTCGTCGTCGTCCGTCATGCCGCACTCGATACCGCCCGGACCCGCAAACTTCCAGAGACGCGGGGTCCTGGCTGAAGGCGAACGAGGCGTGGGGCCTGTTCCCTCCAGTCAAAGCAACCGCTTAGTATGCGGAAGGAGACCCGGCACCGACCCCGGACCAACACCGGACCAACCCCGCACCGACTCCCCGGTCCCTGGAGGGCACATGCAGGCATGGCAGGTAAGCGAGACCGGCGAACCGGGCGAGGTGATGCGTCTGGTGGAGATCGAGCCTCCGGTACCCGCCGCGGGGCAGACGCTCCTCCGGGTGCGGGCCGCCAGTGTGAACTTCCCGGACGCCCTGCTGTGCCGGGGTCAGTACCAGATGAGGCCGCCGCTGCCGTTCACGCCGGGCGTGGAGATCTGCGGCGAGACACAGGACGGGCGTCGCGTCATCGCCAACCCGGCGCTCCCGCACGGCGGCTTCGCCGCGTACGCGCTCGCCGACACCGCGGCCCTGCTCCCCGCGCCCGACGCCCTGGACGACGCCGAGGCGGCTGCCCTGCACATCGGCTACCAGACCGGCTGGTTCGGCCTGCACCGCAGGGCGCACCTCCAGGCCGGCGAGACGCTGCTCGTGCACGCGGCGGCCGGCGGCGTCGGCAGCGCGGCCGTCCAGTTGGGCAAGGCGGCGGGCGCCCGGGTCATCGGAGTCGTCGGCGGGCCCGAGAAGGCCCGGGTCGCCCGCGACCTCGGCTGTGACGTGGTGGTCGACCGGCGTACGGAGGACTTCGTCGCCGTGGTGAAGGAGGCGACGGGCGGCCGGGGCGCGGACGTCGTGTACGACCCGGTCGGCGGGGACGCGTACGCCAAGTCCACGAAGTGCGTCGCCTTCGAGGGACGGATCGTCGTCGTCGGCTTCGCCGGAGGGACCGTACCGGCGCCGCCCCTCAACCACGTACTCCTGAAGAACTACTCGATCCTCGGCCTGCACTGGGGCCTGTACGCCACCAAGGACCCGGGATCGATCGCGCGCTGTCACGCGCAGTTGACCGAACTCGCCGCGCGCGGAGCGATCAAGCCGCTGGTCAGCGAGCGTGTTCCGCTGAAGGGTGCGGCCGACGCCGTCCAGCGGGTCGCGGACGGGGTCACCACGGGCCGCGTCGTCGTGGTCCCGGAATCCGTTGGAACCGGTGACACCGCCTCCGTACCGGAAGGAGCAACCGTATGACGGACGCCGCCGAACTGCGCCGCCGCACCGCCGAGTTGCTGGCCGCCCATCCGCCCGCGCACACCGACCGCACCGACTTCCTCAAGGCCAGGTTCGACGCGGGACTCGCCTGGGTGCACTATCCGGAAGGGCTCGGCGGCCTCGGTGCGCCGCGTTCCCTTCAGGGCGTCGTGGACGCCGAACTCGCCGCCGCCGACGCCCCCGACAACGATCCGCGCCGGATCGGCATCGGCCTCGGCATGGCCGCGCCGACGATCCTCGGCTTCGGCACCGACGAGCAGAAGCACCGGTTCCTGCGCCCGCTGTGGACCGGTGAGGAGGTGTGGTGCCAGTTGTTCAGCGAACCGGGCGCGGGCTCCGACCTGGCCGCGCTCGGCACCCGCGCCGTCCGCGACGGCGACGACTGGGTGGTGAACGGACAGAAGGTGTGGACGTCGAGCGCCCACCTGGCCCGCTGGGCGATCCTCATCGCCCGCACCGACCCGGACGTCCCCAAGCACCAGGGCATCACCTACTTCATCTGCGACATGACCGACCCCGGTGTGGAGGTCAGACCGCTGCGGCAGATCACCGGCGAGGCCGAGTTCAACGAGGTGTTCCTCACCGGCGTCCGTATCCCCGACCGCCACCGGCTCGGCGCGGTCGGCGACGGCTGGCGCGTCGCGCAGACCACCCTCATGAACGAGCGGGTCTCGATCGGCGGCGCCCGCATCCCCCGCGAGGGCGGCATGATCGGCCCCGTCTCGCGGCTCTGGCGCGAACGCCCCGACCTGCGCACCCACGAACTGCGGCACCGGCTGCTCACCCTGTGGGTGGAGGCCGAGGTGGCCCGGCTCACCGGGGAGCGGCTGCGCCAGCAACTCGTCGCGGGACAGCCCGGACCCGAGGGCTCCGGCATGAAACTCGCCTTCGCCCGCCTCAACCAGGAGATCAGCGGCCTGGAGGTCGAACTCCTCGGCGAGGAAGGGCTGTTGTACGACGACTGGACGATGCGCCGCCCGGAGTTCGTCGACTTCACAGGGCGCGAGGCGGGCTACCGCTATCTGCGCTCCAAGGGCAACAGCATCGAGGGCGGGACCAGCGAGATCCTGCTGAACATCGTCGCCGAACGCGTCCTCGGCCTGCCGCCCGAGCCACGCACCGACAAGGACGTCGCCTGGAAGGACCTGGCCCGATGAGCACCGCCCCCGACCCCGCCGACACGTCCCCCGACCTCCTCTGCACGGAAGAGGAGGAGGCGCTGCGCTCGGCGGTACGCGATCTCCTCACCGACCACTGCGACACGGCGTCCGTACTCGCCCGCACCGAGTCCGGCACACCGCACGACCGTGAGCTGTGGAAGGCGCTCACCGAGGGCATGGGCCTCGCCGGACTCCTGGTGCCCGAAGCGCTCGGCGGCCAGGGCGCCACGCACCGCGAAGCCGCCGTGGTACTGGAGGAGTTGGGCCGCGCGGTGGCGCCGGTGCCGTATCTGACGAGCGCGGTGATCGCCACCGAGGCGCTGCTGTCCTGCGGGGGCGACACGGCCGGTGAACTGCTGGCCGCCGTCGCGTCGGGCCGTACCGTCGCGGCCCTCGCCGTGCCCCTGCCGACCGCGCCGGGACCGGTGGCCGCCACCGTCCGGTACGAGGGCGGCGCCCTGCACGGCCGGGTCACCGGTGTCGCGGACGCGGAGGCCGCCGATGTGCTGCTCGTCCCGGCGGCGGACGGCGGTCTGTACGCGGTGGACGCGGGCGCATCGGCCGGTACCGGACCCGCCGTGACCCCACGGACCTCCCTGGACCGCACCCGGCCGCTCGCCGACATCGGGTTCGACGCGGTGCCCGCGCGGCTCCTGACCGACGACGCCGACCGGGCCGTGCGGCGGGCGCTGCGCTCCGGCGCCGGACTGCTCGCGTCGGAACAGCTCGGGATCGCCGAGTGGTGTCTGACCGAGACCGTCCGTTACACCCGCGAACGCCACCAGTTCAACCGTCCCGTCGGCTCCTTCCAGGCGCTCAAGCACCGGATGGCGCAGGTGTGGCTCGACACGGTCGGCACCCGGGCCGCCGCCCGCGCCGCCGCCGACGCCCTCGCCACGGACAGCGCCGACACCGCGCTCGCCGTGGCCGTCGCCCAGGCGTACGCGTCGCCCGCCGCCGTCCACGCCGCCGAAGAGGCGCTTCAACTGCACGGCGGCATCGGGATGACGTGGGAGCACCCGGTGCACCTGTATCTGAAGCGCGCGAAGGCCGACTCGATCGCGCTCGGCACGGCAGGGCGGCACCGGGAGGCGGTGGGCGACCTGGTCGACATCGCGGCACCCTGACCGTCACCCCCCGGCACATACCGCGCCACCTCCTGTTTCTTACGCGGCCGATCTTCCGTGCCGTACGGACCAGGGGCTTTACTCACCTATTACATGAGGCATAATTGCGATCCGTTCGCAATAACGTGTGATCTTCAGTAGGGGTGGATTGGCATGAAGGCCCGAGCCGGCAGCAAGGCCCGAGCGATACGGGGAACGGGCACCGTGGCGGCGGCCGTCGCCCTGACGGTCGCCGCCACGGCGTGTTCGGCGCCCGGCGACGGCGACGACGGCGCGAAGGACTCGGCGGTCGTCGGCATCGCGTACGAACCGGACAGTCTGAGCCCGCTGCTCGGCTACGGCAAGGACGGCAACTCGAAGATCTTCGACGGGCTGCTCACCCGCGACGCCGACATGAACCTGCGGCCCGCGCTCGCCGCCGAGCTGCCCGAGGTGAGCAAGGACGGCCGCACCTACACCTACAAGCTGCGCGAGGGCGTCGAGTTCAGCGACGGCAAGCCGTTCACTGCCAAGGACGTCGTCTTCACCTACGAGACCATCCTCGACAAGAAGACCAACAACGCCTCGCGCACCGAACTCGACGCCCTGAAGAGCGTCGAGGCCGACGGCGACGACACCGTGGTCTTCCGGCTCGCCTACCCCTACGCGCCGTTCGCCGAGCGCACCGTGCTGCCCATCGCGCCCGAGCACATAGCGGGCAGGCAGGACGTCAACACCGGGCCGTTCACCACCAAGCCCGTCGGCACAGGCCCTTACCAGCTCGTCAACTGGTCCAAGGGCGAGAAGCTGGTCTTCAAGGCCAACCCGAAGTACTGGGGCGGCGCGCCGGACATCAAGAACTTCACCATGGCGATCATCAAGGACGACGACATCCGCGCCACCCGGCTGCGCTCCGGCGACCTCGACGCCGCGATCCTGCCGCCCGCGCTCGCCGGCACCTTCGCCAAGGACGACAACCGCAAGACGTACGCGGCGACCACCTTCGACTACCGCGTCGTCACCCTCCCCACCGGCAACAGGACCACCGGGGACACGGCCGTGCGGCGCGCCCTCGACCTCGCCGTGGACCGCGAGGCCATGGTCGCCTCGATCCTCAACGGCGCGGGCAAGGCCGCCTACGGCCCGGTCCCCACCGACAGCGAGTGGTTCACGCCCGGCACCGAACGCGCCCACGACCCGGAGCGCGCCAAGAAGATCCTCGACGGTGCGGGCTGGCGGCCCGGCAAGGACGGCATCCGCGAGAAGGACGGCGTCCGCGCCGCCTTCCCCCTCTGGTACGTCTCCGGCGACAAGCTCCGCCAGGACCACGCCCTCGCCTACGCGTCCGACGCCAAGAAGCTCGGCATCGAGATCAAGGTCCAGGCGGGCACCTGGGAGGTCATCGAACCGCGCATGCCGAAGGACGCGGTCCTCGCGGGCGGCGGCTCACCGGCCGACCCCGACTTCGACCAGTACACGCTCCTCAAGTCCGACCTCGCGGGCGACGGCTTCAACAACATGGCCTGGTACGACAACCCGGCGGTCGACCGCGCGCTCGACGACGCCCGCCGCACCGCCGACAAGGCCGCACGGAAGGCCGCGTACGACACCGTGCAGCGCGAGCTGGTGAAGAACCCCGGCTACACCTTCCTCACCCACATCGACCACCTCTATGTGACCGACAAGCGGTTCGGCTCGCTCACCACGCAGGTCGAGCCGCACGACCACGGGCTCGCGTCCGGTCCCTGGTGGAACATCGAGCACTGGCAGCCGAAGCCGTGAACTCCCGTGTCCGTGGGCTCCCCTGGGGGCCCATGGGCCGCCTCGCGGGACGGCGGGCCCTGTTCGCCGTGCCCGTCCTGGCGGCTGTCACCTTCGGCGTGTTCGCCATCGCCGCCGTGTCCCCCTTCGACCCCGTGAAGGCGTACGCCGGGACCGCGGGGCTCACCGCCTCGCAGGAGAACCTCGACGAACTGCGCGCCAACCTCGGCGTCGACCAGCCGCTCGTCGCCCGCTGGTGGGACTGGCTGACCTCGGCGGTCCGAGGCGACTTCGGGGACTCCAGCACCCTGCGACAGCCGGTCGCCGAGGTCATCGGCGAACGCGCCGGCTGGTCCGTGCTCCTGGCCGCCACCGCGTTCGCCGCCGCGATCCTGCTCGGCACCCTCCTCGGCGTGCTCGCCGCCCGCCGGCGCGGTGGCCTCGTCGACCGCGCCGTCAGCTCCCTCGCCTACACCCTGGAGGCGGCGCCCCCGTTCTGGCTGGGGCTCCTCGCCGTCTGGCTGTTCGCGCTCAAGCTCGGTGTCCTG
Source organism: Streptomyces sp. NPDC091292 (assembly GCF_044757265.1). Taxonomy (NCBI): domain Bacteria; kingdom Bacillati; phylum Actinomycetota; class Actinomycetes; order Kitasatosporales; family Streptomycetaceae; genus Streptomyces; species Streptomyces sp. NPDC091292. Next base: position 298,569 of record NZ_JBIVUQ010000006.1, on the reverse strand, counting down.
CCCGCCGGCGGACTCACCGACACCGGCAGCGACACCGTCACGGCGGGACAGGTCGCCCGCCATCTGATCCTGCCCGCCGCCGTACTCGCGATCTCCCAACTGCCCTGGTTCGCGCTGTACGTCCGCCAAGGTGTCGGTGACGCCCTGGACGAGGACCCGGTGCGCGGCGCCCGCGCGCGCGGCCTCGCCGAACGCACCGTCCTCATCGGACACGCCCTGCGCTCCGGAATGCTGCCCGTGCTCACGCTCATCGGCTCCCGCGTGCCCGAACTCATCACCGGCGCCCTCCTGGTGGAGACCGTCTTCAGCTGGCCCGGCATCGCCGCCGCGACCGTCGAGGCGGCCACCGCCGTCGACTTCCCGCTGCTCGCCGCGCTCACCGTCCTCGCCACGGCCGCCGTCCTCGTCGGCAACCTGCTCGCCGACCTCCTGTACGGACTCGCCGACCCGAGGGTGGGCTTCGATGGCTGACACACTCCGCCCCACTCCCCGTCCGAGCCGCACTCCCCCTCCGATCCGTGTCCCGCGCACCCCGCGCGCGTGGCGCGTCGGCACCTCGGCCGTCATCGTGGCCGCCGTGCTCCTCGCCGTGCTGCTCGTGCCGCCACTCGCCGACCTCGACGAACAGGCCGTCCACCTCGCCGACAAGCTCCAACCACCGTCCTGGACCCACCCGTTCGGCACCGACGACGTGGGCCGCGACCTGCTCCTGCGCTGTGTGTACGGGCTGCGCGTGTCCCTCCTCGTCGGAGTGGTCGCCGCCGTCGTCGCCACCGTCATCGGCACCGCCGTCGGCGCGACGGCCGCGGCCTGCGGCGGCTGGGTCGACCGGCTCGTGATGCGACTGGTCGACGCGTTCGCCTCGGTGCCGCATCTGCTGCTCGGCATCTTCATCGTCGCGATGTTCCGGCCCGGCGTCTGGCCCGTCGTCGTCTCCGTCGCCCTCACGCACTGGCTGTCGACCGCCCGGATCGTCCGCGCCGAAGTCCTGTCCCTGCGCGCCCGGCCCTACGTCGACGCGGCGATCTCCGGTGGCGCGTCACGGTGGCGCGTCACCGTGCGCCATCTGCTGCCCGGAGTGCTGCCGCAGGCCGGACTCGCCGCCGTCCTCATGGTGCCGCACGCCATCTGGCACGAGTCCGCGCTGTCCTTCCTCGGCCTCGGCCTCCCCACCCACCAGGCCAGCCTCGGCGGCCTCGTCCAGTCCGCGCGCGGCTCCCTGCTCGCCGGCGACTGGTGGCCGACCCTCTTCCCCGGCCTCTTCATCATCGTGCCGACCCTCGCCATCGCGGGCCTCGCGGGCACCTGGCGGGAACGCCTCAACCCACGGCGCCGATCGGAGCTGATGCTGTGACCACCGCCTCCACCGACAGACCCACCGCCCCGGCGCCACCGGTCCTGTCCGTACGGGACCTCTCCGTACGGTTCCGGATGCGCGAGGGCGCCGTCGTGCGCGCCGTCACCGACGCCCGGTTCGACCTCGCGGCGGGGGAGTGCCTGGCCCTCGTCGGCGAGAGCGGCTGCGGCAAGTCCGTCCTCGCATCGGCCCTGCTCGGGCTGCTCCCGGGCAACGCCGAGGCCACCGGCTCCGCCCTCATCGGCGACGGCACCGACCTGCTCACCGCAGGCGAAGACACCTTGGCGCGTACGGTACGAGGGCGCCGCGTCGGCCTCGTACCGCAGAGCCCCGCCGCGCATCTCACCCCCGTACGCACCGTGCGGTCGCATCTCGCGGAGACACTGCGGGAGGTGGCGCGCGTCCCGAAGGCGGAGTTGCGGGACGCCGTCGGAGCGGCGGCGGCGCGGACCGCCTTCCCCGCCGACCACCTCGACCGCTACCCGCACGAACTCTCCGGCGGGCTCGCCCAGCGGGCCGCCACCGCGCTCGCCCTGGTCGGTGACGCCCCGCTGCTGCTCGCGGACGAACCCACCACCGGCCTCGACCGGGACCTGGTGGACCGCACCGTCGACGAACTGCGCCGCCACACCGGCGACCACCGCGCGCTGCTCCTCATCACCCATGACCTGTCGGCCGCCGCACGCATCGCCGACCGGGTCGCCGTGATGTACGCGGGCCGGATCGTGGAAATCGCCGACGCGCCCGCCTTCTTCGGCACGCCCGGCCCCCGGCACCCCTATGCGCGCGGCCTGCTGAACGCGCTGCCCGAGCGGGACTTCGTGCCGATACCGGGGATGCCGCCGGAGCTGTCGGCGCTGCCGGACGGCTGCGCCTTCGCCGCCCGCTGCACCCGCGCCACGGACATCTGCGAGACCCTGCCGGTCCTCAAGGACGTGGCCTGCCACCATCCCCTGGTGGCCCGTGAGGCGGCCGTGGCGTCGGAGGTGCCCGGTGCTTGAACTCCGCTCCCTCACCGCCGGATACGACCGCCGCGCCCCCGTCGTACGGAACGTCTCGCTGCGCGTCGGCGACGGCGAGTCGGTGGGGCTGCTCGGCCCCAGCGGCTGCGGCAAGTCCACGCTCGCCCGCGTCGCGGCGCTGCTGCACCGCCCCGACTCCGGCGACGTCGTCCTCGACGGCACCCCCGTCCTGGGCTGGCGCCACCGCGCGCCCCGCGCCCGGCGCACCGCCATCGGCGTCGTCTTCCAGCAGCCCCGCCTCTCCGCCGACCCGCGCCTGCGGCTCGCCGACCTCATCGCCGAACCTCTGCGCGCCACCGGCCGCTCCTCCGAAGTCGCCGACCGGGCAAGGGAGTTGGCGCACACCGTCGGCCTGGGCGAGGACCTGCTCGGCCGCCGGCCCCACGAGGTCAGCGACGGACAGCTGCAACGCGCCTGCCTGGCCCGCGCCCTCGTCCTGCGGCCCCGGCTGCTGATCTGCGACGAGATGACGGCCATGCTCGACGCCTCCACCACAGCCGCGCTGGTCGCCGTCGTCGAGGAGTACCGGAGCGCGACGGGCGCCGCCCTCCTCGCCGTCGGCCACGACCGCACCCTGCTGGAACGCTGGTGCGGGCGGACGGCGCACTGGGCGGAACTCACGGGCGAGAGCGGGAACGGGGGCGGTGCACTCGGGGCGGCGCGGTGAATCAAGGGTGGCGATCACGCCAACTCCTTGCCGCGGACGCCCCGATCGGCGGCCGGTGACCGCATACTCACTGGCGACCTGTACGGCACCCCCACGGGAGCAGAACATGGCCTTCACCACCCGCCGCGCCGCCCTCACCACCTTCGGCGCCGCACTCGCCGGAACCCTCGCCGCGCCCACCGCCTTCGCCCAGAGCAGCGGACAAGGACCCGGGCACGGACACGGACCCCGTCCGCTGCGCCGCGCGCACGCCCACAACGACTACGAGCACACCCGGCCCCTGTTCGACGCGCTCGACCACCGCTTCGGCAGCGTCGAGGCGGACATCTGGCTGGTCGACGGCGAACTCCTCGTCGCCCACGACGCGGTCGACCTCGACCCGGCCCGCACCCTCGAATCGCTCTACCTCGACCCGCTCGCCGCCCGCATACGAGCCCACCACGGCTCGGTGTACCGGGGCTCGCGCACCCCGCTGCAACTCCTCATCGACATCAAGACCGAAGGCGCGTCCACCTACCGCGAACTCGACCGGAGACTGCGCCCGTACCGGCACATCCTCACCGGCTACGTGAACAGCCGGGTACGCCAGGGAGCCGTCACCGCCGTGATCTCCGGCGACCGCGCCGCCCGCGCCCCGATGGAGGCGCAGCGCACCCGGTACGCCTTCTACGACGGCCGTCTCGCCGACCTGGGCACCGCGGCGCCCGCCTCCTTCGTGTCGCTGATCAGCGACAACTGGGGCAACAACTTCACCTGGCAGGGCACCGGGCCCTTCCCGGCCGCCGAGCGCGCCAAGCTGCACGGCATCGTCTCCGACGCCCACCGGCGCGGCCAGCAGGTCCGCTTCTGGGCCACGCCCGACCTCGCGGGACCGGCCCGCGACGCCCTCTGGTCCGAACTGCTCGCCGCCGACGTCGACTTCCTCAACACCGACGACCTGGCGGGCCTTGAGGCGTTCCTCGACACCCACGACAAGCGGTAGCCGACCGGGCCCCGCCCTCTCACATCCCGCCGGGGCCTCTGTCCTGGCGGACGGTCACACCCAGTCAACACACGTTCGGCGGACACGCCACTCGCCCGGACGAGCCCTCCGCTACGCCACACTTGCGGCCGAAAGCCACGGGTGCCGACGTGGCGGAGGAGGGTGACCGATGGCCATTTCCATCTCTGTGGTGCTGCTTCTGCTGATCCTCGCCGTGGTCTTCCTGCGCAACGGCGCACTCAAGATCTCGCACGCCCTGGTCTGCGTCCTGCTCGGCTTCTACCTCGCGAGTTCGAGCATGGCGCCGACCATCCACGAGGGCCTGACGACGACCACCGAAATCGTCAGCAGCCTGAAACCCTGAGGCGGGATGAGACCCGAAGCGGCGTCACGTCCCAATGAGTCTCAGGACTTGAGCGTCGCGTACACGATCAGGTTGTCCACCGGATGCCCCTGCGCGTCGAACGCGCCGTCGCACGTGACCAGCCGCAACTCGGGCCCCTCCGTCGCCCCGTAGACCTTCTTGGTCGGGAACGCCGTCTTGCTCACCGTCTCGGTCCCCACCACCGTGAAGTGCAGAGTCGCGCCCTTCTTGTTCCGTACGGCGATGTCCGCGCCCTTGGCGATGTTCTTCAGGTCGTGGAAGACGGCGCGTCCGTACCGGGTGTCGTTGTGGCCGATGATGACGGCGGGCCCGCGCTGACCGGGCTTGGCCCCGCCCGTGTACCAGCCCGCGGTCATGCCCTTCTCCGCCGGCGGCACCTCGACCGTGCCGTCCTTGTTGAGCCCCAGCGGCATCAGGGTGCTCGACACCTTGAGGGAGGGGATGGCGACATGGGCCGGGTCGGCCGCGGGGGGCGGGGACTCGGAGGTGCCCGACTCCTTCTCGCGCTCGGGCGCCGGCGGCGCGTCGGAAGTGGCGGACCCGCCGGACCCGTTGGAGCTGTCGGACCCGTTGGACCTATTGGATGCGGCGGATGTGTCGGCGGCGCTGGACGAACAGCCGGTGAGCAGCAGGAGCGCCGCCACTGCGGCACCCGCGAAGCGCCCTGCGGGGGCTGCGGTGAGAGGCGTGGGCATCGGTTCTCGGGATCTCCAGAAGACGTGGTGGCCGGTCGGGTGGCGCCGCCCGGCGCGGACGGCCCGGACGGCGCCACCCGGTCGGAACGTCAGCCGTTGCGGTGGGCGGCGGACGAGCGGCGGCGGATCACGAAGGTGCCGGCGCCCGCGAGGAGCGCGGCCCCCGCCGCCGTACCGGCGAGCGCTCCGGTGGCGGACCCGGTGTCGGCCGGACGCTCACCGGCGGCCACGCCGCCGCGCGGAGCGGTGACGGCCGGGGCGGGCGCCGCGGAGCGGTCCGTGGGGACGGAAGGACTGGCCGTCGGCGCCTTCGAGGGGGTCGCCTTCGACTGCTTGGCGTCCGTCGGCGCGTTCGACGGGGTCGCCTCCGGCCGTTCGGTGACCGTCGGGCTGGGCGAGTCCGTGGCGAAGGCCGCGGTGGACGGGACGAGCACGCCGCCGACCGTCGCGCTGAGCAGCGCGATGGTACGCAGGGACGGGCGGTGGGACATGACGGTGGCTCCATTCCAGCTGGGCAATGTGGGGCGCCCGCGACCGGCGTGAACCGCCGCCTCGGGCATGACCGCAAGGCTGGCGTGAAGTTATGAAGAACCTGTCAGATCGCTGTGGTCATCGCATCAGCCCCGGACCGCTCCCGCTCCCCGGATCCGTCGGCATCCCCGACCACGTCCCCGCCCGTGCCGGTCCCGTCGGCCGGGAGGCGCAGCGAGAACACCGAGCCCACGCCCACCTCGCTCGACACCCGCACGCTTCCCCCGTGCGCCTCGGTGAGTTTGCGGACGATCGCCAGCCCCAGACCGCTGCCTCCGGTCCGTCGGCTGCGGGACTTCTCGGCCCGCCAGAACCGGTCGAAGACATACGGGAGATCGGCCTCCGGAATGCCCACACCGGTGTCCCGCACCTCCACGACGACACCGGTCCTGTCCTGCTCACCGTCGCCTCCGGTGTCCCGTACCGCCCGCAGTGTGACCTCGCCGCCGGACGGCGTGTGCCGTACCGCGTTGGAGAGGAGGTTGCCGATCGCCTGCCGCAGCCGGACCGGGTCCGCCGTCAGGACGGGCAGGTCGTCGGCGGGCGGGACGGACACCGTGAGGGTGACCCCCGCCGTGTCCGCCTGGGCCTGGTGCGCCGCCGCGACCTGTCCGACGAGGTCGTCGACGCGTACCGGTTCGGGGTGCAGCCGCAGCGCTCCCGCGTCGGCCTCGGCCAGGTCCTGCAAGTCGTCGATGATGTGCTGGAGTTGGACGGCCTCTTCCAGGAGCGAGGACACGAACGGGCCGTCCGGTTCGGCGATGCCGTCCTGCGACGCCTCCAGCCAGCCCCGGATGTTGCTCAGCGGCGTGCGCAGCTCGTGTGCGACATCGCTGACCATCACCTTCCGCTGCCGCTCCAGGCGGGCGCGGTGCTCGGCCATGTCGTTGAAGGCGGCGGCGAGTCGCCCGATCTCGTTGTCCGCGGCCACCGCCACCGGCACGGTGTCCTGGGTGTCCAGGCCGTCCTTCATCCGCTGCGCCGCACCCGTCAGCGCTTGCAGCGGCCGGACCAGCCGCCTGCCCGCCAGCACCGACGCACCGACCGTGAGGGCGAGCACCAGGGCGGTGGCGCCCGCGATCTGGGCGGCGTAGCCGGGGGACAGGTCGAAGCCGGGCACGGTGGCGCCGCCCGGATCCGCGATGAACAGCAGTGCGGGCGCGGCCACATAGGTGCTGAGCTGTTCCCGGCGGGCGGTGCCGACACAGGACGCCACGGCCGAACCGTCGGCCTCGGAGCGCACCTCATAGGCCGCGCCCGGCGTCGACCAGGTCAGGTCCAGGTTGAGCTTGATGTCCTCATGGTTTCCGCGCGCCAGACAGAGGTTCGTCAGATGGGTGAGCGCGGTCAGCGCCTTGGCCTCGGTCCGGGTCGGCTTGTCGGCGTCCGCCACCGCGCACTGGTAGGCGAGGGACTGGACCGCCTCCGACACCCGGGGGGAGTCGTCGGCGGTCCGCAGTCTGGGGCGCCCGTTCGGGGCGGCGACGACGTCCACCGCCACGCCGTTGCCCCTCAGACACTCCGCCTCCCGCTTCGCGACCAGGCCCAGAGCTTTCCGCTCCGCCGCAGGCAACTTGAAGGGGCCCACGGCACGCGGGTCGATACGGTCGGTCGAGGTGACCGGTGCGTCGGCGGGCGGTGTGCCCGGTGCGTCGGAGGGCGGCGTGGTGGGGCTGTTCCGGATATCGGGGGTCTCTGCGGGGGCGGCCGGCCCACGGGAGCCGGGGACCGAGGCCGGCGGGGCGCTCGCCACCGGCTGCGGCGCCACTGTCGGTGTCGCCGACTTGAACGCCCCGGCCGCCCAGGAGACGCCGGCCGGCGGATCGGAGAGTTCTGCGCCCGACGCGGACAGGGCCGTGTCCACGGACAGCGGGTCGACCACCGCCGAGACCCGGCGCGGCAGGGCGGACGGTGTCGCTTCGGCGCCGGAGTCCGCGAGCGGCCGGCGGTTCTGCGTGGTCACCGTGATCCGGCGCCCGGTCCGGTCCGCCAGCTTCTCGACGGTGCTCCCGACGTCGTCCCAGTCCGGATGCGTGGCCGCGTACCCGAGCAGGGTCGTGTAGATGTGCGTGTCGTCGGCGAGGTTCTGCCCCTGTTCCTGCCGGATCGCCCCGGACGTGGTCTGCGCCGCGATCCAGGCCGTCGCCGCCACCGAGCAGGCCGCGGCGGTCGCCGACACGGCGAGGAACCGGCCCAGCAGGCTCTTGCGCAACGGGAGGCGGGAGCCGGAGCGGCCGTCCGCGTCACCGCGACGCATCGCGCCCGCCCCGCGCCGGAAGCCTTGCCAACCGCGCCCGGTCCGGATCCGTCAGCTTGTAGCCGACCCCGAACACCGTGAGCAGCCGCACCGGACTGCGCGGCGCGGGCTCCACCTTCTTCCGCAGATTCATGATGTGGACGTCGACGGTCCGCCCGCTGATGTACCGGTCGAATCCGTGCAACTCCTCCAGGAGCCGCTGCCGCGTGAACACGCGGTCCGGTTCGGCGGCCATCGCGGCGAGGATCCGGAACTCACCGGGCGTGCAGTCGACGGGCTCCCCGCCGAGGCGCACCTCGTGCCGGTCGGGGTCCACGACGAGCGCCCCCACGGTCATCTCGGACGGTGCCGCCGGCTCCGCGGGCTCGGGGGTCCGGCCCGTCCGCCGGGTCCGCCGCAGCAGCGTCCGTACGCGCGCCATCAGCTCGCGGGGACTGTACGGCTTCGTCATGTAGTCGTCGGCGCCCAGATCGAGCCCGAGCAGCAGATCGTCCTCCGTGCTGCGGGCCGTCAGCATCAGGACGGGCAGCTCCCGTTCCTCGGCCCGCAGCACCCGGACCACGTCCAGACCGTCGGCCCGGGGCATCATCACATCGAGCACGAGCAGGTCCGGCTCTCTCTGCCGGACCTGCTCCAGAACGGCGAGCCCGTCCCGTACCACCGCGACGGAGTGCCCCTCGCGTTCCAGATAGCGACGGACCAGCTCGGCCTGTTTGTCGTCGTCCTCGGCCACCATGACGTATGCGCACACGCGGTCGATCGTAGGCGAGTGCCGTGATGGTGCGGTACGACGATCCGTTCGGTCGGTGTTCTGCCGGGGCGCCGGGAGATCAGCTCTGGGAGAAGACCCCGATGCCGTTCGCCACGGCTCGTTCCGTGCCGTCGCTCGGATGGTTGCGTACCGACACGGTGGCCGCACCCTGTGCGCGCGCCGCCAGCGTCGACGAGCCGCCGCCGTCCAGGTTGAACGCGTCCTGCGACCCCAACCCCCGCATGACGTCGGCGACTTCGGCGACGCTCAACCCGGTGCGGGACGAAGGGGCGCCGTCCAGCGCGAGCAGCAGCAGCCGCCGTCCGCCGTCGGCGATGCCCGCCGCCGTCCGCACGGCCGACGTCCGCGCGTCCAGACCCGGCAGCGGCACCCCGCCCCGCAGCACCGGAAAGCCACCGATCGCGAAGCGGTACGCGACCCGGGAACCGGCAGCGACCAGTTGGTGCCGGACCTGCACCTTGTCGCCCGGCGACAGCTTCCGCAACTGCTGGGCGCCCGCCTCACGGCCCACGAGCACCGTCGTACCGGCCGGAACCGCGCCGCTGCCCGGTGTGTCGGAAGACGCGACCACCTTTCCGTCGCGCACGGTCACCTCGTGCGTGTCGGTACTGCACGGCGCCGCCCGGTCGGTGTCCGTACCGCACGTGGCGCGCACGCGCGACACGCTGCCCCAGTCCTTGGTGAACGCGCCCACCGAACCCACCGGCAGCGCGTACTGGTTGAGCCCGCGCAGCGGCAGCCGAGTGGTGGGCGTGGTGACCGAGCCGTCCAGCGCGATCCGGTCGAGGCGGGCGCGGCCGTCGACACCGACACCGAGGACGTCCTCGGTGGTCGTGCCCGGCGGCAGGGCGGGGCCGAAGCGCTGCCCGTTCGGGACCGCGGCCTTCAGGGCGCGCCCCGAGCCGATCGCGGGCCCGACGGCCGCGCCGGTCGCCGCCACGCCGGGGTGCTGGGCCTCGCTGACGTTGAAGAAGTCGCCGTTGACACCCGCGACCGCCCCCGCCGAGTCGGCGAGCGAGGAGATCGTGGCGCGCGCGCCCACGGCCGGGGGCCGCAGCAGATCCACCTTCACGCGCCGGTCGCGCAGGTCGACGGTCAGCAGATGCGCGTGGGTCGGTCCCTTCGCCGCCGCGATGTCGAACTCGCGGTACGTCACCCCGGGAGCGACCCGCACCCCCGGCGGCCCGGCCTGACGCTCCAGACCGGTGGCGGGCGCCGCCCCCGTCAGCGTCGCACCGGCCAGCGCGCCGGACACCCCCAGTACGGTCAGTGCCGCTCTGAGCTGTCCGCGTCCCACCCGTGCCCGTCGTCGTGGCGCCCGTCCCTCCGACGCCCGTTCTGTCGGTGTCCCCGACGCCAGTGTCCGTCTGCGTACCGCCGCACCTGCCACCACAGGGCCCGCCCTCTCCGCTCCGGCCGGCTGCCGCCGCCCGCCCCGCCGATGGTCAACCGGCAGCGGAAGGCGCGCAGTTCAGAAGGAGAGAGTCCATCAGACGGAGGTGGCCGTGGCAGTGGCTACGTGCCGACAAGCCGGGAACGGATCAGAAAACGTACCCCTTCGGGTGCTTCAAGCGAGAAACCGCTGCCGCGGCCCTCGACGACGTCGACGATCAGCCGGGTGTGGCTCCACACCGCGTACTGGCTCTTCGACATCCAGAACGTGACGGGTTCCGCCACGCCGTCCACGGCCAGCTCCGCGAGGAGCACGTCGGAGGCGCCCGTGCGGAACTCGCCCTCGGGGTAGCACATCGGCGCGCTGCCGTCGCAGCAGCCGCCGGACTGGTGGAACATCAGCGGCCCGTGGGCCTCGCGCAGCCGGCGCAGCAACTCGGCCGCCGCCGGGGTCAGCTCCACCTTCGCGGCACCGCTGTCCCGGTCCGTGGTCTCGTGACGGTCCATGGGAACCAGTCGAGCACGCGTCAGGTTGCGAGAAGGTTGCAGCGGGCGGTGGGTGAGGAGCGTGGTGGGCGATCGTCAGCAGATACGCGGCAGTTGCTCGCCGAGCGGCATGTCCACCACCCGCGTACCGCCGAGCCCGGTGGCCGCGACCACCATGCCCGGATGGTCGGGGACACAGTGGCCGATCCGCACCGACTCCTTGCCCAGCGGGTGGGCACGCATCGCTTCCAGAACCGCGTCGGCGTGCTCCGGCGGGACGAAGGCGACCAACTTGCCCTCGTTCGCGACATAGAGCGGGTCGAGCCCGAGGAAGGCGCAGGCGTTCGCGACGGTGTCCGGGACGGGCAGGGCGCGCTCGTCCAGGGTGATGCCCACACCGGCAGCCGAAGCGATCTCGTTGAGCGAGGTCGCCAGGCCGCCACGGGTGGGGTCGCGCAGTACGTGGATGCCGGGGTGCGCGGCGAGCATGTCGGCGACCAGACCCGCCAGCGACGCGGTGTCGCTCTGGATCTCGACCCCGAACTCCAGCCCCTCACGCACGCTCATGATCGCCACGCCGTGCACCCCGATCGGGCCGCTGACCAGCACCACGTCACCGGGCGCCGCGCGCTGCGGGCGGAGGTCGATCCCGTCCGGGATCAGGCCGATCCCGGCGGTGTTGATGAAGATTCCGTCACCGTGTCCCGCGTCGACGACCTTGGTGTCGCCGGTCGCCACCACCACGCCGGCCGTCCGCGCCGCAGCGCCCAGGGCCTCGGCGACCCGCCCCACGACGGCCAGTTCGACGCCCTCCTCCAGGATGAAACCGCAGGACAGGTACGAGGGCACGGCCCCCACCATCGCCAGGTCGTTGACGGTGCCGTTGACGGCGAGGTCACCGATGCTGCCGCCCGGGAAGAACAGGGGACGTACGACGAAGGAGTCGGTCGAGAACGCCAGCCGGGCGCCGCCCAGGGTGAGATGGGCCGAGTCGCCCAGCTCGGCGAGGACGTCGCTGCCGAAGGCCGGGGCGAACAGATGCTCCACCAGCTCGGCGGAGAGCGTGCCGCCACCGCCGTGCCCCATCACGATCCTGTCGTGGTCGCGCAGCGGCGCGGGGCAGGTCCAACTGGAGAAGTCGACGGGGGCCGAAGCGGGGGCCGAAGCGGTGTCAGCCAACGGAACTCGCCTCCTTGTTCGGTGCCTCCAGACGCCGGTACAGGTAGTACGCGGCGCACGCGCCCTCGCTGGACACCATCGTGGCGCCGAGCGGATTGCGCGGGGTGCACTCCTTGCCGAAGGCGGCGCACTCATGCGGCTTGATGAGGCCCTGCAACACCTCACCACTGCGGCAGACCGTCGACTCCTGGGTGTCGATGCCGGTCACCGAGAAGCGGTACTCCGCGTCGTACTCGCGGTACTTGGGGGAGAGCCGCCAGCCGCTCTGCGGGATCATGCCGATGCCGCGCCAGGCCCGGTCGGTCGTCTCGAAGACGTCCGCCAGCATGGCGCGGGCCGCGGGGCTTCCGTCGGCCTGGACCGCGCGCGGGTACGCGTTCTCCAGCGTGTGCTCCCCGGCCTCCAACTGCCGTACCGCCCGGCGGATGCCCTCCAGGATGTCCAGCGGTTCGAAGCCGGTCACGACGATCGGGACCCGGTGCCGCTCGGCCAGTTCGGGGTACTCGTTGGTGCCCATCACCGTGCAGACATGGCCCGCGGCGAGGAACGCCTGCACCCGGCAGTCCGGCGAGTTCATGATCGCGTCGATCGCCGGGGGCACCCGGACGTGCGAGACCAGGAGGCTGAAGTTGGAGATGCCGAGCTTCTTCGCCTGGTACACGGTCATCGCGTTCGGCGGCGCCGTGGTCTCGAAGCCGATACCGAAGAAGACGACCTGACGCTCGGGGTTCTGCTGCGCGATCCGCAGGGCGTCCAGCGGCGAGTACACGACCCGTACGTCCGCGCCCTCGCTCTTGACCTTGAACAGATCGCGCCCGCTGCCGGGCACGCGCAGCATGTCGCCGAAGGAGCAGAAGATCACGTCGGGCCGTGACGCGATGTCGAGGGCCTTGTCGATGATCTCCAGCGGGGTCACACAGACCGGGCAGCCCGGCCCGTGGATCAGCTGGATCTCGTCGGGCAGCAGCTGGTCGATGCCGTGCCGGATGATCGAGTGGGTCTGACCGCCGCACACCTCCATCAGCGACCAGGGCTGTGTGGTGACGGCCCGGATGTCGTCGAAGAGCCGCTTGGCGAGTGCCGGATCACTGAACTCGTCGAGATACTTCATGAGCGCGCCTCCTTGTCCCCCGGGAGCCCGGTTCCTGCGGGGCGTTCGGCGCCCGCGTCCCTGGCGGCCCTGGACCAGGCGTCCCCGAACTCCTCCTCCAGGACGCCCAGGTTCTCGAACAGCTCCAGGGTCTGTTTCGCGGACTCCTCGTCCAGCCGCTGCAAGGCGAACCCGACATGGACGATCGCGTAGTCCCCGACCCGCATGTCCGGTACGTACTCCAGACACACGTCCTTGACGACGCCACCGAAGTCCACCTTGGCCATCCGCGTCGCGTCACGTTCCTCGATCTCCAGCACTCGGCCGGGTACGGCCAGACACATGGCTCGCTCCTCGCTCACCCCGTGGACAGGGAATCGGTGGCTCGGGACGCGGTGTCCCGCGCGGCGACGGCCAGCTGCCCGAGGGCCAGCCCGCCGTCGTTCGGCGGCACCCTGCGGTGGCGCAGCACGGTGAAGCCGTCGCCTTCGAGGACGGCGGTGCAGCCCTCGGTCAGCAGCGCGTTGCAGAACACCCCGCCGCTCAGGGCCACCGTCGTGAGGCCGGTACGGTTCCGTGCCACCGCGCACACCTCCTGGACCAGGGCGATCACGGCCCCGTGGAACCTGCGGGCCACGACCCCGGCCGGAACACCCGCCCGGACGTCCGCGACGGCGGCGGCCAGGACCGGCGCCGGATCGGCGATCAGGGGCGCGGAATCGTCCCTCGGTGGCGCCGCGGAACCCTGGGGCTCCGCTCCCAGGATGAACCCGTACGCACCGTTCCGCGCGTCGTCACCGACCGGTCCCGGCGCCTCGGACAGGGCCGCGTTCTCCAGCTCCATCGCGGCCTGCGCCTCGTACTCCACGCGGTGGCAGACGCCCGCCAGGGACGACACCGCGTCGAACAGGCGGCCCATGCTGGACGTCGGCACGCACGCGAGCCCGCGCTCCAGCTGGCGCCGCAGCAGCCGCCGCTCCTCCGGTGTGGCGGCGGCGGTGCACGGCAGGTCGTCCGACCAGGGCAGGCCCGCGGCGCCGAGGTGGGAGAGGGCCATCCGGTACGGGTTGCGGACGGCCGCGTCACCGCCCGGCAGCGGCACCGGCCGCAGATGGGCGAACCTGCGGTATCCGTCGTAGTCGGCGATCAGCACCTCACCGCCCCAGACGGTCCCGTCGTCGCCGTATCCCGTCCCGTCGAAGGCCACGCCGATCACCGGCGCCGAGCCGTCCAGACCGTGTTCCGCCATGGCCGACGCGACATGGGCGTGATGGTGCTGGACCTGCCGCAGCGGCAGCCCGCGGGCCTCGGCGGTCCTGCGGGCCCACTGGGTGGAGCGGTAACCGGGGTGCCGGTCGGCGATCAGCAGCCCGGGATCGACCGAGGTGAGGTCCGTCAGATGCGCGGTGGCCTTCTCGAACGCGGTCAGCGTGGCGAGGTCGTCCATGTCCCCGACGTGCGCGGACAGCCACGCGTAGCGGCCGTCGCCGACACAGAACGTGTTCTTCAGATCGCCGCCGACGGCGAGCGCCGGGACCACGGGCACCGGCAGCGCGACCGGGAAGGGCGCGTACCCGCGCGAGCGGCGCACCGGCAGCTCGGCGCCCGCGCAGATCCGTACCACCGAGTCGTCGCACGGCACGTGGATGGGCCGGTCGTGGACGAGCCACGCGTCCGCCAGCCCTTCGAGCCGGGTCAGCGCATCGGCGTCGTCGGTGACGATGGGCTCACCCGAGCGGTTGCCGCTGGTCATGACCAGGACGGCAGGGCCCGGCGGATCCCCGTCCAGCCCGAGCAGCAGCCGGTGCAGCGGGGTGTACGGCAGCATCACACCGAGATCGGGGCTGCCCGGCGCGACACCCGGGGCCACCTCGGGAGCCGAAGCGGCCCGCCGCCGCAGCAGGACGACCGGCTTACGGGGGCCGAGCAGCAGCTCCCGCTCCGCATCTCCGACCACGGCGACCCGCTCCACCGTCTCCAGCCCGTCGGCCAGCACCGCGAAGGGCTTGCCGCCCCGGTTCTTGCGCTTGCGCAGGGTCCGTACCGCCGTCGGGTCGCCCGCGTCGCAGGCCAGGTGGTAGCCGCCGATGCCCTTCACCGCGACGACGGCCCCTTCGGCGAGCATCCGCCGGGCCAGCGCCAGGGCCTCCGCGTCCCGGGGAGCCTCGGCTCCGTGCGGGACGGTGCGCAGGGTGAGGCGGGGGCCGCAGTGCGGGCAGGCGACCGGCTGCGCGTGGAAGCGCCGGTCCGCCGGGTCCGTGTACTCACGGGCGCAGTCCGGGCACATCGGGAAGCCGGCCATCGTGGTGCGGTCCCGGTCGTACGGCAGCGAGGTCACGATGGTGAACCGGGGGCCGCAGTGCGTGCACGTGATGAACGGGTGCCGGAAGCGCCGGTCCGCCGGGTCCGCCAGCTCGCCCAGACAGGCCGCGCAGGTCGCCGTGTCCGGCGACACCAGGGTGCGTCCCGGGCCGCCCGACGAGGGCCGGATGGTGAACCCCGAACCGTCGTTCTCCAGCGGCACACCGCGCTCCTCGACGGACTCCACGACGGCGAGCGGCGGCGCCCGGGTCCCGATCCGCGCGCAGAACTCCGCCACGGCCCGCGCCGGGCCCTCGACCTCGGCCTCGACCCCCTGGGCGTTGTTGGTGACCCAGCCGGTCAGACCGAACTCCTCGGCGAGGGTGTAGACGAAGGGCCGGAAGCCGACGCCCTGGACCACGCCCCGCACGGTGACGTGCCGGCGCGCGCGGTCCGCGGCCCCGGTCATGACGTCCGTGGCCCCGGTCATGACACGGCGTCCCGGTGATGGGCGCCCTGGTCGCGGACGGGCACCCGCTCGTGGTCGTGCGTATGCCCCTCGGCGTGCTCATGGCTGTGCAGATACCGTTCGTGCTCCTGCGCCAGGACGGGCGTGTGCGGCTCCGCTCCGTCCGCGCACCGCATGAGGTGGGCGAGCAGCGCGTCCACACCGTCCCCGGTGCGGGCGGACGTCTCCAGGACCGGCACACCCGGGTTGACCTGCCGGACCCCGCGCAGGAACTCCTCGCGCGCGAAGCCCACGGCGTCCGCGAGGTCGGTCTTGGTGATCACGACGACCTGCGCGAGACCGAAGGCCGTCGGATACTTCACCGGCTTGTCCTCACCCTCGGTCACCGACGCGAGCGCGATCCGCACGGTCTCGCCGAGGTCGTAGGAGGCCGGGCAGACGAGATTGCCGACGTTCTCCACGAACAGCAGCCGGGTGCCCTCGGGCAGCCAGCCCTCCAGCCGCCGCTGGAGCATCCCCGCCTCCAGATGGCAGAGCCCGTCCGTGAGGATCTGCCGGACCGGGGCGCCGGAGCGGGCCAGCCGCATGGCGTCGTTCTCGGTGGCCAGGTCGGCCGTGACGGCCGCGGCGGGCGTCCCGGCCGCGACCGCCCTGGTCAGCAGCTGTTCGAGCAGGGCCGTCTTGCCGCTGCCGGGGCTGGACAGCAGATTCACGGCCACCGTGCCGCGCGCGGCCAGATAGCGGCGCAGGGCGAGTGCGTGCTCGTCGTTCTTGGCGAGGACGGCCTGATGGAGGTCAACCGTTCGGCACATGGCTCGTCTCCTCGTCGAGTACGACGCTGACGATGTCGAGTTCCCGGCCGGCCAGCAGGGTGAGGTTCGCGCCGCAGTCGGCGCACCAGAGGACCGGGGGCATTCCGGTCGGGACGTCCCGGCCGCAGCCGTCGCAGTGGGCCCGTCCCTCCACAGTCTCGATCAGCAGCCGCGCCCCCGCCAGCGCGGTGCCGTCCGCCGCCAAGTCGAAAGAGAAGTCCAGCGCCTCGGGCACCACCCCCGCCAGCTCGCCGATGCGCAGCGTCAGGGACGTGACCCGCCCGTCCGCGCCGACGGCCTCCTGGACCTGGTCGACGACGGCCATCGCGAGGGACAGCTCATGCACGCTGATCACCGCCCGGACGTGCGGGCGGGCCCAGGCTGGCTACGCTGGGAGAACCATGACTGGTCACGAGGTCGAGCGGCGCGCTCTGCTCAACCCGGTGCTGCTCCTGCTCCTCGCCGAGCGCCAAGGCCACGGGTACGAACTGGTGCAGCGGCTGGGCGCCTTCGGCTGCGCGGAGGCCGAGTCGGCCCATGTGTACCGGCTGCTGCGGGGGATGGAGAGCTGCGGCGAGGTCACCTCGCACTGGGACGCGTCGGACAGCGGCCCCGCGCGCCGCGTCTACGTGATCACGCAGCAGGGCGCGATGAACCTCGCCCTCTGGTTCGTGCGGCTGGGGGAGCTGCACGGCACCCTCCATCTCTTCCTTGAGCGGTATCTCCAGCTCGACGCCATCGGCGGCGGCGACGGATTCGGGCCCGACGCCGACCCCGGTGCCGCTCGCGGCCCCGCGTACCTCGATCACATGCGGCGCATGCGCAGATAGCGGCGTACGTCGGGCAGATTCCTGGCGACTCCGTAGGCCACGGCGAGGCCCGCGGCGACGCCGATCCAGGTCCATTCCATGCCTGCCTCCATCGGTTCAGCTTCTCCGGGGTACGGAGGAGCCCTGGCGCACCAGGTCGAGGACCAGGTCCGCCGCTGTCTCCACGGCCTGCGCCACGGGTGGCGTGAGGCCCATGCCCTCGTCCGTGGCACGGGGTTCGCAGCCGACCACGTACACCTCGTCGGGCAGCGAGCCGCCCGCTCCGGCGTGCAGATCGTGCAGCAGGCCGAGGACGCTCGCCGGGTCCATGGCGTGCGTGTCGAGCGGTCCCGTTTCGAGCGGTCCCGCGCCCTGCTCCTCCGGATCCTCCGCCGGTCGCGCGCCAGGCCGTTCCGGGCCGACGTCGATGGTGTAGAGGGTGCCGGGCGGGCCGCCCCGGTTGACGATGTCGACCAGGACGAGGGTTTCGTAGCCGTCGAGCAGCCGGTAGGCGAGGTGCACCCCGCGGATTCCCGCGTCCATCAGCTCCACGCCGGGCGGCAGCCGTGAGGCGTCCAGACGGGCGAGGTGCCGGATGGTCTCCACACCGAAACCGTCGTCCTGCAGGAAGACATTGCCGACACCGGCGACAAGGACCCGGCGCGGCTCGTCGGGGGTGGTCATGGCGCCTCCTTCAGCGGGGCCACCTCGTCGGGCTTGAAGTAGAGGAACCGGCCCTGGTCGCGGCGGACATCGGTGCCGGGGTCGTCGTCCACGACGACCGCGAGATGAGTTTCGCCGTCGAGGTCGCGCACCACGGTCTCGACGGTGGCGTGGCGGCCGAGGAGGAACGCGTCCTGCGCGTCGGTGCGGCGCGCTCCGGGCGTGAGCAGGACGCGGCTTCCGGCGCCGACGGTCTCGCCGTCGATGACGACCGTCACCGCTGTCCCGTCGGCTTCGGAGTCCTGCGCCGGGTCCCACCAGGGGTGCCCGGAGCCGTCCGGCAGGCTCAGCCCGGCAGCCGGGGCGTCCGCGCGGGCGTCGCCGCCGGTCACCTCGCGCAGCCCCCGGATCGCTCCGTGCAGCCGCTCCCGTACCGCTTCCGGCATGCTGTCGACCAGATCGACGACCTCGGCGGCCCGCGCGTCCGTGCCCCGTGCCTCGCGCTTCTCGCGCTCGGTGAGCGCCGCCGTGCGCAGCGACAGGATCTCGTCGATCTCGGTGGCGTCGTAGAGCGGTCCGGGGCTCTCGTCGGCGAGGGCCGGGTGGTCCTCCAGGATGATCGGCGAGGACAGCACGATGTCGTCGTCGCCGGGCTCGCCCGCCAGGACGGGCCAGGCGCCGTCGTTGTGCGAGGCGTCGGCGGCGGGGCGCGCCCACTCGGGCGGATCGGTCATCGACAGGAACCGCCCGCCGGGCACCCCGAGCAGCAGATGCGTCCCGACCATGCTGTGCGGGAGCGCCGCCTCACGCCCGGCGCCGACGGTGCCGGGGACCGGGGTGGTGTTGTGCACGGTCACGGTGAGCCGCACCACCCGGTACGGACCGGGCAACTCCTCGACCAGCGGCCGGAGTTCACCCCTGAGCCGTGCCGCGCGCCGGACCAGTCTTCCCACGGTGCGACCCGCCTCGTCCACCACCGGTTCGTGGGAGGTGGCGGGCGGCAGGTCGAAGGTCACGGCCCGCGCGTGCGCCTGATCCTCCGTCAGCTCGGCGAGGGGCGTGTGGATCAGGACGCGCTCCTCGGTCCCCTCGTCCCAGGGCACGAGCACCCGGTCGGGCAGCTCAAGGTCGGGCACCTCGGTGTACGTGCCGTCGTCCGCGAGCCGTTCGACGGTACGCCGCCGTACCCGCAGGAAGCGCAGCTCGGCATGGAGCCGGTCCCCGTCGCGCGGCTCAAGGAGGCACTCCGTGCGCTGTACGTCGTGCTCGCCGCCCGTCCCCGCCCACGCGGGCGGCACCAGGACGCCGAACTGCCACCGCACCTGGTTCTTGGCGGCCGACGCGCGGTACGGGTAGAGGACGTACCCCTCGAACAGCACCGCGTCGGCGACCGCGCGGGCCCGGTCGAAGCCGTCGGCCAAGGGGTTCAGGGGGCGCCGGGGGTGCGTCATCTCAGTCACCGCCCTTGGCGTCCGCCGTGTCCGCAGAGTCCGCCGTGGAAAGCAGCTCCTCGAAGACCCGCTCCCAGGACGGCAGGGCGCGCGCCGAACGGTAGCGGCGCAGCGACTCCAGACAGTCCTGCCGGATCCGCAGCCAGCCCGTACCCGGGAAGTACTCCTCGATCATGCTCCGCCACACGTCCACGGGCATCAGGTACTGGGTCTCCTTGTGCCAGGGGATGGGCTCGGCGCGGAAGCCGGCGCGGCCGGTGAAGACCGTGCCGGAGAACAGCAGCAGCAGCGGGATCTCGCCCCGGGACAGGGCACGGAAGTACGAAGCGGACGCGACCTCGGTGTCATAGGTGCACGGCACCGGCAGATCGACGTGGGTCGTGCCCGTGAAGCCGGGGACCGTGATCGAGGCGTGCGCGAACTGGAGCGGCTTCAGCGTGCTGCTCCACCGGCTCGGCTCCCCGAACAGGTCACCGAGCATGCCGACCTCCTCCGGCGCGTAGCCGCGGCGCGCGGGTTCGATACGGATCTGGCAGCGCAGCGCGATCGCGTGCACCGGCTGGTGGTCGGACTCCTCGATCCGCAGCCCGAACAGCAGCGTGGGTCCGGCACCGAAGGGCTCGGGCCGTACGCCGGTGCAGGTGAAGTGGAGATCGGTCACGCGGTGCCTCCCGGGTCCGGGACCGGTTCCGGGGCCAGGGGCCGGGCCGCCGCGTCGATCCGCCGGAAGAACTCCGCGAGATCCGTACGGGCCTCGGCGCCGCCGTCGAACCCCTTCCAGTGCAGCCGCATCCGGCCGACCAACTCGTAGCAGACGTCGACCGGGACGAGCGTGCAGGTCACGGGCGTGCCGCGTTCGTAGTGCAGCAGCAGCGCCTCGACATCGGGTTCGAGGAGCCCGGCGAGCCGGGTGCGGCCGATCACCGCGTCCCAGGTCTCCGGGTCGAGTTCGCTCTCGGTGGCGCCCGCCGGGCTCGGGTAGAACGCGGCGAGCCGGTCGAGCGCGGAGTTGCGGAAGAAGAAGGCGAGGCCCACGGGGATCTGGAGCCGGTTCCAGTCGGACGCGTCGAGGGTGAAGCCCGGGTCGGTGAGGTAGCGGGATGGCACCGCGCGGAAGCGGCCCTGCCCCGCGCCGGGCCGGGTGAACAGCAGATGGCAGGGCGGGCAGGCGCACTTGAGGGAGCGCCGCGTGGTGTCGACGAGATGCCGGTGTTCGGGCGGCAGCGGCTCCCCGCACAGCTCGCACCGCTCACCCGGAGGCGGCGGCCGGCGCGTGAACTGCTTCAGCACGTCCGCCGTCATGGCCGCGCCCCCAGCAACTCCCCGGGCAGAGCGACCCGTACCGCCCCGCCCTCCTCAAGCAGCGGTACGGGCTCCAGGTGCCCGCTCTCCCCGTGCCCCGCCCGCCTGACGTCGAACTCCGCCGCGCACCGCGCGCACCGCAGCGACTCACCTTCGAGCACGGCGGTACGGAGCCCCGCGCCGCAGGACGGGCAGTGGTCGCGGTAGGCGTACAGGTTCCCCGGCAGCCGTATCAGCAGCAGCGGATGTCCGCCGACCTCGGCGACTTTGGTGGAGCGGTCCGCGGGCGGCAGCGACTGCGGGCTCAGGGTGTGCCACTGGACGGGCCCGTGTGTTTCAGGTACGTCCGGTCCGCCCGGGGCGTCGGACGGCCGGTGCGGCAGGATCTGCAACAGGGGCTGTTCCTGAGGGGTGTCCTCGGTGACGCCCTCGACCTCGATCCGCGCCACCTCGGGGGCGAGCCGGGCGACGGCCTCCTCGATGGTCCAGCGCACGGTCTGGGTGGACGAGGGACACCCGTCGCAGCTCCCGCGCAAGCGCAGCCGGAGCGCCGGCCCGTCGGCGGCGTCCAGGTCGAGCCCGGCGACCTCGACATCACCCGCGTGCGAACCGAGGTACGGGCGCACCTTGTCCAGCGCCCGCCCCACCCGGGTCAGCGTGTCCTCGGGGTGCAGGTCGTGCAGGATCAGCAGATCGCCGACCAGCTCGTCGGCGACGAGCACCGCGACCGGATCCGCCCCGGCCGGCGCGGACTTCAGCAGCCGCACCGTCCGCGCCAGGCCCTCGCCGTAGAACTCCACGACACTGCGCACGAGTTCGTCCGCCGTGTCGCGTGCCCCGGGTCCTGCCTGCCGCTCCAGTTCGTCGAGCAGCGTGGCGATCCGCTCGCCCGTCTCCTGTCCGGCCATCGGCGCGCCCTCTCCTGTGCGGGACCCCTCGGACTCGTGCGCGTACGAAGAGTCAGCCGGCCAGTCCGCTCAGCCCGGTCGGGAGATGGGTCTCCTCGATGGTCCGGCCGCCGCCGACGTACATGTGCACACCGCACGGCAGACAGGGGTCGAAGCTGCGGACGGCCCGCATGATGTCGATGCCCTTGAAGTCGTCGGGCGGGTTCTCCTCGAAGATGGGTGTGTTCTGCACCGCGTCCTCGTACGGGCCCGGTGTGCCGTAGCTGTCGCGCACGCTGGCGTTCCACGGCGTCGGCGGATACGGGTGGTAGTTGGCGATCTTGCCGTCCCTGATCACCATGTGGTGCGAGAGGACACCCCGCACCGCCTCGGTGAAGCCGCAGCCGATCGACTCGTCGGGCACGTCGAACTTTTCCCAGGTCCGGGTCCGTCCGGCGCGCACCTCCTCCATCGCCTGCTCCGCGAAGTGCAGCGCGCAGGCAGCCGCGTACGCCTGGAAGTACGTACGGGCCCGGTTGCGCTCGATGGCGTTGCTCCACGCCGGGATCTTCCACTCCAGGGCCATCTCCGGCTTGGTCATCGTGCGCGGCAGATTGATCCGCACGCTGTGTCCGGTGGCCTTCACATAGCCGATGTCGACCAGGCCCGACAGCGCCGTCGACCACAGCCGGGCGATCGGTCCGCCGCCGGTGTCCAGGGCGAGGTGATCCGTCCCGTCGAACCAGCGCGGCGACATGACCCAGCTGTACTTGTCCTCGAAGTCCCGCTTCTGCGGGGCCGGGATGGTGTGCTGGTTCCACGGGTGCCGCTCGTCGACCGGGTTGCCCAGCGGGTCCTGTTCGACGAACTTCTCGCGGCCCGCCCAGTCCTCGTAGTACGAGGAGCCGAGCAGGATACGGATGCCGAGGTTGATGTCGACCAGGCTGTTCGTGAGCAGTTTGCCGTCCACGATGATGCCGGGCGTGACGAACATCCGGCGGCCCCAGTCCTCCATGTGCGCGTACTGGAAGTCGCAGTACTCCGGGTCGTTGAGCGCGCCCCAGCAGCCGAGCAGCACGCGGCGCCTGCCAACCTCCTCGTAGCCCGGCAGCGCCTCGTAGAAGAAGTCGAACAGGTCGTCGTGGAGCGGTACGACGCGCTTCATGAACTCCACATAGCGGGTCAGCCGCGTCAGGTAGTCCGTGAAGAGCTGGATCGTCGCGACCGTGCCGACGCCTCCCGGGTAGAGCGTGGAGGGGTGCACATGGCGGCCCTCCATCAGACAGAACATCTCGCGCGTGTAGCGGCTCACCTGAAGGGCCTCGCGGTAGAAGTCGCCCTCCAGCGGGTTGAGTGAGCGCATGATGTCGGCGATCGTGCGGTAGCCGTGGTCACCGGCGTGCGGGGCCTCGGTGCGCTCGGCGAGTTCCAGGACACCGGGGTTGGTCTCGCGGACCATCCGCTCGCAGTAGTCCACGCCGACCAGGTTCTCCTGGAAGATGTTGTGGTCGAACATGTACTCGGCGGCCTCGCCGAGGTTGATGATCCACTCGCCGAGGTGCGGGGGCGCGACGCCGTACGCCATGTTCTGCGCGTACACCGAGCAGGTGGCGTGGTTGTCGCCGCAGATGCCGCAGATCCGGCTGGTGATGAAGTGCGCGTCCCGGGGGTCCTTGCCGCGCATGAACACGCTGTACCCGCGGAACACGGACGAGGTGCTGTAGCACTCCGCGACGCGCTTCGCGGCGAAGTCGATCTTCGTATGGATGCCGAGGCTGCCCACGATGCGGGTGATCGGGTCCCACGACATCTCCGTGAGACCGACACTCGCCGGTTTGTCCGTCACCGTCGCCATGGTGTCGCGCCGCCTTCCTGTCGAGTGTGGACCTCAGCGGAGAACCGGAACCACCCGCCGGGAGCCCGGGTCGGGAGCCGGGGTCACCACGGGGGCCGGTAGCCGGTCTTCAGCAGATCGCCCTTGGTGCGCCACTTCGGTTCCTTCTCCACGGTCTTCTCGGTGTAGTGCCGCAGCCGCCGCACGACGGAGCCGTACACACCGCTCGCCGCCGCCGAGACATGCCCGCCCGGCGGCTCGTCCATGAACGGCATGAACTTGTCGGGGAAGCCCGGCATCGTGCAGGCGATGCAGATACCGCCCACATTGGGGCAGCCGCCCACCCCGTTGATCCACCCGCGCTTGGGGACGTTGCACTTCACCACCGGGCCCCAGCAGCCGAGTTTGACCAGGCACTGCGGGGATCCGTACTCCTCGGCGAACTGTCCCTGCTCGTAGTACCCGGCACGGTCGCAGCCCTCGTGCACCGTCGCGCCGAACAGCCACGTCGGACGCAGCTCCTCGTCCAGCGGGATCATGGGCGCCGCGCCCGCCGCCTGGTACAGCAGATACAGCAGGGTCTCCGACGCGTTGTCGGGGTGGACCGGACAGCCGGGGATGCACACGATCGGGATGCCCGCCTTGGACTTCCACTCCCAGCCCAGATAGTCCGGCACCCCCATCGCCCCGGTCGGATTGCCGGCCATGGCGTGGATGCCGCCGTACGTCGCACAGGTGCCGATGGCGACGACGGCCAGGGCCTTGGGGGTCAGCCGGTCCAGCCACTCACTGGTGGTGATCGGCTGGCCCGTCTCCGGGTCGTCACCGAAGCCGCACCAGTAGCCCTCGGGCTTGACGCGCTCGTTCGGGATCGAGCCCTCGACCACGAGGACGAAGGGCTCCAGCTCGCCGCGGTCGGCCTTGAAGAACCAGTCCACGAAATTGTCGGCGCCCTGTACGGGCCCGCACTCGAAGTCGATCAAGGGCCAGTGCACGGCGACCTTGGGCAGCCCCGGCAGTGCGCCGAGTGCCAGCTCCTCGATGCTCGGCTGGGACGCGGCGGTGAGGGACACCGAGTCCCCGTCGCAGCTCAGCCCCGCATTGATCCAGAGAATGTGTACGGTCGGCTCCTCCTGCGCTTCGTCCCGCACGGCGGTGTCGGCCGTGGTGGCGGTCGGGGCGTCCATGAGCACTCCTAGGGACTCCTGGGGATCGGCTCAATCCAGAGATCGGCTCAATCCAGGCATCACTGGACAAACAGCCTCTCTCCTGGATACCGCGAGCCTGTCCTCCGGGGTAAGTGCGGGGTGGCCCTATGGCGGGGGGAGCGAGCCGTGGCGGGGGTGGCGGGGAGTGCGTCGGCAGGAGTGCGCCGTGGTGCCAGGAGTGCGCCGGTGGTACGCCGGTGGTACGGGACCGGCCCGCGGAACCCCCGTTCCCGCGGGCCGGCAGCACAGGGGCCGCGCCCGTCCCGTGCAGCCTGCCTCAGTGCCCGCCCCCTTCACCTCCCCTTTCGGTCCTGGCCGAAAGGGGAGGGGGCCCCGGATAATCGGCGGGTGATCAGACTGCGCTTCACCGCCGCCGATCTGCGCCGGATCACCCTGGCGCCCGCACCCGACGCCCTGGGCGAGACCGCGCTGAGCGTGCGCCACCTGCGCGACCGGCAGCCGGCCGACCGCACCCGACCGGGGCTCGGCACCTGGCGCCGCACGATGCGTACGGGACTGGCCGGGCGGGCCGGAATCCTGTACGACCTGGTGTCCGCGGACACCTTCGTCCCCGACTTCCTCTTCCAGCTGTCCACCGACGACTTCGGCTCGGCCGTGGACCTCGCCATGCTCACGCCGGACGCCGGGATCGCCGAGGACCTGACCGAACTGGGGACGGTGGTGACCTCGGGGCCACGGGCCCGGGACCTCGCGGAAGGCGGCACCGACGCCCGACGCGAGCTGGCCCGGGACCTTCACCACTACCACCGGACGGCCGTCGCGCCCCTGTGGCCCCGCATCCGGGCCACCGGGGTCGCCGACCGCGCACTGCGCGCCGAGACCCTGTTACGCGGCGGGGTCGACGCCCTGCTCGCCACCCTCGGACCGCGCTGGCAGTGGCAGCCGCCCGACCTGCTCATACCGTCGCCCCGCTCGTACCACGTGGAGCTGTGCGGACGCGGGCTCCTGCTCGTGCCCTCGTACTTCGCGTCCTCCGCACTGTTCATGTACCGGCCGGCCGCGTCGACCGTGCTGTTCTACCCCATGCCCGAGGCGGCCGGACCGAGCCCTTCCGTGGATGTCCTCACCCCGCTCATCGGACGCACCAGGGCCCGGGTCCTCGCGGGTCTGCGCCACCCCGCGGGCACGACCGCGCTGGCCGAACGCGTCGGCGTCTCCCCGTCGACGGCCAGCGAACACACCGCTGTCCTGCGCGACGCGGGCCTGGTGTCGACGACACGGATCGGCGGCGCGGTCCTGCACGCGCTCACGCCGCTCGGCGCGGCGCTGCTGGGGAGCCAGAAGTGACCGGGCCCGTCAGGGGGCGCTGTCCAGCGCCCGGCGGCTCGCGGCGGCCTGGTCGGCGCGGAGCGGCAGGAACGTCTGCTGCCCGCCGACCGTCCGCTGCCCCTGCTTGCTGAGCAGGAACCGGGCCAACTCCTCCATGACGGGGTCCAGTTGCCTGCCCGGCCGCTTGTTGACGTTCAGATACGTGAGACGGCTGAGCGGGTAGTCGGCCGATGCGACGTTCTCGTACGTCGGGGCGTATGCCGGGCCGTTGGCGTCCCGGCTGAGCGAGAGGACCTTGACCGCCTGGTCGACATAGGCCATGCCCGTGTACCCGATGGCGTACGGGTCCTCCTCGACGTCCTTGGCGATGTTGAAGACCGTCTTCTCCCAGCGCACGTCCGGGTCGGCCGGAGTCGAACCGTCGGCCGCGCCGGGGCGCCACTCGCCGCGCTTGCCGTCGGAGCCCAGCACCCGCTGCCGGACGAACTCCTCGAACCCGTTCCACGGCTGAAGACCCACGATGTGGATCGGCTTGTCCGCCCACTCGCCCTTCGCGCCCAGATCACCCCAGGTGGTGGCCGCCGCGCCGCCCCGGTTGCGGGTGGTGGACAGGGCCGCGTCGAGCTGGGCGAAGGAGAGCTTGTCGATCGGGTTGTCCTTGTTGACGACGAACCCGACCGAGTCCAGGAAGCCGAAGTGCCGGTAACTGCCCCCCGATATGGGGATGCTGAGCGGGTCGTAGCCGAACGCGTCGTGGAACCCGTCGATGTCGCTGGGCTTCAGCTCCCGGGAGACGAAGACGCAGTCGAGGTTGCCCTTGATCAGCTCCAGCGCGCCGAGGCTGCCCGCGTACGGCGGGTTCACGGAGATATGGACCTTGGGGTACTGCTTCTCGAACTCCTTGATCCACCGCTTGGAGAGGTCGGCGAGCACGTCGGACGCCCCGCACTGGTAGTCGCCGCGCAGTGAATTCTTCGGCCGGGCACGGTAGTTCGCGAGCGAGGGATCGAGGGACGGCTGAAGGAGTTCGGGCGTGGGCAGCGGGCGGCCGTGCGCCTTGTTGTACTCGTCCTGCTCGGCGGTCTGCGGGACCACCTTGTGCTGCGGCGCGACGGCCCAGGTGGTCAGGGCGTCGGCCGAGTGGTCGGAACTGGCCGTACTCGTCAGGGTTCCCGCCGTCGCCAGCGCGGCGGCGATGCCCAGTGCGGTCACTGCGCGAACCGTGCGTTTCATCGATGCTCTCCCGAGGGGATCCGGACGGCACAGCACGCGGCACGGGCCCGGGGAGGAGCCGCGCACCGCGCTGTGCCGTGTTGCCGTCCGGGACGCTAGATTCAGGCCGCCCCACCGGGCCACGCCGTCGCGGCAAAAGACCGTAGATCGTTCTTCTGCTCCTTCTGCTTGCTACGCCCCGCAGAAGTACCGGATGCGAGCGGGGTGCGGGACGCACGGGTGGCTGCCGGTGTGCGAGTCCGGGCCGCGTGCCGGAGGTTCCCTGCACCGGACACCGACATGACCGTCCGCGGCTGCGCAGGAGTGGCCGGGAATGGACTCCGCGGGGACATAATCGCAGTCGGTCGTTTCGACGAACGGGGGAGCCGCATGGACACGGGATCGGTCAGAGTCGTGGTAGTGGCACGGGGAGAGGTGGCGCGGGCCGGCCTTGCCGCCCTCCTGGCGGACGCCGACCATGTGCGGCAGTTCGCCGTCTTCGACCCCGAGGAGTTCACGGCGGCCTCGCCGGAGGACGCCATCCAACTGCTCATCCTCTCCTGCGACGTCCTGCTGCTGTGGTGCGTGAACGGCTCCGGCAGGGGCGAGGACGCGTGGGCGGCCGAACTGGCGGCGGTCGTCCGCAGGAACGGAATCCGCGTCCTGCTGGTGCTGCCCGGTGCCGAGACACAGCGGATCGCGGTCGAGGGAGGCGTCCACTGGGACGGCGTGCTGGACCAGGACGCCCTCACCACCCAGGGGCTCGGGGACGCGCTGCACCGGATCTCCCACGGCGAGCGGCTGCTGCCGAAGCAGACTCCGCGCGTGATGCCGCCCCAGCTCCGGGACGGTGACACCGGGGCGCGGGCCGGGTCCGTGGCGGGGCTGCTCACCGAGCGCGAACGGCAGGTCCTTGAGCTGCTGGTCGGCGGGTTGAGCAACCGTCAGATCGGCCAGGCGCTCGGCGTCTCCGAACACGCCGCGAAGCGGACGGTGGCACTCGTCCTGTCCAAACTGAACTGCCCCAACCGCACCTACGCCGTCGCGGTCGCCCTGCGGGAGGGGCTGGTGGGGACGGGGGAGTCGCTGCGTACGTAGAAGGGGTGTGCCGCGTACGTAGAGGGGGGCGTGCTGCGTACGCGGTCGGGAGGGCCGCGCGGGTCGGGCGGCCGTCCTATCCGTGCCCCAGCACCACCGCGAGGTCGGCCCGTCCGCCGATGCCCAAGGCCCGGTAGGTATGGGTCAGCCGGAGTTCGACCGTGCGCACGCTGACCGACAGCTCCGCGGAGATCTCCTTGTTCGACCGGCCGTCGGCGGCCAGCAGCGCCACCCGGAGCTGGGCCGGGCTCAGCAGCGCCCGGCTCGACCGGGGCAGCGCGGCGAACCGGGCGGCGACCTCATCGGCGCGCGGCACGGGACGGTCCCCGGCGGCCCGGCCCGCCGCGACGGCCTCGTCCAGGAGGCGCCTCCCCTCCGCCGACCGCCCGGCGTCGAGCAGCGCGGCGGCCAGCTCCGCCACGGCACGCGTGTGCTGCCGGCGGGCGCCCGTACCGGTGAGCACACGCACCGATGACCGCAGATGTCCCAGCGCCGTCGGGCCGCCCAGGGCGAGGCCCGTCCAGAGGTGGACCGCGCCGATCGCCGCCGGCGCGCCCCAGGCCCGAGCCGCCGCCAGGCTCTCGGCGAGGTCATGGGCTGCTGCCTCGGGGTTCCCGGCGGCCTGTGCCAGGCCGAGCAGCGGGCGCCACGGCAGGACGGCGGGATTCGCGCAGCCGAGGGCCGGCAGGATCCGGCCGCACTCGCGCAACTGGGCCGTGGCCTCGGGGATCCGCCCGGCGCGCAGGGCGACGACGCCCCGGACGAACTGGAGTTGGGTCCGTCCGAGACTGTGCTCGTGCCGGTCCGGCGGCGCCCCCGACACCGTGCGCTCGGCGAGGTCGGGCCGCCCGGACTCCAGGGCGACCAGCGCCTCCAGCGCGGTCAGCCGGGGCAGCATCCGGGGATGCCAGTGCCGCCGGGGCACCTCCGCGACGGCCTCGGCCAGCCGGTCACCGGCCTCGTCCGGTGCGCCCGTCCGCAGCGCGAGTTCGGCCAGGTTGAGCAGGGCCTGCCCGATCGCCGAGCCCACGCCCCGCTGCCGGGCCTCGGCCTCGACCCGCCGGAGCCCGTCCCGCGCCAGGTCCACGTCCTCGGTCACGGTGAGCACCCTCGCGGCGACGAGGCGCGGGGTGAACAACCCCGCCTCGGTCCCCGTGAGGACGGCGCCGGCGAGCCGACGCGCCTCGTCGATGCCCCGCCCGGCCAGACAGTGCCGCCAGGCGACGGCCGCGGCCTCGACCGCGTCGCCCGGTGCCAGGACACCGGAATCCGCGGCACCGGATGCCACAGTGCCGGATGTCGCCACGGCGGATGTCACGGCCCCAGGAGCCGACGTACCGGACTCCAGGGCCAGTTCCCGCAGACCGAGCAACGCGCGCCTCTCCGCCGGGCACATCCCGTCGCGCGCCGCCGCCGGCCCGAGCGCCGTCGCCACGTCGCTTCCGCCGCCGCGCAGGGTCAGCAGGTCGGCGGCGAGCAGCCGCGCCGCCGACCGGTCCGGGGCGGAGGTCTCCGCCAGGACGCGGCGGAACCCGCGGTCGGCGGCCTCGGGCCGCAGCGACGACTGCGCCCTCGCGAGTTCGAGGAGTACGTCCGAGCGCAGCCCGCCATCCGCTCCGCGGTCCACCGCTTGTTCGAGGAGCGTGACCGCGGCGGCGGCGTCGCCGGACCGGCGGGCATGCGTGCCTGCCGCGTACAGGGCGCCGGGCACCCAGGGGCCGGTGAGCCGGGTCCGTGCGACGAGCCGGCCGACGACCGGTTCCGGGAGCCTGTCGCGGCGCGCCAGGCGTACCGCGCGCTCATGGAGTTCGCGGCGCCGGCCGTCGTCCAGAAGCCCGAGTACCCGCTCGGCCACCAGCGGGTCGTACAGCAGCGGGCGGCTGTCCGGGGCGAGCGCGCCCGGGGCGAGCAGCCCCGTACCCGCCGACTCCGCGCGGGCCCACTCGCGCCGCGCCGAGGGGATCCCGGCCAGTTCGCAGACCTGGCCGAAGGAGAGGTCCCCCGCCGCCAGCGCGCTCGCCGCGACCAGCGCGACCGTCCCTTCCGACGTCCGGGCCAGGGCGCTCCGCAGGTGATGCCGGCCCACCTGGTCGGCGAGCGCGGCGAGCGCGTCGGGAGAGGGCGCGGGAGCGGGCCACCGTCGGAGCGTGGCGCACAGGACCGCCGGGTTGCCGCCCGTGGCGGCGACGGCGGTCGGCACCAGCGGCTCCGCGGCGTCCTCGCCGTACGCGGCGGCGAGCAGCACCCGTACGGCGTCGGCGCTCAGGGGGCGCAGGGCCAGTTCGTACCGGCCGGCGCGGGCGGAGCGGCCGGACCGGGCGGAGCGCGCCGAAGGGACGGTGGCGGTGGGGCCCACGAGCACGTCCGGGCCGGTGACGGCGATCACCCGCAGCAGTGGCGGGTGGTCCGCGCGGCAGCACAGGGATCCCGACGGGTCCACCACGGGCGCGCCCCGGGCATCGTCGACGACGACCGCCACGGGCGTGTCGCGGAGCCCGCGCGCCGCCTCCGCCGGATCGGGCCGTACGGGCGGCGTGACGACCCGCAGTCCGGCCCGCCGGGCGAGCGCGGCGGCCTCGGCGAGTACGGCGCTGCGCCCGGTGCCCGGCCGCCCGTGCACGACGACGGTCGCCGAGCCGCCGTCCGCGACCTCACGCACCGCCAGCTCCAACAGCCCCAGCTCCCGCGACCGTTCAAGGAGCCCGCACGGTGGAGCGGCCGGGGCGAGGGCGGGCGGCGGGGTCAACGTGCCTCGCCGGGCACGCACCCGGACGGGAGCCACCCCCGCGACGAGACCCGGTGCGCCAGTTCGGCGCGCCCGGCGAGGCCGAGTTTCCGGTACACCTTCGTCAGGTGGTACTCGACCGTACGCACCGTCAGACAGAGGGCGTCCGAGATGGCCTGGTTCGTCGCGCCGGCCGCCGCCATCTCCGCCACGCGGCGCTCGGCGTCACTGAGCGCCGCACGCGCGGGCCTGCCGCCGGCCGCGCCGAGGGCGATGCGTGCCTGTTCGGCCACGATCGTGAGACCGCCCTGCACGGCCGTGGCCCGTGCGGCGTGCAGACGGTTCCGCGCCGCCTTCTCGTCCCCCAGCCGTAACAGCGCCGTGCCGAGGCGGAGTTCGGCGAGGGCGTGGGCGTACCGGTCGGAGCTGTCCGCCAGCACGCGCACGCTCTCGGTGAGCAGTTCCACCCGGTCGGCGGCGGTGGCCACCAGGCCCCGGGCCAGCAGGCTCAGTCCGGTGCTGCGGGCCGTCGGCCACCGCTCGGCCAATTCCCGGCCGAGTTCGGCCCGCTCCGTCGCGGCGCTCACCCGGCCCAACTCCATGAGCAGATACGTACTGTGCACCCACCAGGTCGTGAACACCGGGTTCCGCACACCGGCGGCGGCGAGACTCGCCCCGCACCGCTCCAGCAGGGCCAGGGCGTGTTCGGCGCGGCCACGGCCGTGTGCGACAAGGGCGCAGGCCGTCAGGTGATGGTGGTACTCCCAGACGCAACCCTCCAGGCGGTGGCCGTCGACCCGGCGCAGGACGTCCTCGGCGCGGTCGAGATCGGCGCGGGCCACCAGCGCCAGGGCCAGCGCGATCGGCGCCAGACGGGTCCGCCCGGCCCAGTCCTGTCCCGGCCGTCCCGCCCGTTGCCCCGGCTGCCCCGACCGCCCCCCGGTGAGGTGGGACGCGGCGAGCGCCGCATCGGCCGCGTCGGCGGCCCGACCGGATTCGAGCAGCAGCAGCGCCAGCGCCGCTCCGGCGTGCCGCTCGGCCCACACCTCCTCGCGCCGTTGGCTGTCCGCGACCGTCCGGCGCAGTTGGTCGAGCGCGGTCGTCGTGTCGTCGGCCAGCGCGAGCACCCGGGCCGATGCGACCCTGGCCCAGGCGTGGGGCGGCCGGTAGGAGCGCAGGACGTGACGCGCGTCGACAACGGCCGCGCGGGTATCGGTGCCGGTGAGCGCGGTACGCAGGGCGCGGGCCGCGAGGACCAGGTGCTCGGTGGGATCGCCGCCGGGCACGGGCGACGCGCCGACCTGGGCGGGCCGCGACCGGTCGCCGGGCAGGTCTTCCGGCCGGCCGGGATCGAGTTCGTGCAGCAGCGCACCGAGTGCGTCGGGTGTGTCGGGGGAGCGGTGGGTCATGAGGGCGGTGAGCCGCAGGGGCCCTGTGGCGCGTGCCCGTGTCGGCGGGTCGTCCGTGCGGGACAGCGCGCCCCGGAGGTGCGTCCCGGCGGCCGTCGGATCGATGTCGAGCAGCACGGTCGCGAGGTCCGTGCGGACGGCGGCGTCGTCGGGGTCGGCCTCATGAAGCCGCGTCAGATAGGACACCGCGGACGCCGGGCGGTCGAGCCGCGCGGCGGTGGCGGCCTCCTTGAGGATGGTCCGCATCCACGGCCGGTCCAGCGTGGACTGTCCGAGCAGCAGGTCGGCCACCTGACCGGCCGGGCGTGCCGCGTCGTTGAGGATCTCGGCGGCCTGCGCGCGCATCCGCTCGTCCCCTGCCCCCGGCAACGCGTCGAGCAGCGTCTCCAGATGCGGCGCGCCACCCTGTGCCGGTACGGGTCCCGGGACCAGCCCGAGGCCCCGGGCGGACTCCAGGAGCTGGCCCGCCACCCCGGAGGGAAATCCG
The DNA here is from genome assembly GCF_044757265.1 of Streptomyces sp. NPDC091292. Taxonomy (NCBI): domain Bacteria; kingdom Bacillati; phylum Actinomycetota; class Actinomycetes; order Kitasatosporales; family Streptomycetaceae; genus Streptomyces; species Streptomyces sp. NPDC091292. The sequence continues at coordinate 265,797 of NZ_JBIVUQ010000006.1, read as the reverse complement.
GCGAGGGCGCCGACGAGGTCCGCGTCGCACGTGCCGAGCAGCGCCGCCGCCTGGGCGACCCGCAGCAGTCCGGGCTCGCGGCGGCCGAGATCGTCCAGGCTCCCGGCGGCCGGCCGCGGAGTGTCGGCGGGCCAGAGGTCGGCGGTGTCGACGACCGAGCAGTAGTCGCGCGCGAGGAGCCCGTGGAAACCGGCGGCGGCGACGGCCAGCAGGCCGGGCGACAGACTCAGCAGGACGGTCAGCGGCTCCCCGGCCGCCTCGCGCAGCACCCGGTCGATACAGCGGAGTGTCCCGTCGTCGCACCACTGCGCGTCGCCGATGGCGATGACCAGGGGGCCGCGCGTCAGCAGCCCGTCGACCAACTCGCGGGCCGCGACGGCTATTTGGTGGGCGGGGAGCGGTTCGCCGTGGGGTGAGCCGTGGGGTGAGGTGTGGGGTGAGGTGAGCAGCCGCCGCAGCGCGGAGTGTTCGACACGGGCCTCGTCGCGGCGGCAGGCGACACGGCGCAGACTCACCTCCCGCCCGTACTTGTCGCCGACATGACGCACGATCGCGTCCACGGCGGAGCAACAGGAGGAGGGAGAAAGCGGTGCGGAGGGGGTGGGGGCGGGGGAGTCGAGCAGCACCACGCAGCGCGCTTCGAAGCAGTCGGCGGGAACCGGGGAGACCGACGCGCCCGACGGCGCGGACCTGTCCGAAGCGGCAGGGGCGGAGGGGGCCGTGGCGGGGGAGGCGGTGGGGGAGATGGATCGAGAAGCCGGGCACGAGAGAGGGGGACGCACGTGCCCTGATCGGCTCGAACTCATAATCATTACGATACGATAATTCTGTGTTCCTTGGTGGGACGGCCATGGAGCCGCCGAGGCGGCGGACCGGGACGAACTGTTATGGAACACCCCGCGATTGCCCGGCTTCGTCCCCGAACGAGGGCACCTGTGCTACTCCGTGACCGGACACACGACTTCGCCACAATGCGTACGGCCATGGACCGTGCGCAGGAGGGCGACACCGTTCTCGTGACGGTCACAGGCGCGCCGGGCATGGGCCGTTCCGCACTCCTCGACACCCTCGCGGAACGCGCGGCGAAGGACGGCTTCGTCGTACGAAGGGCCCGCGGCAGCCGCCTCGAACAAGGGCTTCCCCTCGGCGTCCCCAGCCAGCTCCTTCCGCAGGCCGGTCTCGACGCCGAGGTGCCCGTCCGGGTCGAACTCGCCTCCGCCGTACGGCGGCACGCGGTCGTCGGCGAGGCCCGCGCGGCCCAACAGGCGGGCGCCGCGGCCCCGGTGGCGCTCCTCGCCGACGATCTGCAGTGGGCCGACGAGGCGTCCCTGACCTGGCTGGCCCGGCTCCTCGCCGATCCGAGACCCGCCCCGCTGCTCCTGGTGGTCGCGGTGTGCGAGGGGGAGGCGACCGCCGAACGACCGGGCGTACAGGACCTCCTGACGGCGGCGGACCATGTGATGAGGACGGGCGCGCTCGGCGAGGAGGACGTGGGCGCGCTCCTGGAGGAGTACGGCGTCCTCCTCACCGACACGGCGATCCGGGCCTGGACCCGCGCCACGGGCGGAAACCCGGCGCTGATCACCTCCCTGCTCGACCGGGTGCCCACGCCGCACCGCCTCGCCCCCGCCGGACTGCTCGACCTCGCCCGCGCCCTGCCGGCGCCCTGGACCCTGCGGGCCCGCGTCGCCGCGGCCCTGGCCGGCCATCCGGAGCCCGTACGACGGTTCGCCCACGGGGTCGCCCTCCTCGGCGGGGTGGCCGGGACCCGCGTCCTCGCCCGTCTCGCGGACCTCGACCCGGCCGAGGAGACCGCGGCGGCCCACACCCTGCTCCGGCTCGGCTGGGCGGCCGACCGCTGGTCGCCGCCCGTGCTGTGGGACTGCGTACGGGAGATCGCCGAGGACGCGCTCCCGCTCGCCGACCGCACCCGACTCCACCGCCGCGCGGCCGAGTTGCTGCACGAGACCGGCGCTCCGGCCGAGCTGATCGTCCCGCACCTCCTGGAGATCGGTCCCGGCGAGTGGACCGATGCCGCGTCCGTACTGCGTGAGGCGGCGTGCGACGCGTGGCGCCGCCGGGACTCCGCCTTCGCGATCCGCTGTCTGCGCCGGGCCCTGCGCGAGTTCCCGCCAGACAGCCCGCAGCGGGGCGACTTCCTGGCCGCACTCGCCGACGCGGAGCAGGACGCCGACACCTCCGCCATGCTGCGCCACGTCAACCAGGCGCTGCCCCTGCTGAGTTCGGCCGGGGAACGCGCCGCCGTCGTGGCCTGCGTCCCGCTGACCCTGTTCCTCTCCGCCCGGCAGGCGGCCTCGGACGTGCTCGACCACATCGGGCCACTGCCCCCGGCGCCCGCCGACGACCCGGCCGCAGTAGAACTCGGACTGCGGCTGGAGGCCCGCGTGCGGCTGTTCGGGCTCAGCGACCCGGCGGCCCCCGACGCCGCCGTCGCGCGCCTGCGCGCCCTGGACCCCGGGCCCGGCCCCGCCACGGCGGCGGAGCGCGAACTCGTGTCGGTCCTCACCTTCGCCGGTGCACTCGGCGGCCGGCTGCCCTCCGCCGAAGTCGCCCCGCTGGTGCGCTGGATGCTGGAGCACGAACCCGCGTCGGCCACCTCCGGATACGCGGCCCCCGCGCTGATGATCGCCTGCGCGGCGACGGCGTCCCTGGCCGACGAACCCGTACGCGGCTGGCTGGACATGGCGCTCGGCACGGCCCGGCAGCGCGGTGACGAACGCCTGGAGACCCATGTACTGGGCTGGCGCGCGCTGACCGCCCTGCACGCGGGACGCCTCGCGGACGCCTGGTCGGACGCGCTGGACGTCTGCGCGACGGCACGCGGCCCGCTGGGCGACGACGACTGGATGACCGTGCTCGCCCTGACGTCCGTGGTGGTCGAGACGGGCGATCCCTGGCTGGCCGACCGGCTGCGGGTCCTGCTGTGCGAGGAGCAAGGCACCGGGATGCCGGTACGCGATCTCGCCCTGCGGGTGCTGCGGATCCCCCTCACCCCGGAACCCGAACTGGCCGCCCTGGTCGCCGACCTGCTGGACGCCGCCGACCGCGCCGAATCGGCGGGCTGGTGGAACCGGGCACTGTTCCCGGTCGACCTGTGGTGCGTGCCCCTGCTGCAACGCCTCGGTGAACCCGAGGTCGCGCTCGGACTCCTGGCCCGCGCCTGCGACCGGGCCCGGGGGTTCGGCTCGCCTGCCGTGTTCGGCCGGATCCTGCGCATCTGGGGCACCGCCCTGCGGGGCCGCTACGCGCTCTCCCTGCTCGCCGAGTCCGTCGCCGTGCTCAGGGAGGGCGCCAACGCCCTGGAGCTGGGCAGGTCGTTGACGGCGTACGGGAACCGGCTGCGCGCCGCCGGACGGCCCGGCGCCGCCGACGTCCTCGCCGAGGCCGACCGGATCGCCGACGCGACGGGCGAGTCGCTGCTGCGGTGCTGGACCGGGCCGCACCGAGGGGAGCCGCGCGGAGCGGACCTGCTCGGCGGCGGACTGCTCAGCCACACCGAGCGCCGGGTCGCCGCACTGGTGGCGCTCGGCCACACCAACCAGGACGCGGCGGACGCGCTGGGCGTCACCCGGCGGGCCGTGGAGAAGATCCTGACCAGGCTGTACCAGCGGCTGGACGTCGAGGGCCGGGCCGGGCTGATCCCGGTGGTGCGCCGGATGGCCGGGAAGGCCGCCTTCCGCTCGGGAGCGCTCGCCGGGAACCTGTGACATCGCGCCAGGAACCGGCCCGTTGGACGTATCCGCCCATCACCGCCCTTGTCGCCCCGGCCCGTCCCCCGCAGGCGGGCCGCACGGCTTCGGTGGCCGATCGGCGCACCGAACGGGCTACTGACCAGTAAGTCAGCTGGTGGTGCGGGCCGCCTTGAGGAGTGTGCGGCATTTCCGGGGTTCTGCGGTTAACTTCGGGCCTGCGCGCGGTGTACGGCCGACCTCTCCCCGTCACCTCGGGGGAAGCACCGGTCTTTCCCGCACCGCACTCTCCGAACCGCACGCAGCCGACCACAGTCTTGCGGGGCACGACCGGACCCCATTGCCTGTCGGCATACGGCCTCATTAGGCTGCTCGACGGCCAAGCCGAGAAACGCAGAAACAACGGGGGTTGGGCTAGATGGTCAATGCCAAGATCGGTGCGGAAAGCGAGATACGACAGGCAACCAAGGGAGGAACTTTCGTTCCTGGAAACATGGTACGTACTCTCGACTCATTAGACGACATAGATTCATCTTTTTTCGAGACGGAGATGCGCGGCGGCGATTCCCGCGACCTCTTCCTCTCCCTCTTCGAACGCTCCGGAATCGGTCTCGCCACCCTCGACCCGGCCCTGCGCGTGCGGTCGGTCAACAGCGTCCTCAGCACCCAGTGCGGCCGGCGCCCCGAGGAGATCCGGCACCGCGACTTCGCCGAGTTCCTGCATCCGAGCGTGCGGCAGCACGTGCTGCGCCAGTTCGGCCGGCTCGTCCAGGGACACCAGGCCCGGCTGGTCGGCCGGTCCGTCGTCATGTGCTTCCACCGCACCGCGGTCTCCGGCAAGCTCACCGCGTTCCCCGTCGAGGACGACGGCCAAGTCGCCATGATCATGGTCCAGTTCACGCCCGAGGAGACCCCCGACGACCAGCAGGCACTCGCCGGCTCCCCCTGGCAGCTCGCGCCGCTGAGCGCGAAGGTCCTGGAGGGCGTGGCGGCCGGCAACCCGACCGTCCGCCTCGCGGCCAAGCTGTTCCTCAGCCGCCAGGGCATCGAGTACCACGTCAGCATGCTGCTAAGGCAGTTCAAGGTGCCCAACCGCACCGCGCTCGCCGCGAAGGCGTACTCGATGGGCATGTTCAGCATCGGCTCCTGGCCCCCCAGGATCCTCCCCGACTTCGTCCGCCCCGACCACCAGGGCTCATAGCCGTCGCGCGGGCGACGCCCGTACGGGCTCCCCGCGGCCCTGGAAGCCGGTCCACCACGGTCGTTATAGTGGCCGACTGCCGTGAGGTGAGCCGCGGCGGCGACGTGACGCGCCGCGGCTCCGACTACTGCGGGGGCGATGTGAAGGTACTCGTGGTCGAGGACAACGAGCCGGTATCGGCGGCCCTCCAGGCGGCACTGGTCCAACAGGGCCTGGCAGCCGTGTGCGCGAGCACCGGCAGGGCCGCGCTCGACCTCCTTCAGCGGGCCCGCCCCGATGTCGTCCTGCTCGACCTCGGGCTCCCCGACTGCGACGGCTTCACCCTGTGCGGCAGGATGCGCGCGATCAGCTCCGTCCCGATCCTCGTCACCACCGCGCGCGGGGACCACGCCTCCTGCGTCCGAGGCCTGGACATGGGAGCGGATGACTATCTCGTCAAGCCCTACAACCTGGCCGAACTCCTCGCCCGGGTGCGGGCGGTGATGCGCCGCAGCCGGCCCGCAGAACCGGCGCCCGCCGCCGATCCGCCCGGCGATCTCCTCCTGGCGGGGCCGGTGCGGATCGACCTGAAGGAGCGGGCCGTACTCGTCAACGGTGTCCCGACGGAACTCCCCGACGACGAGTTCGGCATCCTGGTCGCCCTGGCCCGGCGGCCCGGCGAGACGCTGCCCGTGGACCAGATCGTCGACGAGGTCCTGCGGACGCACCGGGCCGCACTGACGGAGTCGCTCCAGCGCGGCATCGCGTCGCTGCGCGAACGGCGCGGTCTGTCCCCACTCCTGGAGACCGTCGACGGCGAGGGCTACCGGCTGTCGGTCCCGGGTCCGCGCGACCGCTGACCTTCCGGCGGCCGAACAAGGCAACCCCGGCGCCGAAATTCTGGGAATTCTTGTAGTGCTGAGCGATACGGGCAGCGGATCTCCCGCGCCAACGGGACCGTGGTGGTCGGCGAAGCCGCGCTTCGGCCCCGGGACCGCAGGAATCAAGCCACGGAGGCTTGTCCCGCCGTTCCCGCCGGGCAGCCTGGTGCACGGTCACACAGGCGAAACCCAGCATTTCATCGCGAGGAGGAATAGTGCGACCAGTCCGGTCAAACAATGGCCGTGGAAAAGCCGTCACCGCTTTGTCCTTGGGCATTCTGCTCAGCGTCGGCACAACGGCCGCTCCGGGCCACGCACAGGACTTCGGGACCGATGCCAATGCCGCGCAGGCCCGTGCGGCGAACGGGAATTATCTGGTCGTCCTCGAAGAAGGAGCGCATACGGATGTCGCCGCCGCCTACGGCGTCCGGGTCCTTGAGCGATACGACCACGCACTGAACGGGATGCTGGTCGAAGGCAGCGAGGCACAGGCGAAGCGACTGGCCGCCGACCCGTCCGTCCGCGTCGTGGAGCGGAACACCCTGGTGCACCGCACCTCCCACCGCAAGGCGACCCAGCGCGGCCCGCTGTCCTGCGGTCTCGACCGCCTCGACCAGCGCAGGCTTCCGCTCGACGGCTCCTACACCTACCCGGCCGGTGCCGGGGCCGGAGTCGACGTCTACGTGATCGACACCGGTATCGACTACGGCCACCCCGATCTCCGGCCCCGCGCCACCCCCGGCTTCGACGCCTTCGGCGGCGACGGCAGCGACCAGCACGGCAACGGCACCCTCATGGCCGGAATCGTCGGCGGCACCAAGTACGGCGTCGCCAAGAAGGCCAGGCTGATATCGGTGAAGGTGCTCGACGCGCAGGGCGGCGGCACCCTCGCCGGAGTGATCGCCGGTATCGACTGGGTCACCGCACACGCCAAGGGACCGTCCGTCGCCAACTTCATCGTCGGTTCCCCCGTCAGCGAGGTACTGGACGAGGCCGTACGCAACTCCATCGCCGCCGGAGTGACGTACGCGATGTCGGCGGGCGCCAGCTCCGACGACGTCGCCAACTCCTCGCCCGCGCACGTCAGCGAGGGCATCACCGTCGGAACCTCCGACTGCGCCGACCAGGTCGCGGGATTCAGCAACTACGGCCCCGGACTGGACCTCTACGCGCCCGGCGTGGACATCACATCCGACTGGCCGGGCGGCGGGACCAACTCCGACTCCGGTACGTCGGTCTCCGCGGCGCACGTCTCCGGAGTGGCCGCGCTCTACCTCGCACAGCATCCGAAGGCAACACCGGCCAAGGTGGGCAAGGCCCTGGACGGCGCCTCCGTGAAGGGCGCGCTCACCGGCGTACCGGCGGGCAGCCCCAACAAGCTGATCCAGGTGGTCCGGTGAACCACCGCCGGACAGGGAAGGCTCCGGGGACACGAACAGGGAAGCCACCCGGGACACCACCAGGCAAGCACCCGGGCAACCCGAGGAACCCCCACTCTCCGCCGAGCCGACGGGTGAGAAATTGCTGATCACCGAAGATCTCGTGAAGTGTTACCGGGGCGGCACCCGCGCCAACGACGGCATCAGCCTGCATGTCAAGGCGGGCGAGGTGGTCGGCCTCCTGGGGCACAACGGCGCCGGGAAGACCACCCTCATCAACCAGGTGGCCGGGCTCGCCCTCCCCACCTCCGGCACGATCCGGGTCGACGGCTGCGACCCGGTCGCCGAACCCGCCCGCGTACGCCGGATGGTGTCGGTGATGCCGCAGGCCCACGCACCGCTGGCCGGTGTCACACCCCAGCAGGCGATCCGGACGATGGCCCGCATCCGCGGCATGAGCAAGCAGACCGCCGTGGTACGGACCCGGGAGATCATCGACGCGCTCGACCTCGGCGAGTGGGCCGACACGTCCGGGGAACGCCTCTCCGGGGGCGTCCGGCGGCTGACCGCGTTCGGCATGGCCGCTGCCGAGCCCGGACGGGTCGTCATGCTCGACGAACCCACCAACGACGTGGACCCCGTCCGCCGCCGGCTGCTGTGGGAGCAGATCCGCGCACTCGCCAACCGGGGCTGCGCCGTACTCCTCGTCACGCACAACGTGATCGAGGCGGAACGCAGCGTGGACCGCATCGTCGTGATGGACGCCGGCAAGGTGCTCGCCGAGGGCACGGCGGCACAGCTCCGCTCCCGGGCGGTCGGCGAACTCCGCCTGGAGCTGACGGCGGCGACCGCCGACAGCCTCCCGGAGCTGCCCGCCCACCTCCACACCGCGGGACCGCCCCTGCGCAGCTCCCGGCGCATCGTGGTGCCCATCGGTTCCGACGCGGCGTCGGTGGCGCTTGCCTGGGCGCAACAGCTCCGCGCGGCGGGGGACATCGACGAGTTCGCGCTGCTGCCGGTCGGCCTGGAGGACGTCTATCTCCAACTGGTCGGCGGAGACACCGATCCGGGCTCCAGCACCGACACGCACCGTGGCGCCGACACCGACACCGGAAAGGAGGAGCAAGGTGAGCCACTGGTTTCGTAGCTACGGCCTGCTGCTGGGCTGGACCGCGCTGCGCAGCCGCGCGACCCTGCCCCTCAACCTCATCATCCAGACCTGCCTCGCCGTGGGCATCATCGTCGGCTTCGCCTACCTCGTACCCGAGATGGACGACGCCACCGCGCTCTACTTCGCGACCGGGGCGCCCGTCCTCGGACTCATCACCGTCGGCATGGTCATCGGTCCCCAGGAGGTCGCCTCCTCGAAACAGGAGGGCATCTTCGACTTCAACCGCTCACTGCCGGTGCCCAGGAGCGCCCTCATCGCGTCGGACGCCACCGTCGCGCTGATCACCGCACTGCCCGGCATGCTGGCCGCGCTCGTCGTCGCAGGTCTGCGCTTCGACCTGACCCTGCACATCAGCCCGCTGGTCGTCCCCGCCATCCTCCTGACGGCGTTCACCGCCATCGGTCTCGGCTACGGGATCGGCTACGGGATGGCACCGCCGGCCGCCCGCATGATGTCGCAACTGGTCGTCTTCGTCGCGCTGATGTTCTCCCCGATCACCTTCCCGGCGTCCCGGCTGCCCGACTGGTTCGAGTCCGTGCACAAGGTGCTCCCGTTCCAGTACATGGCCGAGTCCGTCCGGGACACCCTCAACACCCCGCCGGACGGCGTCTCCGGCCTTCCCTTCGCCGTCCTGGCGGTCTGGTCCCTCGTCGGGTTCCTCATCACCTACCGGATGATGTCCCGCAGGCCCTGAGCCTCCCGCACGGGCGAGCGGACACCGGATCACCGACACCCGACACCACCCGACACCGGGGCGACGCTCCTGACCGACCCCTCGGCCAGGAGCGTCGCCGTGTCAAGCCGCGTCAGCGCCACGCGCCCGGCGCCCCTGCCGCGCGCCTTCCCTTTCCCGACGCATGAAGAAGCGGGGGTTTCCTCATGTCTTCTTTCCTTCAGCCCGATGCCGATGCCGATGCCGGTGGCGCGGGCGCCGTGGGCCGGCGGCGACGGTTGCTGGCCGTGCACGCCCACCCCGACGACGAGTCGAGCAAGGGCGCGGCCACCCTGGCGAAGTACGTGGCCGAAGGGGTGGACGTACTGGTGGCGACCTGCACCGGAGGTGAACGCGGGACCGTGCTCAACCCCCGGCTCCAGGGCGACACGTACGTCGAGAAGAACATCCGGGAAGTGCGCCGCAGGGAGATGGACGAGGCCCGTGCGATTCTCGGCGTCGAGCAGGCATGGCTCGGCTTCGTCGACTCGGGCTTCCCCGAGGGCGACCCACCGCCTCCGCTGCCCGACGGCTGCTTCGCGCTCCAGGACGTCGCTACGGCAACCGAGCCGCTGGTGAGGCTGGTCCGGGCGTTCCGCCCCCAGGTGATGATCACGTACGACGAGAACGGTGGCTACCCGCACCCCGACCACATCATGAGCCACCGCATCTCCATGGCCGCCTTCGAAGCCGCGGGCGACCCCGCGCGGTATCCGGCGGCAGGGCCGGTCTGGCAGCCACGGAAGATCTACTACAACCAGGGCTTCAACCCCCGCCGCACCCGCGCGCTCCACGACGGACTGCTGGCCCGCGGGCTGCGGTCGCTCGGCGCCGACTGGCTCGCCGCCATGGCGCCGTTCGAGCACGGGGATCGAGCCTTGACGACCTTCGTGACCTGCGGCGACTACTTCGAGATCCGCGACAAGGCGCTGGCCGCCCACGCCTCCCAGATCGACCCCGACGCCGGCTGGTTCCACGTACCCCTGGACATTCAAAGGGAGTGCTGGCCGACGGAGGAGTACGAGCTGGCGAAGTCGCTGGTGGACACGGACCTCCCCGAGGACGACCTCTTCGCCGGCCTCTGAACGCCTTATGAACGTGCGGTGGGCAGCGGCTGGACCACCGCTTCCTCCTGCGGCACCGTCCGCTCCCTGATCCGTGCCCGGTCCGGCCCGGAGGGCCATTCGCGGAAGCGGCGGAACAGCATCGGCACCCCCCGGGCGACCGAGATGTCCGCGCTGTCCATGGCCTGGATGTGCACATGCGGCTGGGTCGAGTTGCCCGAGTTGCCGCAGTCCGCGATGTGCTCGCCCTCGACCACCTTCTGACCCACGGAGACCCGCACGGAACCGGCCTTGAAGTGCGCGAGAGCGACGTAGGGCCCCTGCTCCGAGAGCGCGATGATCACGTGGTTCCCGGCGATGGCGTTGACGCCCTCGCGCAGTCGTGCGCCCTGGCCCAAGGTGTAGGGCACCAGGGCCAGTTGGGACCGCCGTGCGTCGTGGTCGGACTCCGCGTCGTGGACCGCGACGACCGTGCCGCCGACGGGCGCGAGGATCGGGAGGCCGAACGCGCGGAAGAGCTGCGGCGGTTCGGTGGCGAAGAACGTCCGCCAACTGCGGGTGCGGGTCGTCCTGTGCTGGTCGTCGACGGCGATGAAGTCGATGGCGTAGCGACCGCCCAGGAGGTTGGTGCCATGGCTGGGGACCCGTCGGGCCGGGCTGTTCCTGGCGCGCCACAGTCCGGTGAACGGGAAGGCGACCTCCACTCCCTGCTCTCCCGGACGCTGCGCGGATGAACCGCCGGACCTGCTGAGGGCGGCGGCTCCGGCGGCGAGGACGGTGGCGCCGATCGCGACGACGCGTGCGACGAAGAGCCGGCGCGAGGCGTCGGCACCGGCGGTCCCGGGCGTGACGGACGCACCGGGGACCTCGGCCGGTGAACGGGCGGTGCGGTGGGCGAGGGTCCTGCGGAGCACCGGGCGGGCCAGCTCGCCCAGGAGTAGTGCGAGCGTCAGGTACATCAGCAGAGGCAGCCAGGTGGTCGCCGTCCAGGAGGACACACGGAGGACCTCGTACGACAGTTCGGCGGGGCCGGCCGTGAGGACGAGGGCGGTGGCCGCCACGAGCAGCCACACCAGCACCGTGCCGACGCGTCGCCACGGGCCGCCCTCGCGGGAGACGTCCTTGACCAGCCGTCGGAACACATACCAGTGGGCGGTGGCCAGTACGGCGAGGATCAGGGCGGCGTTCAGAAGCAGGAGGGCCATGTCGGTGGGGTTCCGTCCGTAGGGGGTGCCGCGCGGTGCTCGGGGCCGTCGCCGTAGTCAAGTATGGCGACCCGTCCAGCCTCGTCAACGTACGCCCGAACTCTTCGGCCGGTTTCAAAAGAATGGGCGATTTCCTAGTCCTCCGGGTTCCGGTCCTTGGTCACCCGGGGGACGTGTGGTGGTTCCATGAGTCTTTTTGCAGGTCAAAGCGCGGTGGCCGTCCCGTAAAACACCCGATCGCGCAACGGGGGCCCTGAGACAAGCTGTTGACAGTGCCTGACGGGGTGCATGAGCATACCGATCGATGTCGAAGGTGTGAACGAGCGAGGCCCCCCGATCAGAGGGGTACGCAAGAGATACCCGCTCGTTGCGAGGTGCAGATTCAGCTGTTCTTGTCCGGGGGACTTGATATGCGAAGTCGGGTCGAAGTCGAAGCCGTGTGCCATGGCCTTGTACGCCATCGTGTCCCCACCGTTCCTGCCGGCCTCCATGCGACCGCTCCGCCCAGGTCAGAGCCTTCCACGAGGGGTGCTGTGACCCGGGAGACGCGGTACGTCCGCCGACTGGCTCCCATCGGCGGCTGACGAGGTATTCGCCCGGTTCGATTCGGTCCGAACTGATCGACCACGCCCACGTGCACGGCTCCGGAACAGTCGCCCGCGACTGTCACCGGACAAAGGGAATACAACCCCCCGTTCGGCGGGCGTTCGTTCCCTTTGGGCTGCGCCGGAAACGCACATCATTGTTCATGACTTCAGGGGATTGCGGCCTTGAGTATTTCTCGTGACTCAGCAGAAGACCTCCCTGCCTTCTCGGAGGACGGGAGGGTCGAGGTTTCCTACCCGATGTCACCCGCGCAACAGGGCATTCTGTTCCAGGCTCGGCATGGGGAAAGGGTCGGGTTCTACCACACACAGGTGGTTCTTGAGGTCGCGCGGGAACTCGATGTCGACGCATTCCGCCGGAGTTGGGAGCAGGTCACGCGGAGGCACGCGGCGCTGCGCACGAGCTTCCCGGACCAGACGGGTTCCCCAGGTGAGGTGCCCGTCCAGACGGCCTGGGAAGGCGTGGACGTCCCCGTCGTGGACGAGGACTGGCGGACCCTGGACGAGGCCCAGCGGTCCGAGCGGCACCGGATTCTCCTCGAAGACGACCGCGCACGGGGCTTCACCGTGGACGACGCGCCTTTGTGGCGCCTCCACATCGCCCGTCTGGAGGAGGAGCGGTACCGGATTCTCTGGAGCCGCCACTACATCCTGATGGACGGCCGCAGCCAGGCGAAGGTCCTGCGCGAAGTCGAGCAGATCTATACGAGTCTGACCTCGGGTCAGCCATTGAATCTGCCGGCGGTCGCGCCTTTCCGCACCTACATCGACTGGCTGGGTCAGGGACATCCGCACGACGACCGGGCCGAGGCTTTCTGGCGCGCGGAACTGGACGCGGTCGCCCCTGACGCACCCCTTCCCGTCGAACGCAAAATCCCCGCCGACGAGGAGGCGGACACAGAAGCAGACGCCGCGACCGTCGCGTACCAGCAACTGTCCGTCGTCCTGGACGACCAGGAGACCGCCGCGCTACGGGCCACCGGCGACCGGCACGACCTGACGCTCGCCACCCTGGTCCAGGGCGCCTGGGCCTTCCTCCTGAGCCGCTACAAGAACGCCGACGAGATCGTCATGGGGGTCACCACGCCGGGCCGGTCCGCCGAACTTCCCGGTATCGAGGACATGGTGGGGCTCCTCATCACCACCCTTCCCCTGCGCGTCCCCGTACCCGCCGCGATGGGCCGGGCGGACTGGCTGCGCGACCTGCAACAGCGGTACGCGCGGATCCAGGAGCACGAATACAGCCCGCTGCTCCAGGTCCAGCGGTGGAGCGGCATCAGCTCCGGTGACTCCCTCTTCCAGAGCGTCGTGCTGGTCGAGGACGAGGCCGGGGACGAGGTCGAGGACGAGGACGACGATTCCCCGGCCAACTCCCTCCACATGGTCCGGACAGGGGAAGAGACCCACGCCGCCTACCCGCTCAGCGTCGTCGTCACCCCGGGCGAACGCCTCACGCTCACCCTTCACTACGACACCCGCCGCTTCGAAGCCCACACGGTCGAGCGCATGGCGGGCCACCTCCGCAGGACCGTCACCGAACTGGCCCGCGAACCCCACGCCCCGCTGGGGGAGTTGAGCCTGCTGAGGCCCGCGGAGTTCACGCAGCTCGTCCAGGAGTGGAACGACACCGACACCCCGTACTCACGCGACCTCTGCATCCACCAACTCTTCGAGCAGCGCGTCGCGGAAGCCCCCGACGCCCTGGCCCTGCTCTTCCAGGACGAGCGCTGGACCTACCGCGAGGTCAACGAGCGGGCCAACCAAGTGGCCCACCGTCTCACGGGCATCGGGCTCGGCCGCGGGGACCAGATCGCGATCCTGATGGAGCGCTCAGCGGAGATGATCCCCGCGCTCCTGGGCATCCTGAAGGCCGGCGCCACCTACATCCCGCTGGACGTCAACGCCCCCGCCAAACGCCGGCACTGGATCCTCGACTCCCTCAAGGTGACCTGCGTCCTCACTCAGCAGGCCCTCGTACCCCGGGTCCTGTCCACGGACCCGCTGCCGCACCTCGCCCACCTCGTGTGCCTGGACCCGACGGACACCACCGCGACCCCCACCGGTCCGGAAACCGCCACCGACGCCCCGTACACCGTCCACACCCCCGCCGACCTCGCGACGATGCCCCGGTACAACCTCCCCCTCCGAGGCACCCCCGAGGACCCCGCGTACATCATCTTCACGTCCGGCTCCACCGGCACGCCCAAGGGTGTCGAGGTCGCGCACTTCCCCGCGGTGAACCTGATCGAGTGGGTGAACAACACCTTCTCGGTGGGCGCCGACGACCGCGTCCTCTTCGTCACCGCGCTCACCTTCGACCTGTCCGTGTACGACGTGTTCGGCATCCTGGCCGCCGGCGGCTCGATCCGCGTGGCCACCGGCGAGGACATCCAGGAACCCGCCAACCTGCTGCGCCATCTCGCGGACGAACCCATCACCTTCTGGGACTCGGCGCCCGCCGCGCTGATGCAGCTCGTACCCTTCCTGCCCACGGGCGGCGACGGCACGTACGAGACCGTCTCCCGTTCGCTGCGTCTGATCTTCATGAGCGGGGACTGGATCCCGGTCCACTCGCCGGATGTGATGAGGGCGGCGTTCCCCGAGGTCGAGGTCGTCGGCCTGGGGGGTGCGACCGAGGCGACCGTGTGGTCCAACTTCTTCCCCATCGGGACGGTGGACCCGGCCTGGACGAGCATCCCGTACGGAAAGCCCATCCAGAACGCCCGCTACTACGTCCTCGACGAAAGCCTGCGCCCGTGCCCGATCGACGTGCCGGGCGACCTCTACATCGGCGGCCTCTGCCTCAGCTCCGGCTACGCGAACGAACCCGAGCTGACCGCGGGCAAATACCTCCCCTCGCCCTTCACCGCGACCCCCGGCGAACGCATCTACAAGACCGGCGACATGGCGCGCTGGCGGCCGGACGGGAACCTGGAGTTCCTGGGACGCACCGACTCCCAGGTCAAGATCCGCGGCTACCGCATCGAACTCGGCGAGATCGACAGCATCCTGAGCGAGCACCCCGCCGTCCAGGACGCGGCGACGATCGTCCGCGAGGACAGGACCGGCGACCGGACCCTCGTCTCGCATGTGGTCCTGCACCCGCAGCGCGCCCGCTCGGCGGTGCAGTCCGACGGGGACTCCCTGGCGGGCAAGCGCATCGACCGCTGGCGCGAGGTGTACGACGCGTTCGACCCGACGGCCGCGCGGGGCTCCGAGGACGGCAACGACTTCTCCGGCTGGAACAGCAGCTACACCGGCCTGCCCATCCCGCTCGACGAGATGCGGGCCTGGCAGGAGGACACCGTACGGCTGATCCACGGCTATGAGCCGCGCACGATCCTGGAGATCGGCTGCGGTACCGGCCTGCTGCTCTTCCCGCTCGCCGCCGCCTGCCGCCGCTACTACGGAACGGACTTCTCCGCATCGGCACTTGAGGCCGTCCGGGACCGCCTCGACGCCCACGCGGAGCTGCGCGACACGGTCGTCCTGCACCAGAGGGAAGCGGCCGACGCCTTCGACGGGCTCGACCACCAGCCCGTCGACACGGTCGTCGTCAACTCGGTCGTCCAGTACTTCCCCGACATCAACTATCTGCTCCGCGTCCTCGAAGGCGCCGTGTGCCAGGTCGCCGACGGCGGACGGATCATCGTCGGGGACGTACGGAGCTTCCCGCTGCTCGACGCCTTCCACGCCGACGTCGAGGCGGACCGCGCTCCCGGGGCCATGGGTCGGCAGCAGCTCTGGCAGCGGGTCCAGCAGAGTGTGCGGCAGGAAGAAGAGCTGACCCTCGACCCGGCGTTCTTCCGCGAATGGGCCGCCCGTACCGGACGGGTCTCCCGGGTCGAGATCCGGCCCAAGGGCGGCCGGCACCTCAACGAGATGTCGATGTTCCGCTACCAGGTGGTGCTGCACGTCGGACGCCCCGCACCGGCCGCCGACCACCCGGCGCCGCACACTCCCGAGCTGGACTGGACCGCCGAACGGCTCACCCCGGCGAAGCTGCGCGACCTGCTCACCGGGGAGCGCCCCGACCGGCTCCGGCTCCGCGACCTCCCCAACGCGCGCGTCGAGGACGCCGTCCGCACCCTCCGCTGGCTGAAGGGCGCCTCCGGGGTGGAGACGGTCGAGGCGTGGCGCGCCCTGGACCGGAGGGCGCGGGGCATCGACCCCGAGGACGTACGGGACCTCGCCGAGCAGGCCGGTTACCGGGCCACCCTCGACTGGAGCCGCCACGGCGCAGACGGTCACTACGGGGTGCTGCTGACCCGCGCCGGGCTCGAACTCCGCCCGGACGACGAGGAGTTCATCCGCCTGCCCGACCAGGAGCACACACAAGAGGCCGGGCCCGAGCACGAGACGCCCGCCTGGTCGGACTACGCCAATCAACCTCTCAAGGCGGAGATCCAACACCTCCTGCTGCCCCAGCTCCACACCTACCTCGCGGAGCGCCTGCCCGCCTACATGGTGCCGTCCGACCTGGTGGCGCTCGATGCCCTGCCCGTCACCTCCAGCGGCAAGCTCGACCGCCGCGCGCTGCTGCCGCAGACCACCGAGTCCACGTCGTCGGCGCCCCGCGTACCCGCCCGCAACACCACCGAGGCGCTGCTCGTCTCGATGTGGGAACAGATCCTGTCCCGCGCGCCCATCGGTGTCTTCGACAACTTCTTCGAGCTGGGCGGACACTCGCTCCTCGCCGTGCAACTCGTCGCCCGGATCCGCCAGGTGTTCTCGCTTGAGGTGCCGGTCCGCCTGTTCTTCGACCTGCCGACGATCGCCGAGGTCGCGCGCGAGGTGCAGCGCCGCCAGGAAGAACTCCAGCCGCAGGCGCGCCCCCTCACCCCCGCTCCCCGGGGCGGCCCGTTGCCGGCCACCTTCGACCAGCAACGCCTCTGGTTCATCGACCGGCTCAGCCCCGGAAACACGTCCTACACCGTCAACTGGCTCATCCCCCTCCCGACCTCCGTCCCGACCACGGTGGTTCAGGACGCGCTCGGCGAGATGGTGCGCCGCCACGAGACGCTGCGCACCACCTTCCGCGAGGAGGACGGGCAGGTCTTCCAGGTCGTCGGCGAACCACGACAGGTCGACATGTCGATGGTCGATCTCTCCGGGCTCCCCGAGGCGCAGAGCGAGCAGCAGGCGCAGGACGAGATCCGGCAGTGGTGGGACCAGCCCTTCGACCTCGTCGCGGGCCCCCTGCTGCGGGCCCGGCTCGTCCAGTGGTCGGGGGCCGAGCAGGTCCTCGCGCTGAGCGCGCATCACCTCGTGTTCGACGGCTACTCGATCGGTCTCTTCGGCCAGGAGTACCTGGAGATCTGCCGGGCCCTGGCCGACGGCGAGCGCTGCCCGCTGCCCGACCTGGAGATCCAGTACGCCGACTACGCCGTCTGGCAGCAGAGCTGGCTTGAGGAGGACAGTCTCCGCTACCAGTTGGACTACTGGACGCAGCGGCTCTCCGGCGCACCGGAACTCCTCACCCTCCCCACCGACTTCCCGCGCCCGGACGAGCAGAGCCTCAAGGGCGACTTCCTGCGGCGGCAACTGACACCCGACGACACCCGGCAGCTCGTCCAGGTGAGCCGCGAGTACCAGGTGACGAACTACATCACCATGCTCAGCGGTTACGCCGTTTTCCTCTCGCGCTACAGCGGACAGGACGTCGTCGTGATCGGTGTGCCGATCGCCAACCGCAACCGTGTCGAACTGGAATCCATGATCGGGTTCCTGGTCAACACGGTCGCCGTCCAGGTCGATCTGCGGTCCAACCCCACCTTCGAGGACGTGCTGCTCCAGGTCCGCAAGCAACTCTTCGACGCCCAGAGCCACCAGGAGGTCCCCTTCGAGCGGCTGGTCGACGCGCTGCGGCCGACCCGCAGCCTCGGCCACAACCCCGTGTTCCAGGCCATGTTCGCCGACGAGAGCCTGCCCCTCCTGGACCACGCGTCCGCGCTCGTCCAGGCCAGGCCGTGGATGCACAGCCTCATCGCGGAGGGCATGAGCGTCGGCGTCTCGCGCTTCGACCTCACCCTCATGATCCAGGCCGCCCCGGAGGGCCTGCACTACGGATTCGAGTACAGCACCGACCTGTTTCGGGCGCGGACGGTCGAGCGCATGGCCGACCACTTCGACATGCTGGTGCGCTCCGCGCTCGCGGCACCGGGACAGCGCGTCCAGGACCTGCCGATGGTCGACGAGACCGAGCGCGCCCACCTCGTCGCGACAGGTTTCGGGACCCGCGACGAGACGACACTCGAACCGGCCCTGCCGACCGAGCTGTTCCGGGAACAGGTACGCCGGAACCCCGACCACGTGGCCGTCACCTTCGGCGAATCGGAGCTGACCTATGCGGGTCTGGACCGTCTGTCGAACCGGCTCGCCCATGTGCTGCGGGACCGTGGTGTGGGGCGGGAGTGTCCGGTCGGCCTGTCCGTGCCGCGCTCCCTGGAGATGGTCGCCGCCGTGCTGGCGATTCTGAAGGCGGGTGGGGCGTACGTACCGCTGGATCCGGAGTATCCGGCCGAGCGGCTGGCGTTCATGGCGTCGGATGCCGGGCTGCGGGTCGTCCTGGGTGAGCGTTCGGCGGTCGAGGGGCTGCCGGAGACCGGTGCGGTGGTGCTGGCGGTGGAGGACGTCTGGTCCGAGCTGGACCGGTGGCCCGACACGGCTCCGGAGTCGGACGGGACCGGTGACGACCTCGCGTACGTGATGTACACCTCGGGTTCGACGGGCCGGCCGAAGGGCGTGGCCGTGACCCTGGCCGATGTCGCGGCACTGGCGCTGGACAGCCGCTTCGCCCAGGGCCACGAGCGCGTGCTGCTGCACTCCCCGCAGGCGTTCGACGCGTCCACCTACGAACTCTGGGCGCCGCTCCTCTCCGGGGGCCACGTGGTGATCGCCCCGCAGGGGTCGGTGACCCCCGGGGTGCTACGGGAGAGCGTGGCGGCCCACGGAGTCTCGGCGGTGTGGCTGACGGCGGCCCTGTTCCATCTCTTCGCCGAGGAGGACCCGGGGTGCTTCGCCGGCCTGGGCGAGGTGTGGACCGGCGGGGACGCGGTGCGCGCCGAGGCGGTCCGACAGGTACGCGCGGCCTGCCCCGGGTTGGTCGTCGTGGACGGCTACGGGCCGACCGAGACCACGACCTTCGCCACCAGCTACCGCATCGAGCCCGACGCGGAACTGCCGGCCGTGATACCGATCGGCCGGCCCCTGGACAACATGCAGGTATTCGTCCTCGACGGACATATGCAGCCCGTCCCGGTGGGTGTTGCGGGTGAGTTGTTCATTGGTGGGGTGGGGTTGGCGCGGGGTTATGTGGGGCGTTCGGATTTGACGGCTGAGGTGTTTGTGGCGAATCCGTTTGGTGGTGGGGGGAGTCGTTTGTATCGGTCGGGGGATTTGGCGCGGTTGTTGCCGGATGGGAATGTGGAGGTGTTGGGGCGGGTCGATGATCAGGTGAAGATTCGTGGTTTTCGGGTGGAGTTGGGGGAGGTGGAGTCGGTGTTGATGTCGCATCCGTTGGTGCGGGGTGCGGCGGTGTTGGTGCATGAGGTGGGTGGGCGGAAGCGGTTGGTGGCGTTTGTGGTGTGTCGTGGGGTGGTGGCGGGGGAGGTGTTGCAGGCGTTTGTGGGGGAGCGGTTGCCGGTGTATATGGTGCCGGGTGTTTTTGTGCCGTTGGATGTGTTGCCGTTGAGTCCGAATGGGAAGGTGGATCGGCGGGTTTTGGCGGGGTTGCCGTGGGAGGGTTTTGCGGCGGTGGGTGAGGGTGAGTTTGTGGCGCCGCGTTCGGAGGTGGAGGTGGAGTTGGCGCGTATTTGGGGTGCGGTGCTCGGGGTCGATCGTCCGGTGGGTGTGCGGGATAACTTCTTTGCTTTGGGTGGGGATTCGATTTTGAGTCTTCAGGTGATTTTCCGGGCGAAGCAGGTGGGTTTGTATTTCACGGTGAAGCAGCTTTTCGAGTGTCAGTCGATTGGTGAGTTGGCGGGGGTGGTGGAGCGGCGTGATGTGGCGCGGGTGGTGGCGGAGCAGGGG
This sequence comes from Streptomyces sp. NPDC091292, assembly GCF_044757265.1. Taxonomy (NCBI): domain Bacteria; kingdom Bacillati; phylum Actinomycetota; class Actinomycetes; order Kitasatosporales; family Streptomycetaceae; genus Streptomyces; species Streptomyces sp. NPDC091292. The sequence continues at coordinate 245,859 of NZ_JBIVUQ010000006.1, read as the reverse complement.
TTGGTGACGGGTCGGGTGGTGTTGACGCCTGTTCAGCGGTGGTTCTTCGCGCAGGGGTTGGTGCGGGTGGATCACTTCAATCAGTCGGTGGTGGTGGAGGTGGCTGCGGGGTTGGGGTCGGGGTTGTGGGAGGGGGTGGTGGGTCGGTTGCTGGAGCAGCATGACGGTCTGCGGGCGCGGTTCCTGCGGGAGTCCTCGGGCGAGTGGCGGGCTGAGCTGGCCGGTATGCCGGAGACGCTGCCGTGGGAGGTGTGCGACCTGTCGTCGTGCGCGCCGTGTGAGCGTGAGGGACGGCTGCTGGAGGTTGCTGAGCGGACGCAGCGGAGTTTGAGTCTGGCGGAGGGGTTGTTGTTCAGGGCGGTGCTGTTCACCGGGTTGGGCGGTGAGAAGGACCGTCTGCTGTTGGTGGCGCATCACCTGGTGGTCGACGTGGTGTCGTGGCGGATCCTCCTGGAAGACCTTGGCACGCTGGCCGAACAGGCCGAGCAGGGGCGGGAGTTGGCGTTGCCGGCCAAGTCGAGTTCCTGGCAGCAGTGGGCCGCTCGGCTGGACGAGGAGGCACGGAGTACTGCGACGGCGGACGAACTCGCTTACTGGAGCGAGCAGGCCGGAGCACCGGCTCGCGCGCTGCCGCTGGACGGTACGGGTGACGACAACACGATGGGTGAAAGCCGTGTCCTGCGGGTTGCCCTCGGAGCCGAGGAGACACGTGGGTTGCTGCGGGATGTTCCGGCGGCCTTCCACACCCGTATCAATGACGTCCTGCTGACGGGTGTCGCGTCGGCGCTGGGTGCGTGGACGGGCGACGGCCATGTCCGCGTCGATGTCGAGGGCCATGGTCGTGTGGACCTTTTCGACGACGTGGATGTGTCCCGCACGACGGGTTGGTTCACCACGATCTCCCCGCTGCGACTGCCGGTTCCGTCGCCCGAGGGTCTGGCGGACGGGTTGAAGCAGGTCAAGGAGCTGCTGCGGGCACGGCCTCGGGAGGGGATCGGGTACGGCCTCTTGGCCTATGGCGGACCCGAAGCTACCTCCGGCATTGACATGGGTACGGGCACTTCGCCAGGCCGGTCCGCGCAGGTCAGCTTCAACTACCTGGGCCAGTTCGATGGCTCCCTCTCCGGCAGTTTCGCCGCCTCGTCGGGCCGGGCCGGGCCCGACTGGGATCCCGGCACCCGGCGCCCGTACCTCCTCGATGTGATCAGCCATGTCCAGGACGGCGAACTCCACATGGAGTGGACGTACAGCGGCGCAGCACATGAGGAGGCGACGATCCGGCGGGTCGCGGAAGCCACGCTCGACGTGCTCCGGCGGCTGGCCGACGAGGCGAAGCGCCCGGACACCATCGGGTACAGCCCCTCCGACCTGCCGCTGAGCGGTCTGACGCAGGAACAGATCAACGACGTCATCGGCCGGCTCCGTGCGCTTCCCGCCTGGCAGTCGACCACCCTCCCGCGCCCCCTGGAGGACTGCTACCCCCAGACTCCAGTCCAACAGGGCCTCTGGTTCCAGAGCGAGTTCGCGCAGGGCGAGGGCATCTACCACGTACAACTGATCCTCGGGATCGATCAGGAGCTGGACGCCGAGGCGTTCCGGGAGAGCTGGGCGCGGGTCATGCGGCGCCACTCGATCCTGCGGACCGGATTCTGGACGACTGAGGAGAACGAAGCCCTTCAACTGGTCTGGGCCGACCTTCCGCTCCCGCTCCGGACGGAGGACTGGCGCTCACACACCGCGACGGAACAGCGGAGCCGATTGGAGACGTATCTCCAGGAGGACCGCACCCGGGGCTTCGCCCCCCACGACACACCCCAGTGGCGCATGCTCCTCGCCCGCACCGCCGACGACCGGCACCAACTCGTATGGAGCGCGCACCACAGCGTCCTGGACGGCTGGAGCATCAGCCTGATCCTCAACGACGCCGTGCGCGAGTACGGAGCCCTCATCCAGGGTCGGCACCTGGAGCAGACGCCGACCCGGCCCTACCGCGACTATGTGTCCTGGCTGAAGGCGCAGGATCTCGAACAGGCCGAGGACTACTGGCGCGACACGTTGAAGGGTGTCGAGCAGGCCACCCCTCTGAGCATCGAGCGGCACACCTCCGCCGGGGCCGTTCCGGTCGGTGGGCTCGGTGGACTTGGTGAACCCGGTGGGCTGGGTGGTGGCGGTCAGGCGGAGTTCAGTGTCCTCTTCAGCGACGAGGACACCGAACGGTTGCACCAACTGGCCCACACCCACCACTTGACGCTGAACACCGTCCTTCAGGGCTGCTGGGCTCTGCTGGTCGCCCGTTACACCGGCAGCGACGACGTCGTCTTCGGGACCGTGGTGTCCGGGCGCCCCTCCGAGGTCGAGGGCATCGAGGGCACGGTCGGCCTCTTCATCAACACACTTCCCCTCCGCGTGAGGATGCCCGATGACAGCTCCGCCCTCACCTGGCTGCACGCGCTCCAGGAGCAGAACGTGCAGATGCGGCAGTACGAATACAGCCCGCTCGGCACGGTCCAGCAGGCGAGCGGACTGCCCGCCGGCGCGCCCCTCTTCGAAAGCCTCTTCGTCTTCGAGAACTACCCCGTGGAGAAGGACGACTCCGCCGCGCTGCGCTTCGACCTGACCCGTTCCGAGGAGCGGATCAACTATCCCCTCGGCATCGTGGCCACCGTTCCGGACCGACACCTCCAGATCACGGTGCAGTACGACACCGCACGCTTCGAGAAGGATGCGGTCGAGCGCATGCTCGGTCATCTTCGCAGCGTCTGTTCCCAGCTCGCCCGGGAGCCGGAGACACGGCTGAGCGACATCACCGTCCTCACCCAGGAGGAGCGTCAGCAGATCCTCCGGCAGAGCGATCCCGCGCCTCAACAGGCGTCGGAAGCAGGTGAGTTCGACCTGTCGGCCTTCGCGGCCGGGGCCAGGACCGCGGAAGAGCGCGAGCTGCTGGCGCGACTCGTCGCGGAAGTTCAGGGCATGTCGCCCAGCGATCTCCAGGACCAGATTCTGAGTGCGTCACCGGCTGTCGATCCGAGTGCGTCACCGGCTATCGAGACGAGTGAGAACCATGAGTGAACTGCTTCCTCAGCTTGAGAACCTGACCCCGGAGCAGCAAGCGCTCCTGCGCCTTCGACTCCAGCAGATCAAGCAGCAGGCGGACCAGCCGGCGCCCTTTCACGAGCTGTTCGCCGGGCAGGTTCATCGCTGTCCCGACCGCGTCGCGGTGGCATTCGGTGACGCCCAGCTGAGTTACGCGGGTCTGGACCGTCTGTCGAACCGGCTCGCCCATGTGCTGCGGGACCGTGGTGTGGGGCGCGAGTGTCTGGTCGGTCTATGCGTGTCACGTTCCCTGGAGATGGTCGTCGGCCTGCTCGCGATTCTGAAGGCGGGCGGGGCGTACGTACCGCTGGATCCGGAGTATCCGGCGGACCGGTTGGCGTACATGGCGTCGGACGCGGGGCTGACGGTCGTCCTGGGTGAGCGTTCGGCGGTCCGGGCGCTGCCGGAGACGGATGCGGTGGTGCTGGCCGTGGAGGACGTCTGGTCCGAGCTGGACCGGTGGCCCGACACGGCTCCGGAGTCGGACGGCACCTGCGACGACCTGGCCTACGTCATCTACACGTCCGGTTCGACAGGTCGGCCGAAGGGCGTCCAGATCTCCCACCGCGGCTTCCGCGCCATCGCCCGGTGGCAGCACGAGAACTACGGCCTGGACACTCCTCAGCGCATCCTTCAGGGCACATCCCTGAACTTCGACATCTCTGTCTGGGAATTCTCTGCGGCGCTCCTGTCCGGCAGCACGCTGGTACTGCCGCCCGCGGACCTCAAAATGATCGGCACCGATCTCGCCGACCTACTCATCGAGCAGGCCGTCGCGAGCATCAACCTGACGCCGGCCGCACTGTCCACCCTCCCCGAGGAATCCCTGCCGCACCTGCGCTGCGTCTCCGTCGGCGGTGAGGCATGCCCCCTCGACCTCGTCCGTGTCTGGTCCCCCGGCCGCATGTTCTTCAACGGCTACGGCCCCTCGGAAGCCACCATCGCCGTGAGCGTCGCCCGATACGGGCCCGAACTGGAACGCGTCCACATCGGCCGCCCGATCGGCGGATCGCAACTGTACGTGCTCGATTCACGCCTCCAACTCCAGCCGGTTGGTGTTGCGGGTGAGTTGTTCATTGGTGGGGTGGGGTTGGCTCGGGGTTATGTGGGGCGTTCGGATTTGACTGCTGAGGTGTTTGTGGCGAATCCGTTTGGTGGTGGGGGGAGTCGTTTGTATCGGTCGGGGGATTTGGCGCGGTTGTTGCCGGATGGGAATGTGGAGGTGTTGGGGCGGGTCGATGATCAGGTGAAGATTCGTGGTTTTCGGGTGGAGTTGGGGGAGGTGGAGTCGGTGTTGATGTCCCATCCGTTGGTGCGGGGTGCGGCGGTGTTGGTGCATGAGGTGGGTGGGCGGAAGCGGTTGGTGGCGTTTGTGGTGTGTCGTGGGGTGGTGGCGGGGGAGGTGTTGCAGGCGTTTGTGGGGGAGCGGTTGCCGGTGTATATGGTGCCGGGTGTTTTTGTGCCGTTGGATGTGTTGCCGTTGAGTCCGAATGGGAAGGTGGATCGGCGGGCTTTGGCGGGGTTGCCGTGGGAGGGTTTTGCGGCGGTGGGTGAGGGTGAGTTTGTGGCGCCGCGTTCGGAGGTGGAGGTGGAGTTGGCGCGTATTTGGGGTGCGGTGTTGGGTGTGGATGGTCCGGTGGGTGTGCGGGACAACTTCTTCGCTTTGGGTGGGGATTCGATTTTGAGTCTTCAGGTGATTTTCCGGGCGAAGCAGGTGGGTTTGTATTTCACGGTGAAGCAGCTTTTCGAGTGTCAGTCGATTGGTGAGTTGGCGGGGGTGGTGGAGCGGCGGGATGTGGCGCGGGTGGTGGCGGAGCAGGGGTTGGTGACGGGGCCGGTGGTGTTGACGCCTATTCAGCGGTGGTTCTTCGCACAGGGGTTGGTGCGGGTGGATCACTTCAATCAGTCGGTGGTGGTGGAGGTGGCTGCGGGGTTGGGGTCGGGGTTGTGGGAGGGGGTGGTGGGTCGGTTGCTGGAGCAGCATGACGGTCTGCGGGCGCGGTTCCTGCGGGATGAGGGTGCCGAGTGGCGCGCGGAACTCTGCGGTATGCCGGAGACGCTGCCGTGGCAGGTGTGTGACCTGTCGTCGCATGCGCCGGGTGAGCGTGAGGCGCGGTTGCTGGAGGTTGCTGAGCGGACGCAGCGGAGTTTGAGTCTGGCGGAGGGGTCGTTGTTCAGGGCGGTGCTGTTCACCGGGCTGGGCGGCGACAAGGACCGCCTCCTGTTGGTGGCGCATCACCTCGTGGTCGATGTGGTGTCGTGGCGGATCCTTCTGGAAGACCTGGGCACGCTGGCCGAACAGGCCCAACAGCGGCGGGAGTTGGTGCTGCCGGCCAAGTCGAGTTCCTGGCAGCAGTGGGCCGCTCGGCTGGACGAGGAAGCACGCGGCGCTACGACCGCGAGCGAAGAGGCGTACTGGAGTGAGCAGGCCGGAGCCCCGGTTCTGGCCCTGCCCCTGGACGCCTCGGGTGACAGCCCGCATGGCGACAACACCGTGAGGGCCAGCCGTGTCCACCGCGCCGTGCTAGGGGCGGAGGAGACACGTGGGTTGCTGCGGGATGTTCCGGCGGCTTTCCACACTCGTATCAATGACGTCCTGCTGACGGGTGTCGCGTCGGCGCTCGGCGCGTGGACGGGCGACAGTCATGTGCGGGTCGATGTCGAGGGCCATGGTCGTGTGGACCTTTTCGACGACGTGGATGTGTCCCGCACGACGGGTTGGTTCACCACGATCTCCCCGCTGCGGCTGCCGGTTCCGTCGCCCGAAGGTCTGGCGGACGGCCTCAAGCAGGTCAAGGAGCTGCTGCGGGCGCGCCCCCGGGACGGCATCGGATACGGCCTCCTCGCCCACAACCCCCAAACCAGGACCACCACCGGCACCGGCACCAGCACCGATATCACCACCGGCCCATCGCCAAGCCACTCCGCCCAGGTCAGCTTCAACTACCTGGGCCAGTTCGACGGCTCCCTCTCCGGCAGTTTCGCCGCGTCCTCCGGCAGCGCCGGTGCCGACTGGGACCCCGCCAACACACGCCCGTACCTCATCGACATCGTCAGTCACGTCCAGGACGGCGAACTCCACATGGAGTGGACGTACGGCGGTGCCGTCCATGAGGAGGCGACGATCCGGCGGGTCGCCGAGGACACACTCGATGTCCTCCGGCGGCTGGCCGACGAGGCGAAGCGCCCGGACACCATCGGGTACAGCCCCTCCGACCTCCCCCTGAGCGGTCTGACCCAGGACCAGATCAACGACGTCGTGGGCCGCCTGCGTACCCTCCCCGCCTGGCAGTCCGGCAGCCACCCCCGCCCGCTGGAGGACTGCTATCCGCAGACACCCGTCCAGCAGGGCATGTGGTTCCAGAGCCAGTACGCACCCGGCGAGGGTACGTACCACGTCCAGAACGTGTTGCGGATCGATCAGGAGCTGGACGTCGAGGCGTTCCGGGAGAGCTGGGCGCGGGTCATGCGGCGCCACTCGATCCTGCGGACCAGCTTCTGGACGACCGAGGAGAACGAAGCTCTTCAACTGGTCTGGGCCGACCTCCCGGTCCCGCTCCAGAACGAGGACTGGCGCTCCCACACCCCCGCCGAACAGCGAAACCTCCTGGACACCCACCTCCAGGACGACCGCACCCAGGGCTTCGCCCCTCACGACACACCCCAGTGGCGCATGCTCCTCGCCCGCACAGCGGATGAGTCATACGAACTCGTCTGGAGCGCCTACCACAGCATCCTGGACGGCTGGAGCATCAGCCTCATCCTCAACGACGCCGTCCAGGAGTACGGAGCCCTCACCCAGGGGCGCCATCTGGAGCACACACCCCCGCGGCCCTACCGCGACTATGTGTCCTGGCTGAAGGCGCAGGACCTGGAACAGGCCGAGACCTACTGGCGCGACACACTGGACGGCTTCGAGGAGCCCACCCCGCTCAACCTCGGCACACGCAAAGACCCCGCGAACGCCACCACGGCCGAGCCGGCCTCCTACGCCTGGGCCGACACCCTCCTCACCGAGGCGGAGACCGCGCAACTCCAGAACATGGCCCAGCGGCACCGGCTCACCCTCAACACCGTCCTCCAGGGCTGTTGGGCGATCCTGCTCGGCCGCTACACCGGCCGGGACGACGTCGTCTTCGGGACCGTGGTGTCCGGGCGCCCCTCCGAGGTGGAGGGCGTCGAGCGGATGATCGGTCTCTTCATCAACACACTTCCCCTCCGCGTGCGCATGCCCGAGGACAGCCCCGTACTGGCATGGCTGCACGCACTCCAGGAGCAGAGCGTGCGGATGCGGCAGTACGAGTACAGCCCGCTCGGCACGGTCCAGCGGGCGAGCGGACTGCCCGCCGGCGCGCCCCTCTTCGAGAGCCTTTTCGTCTTCGAGAACTACCCGGAGGACGAGAACGGCGACGCCGCGCTGCGCCTGGAGGCGCTGGGGTCGCGGGAGCAGACCCACTACCCGATCAACACCGCGATCACCGTGGGCAAGCGGATCGGCATCAACATCCTCTACGACACACGGCGGTTCGACGCCCCGACCGTGGAGGCGATGCTCGCGCATCTGCGCCAGATCTGCCGTGCGCTGGTGGCGGATCCGGGGCGGTCCCTCGCCCAGGTGCCCGTCCTCACGGACGCCGAACGCGCGCGGGCGCTGGACGAGTGGAGCGTCGACACCACGGCACCCGTCGAGCCCGCGTTCTACCACCAGCTCATGGAGGAGCAGGCGCGCAAGACCCCCGACTCGGTCGCGGTCGTCCACGAGGACCAGCACCTCACCTACGCCGAACTCGACAGCCGGGCCAACCAGCTCGCCCACTGGCTGCGCGGTCGTGGCGTCGGACCCGAGGTCATGGTCGGGCTCTGTCTCGATCGGTCCCTGGAAGGCATCGTCGGCCTGCTGGGCATCCTCAAGGCAGGCGGGGCGTACGTCCCGATCGACCCCCGGTACCCCCTCGACCGTATGACGTACGTGGTCGAGGACGCGCGGATGCACCTGATGCTGACGCAGTCGCACTTGCTGCCGAAGGTGCCGAATCCGCGAGGGCTGCCGGCCGGGGATCTGAAGACCCTCTGCCTGGACACCGAGTGGTCCGAGGTCGCCGCCGAGCCGAGGACCGCGCCCACGACGACGGACCTCACCCCGGAGCACCTCGCGTACATCATCTACACCTCCGGATCGACGGGCCGGCCGAAGGGGGTGATGGTCGCCCACCGGTGCCTTCAGCACGTGGTGCCGTGGATCCGGCGGAACACATGCTTCGACCGACGGCAGAACGTCCTCCAAGTCGCCTCCACCAGCTTCGACTTCTCCGTCTGGGAGATCCTTCTCCCGCTCGTCACCGGCGGCACCCTCCACATACCCGCCCCCGGCGTCCGCATGATCGGCACCGACCTCCAGCGCATGCTGTCCGAGCGGGCGATCGAGAGCCTGAACTTCACTCCGGGCGCCCTGGCCACCCTGCCCACGGACGACCCGCTGCCGCACCTGCGCACCCTGGTCGTCGGCGGCGAGGCGTACTCGGCGGACCTCATCAGGACCTGGGCGCCGGGCCGCACCTTCTTCAACGTCTACGGCCCGACCGAGTCCACGATCTTCGCCACCGGCACGCACACAGACGAGCACCTGGACCTCATCCACCTCGGCGGTCCGATCACCAATGTGCGGCTCTACGTCCTCGACCCGTACCTCCAGCCCGTACCGCCCGGTGTCCCCGGCGAGCTGTACATCGGTGGTGTCGGGGTGACCCGGGGCTATATGAACCGCCCCGACCTCACTGCCGAATCCTTCGTCGCGGACCCGTTCGGCGGCGAGCCCGGCAGCCGCCTCTACCGGAGCGGGGACCTCGTCCGGCACCTTCCCGACGGGAACATCGAGTTCATCGAGCGCATCGACGGCCAGGTGAAGATCCGGGGCTTCCGGATCGAGCTGGGCGAGATCGAGGCCGTACTCGAACAGCATCCGCTCGTGGACCGGTGCGCGGTGCTCGCCCAGCCGGACGGCCCGAGCAAACGCCTGGTCGCGTATGTGGTGCTGCGCGGTGACGACGGCACTCCGGATGCCACCGACGTACTCCGGACACACCTGCGGGAACAAGTGCCCTCCTACATGGTGCCTTCGGCCTTCGTGCACCTCGGCGAACTGCCGCTCAACGGCAACGGCAAGCTGAACCGCAAGGCACTTCCCCTGCCCGAGGAGGGTGCGACGCCCGCCCTGGCCGCGAACGGGCTGCCGAGGACGGCGACCGAGGCGCGGCTCGCCGAGATCTGGGAAGAGGTCCTGGGCCAGGGCCCCGTCGGTGTCTTCGACGACTTCTTCACCCTGGGCGGGCATTCGCTGCTCGCGGTGAAGGTGGTGGCGCGCATCCAGCAGACGTTCGGTGTGGAGATGCCCGTCCGGGTGCTGTTCGAGCAGCCCGCCCTCTCCCAGGTCGCGACGGAACTCGACGGTCTGCTGCGCGCACAGCAGCCGTACCCCGTCGTCCCGCTCGTCCCCGTACCGCGCGACGCACCGATCCCCGCGACGTTCGACCAGCAGCGGCTCTGGTACATGGACCGGCTGCACCCGGACAGCTCCCTCTACACGGTCGGCTGGGTCCTGCACCGGCCCACCGCCGTGGACCCGGCGCGGCTGCGGCGCGCGCTCGCGGCGCTGATCGCGCGCCACGAGATCCTGCGGACCACGTTCCGTGAGCGGGACGGGCGCGTGTGGCAGGAGATCGCGGCGACCGGGACCGTCGACCTCCGCGAGGCCGACCTGTCGGGACAGCCGGCGGAGCGGCGGACGGAGTCGGTGAAGGCCGCCACCCGTGAGCTGTGGCTGCGGAACTTCGACCTCACCGAGGGACCCCTCTTCCGCACCCTCCTCGTCCACCTGTCCGACACCGAGGCGCTGCTCGCCTTCAGCGCCCACCACGCCGTCTTCGACGGCTACTCGGTCCGCATCCTCAACGAGGAACTGCTCCGGATCTACGACACACTCGGAGCGGACGACACACTCGCCGAGGTCGGCTCCCTCGGCGAGGACGACTCCTTCACACTTGAGCCGCCGCCGGCCGTCCAATACGCCGACTACGCGGTGTGGCAGCAGCAATGGCTCGACGAGGACCGGCTGCGGCCCCATCTCCAGTACTGGAAGGAGGAGTTGGCGGACGCGCCCGCGCTGATCTCCCTGCCGACCGACCACCCCCGGCCCGCGGTGCAGAACTACCAGGGCGCCAACCTCACCTGCTCGCTGCCGCCGGAGATCGCCGAGCGCGTCAGAACCGTGAGCGGTGAGCACCGGACCACGGACTTCGTGACCCTGCTGAGCGCGTTCGCCGTGCTGCTCTCGCACTACAGCGGCCAGGACAAGGTGGTCATCGGTATCCCGGTCGCCAACCGCAGCCGGATCGAGACCGAGCCGATGATCGGGTTCCTGGTCAACACGATCGCGCTGTGCGTCGACCTGGCGGGCAACCCGGACTTCTCCGCTGTGCTGAAGCAGGTCCGCCGGCGGCTCCTGGAGGCGCAGAGCCACCAGGAGGTGCCGTTCGACCGGATCGTCGAGGAGCTGAAGCCCGAGCGCAGCCTGAGCTACGGTCCCGTGTTCCAGGTGATGTTCACCGGCCTCGACAAACTCTTCGAGGATCTGCCGGGGTCGCGGGACGAGCCCGACTGGATCCATGACGTGACCGGCGACGGCATCGGCGTCGCCAAGTTCGACCTGGGCCTCAGCATCCAGCGGCGCGGCGGCGAGGTGCAGTACATCTTCGAGTACAGCACCAACCTCTTCGAGCGGGACACCGTCGCCGGCATGGGAGAGCACCTGCGCACCCTGCTCCGGGCGGCCCTGGACGCCCCGGACACCCCCGTGGCCCGGCTCCCGCTGCTCCCGGACGCGGACCGCACACGCATCATGGACACCCGGAACGCCACCCGCGACGACAGCGCGCTGCGCCCGGTGTGCCTGCACGAACTCTTCGCCGAGCAGGTCCGCAGGACACCCGACAGGATCGCCCTGTCCTACGAGGACCAGCAGCTCAGCTACGCCGCACTGGACCGTCGTGCCAACCGGCTGGCGCGGACCCTCCGCGACCACGGGGTGGGTCCTGAGACCCGCGTCGGTGTCTGCATGCACCGCTCACTCGACCTGGTGACCGGCCTGCTCGCCGTCCTCAAGGCCGGAGGCGCCTATCTGCCCCTGGACCCCGATTACCCGCAGGACCGGCTCGCCTTCATGGCCGAGGACGCGCAGGTCGCGTTCGCCCTCGTACAGCCCGGGACCAGGGAAACGGTCGCCGGCCTGGGCGACCGGGGCATCCCGTTCATCGAACTCGACGGTGACGACACCTCCTGGCTGGACGCGAGCCCCGACCCACTGAACGCAACAGGCACACCGAACACACCGGACACACTGGATGCCGCCGTGGGCCCGGACAACCTGGCCTACGTGATCTACACCTCCGGCTCCACCGGCAGGCCCAAGGGCGCCATGCTGTCCCACCGCGGCATCTGCAACCGGCTGCTGTGGATGCAGGACGCGTACGGCCTGACGGAGGACGACCGTGTCCTGCAGAAGACCCCGTACAGCTTCGACGTGTCCGTGTGGGAGTTCTTCTGGCCCCTGATCGCCGGCGCGCAGTTGCATGTCGCGCGGCCCGACGGGCACCGGGACCCGGCCTATCTCGCCGAGCTGATCGCACGTCAGGGCATCGGCGTGCTGCACTTCGTGCCCTCGATGCTGCAGACCCTGCTGCGGCAGCAGACGGTGGCCGCGCAGTGCCGGGGCGTCCGGCATGTGGTGTGCAGTGGTGAGGCGCTGCCACTGGAGGTGCAGGAACAGTTCCGGCGGACCCTGCCGGGCACCCGGCTGCACAATCTGTACGGGCCGACCGAGGCGTCGGTCGACGTCAGCTTCTGGGAGTGCGGGGACGACCCGGGCGCCACCACGGTCCCCATCGGCCGCCCGGTGGTCAACACCCGGCTGTACATCCTCAACGAGGCGATGGAGCCGGTGCCCGACGGTGTCATCGGCGAGCTGTACATCGGCGGCGTCCAACTGGCGCGCGGCTATCTGGCCCGCCCCGACCTGACCGCCGAGCGTTTCGTCGCCGACCCCTTCGGCCCTGGCCGGCTCTATGCGACCGGTGACCTGGCCCGGTACCGGGCCGACGGTGTCATCGAGTACGCGGGCCGCAAGGACCACCAGATCAAGATCCGCGGCTATCGCATCGAGATCGAGGAGATCGAGGCGGTGCTCGCCGAGCATCCGGCCGTGGCGTCGTGTCTGGTCGTCGTGCACGAGGTCACGTCCGCCGACAAACGGCTGACGGCCTTCCTCACCTGGGAGTCCGGGCGGGAGGCGTCCCAGGACGAGTTGCGGGCGCATCTCCTGGAGCGGCTTCCCGAGTACATGGTGCCCAGCTACTTCGTACCGCTGGACGCCTTTCCCCTCAGCGCCAACGGCAAGGTGGACCGCAAGGCGCTCCCGGCGCTGACGGACATCGTCCAGCAGGCACAGGCAAGCGAGACCCATGTCGCTCCCCGGACCGAGACCGAGACGGTCCTCGCGGAGCTGTGGGCGCGCCTTCTGGAGCTGGAACGGGTGGGGATCCGCGACGACTTCTTCCACCTCGGCGGCCACTCGCTCCTCGTGGCCTCCATGGCGACCGAGGTCCAGGACCGCTGGGGCATCTCGCTCATGCTCACGACGGTGTTCCAGAACCGGACGATCGAGGCGCTGGCCCAGGTCATCGAGCAGACCGTGGACGAGGGCGACAGCGAGGAACTGGACGCGGCGGAGCTGTTCGACCTGCTCTGAGACGCGCGAGGAGAGAAGGCCGAGGAGAGAAGAGCGAGGAGAGAAGGCCATGTTCGCTACGGAGACACCCCTGACGAGCCCCCGTATCGCCCGCGTCGCGGCGGACGTCGAAGCGGGACGGCCCGGCGCCGTCGACGCGCTGTGGAAGGAGGTCGCGGAGTCCGGGACACCGCTGATGGAACCGGTCGGGGACGACGCGTCGCGGACCCTGGTCACCTTCCTGTGGCGGGATCCGGGCGACACCGAGAACGTGATCGTGCTCTTCTGCAGCGCACCGAGCGGCGACTTCGGCGACTTCCGGATGGAGCGGCTGCCGGGCACCGACCTCTGGTACCGCTCCTTCGACCTGCCGTCGGAACTCCGGACGACATACCTGTTCTCCGTCAACGACTCGATGGTGCCGGTCACGTCGTACGCGGAGGTGCTGCGCCGCCTCCCGGAGTACCGGACCGACCCGCTGAACCCCCGCGACTACACGCTCATGGGCAATCCGAACGAGTTCAAGGTGTCGGTGCTGGAACTGCCCAACGCACCGAGGCAGCCGTGGAACATCCCGCGCAAGGGGGTGCCGAAGGGCCGGAGCCGGATGCACACCATGGACAGCGCGATCCTGGGGACCCGGCACCACGTCTCCGTCCATACACCGCCCGGATACCGCACAGACGGCGACCCGTACCACGTGTTCCTGCTTTTCGACGGCTGGTCGTACCACAACTTCGCCGCCATCACGACGGTGATGGAGAACCTGATGTACACCGGCCGCATTCCGCCGTACGTCCTGGTGATGCACACCAATGAGGACCAGGACGTCCGCGCCCGCGAACTGCCCTGCCACGAGCCCTTCAGCGAATTCCTGAACAAGGAACTGATGCCGTGGGTCCACGAGAATTACCACATCACATCGGATCCCGGGAAAACCGTCGTCGGCGGCTCCTGTTTCGGTGGTCTGGCGGCGGCCTTCGCCGCTTTCCGGGCGCCCGAAAGGTTCGGCAACGTGATTTCCCAGTCAGGCTCGTACTGGTGGCCCGGAAACCATGTCCCGGACCTGGAGGACGAATGGCTCACCCGGCGGTTCGAGGAGCATCCCAAGCTTCCCCTCCGATTCTCCATGGACATCGGAAGCCTGGAACGCGCCATCGTCGACTACGACCCGATGACGACCCATCAGAACATGCGCGACGTCCTCGTGGAAAAGGGATACGAGGTCGATTACCGCGAATACATGGGCGGCCACGACATGATCTGCTGGCGCGGCACCCTTGTCGACCGGCTGCTCTCCTTCCACCCCAAGAAAGCATCACCACAGCCTGGCGAGAGGTGAGTGAGTCAGATGAGTGAAGCCACCATCACCGTGCTACCGGGGGACGGCGTCGGCCCGGAGGTCACGGCCCAGGCCCTGCACGTGCTGCGCGCCGTGGCGGAGCAGTTCCACCACGACTTCACGATCCACGAGGGCCGCGTCGGTCTCGACGCCATCGCGGCCGAAGGCGTCGCCATCTCCGACGAGACCTTCGAGACCTGCGCGCGGAGCGACGCCATCCTCTTCGGCGCGATCGGCAGCCTGCCCGCCGGCCAGCGCCGCACCACCGGCCCCCGCCCCGAACAGGCCCTGTTCCGCCTCCGCAAGGAGTTCGGCTTCTACGCCAACCTGCGCCCGGTACGCCCCTCCGCGTCGATGTACGCGGCGTCCTCGCTGAAGCCCGAGTACCTCAAGGGCACGGACATGATCTTCGTACGGGAGCTGTCGGCCGGCCTCTACTACGGGCGCCTGGAATCCGTACCCGGCAAACCCAGCGAGATCCGCCGCGGCCCCGAGGGCACGGAGGCCATCGACACCCTCCTGTACACCGAGGAGGAGATCGAGCGGGTGGTGCGGGCCGCGTTCGAGATCGCCCTCGACCGCGAGCGGAAGGTCACCTCCGTCGACAAGGCCAATGTGCTCAGCTCCTCCGTGCTGTGGCGCGAGGTCGTGGAGCGGGTGGCGGCGAAGCACCCCACCGTCACGTACGAGCACATGCTCGTCGACGCCTGCGCCATGCGGCTGATCAGGACCCCGTCGGAGTTCGACGTCATCGTCACCGAGAACCTGTTCGGCGACATCCTCACCGACGAGGCGTCGATGCTGACCGGCTCCATCGGCATGCTCCCGTCGGCCAGCCTCGGCACCCGCCGCACTCCGGGCGGCAAGTTCGGCCTGTACGAACCCATCCACGGCTCGGCCCCGGACATCGCGGGCCAGGACCTGGCCAACCCCGTCGGCGCGATCCTCTCCGCCGCCCTCCTGCTGCGCCACTCCCTCGGCCTGGGCCGTGAGGCCGCGCTGGTCGAGGAGGCCGTCGAGGCCGTCGTCGGCGAGGGGTACCGGACGGTGGACGTCAACGAAGGGGGACACACCGTCGTCGGCACCCGGGAGATGGGCCGACGCGTCGTGGACCGCCTGCGACAGACCTGACCCCACGGGAACCGGCTCCCCACGAGCCGCAGCAAGCCGCCGCCCACACGCGCGCCCCCACGACCCATCGACAACTGGAGGTTGTCCGCGCATGACGTCACCGCGTTCATCGAGTGCCTCACCAGGCACGCCCACCGGCCTCGAACAGCAGCGTCTGCTCGTCCGCGAAGCCCGCAGAGAGATGGTGCGCCGCCACCAGGCGCAGCGGGGGGACACGGCGGAGCCGCCGATCCGCGTCATGGCACGGCTGGTGGACGACCTGGAACGCGAGTGCACCGCCCGCCGGTTCGACCGCGCCGCGACGCGGCTCGAAATCGTGAACCGGACCATCGGTGACGTCAATGTGCGGCTCATCACCGAGTGCGAGGGGGAGGAGGGCGGCCCCGGCGACTACCGGCTCCTCGGCGACGAACTCGGGATCGCGCTGCCCGGCGAGGACCTGAACGGCTACACCGCGTCGGGCAAGGGCTACCACTGGATCCGCGACCGTATGACGGAAGCGGAACGCCAGCTCCTCGCGGACGGCTACGACCCGCGTATCTACGACATCCAGGGCGTCGGCAACCCGGTCCTGCGCGGCTGGCTCGCGGACGACATGCGGCAGTGGGGACTGACCGTCACCGCGGACCAGGTGGCCCTCGGCCTGGGCGCGACGGACTGCATCGACAAGATCTTCCGTGGCCTCGCGCACTTCGCCCGGCGCCGCGACGAGCAGCCCGGCGCCGTCCTGTTCGCCGCTCCCGGATTCAACATGCCGGAGCTTCAGGCCGTGACCCACGGCTATCGGCCGCACCGCGTACGGACCCGGGCCGAGGAGCAGTTCAAGCTCACCGACACGCTCCTCGCCCGGCATCTGGAGGAGAACCCGGACATCACCGTCGTCTACCTCACGGCGACGAACAATCCGACGGCCTTCGCCTACTCACCCGCGGAACTCTCCGCGCTGATGGCGGTCGTCGCACGCTTCGCCGACCAGGGGCGCCGCGTCCACGTCCTCGCCGACCTCGCGTACATCGGCACCGGACGGCCCGCCGACGACGCGGCGCGCATGCGCGCTCTCGCGGCGGCCACCGACGTGGCCGGACAGATGATCTACGTGAACAGCTTCTCCAAGATCTACACCCTCACCGGGGACCGCTTCGGCTGGGCCGTTTTCGGCGACACCGCGTTCTCCGTCGCCATGCGGTCGAGCTGGATGAACAGCGTGAGCTGTCTGCCCGGCGAATGGCAGCTCCGCTTCATGGCCTACCACGCCCTCTTCCGCCAGAACCCTCAACTGATCGAGAAGATCCGCGGCCTGTACGGGCTGCGCCGTTCACGGCTCCGGCACCAACTGGAGCGGGTGAACGAGGAGCACGACCTCTTCGCACACGTCTATCTCGACGACGACGCGACGATCTACAACTGGAGCCGGCTCAAGGACGGAAAGGACTGTTTCACGGTCCTCGAAAAGACCGGGATCGCCGGTATTCCCGGGTCCACCTTCGGCTATTCCGACGACTACATCCGCTTCTCGGTCGGCATTCTGCCGGTCGTCCTGGACTGACAGTGGTCGCGCCGTCGAGACGACGCATCTTCCGACTCTTTCGGCTCTTCCGACAAGGAGAGAGAGCATGCAGAAGGACACGCACTCAGCCGCGGAGAACACAAGGAACACAGGGATCACAGGGAACACAGGGACGGACATCAACTCCCTCGATGTCCCGGTGAACTTCAACTGGAACAGGGACGAGAGCCCGCTGTCGCCGATACCCGCGAACATCCCCGGTGAGCCATCGGCCCAACAGGTCGTCAGAACACAGATACTCTCCGAGTGTCTGCGCGACGGTCTTCAGGGAATCGCGGGATATCCGACCGTCGACGCCATGATGGACTACCTGCGCATCCTCCACGACTTCGGCGTTCAGAACGCCACGGTCGGGATCTACCCGGGCAACGCCGACCGGATCGACGCGACGATCAAGCAACTCCTCGCGCGGATGCGGGACGAACTCCCCGGCATCGTGCCCTCGGTGCTCTCGCTGTGCACGGAGGAGTCACTGAAGTGGACCGGCGACTGCAAGGACATCCACCCGGGCCTGGAGTCCGTCGTCTTCATGGGCAGCGCGCCCTCCCGCCGCCTCGTCCAGGGCTGGGACCTCGACTTCATCCTGCACAGGCTGGAAACGTTCATCAAGAAGACCGTGGAGATGGGCATTCCCGTCATCGCGGGCACCGAACACACCACGCAGACCTCGCCCGAGGACCTGCGGGCGATCACCCGCACCCAGGTCGAGAGCGGCGCCTATGTCGTCGCCATGGCCGACACCATCGGCGTCATCCGGCCGCTGGGCACCTACCGCATGGTCCGGTTCATCCGTGAGGAGTGCGCCGCCCTGGGTGTGCCCGACATCCCGGTGGACTGGCACGGACACCGCGACACCGGCAACGCCCTGGGCAACGCGATGGCGGCGATCGCGGCCGGCGCCAACCGTATCCACGTCGTGTCACGCGGCGTCGGCGAACGCTCCGGCAACGCGTCCCTCGAAGAGGTCGTCCTCAACCTCGCCGCGATCGAGGCCGAGGCCGGCCTGCCCGTCTCCTGGGACATGTCCCAACTGCTGAAGCTGATCACGTTCTACGAGGAGATGGTCGGCGTCGAGCCACCGGAGCACGGTGTGCTCGGCAAGCGCTACAGCCACACCTCGTCCGGCATCCACACCGACGCCATCCTCAAGGCCCACCACCTCGCCGACCGGGCACGTGCCGCGTCGAACCCCGCACTGGAGGCCACGCTGCGGGAGATGTCCCGCACCGTGTACTCCGCCGTCGACCCGGCCGCCATCGGCGGTGCCCCGTCGGTGGCCGTCAGCCCGTGGAGCGGACACAGCTCCGTGAAGCTCGCCTGCATGCTCAGCGGACGCGACCCGGGCGCGCTCTCCCCGGAGACCGTCGAAGGTCTGCTCGCCCGCGCCAACGAGCTGGGCCGCGAACTCACCGCGCAGGAGCTGGAGGAGACCTTCACGCGGGCGCAGGCGCAGGCGCAGGCGTAGGCGCAGACACACGCACACGTACACGCACACGCACCGCACGGAGCCTGAGCGCCCGAGCGCCCCTTCCCCATGACGACACGCATGACACGCACCCAGGAGAGAGACCGCCCGATGCCACAGACGATGTTCGACAAGATCTGGGACGCGCACGTGGTGCGCGACGAGCCCGGCGAGATACCGATGCTGTACATCGACCGGCATCTCACCCACGAGGCCACCTCGCCGCAGGCGTTCGCCGGGCTGAGGGAGCGCGACCTTCCCGTGCACCGCACCGACACCGTGGTCGCCGTCATCGACCACAACGTGCCCACGGTGCCGGGGCGCCGGCTCATCGACGTCGTGGACAGCCAGAGCGTCATGTGCATCGAGACGATGGAGGACAACGCCCGCGAGTTCGGGGTGCGGCTCCTCGGCATGAACGACGCCGACCAGGGGATCGTGCACGTCATCGGCCCCGAACTGGGCCTGTCGCTGCCCGGGATGACGGTCGTGTGCGGCGACTCGCACACCTCCACGCACGGCGCGCTCGGCATCTTCGCGGTGGGCATCGGCACCAGCGAGGTGGAGCACGTCCTCGCCACCCAGTGCCTGCTCCAGCAGAAGCCCAGGACCATGAACATCCGCATCGACGGCACACCGGCACCCGGGGTGACCGCGAAGGACATCGCACTGGCCATGATCCGCCGGCTCGGCACGGACGTCGGAACCCACCACGTCATCGAGTTCAGCGGCTCAGCCGTGCGGTCCCTCACCATCGAGGGCCGCATGACACTGTGCAACATGGCCATCGAGGCCGGCGCACGGGCGGGCATGGTCGCCCCCGACGACGTCACCATCGAGTACGTACGCGGCCGGCGCTTCGCCCCCTCCGGAGAGCTGTTCGACCGCGCGGCCGAGCAGTGGAAGGCGCTGGCAGGCGACCCGGGCGCCCGCTTCGACGCCGAACACCACCTCACCGTGGACGACCTGGTGCCGCAGGTCACCTGGGGCACCAACCCGGGCATGGTCGCCGACATCACGGGCACGGTCCCGGACCCGGCCGCCGAGAGCGACCCCACGGTCCGTGCCGCGATGCGACAGGCTCTGGAGTACATGGGTCTGGAGCCCGGACAGCGCGTCCGGGACATCACCGTCGACACCGTCTTCATCGGTTCGTGCACCAACTCGCGCCTTGAGGACCTTCGCGAGGCCGCCCGGTACGCCGTCGGGAAGCAGGTCGCCGACGGCGTACGCGCCATCGTCGTGCCCGGCTCGATGAGCGTGCGCCGCCAGGCCGAGGAAGAGGGCCTGGGTGACATCTTCCGCGAGGCGGGCTTCGAGTGGCGTGAACCCGGTTGCAGCATGTGCATCGCCATGAACGGCGACCGGCTCTCCGCGGGCGAGCGCTGCGCCTCGACCAGCAACCGCAATTTCGAGGGGCGCCAGGGACAGGGCGGCCGTACCCACCTCGTCAGTCCGGTGACAGCGGTCGCCACGGCCGTGGCCGGCCGTTTCGCCGACGTCCGCGACGTGTAGAGAAAGGACTTCCGTGGAGAAATTCATCACCCATCAGGGCACCGCGGTGCCCATGATGCGCTCCAACGTCAATACGGACGACATCGTCCCCGCCCGTTTCCTCAAGTCGATCCGCCGCACCGGCTTCGCCGACCACCTGTTCGCGAACTGGCGCTACCTGGAGGACGGCCGCACACCCCACCCCGAGTTCCCCCTCAACCAGCCCGGTTACGCGGACGCGAGCATCCTCGTCGCCGGCGAGAACTTCGGCTGCGGCTCATCGCGCGAACACGCGCCCTGGTCGCTGCGGGAGTACGGCTTCCGCTGCGTCATCGCCCCGAGCTTCGCGGACATCTTCCACAACAACTGCTTCAACAGCAGCATCCTCCCGGTCAGGCTCGACGCGCCGGAGGTCGAGGCGGTCGCCGCATCCCTGACGGCCGGGACATCGCCGACGCTGTACATCGATCTGCCGGTCCAGTCGGTGACGACCGCGGACGGTCAGGAATTCCACTTCGAGATCGACCCGTTCAAGAAGGCCGCCCTGATGGAGGGCCTCGACAACATCGGGTGGACCCTCTCGCACAAGGACCAGATCCTCGCCTACGAGGACCGCCGCAAGCAGGACGCACCCTGGCTCTTCTCCTAGCTTCCGCTCCACACGGCAGCACACCCACTTCCGACAGCAGAGGCTGGAGACCGTGAAGGCAGACCAGATGAAGGTGCTCGTCAACGACGAGGACCAGTACTCCCTGTGGCCGTCGTACCTCGCCGTTCCCGACGGCTGGAGCGAGACGGGCACCACCGGTTCCAAGGAGGAGTGCCTCGCGTACGTGAAGGAGGTCTGGGTCGACATGCGGCCCAGGAGCCTGCGTAGGCAGATGGAGCAGTCCGCCGGCTGACCCGCCGGAACACGGCGCCCGCCAGGGAGCCCTGAGCAGTCAAGGAGGAACACTCATGGACGAACTCGTCGCCCGTCTCTCCGCCGAGGGGCAGACCGTCGTCGTCGGCGGCCCTTCGCCGTCGGTGGAGGAGCTTCAGCGGCGGATCAGCGAGATGGGGTACGTGTTCATCAAGTTCCCCACCTCACGCGGGGGAACGGACCTCGGCGTCCGCGTGGACGAGGCGGCCACCGACCTCGGCCGGGCGGACTTCGCGAACGGCACGGGGCGCGCGCACATCGAGGGGACCCTCACGCTCAACTCCGTGCGGGTACGGTGCGTCGCCGACATCGAACTGCCCTCACTCACCGGCACGGGACACCTCGTTGTCCTGGAGGAAGCGGGCGCCCGGTAACTCCGCCGCCGCTCCCGGAGGAAGGCGCCTGACGGGCAGATCCCACGTCAGGCGCCTTCTGTCGACCTATCGGTTCGTTGATCTGGCGGGGGCAGGCTTCACCGGAGCGCCGGGCGCCGTGCCCGCCGTGTGGCGGGTGAGCCAGAACACGAGGGCCGCGCAGCCCACCGCCAGGGCCCCGGCCGTCAGCGCCAGCGTGTTGTGTCCGGTGGCGAACACCGCGTGCAGGGTGTCGTCGAAGGACGCCCGCTGCCCGGCCGGGACGGCGTCGAGCAGCCGGTCGGCCCCACCGCCGGACAGGGTCTGCGCCGTGCCGCCCGGGTCGGTGACCGTGCCGTTCAGCGACCGGCTCATGGCCGAGACGGCCAGCGAGCCGAACACGGCGACACCGAAGGCGTAGCCGAGCTGCTCGAAGGTGCTGTACGTGCCGGACGCCATCCCCGCGCGCTCACCCGGAACCGAACCGAGCGCGAGGGCGGCGGCGACCTGGAAGACCAGCCCCATGCCGACCCCGCTCAGCGCCAGACCGCCGACCAGGACCGGCCAGCCGGAGTCCGGACCGAGGAAACCTTCCGCGCCCAGACCCAGACCGGCGAGCAGCAGCCCCAGCGGCGCGCCCACGCGGGGCGAAGGCCGGGGCATCCACCGCCCGCTGACCACCGCGACCAGAGCCGCCGCCGCGGCGTGCGGCAGCACCACCAGTCCGGTCGCCACGGGGGAGAGGTGCTGGACGGACTGGAGCCACAGCGAGGTGTAGGGCAGGATCCCGTACACCGCGCCCTCGCCGACCGCGATCGTGATCATCGCGGCCGTGAACGCCGGACGGCGGAACAGGGTCAGATCCAGCAGCGGGTGCGTACTGCGCCGCTGCACCGCCACGAAGGCCGCGAACGCCATCAGCGCCACGGCCAGCGGAACCAGCGTCGACCCGGAGGTCCATCCGTGGGCGTGCGACGTGGTCAGGCCGTACACGAAGCCGCCCGCGCCGAGTGCGAACAGGACGACACCGGGGACGTCGATACGACGGGCCGTGTCCCGGTCCGGTGTGGAGCGCGGGACGAAACGGAAGGTCATCGCCAGGGCGAGGGCGGTGACGGGGACGTTGACGTAGAAGATCCACCGCCAGTCCAGCGCCTGCGTCAGCAGACCGCCCAGGATCGGGCCGAGCGCCGACGCGCTGGACGCCACGGCGGCCCAGACCCCGAAGGCGAGGCCCAGCCGGCGGCCCGAGTAGAGCGTGCTGATCAGCGACAGGGTGGTGGTGAACATCGCCGCCGCCCCCACGCCCTGCACCAGCCGGGCGACGATCAGCCACTCCATGCCCGGCGCCACCGCGCAGGCCACCGACGCCAGCGCGAAGACGACAAGGCCCGCCGCGTACATCCGGCGACGGCCGTGCAGGTCGGCGAGCATGCCGGCGCCCAGCAGCGCGGCGGCCACCGCGAGCGCGTAGCCGTCGGCGACCCACTGCAACTGGGAGAGCGACGCCCCCATCGATTTGGACATGGAGGGCAGCGCCACGAGCACGATGGTGACGTCGACGAGCAGCATGAATGTGCCCAGACAGATGGCGGCCAGTGGCCCCCAGATACGCATGACAAGGACTCCCGGAAGGGGTGAGGCGGGCAGGACCGGCCCACCATCGGGTCCATGCCGTCACCGCCCCAAGCCATACCCTGAACGGTGGAAGATTCCGGCGGGAAAGGGAGGTCGCGCGGTGGAATCCGGTGTCCTGGACGAGTTCGACCAACGGCTCCTCGCATCACTCCAGCTCGACGGCCGGGCCCCCTTCAGCCGGCTCGCCCGCCGCCTGGACGTCTCCGAGCGCACCGTCACGCGCCGCTACCAGCGCCTGCGCACCCTGGGCCTGCGCATCGTCGGCCAGCCCGTCCCCGTACGCCTCGGTCTGGTCCGCTGGCTGCTCCGCCTGCACTGCACCCCCGACGCCGCCGGCACGATCGCCGACGCGCTGGCCCGCCGCCCCGACACCACCTGGGTCACCCTCGCCTCCGGCGGCACCGAACTGTCCTGCGCCCTCAACACCCGCACCGCCGACGAGCGCAACGCCCTGCTGTTGCAGAAGCTCCCCCGCACTCCCCATGTGCTCTCCGTGAGCGCCCATTGCATGCTGCACATGTTCGTCGGCACCGCCAGCACCTGGCACGCCACCCGCTTCCACCCGACCGCCCCCACGGCGGTGGATTCCGGCACACCCGGCGACCCTCTGCCCCTCGACGCGACCGACCGCACCCTGTTCACCGAACTGGCCCGCGACGGCCGCGCCACCCTGCCCGAGCTGAGCAAGGCCACCGGCCGCTCACCCTCCAGCGTCCAGCGCCACCTCACCCGCCTGCGCACCGAAGGCGCCCTGGGCCTCTCCGTCGACTTCGACCCCCGGCTCCTCGGCTACCACATGACCACCCAGCTCTGGCTGAACGTCACCCCCGCCCACCTGCGCACCGTCGGCGAAACCCTCGCCACCCACCCCGCCATCGCCTTCGCCGCCGCGATCACCGGCACCTCCAATCTGGTCGCCAGCGGTGTCTTCCGTACACCGGGTGATCTGTACGACTACATCGATCGGCACATCGGCCCGCTGCCGGGCATCCAGGGCATCGAAACAGCCCCCGTACTGCGCGAGGTCAAGCGTCTGGCCCCCGCCCTCCCCTGACCCCGCTCTCCCTTGACCCCGCCCTCCCTTGACCGGCGCCTGTAACCTCGTCGCATGGACCCGCACCACCTTGCCCACCTCGCACACCTGCGCCGTGCGCGCGACCTGGTGGACCGTGAGTACGCGCGTCCGCTCGACGTACCGACCATGGCCCGCCAGGCACACATGTCGCCGGGACACTTCTCACGGGCGTTCCGGGCGGCCTACGGCGAGACGCCGTACAACTACCTCATGACCCGGCGGGTCGAGCGGGCGATGGCGCTGCTGCGCGGCGGTATGACGGTGACCGAGGCGTGCATGGAGGTCGGCTGTACGTCGCTCGGCTCGTTCAGCTCGCGGTTCACCGAGCTGGTCGGGATGACACCGAGCGCCTACCGGGCCCAGGAGCACCCCGCGGTGAGGGCGATGCCCCCGTGCGTGGCCCAGGTGCGGACGAGGCCGACCCGTGACCGGCCGGTCACGGCCAGGAGGGAAGAAGCGCCGGTCAGGAACGAAGAAGCGCCGGTCAGGAATGGAGAAGCGGTCACCGCACCCGCCGTCTAGCGTGGGCCGCATGACCATTTCAGTCCAGTATTTCCACATCACCGTCAACGACCCGGACGAGTCGCTCGGCTTCTACCGCGACGCGCTCGGCCTCGACGTGCGCAACGATGTCGCCGCGGGCGGATTCCGCTGGGTCACCCTCGGCAGCGCGTCCCAGCCCGACCTGGAGATCGTGCTCTCGGAACCGCACGCCGGACGGTCCCAGGCCGACGGCGACGCGCTCCAGGAACTCCTCACCAAGGGTGTCCTCACCCAGATCGGACTCCGCACCGACGACCTCGACGCGACCTTCGAGCAGGTACGGGCATCCGGCGCCGAAGTACTTCAGGAGCCCAAGGAACAGCCCTGGGGCCCGCGCGACTGCGCGTTCCGGGACCCGTCGGGCAACATGGTCCGGATCGCCCAGACCCCGAAGGCGTAGCCGCACCTTCACCCGGGGGAGGCCCAGGGCCTCCGGGACCAGCACGGTGAAAGGTGCGAAGGATCATGAGTGGAACCCCTGGTGAGCGGCTCGGCTGGCTCGGCACCGGCCGGATGGGCACGGCCATGTCCGAGAGTCTGCTGACGGGCGGCGCCGATCTGTCCGTCTGGAACCGGACCGCCGCCAAGACCGCGCCCCTGGCGGCGAAGGGCGCCAAGGTCGTCGACACCGTCACCGAACTCGCAGACACCGACATCGTGTTCGTGATGGTGTCGGCCGGCCAGGACCTGATCGACGTGGTCACCGGCGAGGGCGGGCTCCTGCGCGCCGAGCGGCGCCCCGAGGTCGTCGTGGACTGCTCGACCGTCTCGGCCGAGGCGTCCGCCGAGGTCCGCGCCGCCTGCGAGGCCGCCGGGGCCGCCTTCCTCGCCGCCCCCATCAGCGGCAACCCGGACGTGGTCGCCGACCACATGGGTGCCATCGTGGCCTCCGGACCCCGGGACACCTACGATCGGGTCCTGCCGTACCTGGAGCTGATCGCCCCGACCGTCGTCCATGTGGGCCCCGCCGAGCAGAGCCGGCTCGTCAAGATCTGCCACAACCTGATGCTCGGCGCGATCACCCAGGCCCTGGTGGAGGTCACCACGCTCGCCGAGAAGGGCGGGGTGCCGCGTGGCGCCTTCATCGACTTCCTCAACGGATCGGTCCTCGCCTCCACCTTCATCCGCCACAAGGGCCGCGCCCTGGTGGAGCAGGACTACACCCCCACCTTCACCAACACGATGCTGCGCAAGGACTTCGACATCGGCCTCGGCGCCGCCCGGGAGCTGGAGGTGCCGATGCCGGTGAGCAGCATGGTGCACCAGCTCGTCCAGACCGCCATCGGGCACGGCTTCGCCGAGGACGACTTCCTTGCGCTGTTCGAGGTGGAGGCCCGCGCGGCCGGAATGCGCCCCGGGGACCCCGGACAGGTGTGACATGGCGGTGGGCCGCCGAGTGCTCGCGCGGCCGGCGGCCCACCAGGACGGGGTTCTCCCGTACGGGGTTCTCCCGTCAGGTCAGACGAGGTCCTGGACGGCGCGGTACGCCGCGTCGAACGACGCATGGGTGTAACCGAACGCCTCGGCGTCCGAGTTGGCCATCGCGATCCGGCCCACCGTACGGCGGGCCTTGACGTAGGGCCGCTCCGACTCGGGGCCGAACAGGGACGGGTCGTCGAGGGAGTTGTACTCGTACGCGTAGCCGTGCGCCCACCGGTTCACGGTGATGGCACGGATGTCACGGGCCGGATCGAAGCCGTAGCTGCCGAGCGCGCGGGCCATCGAGTCCCGGATCTCCCGCTCGAAGTCCTCGAACGACGTCCTCATCAGGGACCGGCGCCCTGCCTTGTGCTGGTCGCGGCAGCGCAGCCCCGGCTGGTTCGGGGTGGCCGACAGGGAGACGACCGTGGGCAGTTCGGGGCGGGCCGGCATGGCGAAGTCCCCGATCTCGGTGACGGTCGGCAGGCCGAAGCTGCTGAAGTACATCGACGGCGTACTGACGCGCGAGACCCGCGCGTTCGCGAAGGCCCGCCAGTCCTTCAGCGCCACCCGCGCGTACACGAGGGGCACCTTCACGCCGTACCGCATCGCGGCGGTCTGGTCGGCGGCCAGCTCGGGAACGACATACGAGGAGACCGAGTTCCAGCAGGCCATGACCACACCCTTGGCGCGGACCCGGTAGCTCCGGCCGCCCTTGGAGTAGCTCACCACCGCGCCGCGACGGCCCTCGTTGCGCACGTCGAACGCCGTGCTCGACAGACGCAGCCGCACGGACGAGTCCCGGTCGTCCAGCCGGTCGTACCGTGCCTTGGCCGTCACGATCTCCTGCCAGTCGGGCCGCCGCTCCGTGAAGGCGTCCGGGATCAGCTTGCTGACGAGGAGTCGGGCGAGCGAGGCGTTGCCCTCGGGGAAGTAGAAGTTGCCGTCGTCCTCCGTGGCCGCCAGGTGCATCAGCGGGGTGAAACCGGCGCCGGGCCAGGGTGTGTGGGCGAGGCCAAGACCGTTGAAGCCGGGCTGACCGGTGGCCCAGGCGTCGGCGGCGGCGACATGGTCGACGTTCACACCCCACAGACCGTTGGTGCCGCGCTTGACGATCTCCAGCGCGTCGTCGTCCATCCCGATCTTCTCGCGTAGGAAGGTCTCGTACGGGGTGCGGGCGAGGAGTTCCTTCTTCTGGGCGTCGGTCAGCCCGGGGTAGAAGTCCTCGGTCGTGGTGTTGAGCCGCACCAGCGCCGCGCGGCTCGCACCGCTCATGGGAAGCTTCGTGACGTACGACTCCCAGGACTCCCCGGACTCGCGGATCACCAGCCGGTCCTTGCCCCAGCGCTCGGAGTTGAACAGCGTGGCGCTGCGCAGTTTGTACGGTGTGTAGGCGTCGCGCTTGACGGTGGCTTCCAGCGCCTTCAGATCGACGCCGAGGTCCCGGGTGATGAGGCGGTACGCCTCGGGGGACCAGGTGCTGGGAGTGTCGATGTTGACCGTGCCGCCGTTCGACAGCAGGGTCGTACGACCGACCTGGAACTCGTTGCGCCGCGCGTGGCCGCCGAAGTCGTCGAGGGCGTCCAGAATGAGGATGCGCGCCCGGCTGCCGACCGCCTTGCGGTAGAAGTGGGCCGCCGCGAGGCCGCTGAGGCCACCGCCGACCACGACCAGGTCGTAGGACTCCCGGGTGTCCGTGACACGGCCCGGGTCGAAGGCTCCGTCACGGACCGAGTGGGCCACGTCGTAGGAGCCTGCCTGCTGACCGCGCAGGCCGTTTTCGGTCGGCGGGTACGGGGCCTTGGGGTGGTGGCCTCCGTGGTCGCCGCCGTGGTGTCCGCCGTGCGAGCCGCCGTGGTGGCCGCGGTCCGATGCCGCCGCCACACCGGGAACGGCCGCGGCGACGGCGGCCCCCGCCGCGGTCACCGCCACGCCGTCGAGGAAGTCCCGACGCGTGATTCTTCGCTTCATCCCCAACTCGTCATCGCTGAACCTAGGCATACGCCACCCCTAAGACACGAATGCGGATTTCGGCTTGAAGAAGCCTTGTTGCGCATGCTTCCAGTAGTCATCACGTTTCGTAATAGTGGATTTCGTTGTTCGGAAGCTCATTTGGTACGGATTCCGCATCCGGTGTCAGCGTCCGGCCCGGTGTAGGGCGGCGTCTGACGGTCCTCACCGCCGAACCCCGCTGCCGGTGGAACCCCGTACCAGGCATACGCACTTGAACCCGCGCACCCCGGAGAGAGCCCCGACAGTTCGCCAAGACCTGCCTGACCCGACGCCCGTTCGCGAAGTGCACGGGAGCCTCTGATCCCATGGCCGGCCCACCGCCCGCGACGGCCGCCGTCGACATGGAGATCGTCGAACGCCTCGCGAACGGGCCGCTGTTGCTCAAGTCGCTGAGCAACGACCTGATTCCCCAGGCGCGTGACGGCGGACCGTGCGATGCCGGACCAGGCGGCGGCTGCCCTGCACCACTGGTCCCGCGAACGTGACACCAACCGGATACGGCTCGGTCGGACGGGCGTGCTTCACTGCTGGAGTGACCCAGGACCGCGAGATCATCTCGTTCGAAACGGCCGAGGCCTTCGAGGTGTGGCTCGGCGAACACCACGCCGATTCCACGGGTGTGTGGCTCAAGCTGAGGAAGAAGCGCCCGGGAATCACGGCGCTTGACTACGCCCAGGCGCTCGACGTCGCGCTGTGTCACGGCTGGATCGACGGGCAGAAAGCCAAGTTCGACGAGGAATGGTGGCTGCAGCGGTTCACCCCGCGTAGGGCCACGAGCAAGTGGTCCAAGATCAACCGGAACAAGGCGACGGCTCTGATCGAGCAGGGCCGGATGCGACCGCCGGGCCTCGCGGAGATCGAGCGCGCCAAGGCGGACGGCCGCTGGGACGCGGCCTACGACGGGTCCAGGACGGCCTCGGTGCCGGACGACCTCGCCGCCGCCCTCAGGCACGCCCCGGCGGCAGCGGCCTTTTTCGAAGCCCTGGACCGACAGAATCGCTACGCGATCCTCTACCGGATCCACGACGCCAAGAGGCCCGAGACCCGTGCGAACCGGATCGCGAAGTACGTGGCGATGCTGACGGACGGCAAGAAGCTCTACCCCTGAGGGATGCCACCGCGGACGCCGCCGTGCTGCCGCCGTGGGCGGCGGTGCCCCACGAGGTCAGCCTTGCTCCCGGCGCTCATCAGATAGAGGGAATAGGTGATCGGTCGGCTTTTCGGTGAGGGCCGCGGCGCTACGTTTTCTGCCTCCGTCCGAGCAGGACGGCGTCCATCACCATGCTGACTTCACCGGTGCCTGCCGTGTCTCCCCGGGCAGGCACCGGCGTGTGTTGCGCACACCCCTGGGAGGGGTCATGAAGATTCCGGTACGTAAGGCCGTCTCGGTCGCGGCCATCGCGCTGACGTCGCTGGGCGGCGGAGGCGGCGCCGTGGCGTCCGCGGCCACCACCGGCCCGGAGCCCGCGTGCAGCGGCCCCGAATGCACCGACCTGGTACCCGCCAACCTGTCAGCCACCCAAGGCACTTTGAACATCACGCAGATGCAGTTGGAGAACATCAGCGCCATCGCCACCGAAGTCCGCAGCGGCAGGCCGCTGGTCGGCGTGAAGATCCAGTTCTACACAGTCGGCGGCCGTTTCCTGGGCTCCTCGTACACCAACCAGGACGGCATGGCAGGGGTCAACGCACCGGAGAACTTCGGCCCCGGCACCGTTCAGGAACTGCTCGGTGGATACCAGGCCGTCATGCTCGGCGACGGCGTCCACACGCCGGCCAGCGCACACGGAGCGATCACCATCGGCACGGACTGCTTTGTCGCCACCTGCCCACCGGGGAGCGACCGCAGGCTCAAGGTGGACGTGGCGCCGGTGGACTGGAGCCGGTGAAGATGCGTCTCCTGCGCCGCCGTTCCGGCGCCGCCCACGACAGTGCATCGGACTTCGCGCCGAACCCCTCCCTGACACCTTCTGCCGCGGCCCCCGTGGTCCCCGATGCCGGGGCAGACGCTGTCGCCATCGCTCCGGCCGAACCGGTAAACGGCTACCAGATCCTGGAAAGCGTGGCAGCCCTGCCGATCAGCACCTGGCGCTACCTGTGGGAGCCGGAAGGCATGCGTCACCTCGGGCCGATGGCCCAGGACTGGCACGCCACCTTCGACTTCCACCACCCCAACACGGGCGTCATCCCCGTCGTGGACAGCAGCGGCGTCGCCCTGGTGTGCATCCAGGCCCTGAACCACCGCATCGACGAACTCACCGCCGAAGTCGCCCGTCTACGAGAGACATCGGGCAAGCCCACGCCCTGAGAAAACCGGCCGGGGCACCGCGACCCCGGCGCTCCCGAGGGCCGTTGGCCGAGGGCCGTTGGCCGGGGAAATCCGCCGGCCAACGGCCCTCGACCCTTGAGACGAGAGAGGGCACCGACCCGCACGAAGCAAGGTGGCGCCCATGCACACGTACGCGCCACCTACGCCACTGGTCGCCCAGACGCCTCCTAGAAGAAGCCGAGCCTCTGCGGGGAGTACGACACGAGCAGGTTCTTCGTCTGCTGGTAGTGCTCCAACATCATCTTGTGCGTCTCACGGCCGATGCCGGACTGCTTGTAGCCGCCGAACGCCGCGTGCGCGGGATACGCGTGGTAGCAGTTCGTCCACACCCGCCCGGCCTGGATCGCGCGCCCCGCGCGATACGCGGTGTTGATGTCCCGCGTCCACACCCCGGCCCCGAGCCCGTACAGCGTGTCGTTGGCCGTCTTGATCGCGTCGTCGAAGTCCGCGAACGACGTCACCGACACCACCGGCCCGAAGATCTCCTCCTGGAAGATCCGCATCCGGTTGTCGCCCTCGAAGATCGTCGGCTGGACGTAGTACCCGCCCGCCAACTCCCCGTCGTACTCGATCCGCCGCCCACCCGTGAGGACCTTGGCACCTTCCTGCTGCCCGATGTCCAGATAGGAGAGGATCTTCTGCAACTGGTCGTTGGACGCCTGCGCGCCGATCATCGTCTCCGTGTCCAGCGGATGACCGGGCTGGATGGCCTCCGTCCGTGCGATGGCCGCTTCGAGGAACTCGCTGTAGTGGCCCTGCTGGATGAGCGCGCGCGACGGGCAGGTGCACACCTCGCCCTGGTTCAGCGCGAACATCGTGAACCCTTCCAGCGCCTTGTCCCGGAAGTCGTCGTCCTGCGCCCACACGTCGTCGAAGAAGATGTTGGGACTCTTGCCGCCCAGCTCCAGCGTCACCGGCTTGATGTTCTCGGAGGCGTACTGCATGATCAACCGGCCCGTCGTGGTCTCACCAGTGAACGCGATCTTCGCGACGCGGGCACTTGACGCCAGTGGCTTGCCCGCCTCCACACCGAACCCGTTGACGATGTTCACCACCCCCGGCGGCAGCAGATCCGAGACCAGGCTCATCCAGTAGTGGATCGACGCCGGGGTCTGCTCGGCGGGCTTGAGGACGACCGCGTTGCCCGCGGCGAGTGCCGGCGCCAGTTTCCAGGTCGCCATCAGGATCGGGAAGTTCCAGGGGATGATCTGCGCGACCACACCCAACGGCTCATGGAAGTGATACGCGACGGTGTCGTCGTCCACCTCACCCAGCGAACCCTCCTGCGCCCTGATCGCCCCCGCGAAATAGCGGAAGTGGTCGATGGCCAGAGGGATGTCGGCCGCCAGCGTCTCGCGCACCGGCTTGCCGTTCTCCCAGCTCTCGGCGACCGCGAGCGAGGCGAGGTTGGCCTCCATCCTGTCGGCGATCTTGAGCAGGATGTCGGCCCGAGCGGTGACCGAGGTACGGCCCCACGCCGGGGCCGCCGCATGCGCCGCGTCCAGCGCCCGCTCGACGTCCTCGGCGGTACCGCGCGCGATCTCGGTGAACGGCTGCCCGTTCACCGGACTCGGATTCTCGAAATACTGTCCGCGGGCCGGCGGCACGTACTCTCCGCCGATGAAGTGGTCGTAGCGAGCCTGGTACGTGACGACCGAGCCCTCGGTGCCCGGCGCTGCGTAACGGGTCATGATGGCCTGCCTCCCGCAGAACGCTGCCCGCCGTTGGGCAGCTCTCGCCGCGAGGCTAGGGAGACGGAGGTTGCACGGACGTTGCGATACGCCTCGGGTGCCGGGGACCGGGAGGGGAGCAGCTCCCGCCCGCGATGGCGGCGCCGATACCGGTTCCGTGGACTGCGGCCCGTGCCGTCGACCGCTGCCACAACGCGGGCGCCGCCAACTCGGCCTCCAGCTCCGCCACCCGCGCGAGCACAGGAGGAGTCGGCCGTACGGACGCCAGCGCACGCCACACCTCCAAGTCCTCGTCTCCCCAGGCGGAGTTCGCCCAGTCGGCCAGCAGATCCGGGTCGCCGCACGCGATCAACGACCCCCTTAACTCATCGGCGATCCTCCGCCGTAACCGCACCACCCCCGGCGCCTGCGACCCGCGCAACAACGGCCCCGCGTACGCCGCCGCAGCAGCGGACACCGCGCCCCCGCCGAGCCTCCGCTCCACGGTGGCCACATCCGACTCCACCGGAACCGTCAACCGGTACGGCCGCGAAGCCAGCACATCCGCCCCGAGGATCCGCCGCAGCCGCGCCACCTCCGCCCGCAGCGTCACCGGCGTCACCGACTCGTCCTCGTACAACGCGCACAGCAACTCGTCTCCGCTCAGCCCCTCCGGGTGCCCGGCGAGCAGTACCAGGATCTCGCTGTGCCTCCTGCTCAGCCGCGTCTTCCGGCCGCCCACGAGAAGCAGCGCTTCGTCCCGCCCGAGCGCCGTCAGCTCGACCGTTCCCTGACGTGGCGCCGCCGGAGCGAGCAGAGCGAGCTGTGACTCGGCCGCCCGTGCCACGGCCTGCACGAAGGCGAGGCTGTGCGGATGGGCCAGGCCCTTCCCGCCAGTGATGTCGATCGCACCGAGCAGCCGCCCGGTCCGCGGGTCGTGCACGGGGGCCGCCGCACACGTCCACTGCTGGACCTGCCGGGTGAAGTGCTCCGTCGCGAACACCTGCACCGGCCGGTCCACCGCGACCGCCGTCCCCGGCGCGTTGGTGCCCATCGAGGACTCCGCCCATCGCGCCCCGGGCACGAAGTTCATCCGCCCGGCCCGCTTCCGTGTCGCCGGATGCCCCTCGACCCACAGCAGCCTGCCCTGTGCGTCGCACACCGCGAGCAGATGCTCCCCGTCCTGCGCGAAGCTCCCGGTCAGCTCACGGAACAGAGGCATCACACGTGCCAGCGGATGCTCCGCCCGGTACACACTCAGCTCACCGTCCGTCAGCTCCACCGTCGCCGACATGCCGTCCGGGCTGACCCGCGCTCTCGCCGAACGCCGCCACGAGTCGGCCACCACCCCGCGTACGGGGCCGGCGACCGTCCCCGCAACAGTGAACGTCTCATGTGCACGACGCAGCGCACGTTCCCGCTCGGCGGGATCGGCACCCGGCTCCAGGGCCACCCATGGATCGGTCAACTCGCCCTCCCCGGACGACGGTGCGGCTGAGGACATCGTCACTCCGGGCAGCGAGCCCGACAAGCGTCGCGGCACGGTCGGAGTTCCGGGATCCCCGGGTGCCGCCGCCACGGGAACGGACAGCGGGAGCGGGCAGCGGGGCACCGCGGGTGTTCCCGGCCGACGGGTCAGGCGAAGTTGACCATCCTTATGTAGCGGGACCAGTCCCAGTAAGGACCGGGGTCGGTGTGGTCCGTACCCGGAACCTGCACATGGCCGATGATGTGCTCACGGTCCCGTGGGATCCCGTACTTCGTACAGATCGCGGCGGTCAGCGCCGCGGACCTCTCGTAGAGCGCGTTGGTGAAGTACTCCGGTTTGTCGACCCACCCTTCGTGTTCGATGCCGATGCTGCGGGTGTTGTAGTCCCAGTTGCCGGCGTGCCAGGCGATGTCCTTCTCCCGGACGCACTGCCCGATGTGTCCGTCGGCGGACCTCACCACGTAGTGCGCGGACACTTTCTTCGCCGGGTTCCGGAAGATCGCCACGGCGTCGGCCCAGGTCTCCTGGGTCACGTGGATGACGACATAGTTGACGGGATAGCTGCTGGGGCGGCTGGACACTGTGTAGTTGGACGTGCTGGCCGGCAAGGACTCGGCCGACGGATAGTCGACGGCCTGGGCCTGCGCGTCGGCCCGCGACGCGGTGAGAAGTGCGGCGGGAGCGGCGGCGAGGGCGGCGGCGCCCAACAGCAGTCCACGACGGCTCGGTAAGGCGAGTTCCTGATCTCTGGTGGCTCGTTCCATGTCTGCCGACCTGCCTCTCGGTGGGGGAACAGCTGGACGTACGTAGGGGAGGAGGGTGCGTGGCGCCCGCGGGCGGCGGACGCCGTTTTCGGGCCGTCGGGTACGGGCCGTCGGCGGGCGGCACCGGTGGGTGGAACGCCGGGTGGTACCGGTCGCTGTGACGACCCGCCGGCGGTCAGCCGCGCGGACCGGTCCGGTGGGGGAGTCCGGCCGCGATCTCCCGCAGCCTGGCGTGCAGACCACGGTGAGTCTCGCGTACGGGCAGCCACTCCTTGCGGATCTTCGCCACGCAGGTGTAGTTGGTGTCGCAGACATTGGCGAGGGGCGATTCCACAGCCTGTGTGGCGAACTGATAGGCATCCAACTCGCTGAAGCCGTAGTCCCGCACCAGCCACCGCACCAGGTCGAGCTGCGATATGCGGAAGGCGTCCTCCAGAGGGCGGGCCGAACCCGTGGAGATGATGTGGGTGTCGGACTCCAGTCGGGGCCAAGGGGTGGCAATGCCCTTGAGGAGTTCGACGATCACCACCGTGTTCATGGCGCACTCCACGGCGACCCCACAGGTCTCGCCCTCGCCCTGCCGGGCGTGTCCGTCGCCGAGGCTGAGGAGTGCGCCCTCGACATTCACGCCGAGATAGCAGGTGACACCGGCCCGCATCTCCGGCGTATCCATGTTCCCGCCGTGGGCGTCCGGCACCAGAGCGGACCGCACCTCCAGATTGGCGGGGGCCACACCGACCGTTCCATGCATCGGGTCCATCGGCAGCTCGATCTCCATGTCACTGTCCTTGGCCCGGAACATTGCCGTCCGCCGCTGCCGGTCCAACTGCCAGATCCACACGGTCTCCGGCAACGGCGGTTGCAGAGTGGCCGTCGTGTGCGTGGAGGTGAGAGCACCGAACAGCGGGACCGTCGTCGAGGCGGCCCAGTCCCGGGCGGGCTCCACGGACACGAAGTGCACGGCCACCGTGTCGCCCGGCTCCGCACCCTCCACATGGAAGGGGCCGGTCTGCGGATTGAGGAACGGGAACTCGCACACCTCCGACACCAGGTCCTTCTCGGACCGGACCCGTCCGCCGAAGCAGTCCTCGGTGTACAGATCCAGGACCGTGCCCGGGGCGATGCGGGCGCTGGGCGGAGCGCCGCCGAACGTCCAGGCGTACTCGTCCGGTTCGGGCCGTACGGTCAGGATCCTCGGGTCGCTCATGGCTGCACGGCTCCGCTCGGTGAAGGGTCGTCCGTCGGACGCGCCGCCGTCGGTCGGCGGTGCTGGTCTCACGTCAATTACGTTACGGCGCCGGGCGATTGAGGTGGAAGGGCGCCGGATGGATCTGTGGACACCGCAGCGATTGTGGACAACGCGGTGCCCCGAAAGGGTGACGTGAGGCGAGTGTGGCGCGGCGTGCCGCGCTGCGGCCTGCACCGAGCACGGCGGAGGCCTGCGTCCTGCGGCGTCCCGGCGATCCAGGGCACCGGGCGCAAGGCCGCCGTGGGCGCCGGGGCGGCTGGGCGCTCACCCACCGGACGGGCGGCTAGGCGCTGACCGGTACTGCTGCGGGATCGTCGAGCACGGCCCGTACCACCGAGTGGGCGGCGCCGAGCAGCGGACCCTCGGGCCCGAGACGGGACACCGCGATCCCGCAGGCCGGGCCGGCGGTGCGTCGGCTCAACTCCTGCTCCAAGGAGGGCAGAAGCCACGGTGCGAGCCGCGACAGGGCTCCGCCGAGCACGACCGACTGCGGGTCGAGCAGATTGACCGCGCCGGTCAGCGCGATGCCCAGGGCGCTCCCGGCGTCGCTCAGGGCCCGCCGTACTCCCTGGTCACCCGCGGCGGCCCGCTCGGCGAGGAGCCCGACCCGGTCCGTGCCCGGTTCCAGACCCGCGGCCCGCAGCACCGCCTCCTCACCGGCGTACTGCTCCAGGCACCCCCGCCCTCCGCAGGGGCAGGCCGGACCTTCCGGGTGCACAGGAACATGGCCCAGCTCGCCGGCGAATCCGCGGGTGCCGTGCAGCAGCCTGCCGTCGACGACGACCGCCGCACCGATACCGATCTCGGCCGATACATGGACGAAGTCGGCCGGGGCGCCGTCACCGAGCCAGAGTTCCGCGAGGGCACCGAAGTTGGCCTCGTTGTCCACGGTCAGCCGCAGGTCTGACGGGAGCAGGGCGGCGAGGTCCGTGTCGTGCCAGTCCAGGTTCGGTGCCCGGACGACCGTGGCGGTGTTCCGGGCCACCAGTCCGGGGACCGCCACCGCGAGACCGGCCGGCCGCAGTCCCTGCCCGTGTGCGTCGGCCGTCACCTCGCCTATGAGCCGTGTGAGTTCTTCGATCACGGGAGCCGGCCGGCGGCCTCGGTTGCTGCCGTGCCGCACCGCGCGCGCCCGTACGTCGCCGCGCAGGTCGACCGCGCACACCGCCAGATGGTCGACGCCGACCTCGGCGCCGATCCCCGCCGGGCCGCGCCCGCTGACCGCCAAGGCGGAACCCGGGCGCCCGACCCCTCCGGGCCGCTGCGGACCCAGTTCCTCCAGGAGGCCCGAACGGATCAGTTCGTCCACGAGGGTCGACACGGCGGCGCGGGTCAGTCCGATGCGGGACGCGACGGCGGCGCGGGACAGCGGTCCCTCGGCGGCGACGGTGTGCATCACCCGGGACAGATTGCGGCGGCGCATGCCCTGCTGGGTGTCGGGTGTCCCGGGGCGGGCCTCGTGGAGCGGTGCGGTCATTCCTCCGTCAGTCCTCGGTAGTGCGGCATACGGTCCTCGGCGGTGCGGCGGGTGGCAGGGCTCCCCGACGCACCACCTGTGACTCGGACCTCGGGTCGGGGTCCGGGCCGAATTCAGCCGGTCGACGGTGGCGGGTCGAGCAGGGCGGACGCGTCGGACAGTACCCCGGTGATGCGGTCCAGTGTTGCCTCGTCCCGCTCCACGGGGTCCAGCACGGGGCCGCGCGCGGTGCCCCAGCGGCGGGCCACGGCCGCCGGGTCCTCGCCGGTGAGCACGCCCGCGGCCTGCGCGGCGGCCCCGAGCGCCACCAGCTCCCGGGCCTCGGGCACCTGCACGGCACGTCCCGACAGCCGCAATACGGTCTGCTGCCACGTGTTCCCGCGCGCGCCGCCGCCGATGAGCAGCAGGGGTGCCGCCGGGTCGGCGTCCGCGTCGAGCACCATGTCGAGCGCCTTCAGGAGCGCGTGCACCGCGCCGTCGTAGGCCGCCTGGAGTACCTGGCCGCCGGTGGTGTCGTGCCGCAGCCCGTGCAGCAGACCCGAGGCGTGCGGAAGATCAGGGGTGCGTTCGCCGTCGAGATACGGGAGCAGCGTCACGCCGCCCCCCGGTTCGACCGCGTCACGGTCCAGACCGAAGAGCGTGGCGATGCGGTCGACGGCGAGCGTGCAGTTGAGGGTGCACGCGAGCGGCAGCCACTCCCCGCGCGCGTCGGCGAAGCCCGCGACCGTACCGCTCGGATCGGTGGGACGGTGCCGTGACACCGCGTACACGGTCCCTGACGTGCCCAGGCTGAGCACCGGGGCCCCGGGACGCAGGCCCAGGCCGAGAGCGGCGGCGGCGTTGTCCCCGGTGCCGGGAGCGACAAGGGTGCCCTTCGAGAACGGAAGGTCGCCCACGTCCCGTACCGTGCCGGCGATCTCACCAGGGCGCACCACGGTCGGCAGCAGCGCCGGATCGAGTCCCACGCGCGCGAGGATCTCTTCGTCGTACGACTCGTCGGCCGATGCCCACCAGCCCGTGCCCGAGGCGTCACCGCGGTCCGTCGTCCCGGATCCGGTGAGCCGTTCGGTGAGGTAGTCGTGCGGCAGCCGTACGGATGCCGTGGCACGGACCGCATCGGGTTCGTGCTCGGCGAGCCAGGCCCACTTGGTGACCGTGAACGACGGGGTTGGCACACTGCCGACGCGCTCCGCCCACGCCTTGGGCCCGCCGAATTCCTCCACGAGCCGACGGGTCTGCGGCGCGGAGCGCACATCGTTCCAGAGCAGAGCCGGGCGCACCGGTCTGCCCCGCTCGTCCAGCGTGACGAGCCCGTGCTGCTGGCCGCCCACCGACACGGCGGCGGCCTCGCGGGCGGCATCCCCGCACTGGTGCAGGGCCTGCCGCAGCGCACTCCACCACTGCTCCGGGTCGCTCTCCCGCCCGGCGCCCGTGGTCACCGTGTGCGGGGCCTGCCCGCTCGCCACGACCTCTCCGGTGGCCGCGTCCACGACCAGCACCTTCGTGGACTGCGTCGAACTGTCCACGCCGACGACAAGAGGTCCCTCGGATGCTGACATCGATACTCCGTTTCCGCGGGTCGGCCTGTCCCGCTGCGGCTGCGCCATCACCGTCATCTCTTCCCAGAGATGCTCATGCATACTAATTTGTAAATCGCCATGACGAAATAGTCGCAGCGACCGAGGAGCCACCGCATGAGCTATCAGCCCACCCCCGACGACCGGTTCACCTTCGGCCTGTGGACCGTCGGCTGGCAGGGCCGTGACCCCTTCGGGGACGCCACCCGCCCGGCCCTCGACCCCGTCGAGTCGGTACGCCGCCTGTCCGATCTCGGCGCCCACGGCGTGACCTTCCACGACGACGACCTG
Organism: Streptomyces sp. NPDC091292; assembly: GCF_044757265.1. Lineage (NCBI taxonomy): Bacteria > Bacillati > Actinomycetota > Actinomycetes > Kitasatosporales > Streptomycetaceae > Streptomyces > Streptomyces sp. NPDC091292. Next base: position 207,180 of record NZ_JBIVUQ010000006.1, on the reverse strand, counting down.
ATCCCGTTCGGCGCGTCGGCCGGCGAGCGTGAGGCGATCGTCAAGCGCTTCCGCCAGGCGCTGGACGCCACCGGCATGAAGGTGCCGATGGCCACGACGAACCTGTTCACGCACCCCGTCTTCAAGGACGGCGCGTTCACCGCCAACGACCGCGACGTCCGCCGCTACGCGCTGCGCAAGACCATCCGCAACATCGACCTGGCAGTGGAGCTGGGCGCCCGGACATATGTCGCCTGGGGCGGCCGGGAAGGCGCCGAATCCGGCGCCGCGAAGGACGTACGGGCCGCCCTCGACCGGATGAAGGAGGCATTCGACCTGCTCGGCGAGTACGTCACCGAGCAGGGCTACGACCTGCGCTTCGCGATCGAGCCCAAGCCGAACGAGCCCCGCGGTGACATCCTGCTGCCGACTGTCGGCCATGCCCTCGCGTTCATCGAGCGCCTGGAGCGGCCCGAGATGTACGGCGTCAACCCGGAGGTCGGCCATGAGCAGATGGCCGGTCTCAACTTCCCGCACAGCATCGCGCAGGCCCTGTGGTCGGGCAAGCTCTTCCACATCGACCTGAACGGCCAGTCGGGCATCAAGTACGACCAGGACCTGCGGTTCGGCGCCGGTGACCTGCGGTCCGCCTTCTGGCTGGTGGACCTCCTGGAGACCGGCGGCTACGACGGGCCGCGTCACTTCGACTTCAAGCCGCCGCGGACCGAGGACTTCGACGGCGTGTGGGCGTCGGCCGCCGGCTGCATGCGCAACTACCTGATCCTGCGCGACCGGGCCGCCGCCTTCCGCGCAGACCCGGAGGTCCAGGAGGCATTGAAGGCGTCCCGCCTCGACGAACTCGCCCGGCCCACCGCGGAGGACGGACTGGCGGCGCTGCTCGCCGACAGCGCCGCCTACGAGGACTTCGACGTGGAAACGGCCGCCGCGCGCGGGATGGCCTTCGAGCGGCTCGACCAGCTCGCCATGGACCACCTCCTCGGCGCCCGCGGCTGACAGCGCCGACACGACGTCAAAGGGCGGCGGCCCGAGAGCATCACCCCTCGGTCCGCCGCCCTTGGCCGACTCAGATGCCGTGCGGCAACCGCAGGTAGGTCACCGTCGTCTTGATGCCGCTGTCGATCAGGCGGCCGTTCGCGTCGAAGGCGCCGCTCCCGTCCGTCATCCCGAAGTCGTTGTCGTTGATGAGTACGAGCGTGTCGTGCCGCACGCGCGCGATGCCCTCGATCTTGCCGGGCAGCCCCTGGACCTTGCCCAGGTCGGCCACGAGATTCTTGCGCAGCACGGGCACACCGGCCGCCGACGGGTCGGTGAGCTGCTCCAGGGACGGCGAAGTCGTCTCCTTGTCCCATCGCCCGCCGAGAATGTCGGAGCGGCGGTTCAGTTCCACGACCTGAAGGCGCGCGGTCTTGTCGGTGCGCTCCTCGACGAGCAGACGCTCGCCGCCGAGAGCCACCAGCGAGGAGATCTTCAGCTCGGACGGGTCGTCCTCGCTCGGATCGACGACGTTCACCGGGTCGAACCGGTACGCGTACTCGGCCGTGACGGCCTGCTTCCTGGTCGAGAAGCGGAACAGTCGCGTGGTGAGCGACGCTTCGCCCGCGCTCTTGTCCGGCAGCAGCAAAGGGCTCTGCACGGCCAGCACCAGGTCGCCGCCGGGGAGTTGGGCCAGGCCCTCGAAGCCGCGGTTGATCTTGCGGTGCAGCAGCACACCGGGCAGCGCCTCGACGACCGGGTAGTCCGCGCCCTTCAGGTTCAGCCCCTTGGGGACGTACCGCGAAAGGACCTTCCCGCGCGCGGAGACGTGCAGCAGCGAGGGACCGTACTCGTCGACCAGCCAGAAGCTGCCGTCCTTCGCCTGGACGATGCCCTCGGTGTCCACGCCGTTCGGGTCGTATGTGAGGGCGGTCTTCGCGTCGTACGAGTAGGGCGCCTCGTCGCGACTGATCTGGTTGGGCAGGCCCGTCACGGGTTTGCCCGAGCGCGTGGTGAGCGGGATGGCGTCGATGACCTTCACGGTCTTGCCGGTGACCCGGATCTTGACGATCGCCGGGTCGAAGCCGGGCACGGGGAAGGTGCGGCGCTTGGTGCCGTCCACCGCGATCTGGCCGTTGGGCCCGCGGTCCGTGATGGTCCAGAACTCGCCCTCGCGGCCCGCGGGATAGATGTCACTGCCGATGCCGCCGAGCTTCACACCCCGGTCATCGCTCACCGTTCCGGGCAGCAGCTTGTTGCTGAACGCGCCCAGCGGTATGTCACCGAGTGTCGCCGTGTTGGTGATTCGGGGCTGGCCGCCATGCGTGGGGGACGGCGCGCCGGTCGCGGTGCCGGATGCCGTGACCGACGCGACGACGGCGATCGGTACGCCGAGAGCGAGGAAACGGCGGAGACGGCGCCTACCGGCGGCGTTCGGGGACATCTGGCCTCCAGGAACGGGAGATCGGCTTGACGGTGGCCAGAGTCCGCTGCTCCCGCCAACGTCCGGCGGACGGTGGGTGAACGGCGGCGGGCCTTCCGGCGGCGCATCCCGCGAGAAACAGTGAACGACAAGCACCGCACGCGGGGATCGGTGGCCGGTCACCCTCGTGCGTCAGCCGTCAGCCGTCAGCCGTCAGCCGTCAGGCGCCCACAGCCGTCGCCGTCATGAGGCACCGTCATGCCGCACCCGTCAGTCGTCTCCCCGCGCCGTGGCCAAGGCTGTTGCCGGGTCGTGGGCTGCCGGACCCGCCGGAGCCCAGTGCCCGCGCTCCTCGCGGTACGGCCACCACCGGCCGTCGCGCCCGAACCGCACCTGGGTCCTCACCTGGTCACCCTGTTCCGCTCCGACCGTGGTCCAGCGGTTCGACTCGACGCCCAACGGGGGCCGCTCGTCGTCGTCCCAGGCTCCCTCGACGACCGCACGCGCGCGTGCCATCGCCTCGGGGTCCGGCACCCATGCGTCTTCCAGAACCGCGAGGGCGGCCCGACCGCCGTAGATCCAGGCGCGTATCGCGCGCGCGATGCCCTCGGCGTCCCGGCCCGAGCCGTCCGCCAGCCGGGCCGTCGCCCGCGCGCCGGGACGGCCCGCCGCGAGCCGTACCGCATCCTGTTCCGGCGTCAGGTCCGCCTCGACGGGGAGGCGTTCATGGCGTGGCGACAGGGCGTCGGACAGCAGCCGGTGAGCTTCGACGGCGGCCTGGAGTGCCAGGAATTCGAGAGCTTCCGGATCCACACCCGGCGCGGGCTGCGCATCCGTGTCCAGTGAGGGCGGCAGACCTGGCTCAAGGGGCAGCGGGGGAGGGTCGGGCAGCGGCGGCAGGATGTTTTCGGCCGCGAACGCTTCGACGGCGTCCACGCCTACGCACGCGCCCTCTTCCTGCTCGTCGTCGCCCGCTTGGCCGTACTCCGTCTCGTCGGCCGACGTTGCGTTGCCCTGGGTGATGCTGCGCACCTGCAACTCGTCCAGGACCGTGCGCTCGTCACGGCCCCGCAGGAGGAGCAGCACGAAAGGGTCCTGGTCCAGGAGGCGGCCCACGTGATAGCACAGCGCCGCCGTGTGAGCGCAGTGGTCCCATGCCTCGCAGTTGCATTCCGGCTCCAGGTCGCCGATGGCGGGCAGGAGTTCGACGCCGACATCCGACGCGTCCTCGACCAGGTGGGGTGGCATGTCGCGGTCGAGCAGGGCCGCGATGTGCCCGGCGCGCTGCACGGCCATGTCCAGGAAGCGGCCCCATTCCTCGTCGGTGAGCCGCTGCCACAGCACGTCGGCCCGGTGCCGGGTGCCGTCACGGTCCTGGACCACGGCAGTGATCCGGCCGGGGCGCACCGATACGGCACCCACCGCGCCCGCGCGGGCGAGTGCGCGGCCGGTCTTCAACTGCGCCGAGTCCAGCGCCGTGTCCTCCAGCGCCTTCAGCCAGGTCTGGCCCCACCAGGTCTGTGCGAAACCCCTTCCACGGGCGGGAGGCAGCGCGGCGAAGGTCCGCTCCCGCTCGTACGGGGCTTCGTCGCCGTAGGAGCGGGGGTCGCGGTCGATACGGTCGTCCCCGAAGTCGTCGGTGTGACTCATCGCGCGCTCCCTCGCAGCTCTACCAGGTCGGCCAGATCGGCATCGGACAGTTCGGTCAGTGCCGCGTCCCCGGCGCCGAGTACGGCGTCCGCCAGCGCGCGCTTGCGCACCAGCATCTCGGCGATGCGGTCCTCGATGGTGCCCTCGGCGATCAACCGGTGGACCTGCACCGGCTGCGTCTGCCCGATGCGGTACGCGCGGTCCGTGGCCTGCGCCTCGACCGCGGGATTCCACCAGCGGTCGTAGTGCACGACATGCTCCGCGCGCGTGAGGTTCAGGCCCGTACCCGCGGCCTTGAGCGAGAGCAGGAAGACCGGCACGTCGCCACTCTGGAAACGGTTGACCATCGCCTCGCGTTCCCCGACCGGCGTGCCTCCGTGCAGGAATTGCGACGGCACTCCACGCGCCGTCAGATGCCGTTCGATGAGGCGAGCCATCTGTACGTACTGTGTGAAGACGAGCACGCCCGCGTCCTCCGCGAGGATCGTGTCGAGGAGTTCGTCGAGCAGTTCCAGCTTCCCGGACCGCCCGGCGATCTTCGGCCGCTCCTCCTTGAGGAACTGGGCGGGATGGTTGCAGATCTGTTTGAGCCCCGTGAGGAGTTTGATGATCAGGCCGCGCCGTGCCATCCCGTCGGATCCGGCGATCTCCGCCAGCGTCTCGCGCACCACCGCCTCGTACAGGCCCGCCTGTTCCCGCGTGAGTGACACCGCACGGTCCGTCTCGGTTTTCGGCGGCAACTCCGGCGCGATCCCGGGGTCGGACTTGCGGCGCCGCAGCAGGAACGGGCGGACGAGCCTGGCGAGCCGGTCCGCGGCGCCCGGATCACCGCCGCCCTCCACCGCGCGCGCGTAGCGGACGCGGAACGTGCCCAGACGGCCGAGGAGCCCCGGGGTGGTCCAGTCGAGAATCGCCCACAGTTCGGAGAGGTTGTTCTCGACGGGCGTGCCGGTGAGCGCCACCCGCGCGCGTGCGTCGATCGTCCGCAACTGCCGGGCCGTCGCGGAGTACGGGTTCTTGACATGCTGTGCCTCGTCCGCCACGAGCAGGCCCCACGGCACCCCGGCGAGGCGTTCGGTGTCCAGTCGCATCGTGCCGTAGGTGGTGAGGACGAACTCGCCGTCCGCCAGGGACTCCAGGGAGCGCCGTGAGCCGTGATGGCGGCGTACCGGAGTGCCGGGTGCGAACTTCTCGATCTCCCGCTGCCAGTTGCCCATCAGGGACGTCGGACAGACCACGAGCGTCGGCCCCGACGTCTCTCGGTGCCCCTGCCGGTGGAGGTGCAGCGCGATCAGAGTGATCGTCTTGCCGAGGCCCATGTCGTCCGCCAGGCAAGCGCCGAGACCCATCGACGTCATCCGCGCCAGCCAGTTCAGACCACGCAGCTGATAGTCCCGCAACTGGGCGTCAAGGGCCGCCGGCTGCCCGACCGGCTCCATGCCCTCCGGGTCCGCGAGGCGGTCCCGCAGCGCCGTCAGCCACCCGGTGGGATGGACGTCCACGCGCCGGCCTTCGACCTCCGTGGACCCCGTGAGTACGGCGCTGAGCGCGTCGACAGGGGTGACCTTGCGGTCCTGCCGTGCGCGCGCGAGACGGGCCTCCTCGGGGTCGACGAGGACCCACTGGTCACGCAGTCGTACCACGGGGCGGTTGGCCTCCGCGAGCCGGTCCAGCTCGTCCCGGGTCAACGGCCGGTCTCCCAGCGCGAAACGCCAGTTGAAGGCCAGCAGTGCGTCCGCCGACATGAACGACGGCGCGTCGGACGACGCCTTGTCGGGACCCGTCTCGTCGTCCGGTGGGCCGATCACGGCGCGCGCCGTGAGCTTGCGCGCCAGCTCCTTCGGCCAGTGCACGTCGATCCCCGCGACAGCCAGCGCGCGGGCGCCGTCACCGACGAGTTCGGTGACCTCGTCATCGGCGAGGTCGATCGCGTCGGGCACGGGGGCCGACAGCAGCGGCATGAGCGGCGCCCACGCGCGCGTGGCGCGCCGCAGCGCCAACAGCACATCCATCCGCGCGCGCGGACCGAACAACTGGGCCGGGACACCCGACGCGGCCCATACCTCGGCCGCGTCCGCGACGAGCGCCGGATCACTCACACCGTGCACCTGGAGCACGGCCCGGAAGGGGAAACGCGTGGCCTCCGCGTCGGCCGACGCCAGGCCCGGCACCTCGACCCGCAGCGAGATCCGTACACCCGCGTCGTGACCGGAGGCCACATCGGCGGCCCACTCGCGCTGTGCCGGGAGGCGCTGCGGCTCGTAGGCGGCGAAGGCCGGGCCGCCGGTCACGAGAGGCGCGGCGGGGGAGCGGGGCAGCCCGTCCGCCACGGCGTCGAGGAATGCCCGCAACAGCCACTCCGGTTCGGGCAGTCGCAGTCTCGGCTCACCCTCCGACGCCGCCTGAGGACCGGGCCCACCGACGGGAGCCGCGTGGGCGCTCGGCGGCATCGCGGCGGCGAGGTCCCGGATCCGCCCCACGTCCTCGGCCCGCAGCGGCCCGAACCGCCACGCGTCGTGATCGCTCGCCGTCAGTCCCGGGAGCAGCAGACCACGCGCGGCGAACTGAAGGGCGAGTACGGTAGACGCCCCCCAGAACACAGCCGCCGGATGCGCGCCGGCGACAGCCCGCGCGCGGGTGAGCACCGGAAGGGCGGACCGCACGGGCACCACCACGGCCGGCACGGACACCGCCTCGACACTGCCCTCGACGGGAACGGCGACGGTCAGCTGCTCCACCGTCCCCGCCGCGGTGCGCGGCAGTTCCGCACCATCGGGGTGCCAGAAGGCCATCCTCCCCGCGCGTGGGGGATCGGCGGCCAGGAACACCGCCCGGCAACGGGAGAGTTCGGAGATCTCGGCGGGTGACATCGCGGGAATCCTCTGCACAGCGACGGCGTATTCCTCAAATTTGACTAGCAGGTGGGCGGCCGAGAGTACATCAGGCCAGGCCCGAAGGCGCACGACAGCGCGGTGATCCGGCTCACCCCACCCCCGGGGTGTACTCAGCCCCCCTGTGCGCCACCGGGAGACCCCCGCACTGTACGGGTGGTGGCGCCATGGTCGCCGAAGGTCACCGATCCGTACGTTTCTAGAGGTCAGACCGTATGTCCCCGGAACGCACGCAGTCGCTCCGGGTGGCTCCCCGCACCTCACCGCATTTCTATCCAGAGATCCAGAAACCGGAGACCCACCATGTCCGAGGCCGTCGCAGCCGTCACGGAACGCACCGCGACCTCCACCGGCAGAGAGCCGGCGGGAAGCGAGTTCACGCCCCTCCTGCGCACGGTGAAGGAGCAGGGGCTGCTGGACCGCCGCACCGGGTGGTACGCCCTCGGCATCACCGTCAACGCCCTGGCGCTGGCAGCTGTCGTCACCGGCATCGTGCTGATCGGTGACTCCTGGTGGACCCTGCTCCTGGCACCCGTCCTCGCGGTCCTGTGCGCGCGTACCTCGTTCATAGGCCACGACGCGGGGCACGCGCAGATCTCCTCCGACAAGTCCGTCAGCCGCGTCGTAGGGCTCATCCACGGAAACCTCCTCCTGGGCATGAGCTACGCGTGGTGGAACGACAAGCACAACCGTCACCACGCCAACCCGAACCACGTCGACAAGGACCCCGACGTCGCCGCCGACATCCTGGTGTTCAGCAGTGATCAGGTCTCCACGCGCACGGGGTTCCGCCGCTGGCTCACCCGTAACCAGGCGTGGCTCTTCTTCCCGCTGACACTCCTCGAAGGGCTCTGGCTGAAGATCTCCGGATTCCGGGACCTCAGGCGCCAGTCCCCGCGCGAGCGGATCGTCGAGGGAACCCTCCTCACCACCCACGTCGTCGCCTACCTGGTCCTGCTTCTCGGCACCATGTCACTCGGCAAGGCACTCGTTTTCGCCGCCATCCACCAGGCACTCTTCGGCCTGCACCTGGGGATGGCGTTCGCGCCCAACCACAAAGGCATGGAAATGCCCGACCCGGACGGCGACCGCTGGGGCCATCTGCGCCGGCAGGTGCTCACCTCGCGCAACATCAAGGGCAGTCCGCTCACCGACTGGTTCCTCGGCGGGCTCAATTACCAGATCGAGCACCACCTGTTCCCGAGCATGCCCCGCCCTCACCTGCGGCTCGCCCAGCCCCTGGTCCGCGCACACTGCCGCGAAGTGGGTATCTCCTATGCGGAGACCGGGCTCGTCGAGTCCTATCGCCAGGCTCTGCGTCACATGTATGAAGTCGGTGAGCCCCTCAGGGTCGGGTAGGGGTCCCGTATCAGGGGCGGATCAGGGTCGCGGCCTGGAACTGGACGGAGGGCCGTACCGTTCCTCAGTACAGAGAGCGGCTGAAGCCGCGAAGGAGGCGACACACATGTCGAGGAACGCGAAGATCGCCGCAGGGGGTGTGGCGGCCGGGCTCATCCTGCTGATCTGGCTGCCTTGGTGGGCCGCCCTCCTGATCGTGCTCGGTGTGCCGACGGCGGCATACCTCACGCTGGACCCCTCACAGCGGCGCAGACTGCGCCGCGTGACCCGCAAGGAAATCGGCCGCTGAGCCACCCGGGCCGGTCCCGGCGGTGTCCCGGACCGGCCACCAGGCCGCCCCGCGCACATTTCGGGGCGGCCCTCAGTCGCTCGCGGGCCTGCCCACCCCCCCGACGGGCCCGCGAGCCCTTTTCCTGCTCGTAGCGGCGGACAGGGGCGTGCGGGGACGCGTGGTGAGTGCGTGCGTCCGTGCGAGCGCGCGGGCCGGGCCACAGAGGCGTGGGGGTCAGGCGGGTCGTACGGCCATCTTGTCCAGGGCCTCCAGGAGCGCCGGCAGCTCCGCGCCGCGCCCGACCGGAAGCACCTCACCGGGTTTCTCGTCGAGGAGCACGAAGGCGATGTCGTCGGTCCTGGCGACGATCGACCATCCCGGGCCGTCGGCGCGCAGTGTCCGGGCCTTACCGGAGGCGAACGAGGACCGTACCCGGCCGAGCGGTGGGGGCGTGTCCACATAGGCGCGAACCTCTGCGAGCGCGCGACGGATCCCACTGGGGGGCTTCCGGCCGTCCGAGGCCTCGTCGCCACCGCCGTCGTCCTGACCGTCGCTCTTGCGCACGCCTGCGTCGTCCTTGTTCCCGTCCGCAGGGTAGGAAGTGTCGGTGTCACCGGCGGCAGCCGGACTCGCGGTGCTGTCGGTCGCGAAGTCGGCGTCGTCGACCTGCGCCCGCCAGGCGGCCCACTGGAGCGCTATCTCGTCGGCACCGAGCCGCCGCTGCGCGGCGCCCCAGGAGCTCGTGTCCGGTGGCGCGAGCGGCGGCCGGTCACCGGTCTCCTCGCCGGGGGCCGGGTCGTGGGGCGCGGGCAGTCCGGGGGCGGCAACGGCGAGTGCCAGCGGCCAGCCTGGCAGGGCGGCCACGACCGTACGCTCGTCCGGCGACAGGTCGTACTCCATACCGCAGTCCCAGGAGGCGATGGCGACGGCGACCAGGGACACGTCGTCCACCACGACCGTCCACCGTGCGCCGGAACCGTCCTGGCCGAGTACCAAGCCGTACCCGTCGGCGAGCGGCGCCAACTCCAGCGCCGCGCACGCCTCCGGGTAGTCGTCACCCAGCACGCTCGGAAACTGTGCGGGCGTCAGCAGCACCGCGGTCAGCACATACAGCGCGTCATCCTCGGCGGCGACGGCGCCGTCGTCCGTCCCGGCCATCCCAGCCTCCCCATCGCGTCGTCCATCGGCGCACCTTAACCAGGCGTAGAAGTGCTAGTCGAGGGCGAATGAGCAGCAATTTCGCTCGCAGAACGGGCCGTCGCGGACCTACCATCCCTGTCATGTCCAGGTCCCGCACGCACTTCGTCTGTCTGCCGTGCCGCGTCTCCTTCAAGAAGGCGAAGGACTACACGCGCGAGCGTGTCGACATCTGTCCCCGGTGCGGCGGAGAGTTGCTCGACGCGGGTACGGCGCTCGCCGTGCCCAAAAGCCGTGACATCGCCGCCTGGCGGGCTCTGGGAGTCGTCCTCACCGCGGGAATCCGCTTCCGGCAGGACTGTTGCGGATGCGGTCCCGGCTACCGGCCGCGCACGCCCCGCGAGGTCCGTGAGCGACTGGCGTACGCCGCCGCGACAGGGGTCACGGTCCGTCAGGCGCTCGTCTGCCCGGATCCGACCCATACGGACATCAGGCAGCGGGCAGGCCGAGGAGGGTACGCGCAACCGTCTCCGGCGATTCGTCGCGTTCGCGCGCGAGGGCGATGACGGCCCGGGTCGCGAGTTCACTCACGCCGAAGGAGAGCGCTTCCGGGGACACCCAGGTCCGCGCCTCGTCGACCGTCTCCTGGTCGTCGGCGGCGGACGCCGCCACATAGGTCGCGGCGGCTTCGAAGAGATTCGGCGTGGGTGTCCTCCCCGCCCCTGACGTGTCCGTGGGCCAGAGCTTGCGGATTCTGCCGAACATACGTGCCACCCCTCTTGGTCGTGCCGTCCCCATGAGGACGTGTTCATCTCCCTGCGCTCAACCTAGAGTTGAAGTCGCGGTGGCAGAAGAGGGAACTTGCCGTGATGTGCCGTGCCTACGCCCGCGCCCGGTACTTGCCGGGCCTCGGCGGGCCGCATTTCCGGTCGGGCGAGGCTGGGGAGGCCGGGGGAGATCGGCCGACTGGCGTCGGGGCCGTCGTGGCGGACCGCCAGCGCCAGGAACCGGGCGTCCTCGTCGACGTACGAGGTCATGTCCCAGCCGGACTCCGCGAGCAGGGGGCCCAGCCGGGACTCGGCGCGCAGGTCGTCAGCCGTGATCTGACGGCCCTGACGGGCCGCGAGCGCCGCCCGGCCGATCGGATGGAACAGCGCGAGCCGCCCTCCGGGCCGCACGACCCTCCGCAACTCGCGCAGATTGTCGGCGGGGCGCGGCAGATGGGCGATGAGTCCGGCCGCGAACACGGCGTCCAGGGATGCCGTGCGCAGCGGGAGTCGTGCGACATCCGCGAGCAGCAACAGGCCGTGAGCGCCCCTGCCGGCCCGTACGGCGGCGTCCAGCATCGCCGGAGTGAGGTCGGCACCCAGGACGACCCCCGAGGGGCCCACGGCGGCGCGCAACGCCGGGAGGGCCCGACCCGTGCCGCACCCGGCGTCGATCACGCGGTCGCCGGGCCGCAGACCCAACTCCGCGGCGGCTGCCCGGTACGCAGGCTCGTCGTCGGGGAATCGGGTGTCCCAGTCGGCTGCGCGCGCCGTGAAGAACTCCCGTACATGTGCGTGGTCATCGCTCATGTCTCGCATGATCCCTCACACTGACGGGGCGGTCCCCACACCGTTCTGAACGTGGCGGGCCGGGCGGTGGACGCGTCAGCGCTTCACTCGGTCATCACTCGGCCATTCCGGCCCTCACTCGGTCATCCCGGCGTAGGCGACGGCCTTCTCGATCCGCATCCGGACCAGCAGTTCGCCCGGCTGCCCGTTACGGACGGCGAACTCCTCGGCGCGGTCCTCACCCATGTACCGCGCGCCGATCCGGGCGGCCCACCGTCGCAGGTCGTCCAGGTCCTCGGACAGCTCGGCACGTCCCTGGAGCGTCACGAACGCGAACGGCGGACGGTCGTCGTCCACGCACAGGGCCACCCGGCCGTCCCTCGCCAGGTTCCGGCCCTTCACTGTCTCCTTCCCGGTGTTGAACACCAGTTCGTCGCCGTCCAGGACGAACCAGATCGGTGCGATGTGGGGGCTCCCGTCTGCGCGCACGGTCGACAGCTTGCCGGTGCGGGTGCCCTGCGAGACGAAGTCCCGCCATTCCTCGTCGGTCATCTTGTGTGCCATGGCCCTCATCCTGCTTGCCGGGACGCCAAGGGTGGTGAAGGCTTGCGGGACGCGTCCCCCAGCCAGGAGGCGCCGATCGGGGGACATCAGGGAGCGGGGAGAACGGGACATGGCACAGAGCACGGGGCTGAGCTGGCTGCTGGACGACCTGACCCAGCGCGTCGAACATGTACGGCACGCACTCGTCCTGTCCAACGACGGGCTGGTGACGGGGGCGAGTACCGCGCTCGACCGGGAGGACGCCGAGCACCTGGCCGCGGTGGCATCGGGTCTGCACAGTCTGGCGAAGGGATCGGGGCGCCACTTCGGGGCGGGCCGGGTCCGCCAGACCATGATCGAGTTCGATGACGCGGTCCTCTTCGTGACCGCCGCCGGCGACGGCAGTTGCCTGTGCGTCCTGAGCACCGCCGAGGCGGACATCGGCCAGGTCGCCTACGAGATGACCCTGCTCGTCAACCGCGTCGGCGAACACCTCGGCGTGAACGCCCGCCAACCCGAGCGCGCCCCCACCGCGGACGACTGAGCGGCGCCCACGACCTCGGGTCCTCACACGACCCAATTTCTTTCTTGCATCGCTGACCTGCGGAAATGTGGATGCCGACGGAGTTATCCACAGGCTCCCCACGAGATCCGGTATCCGAGCTACGGTTTTCCCGAGAACGATCACAGCTCACGGGGGAGAACCGACATGACCAGCAGGACCATCGCTCAATCCACGCCCGCGACCGCCTCGGGGCCGGCTCCGGCGACCGCCTCGGGACCCGGTGCCCCGACCGCCGAAGGGCGGCGGATCCCGTCGAGCCCGCCGACGGTCGCGCAGAGCCGCGCTGCCCGGGAACTCGGTCTCGCACGCATCGATTTCGACCTCGCGGTACAACTGGGCCGCATCCGCACCGTTCCCGACGGCTCCGGAGGCCATCGGCGTGTCGCGCAGGCGGAACTGGACCGGGTGCGCTCCGCCGCAGGGTTCCCTCACACTCTGCGCGAGAGCGTCAAGGCCGTGGGCACCAAAGAGGGCGCCGAACTGCTGGGCATCACCTCGGCCCGCTTCACGAAGCTCGCCAGGCTGGGACTCCTGAGGCCGGTGAAGTTCTACCTCAACCGCTACCGGGCGGTCGTGTGGCTCTATCTCGCCGAAGACCTCCACGAGTTCGCCGCCAAGGGCGACAGCCATACGCTGCTCACCGGGCGGACTCCGGAGCACTTCCGCTCCCAGCTCGACACGGGCACGGATCTGCGCGCCCGCAACTGGCGCTTCCGGTACCTGGGCAGTCTGCTGCGGCAGACCGAGGACCCCTGGGAGCGTGCCGCCGTCACCGCATCGCTCCTCCCTTCGGACCGGATCACGGAGACCGTGCGGGACCCCGGAGAACGGGCCCGCCTCACCCGCCTCGGACCGCCCCGCCTCAGCAAGGGCAACCCGAATGCGCCCACCGCACAGATCGTGGAAAGGATCATGACGGCGGACGACGAGGACGAGATCGCCTGGCTGCAAGTGAGCCTTGGCCTCTGCCTCGCCGAGGCTCGGCAGAAGGACGCCGAGCAGGTGCCGACCGGTACAGGACATACCGCCCCCGGCATGGCGGTGGCGGTGACCTCAACAGCCGTCGGTGCCGTGGCCTGCCCCGAGGCGTCCACCCCGGCGACGGGGGACCCGAAGCCGACGCGGACCCTGCTGAAGTGGCTTCGCCGCAGAGGAGCCTGAAGCCGGGCCGGGCACAGTGGCTGAACGGCCGGCCCAGGAGTGTGGATGGGCGGGGTCAGATGTTCCGGCGGTCAGGTGCCCAGCTTGCGGAACAGCCCCTCCTGCACGACCGAGACCAGCAGACGCCCGTCCCGGTCATAGATCCGGCCGCGGGCCAGTCCCCGGCCGCCCGTGGCGATCGGTGACTCCTGGTCGTAGAGGAACCACTCGTCCGCGCGGAACGGCCGGTGGAACCACATCGCATGGTCCAAGGACGCCATGTCGAACCCCCGGGGACCCCAGAGCGGCTCGACAGGGATACGGACGGCATCCAGCAGGGTCATGTCGCTCGCATACGTCAACGCGCAGGTGTGGACCAGCGGATCGTCGCCCAGAGGGCCGACGGCACGCATCCACACCGCGCTGCGCGGCTCGGCGTGCTCGACCTCTTCGGGCGTCCACCTCAGCCGGTCCACATACCGGATGTCGAAGGGCTGACGCCGGGCGATCCGCTCGTACTGCTCCGGGAGCGCACCGAGATGTTCCCTGATCTCCTCGGAGATCGTCGGCAGCTCCTCCGGCCCCGGAACGTCGCGGGCGGGCGGGAGTTGGTGTTCGAACGTTCCTTCCTCAGGCTTGTGAAAGGAGGCGGTGAGATTGAAGATCGTGCGTCCCTGCTGCACGGCGGTGACCCGGCGTGTGGTGAAGGACCGCCCGTCGCGGACCCGTTCGACCTGGTACACGATCGGCATGCCCGGCCGCCCCGGGCGCAGGAAGTACGCGTGCAGCGAGTGCACGGGCCGGTCGCCGTCCGTGGTGCGGCCCGCAGCGACCAGGGCCTGTCCCGCGACCTGCCCGCCGAACACCCGTTGCAGCGACTCGTGCGGGCTGCGGCCACGGAAGATGTTGACCTCGATCTGCTCCAGGTCGAGCAGGTCGACAAGCCACTCAGCCGGATTCGTCATGCGTCGTCCACTCCCACGTTCACTCCCACATCCACCCACCGAAGGAAACCGGTACTGCCTGCCGGACCTGCGGCCCGGCGTCGTGTCACAGCTGTCCGACGTCGGTGACGCGTACGACTGCGCGCCCCTCGGCGTCCGATGCGACCAGGTCGATCTCGGCACTGATGCCCCAGTCGTGATCGCCGTTCGGGTCGGCGAAGGCCTGACGGACCCGCCACAGGGCGCTGTCCCGGTCCTCCTCGATCATCAGGAGCTTGGGGCCGCGCGCGTCGGGACCGGTACCGAGGTCGTCGTACTCGTCCCAGTACTTGTCCATCGCCTCGCCCCAGGCGTCCGCGTCCCAACCGGCATCGGCGTCCATCTCGCCGAGTTCGTCGACATTGTCGAGGGCGGCGAGTTCGACACGGCGGAACATCGCGTTGCGGACGAGGACGCGGAAGGCGCGGGCGTTGGAGGTGACCGGCTTGACCTGGTCGGCTCGCTCCTGGGCCTCCTCGGCGGTCATCACCTCCGGGTTCGCGAGCTGTTCCCACTCGTCCAAGAGGCTGGAGTCGACCTGCCGGACCATCTCGCCGAGCCAGGCGATCAGATCCTCCAGGTCCTCCGACTTGAGGTCGTCGGGGACGGTGTGGTCCAGCGCCTTGTAGGCACTGGCGAGGTAGCGCAGCACGATGCCCTCGGTGCGGGCGAGTTCGTAGAAGGACACGAACTCGGTGAAGGACATGGCCCGTTCGTACATGTCGCGGATCACGGACTTCGGCGACAGCGGATGGTCGCCGACCCACGGATGGCTGTGCCGGTAGGTGTTGTACGCGCCGAACAGCAGCTCTTCCAGGGGCTTCGGGTACGACACGTCCTGGAGCCGCTCCATCCGCTCCTCGTACTCGATGCCGTCCGCCTTCATCGCCGCGACGGCCTCGCCCCGCGCCTTGTTCTGCTGGGCGGCGAGGATCTGCCGTGGATCGTCCAGCGTGGACTCCACGACGGACACCATGTCGAGGGCGTAGGAGGGGGACTCCGGGTCGAGGAGTTCGAACGCGGCGAGCGCGAACGTCGACAGCGGCTGGTTGAGGGCGAAGTCCTGCTGCAGATCGACCGTCAGCCGCACGATGCGGCCGTCGGCGTCCGGCGTGTCGAGTTTCTCGACGATGCCGCCGTCGAGCAGCGACCGGTAGATCGCGATGGCACGGCGGATGTGCCGCAGCTGCTGCTTGCGCGGCTCGTGATTGTCCTCAAGGAGATGACGCATCGCGTCGAAGGCGTTGCCCGGCCGGGCGATCACCGAAAGGAGCATGGTGTGCGTGACACGGAAACGCGAGGTGAGCGGTTCGGGATCGGAAGCGATCAGCTTGTCGAACGTGCCCTCGGTCCAGCCGACAAACCCTTCCGGCGCCTTCTTGCGCACCACCTTGCGACGCTTCTTGGGGTCGTCGCCCGCCTTGGCGAGAGCCTTCTCGTTCTCCACGACATGCTCGGGAGCCTGCGCCACGACGAAACCCGCGGTGTCGAAGCCGGCCCGTCCGGCGCGGCCCGCGATCTGGTGGAACTCCCGCGCGCGCAGCACCCGCACCCGGTTGCCGTCGTACTTCGTCAGCGCGGTGAACAGGACGGTGCGGATGGGGACGTTGACGCCGACGCCCAGCGTGTCGGTGCCGCAGATGACCTTCAGCAGACCCGCCTGCGCGAGCTTCTCCACGAGCCGCCGGTACTTCGGCAGCATCCCCGCGTGATGCACACCGATGCCGTGCCGCACGTAACGGGACAGATTCCGGCCGAACTTGGTGGTGAAGCGGAAATTGCCGATCAGCTCGGCGATCTGGTCCTTCTCCGCCCGCGAGCACATGTTGATGCTCATCAGCGCCTGAGCCCGCTCCACGGCCTGGGCCTGCGTGAAGTGAACGATGTAGACGGGCGCCTGCTTGGTCTCCAGCAGCTCGGTCAGCGTCTCCGTGAGAGGCGTCTGGCGGTACTCGTACGACAGCGGCACCGGGCGGGTCGCGGAGCGGACCACGGCGGTCGGACGCCCCGTACGCCGGGTGAGGTCCTTCTCGAACATCGACACGTCGCCGAGGGTCGCCGACATGAGGATGAACTGCGCCTGCGGCAGCTCCAGGATCGGAATCTGCCAGGCCCAGCCCCGGTCGCCCTCGGCGTAGAAGTGGAACTCGTCCATGACGACCTGGCCGATGTCGGCGTGCTTGCCGTCGCGCAGCGCGATCGAGGCGAGGACCTCGGCAGTGCAGCAGATGACGGGAGCGTCGGAGTTGACCGAGGCGTCGCCGGTCAGCATGCCCACGTTCTCCGTACCGAAGAGCTTGCACAGCTCGAAGAACTTCTCCGAGACCAGCGCCTTGATCGGCGCCGTGTAGAACGTGACCTCGTCACGGGCCAGAGCCGCGAAGTGCGCCCCCGCGGCGATCATGCTCTTGCCCGACCCGGTCGGCGTCGACACGATCACGTTGGCACCCGAGACAGCCTCGATCAGAGCCTCTTCCTGGTGGGGATAGAGGGTGAGACCACGCTCCTCCGCCCACGACTCGAATGCTTCGTAGAGGGCGTCGGGGTCGGCGGTCCGGGGCAGCTGATCGATAAGGGTCACCACCCCATCTTGCCTGTCTTCCGACCCGATCCGGGAATCGGACGCCCGTACGAAGATCACGAACGCTACGCTGATGCGCCAACAGGGCGTCAGCACATCCGGACTACGGGGACGGCGCGTGAACTGATCACGCGGACAACGGGGCGTTCAGGCAAGAGGAATGGGGCGGGGCACAACCATGATGGGACCGGCACACTCACTGTCAGGAGCGGCGGCCTGGCTGGGGGTGGGAGCGGCGGCGGCAGCGGCCGGACACACCATGCCATGGCCGGTTCTGCTGGTCGGAGCCCTGATCTGTGCGGGAGCCGCACTGGCTCCGGACCTCGACCACAAAGCGGCCACCATCTCGCGGGCCTTCGGCCCTGTCTCGCGGGGCCTGTGCGAGATCGTCGACAAACTCTCCTACGCCGTCTACAAGGCCACCCGAAAGCAGGGCGACCCACGGCGCTCCGGTGGGCACCGGACGCTCACCCATACGTGGCTGTGGGCGGTGCTGATAGGCGGCGGCACCTCGGTCCTGGCGATCACCGGCGGACGCTGGGCGGTGCTCGGCATCCTCTTCGTGCACATGGTGCTCGCCATCGAAGGTCTCCTGTGGCGAGCGGCGCGTGGATCCACGGACATCCTGGTGTGGCTCCTTGCGGGAACCAGCGCCTGGATCCTTGCGGACATCCTGAGCAAACCGGGCAACGGCGCGGACTGGCTGTTCACGGCACCGGGCCAGGAGTACCTCTGGCTGGGCCTGCCGATCGTCCTCGGCGCACTCGTCCACGACATCGGCGACGCCCTGACGGTGTCGGGCTGCCCGATCCTGTGGCCCATTCCCATAGGACGCAAGCGGTGGTACCCGCTGGGCCCGCCGAAGTTCATGCGGTTCCGGGCCGGCAGCTGGGTCGAGCTGAAGGTGCTCATGCCGGTGTTCATGCTGCTCGGCGGAGTGGGCTGCGCGGCGGCGCTGAACTACATCTGACGCAGCTCACGCCGCCGGCGCCGCCCGCGCCCGTCACGGTGTGTGGACCGGTCGTACCGGTGCCTGGATCCGTCGTACCGGAACCAGCCGTACGGGAACCAGCCGTACCGGAACCAGCCGTACCGGGACTACCCGTGCCAGGACCGCCACAGCGCCGCGTAGGCGCCGTCCGCCGTGACCAGCTCCTCATGGCTGCCCAGCTCGGTGATCCGACCGCTCTCGACCACCGCGATCACATCCGCGTCATGCGCGGTGTGCAGGCGGTGGGCGATGGCCACCACGGTCCGCCCGTCCAGGACCCGGGCCAACGACCGCTCCAGATGCCGGGCCGCCCGAGGGTCGAGCAGCGAGGTCGCCTCGTCGAGGACCAGCGTGTGCGGATCGGCCAGGACCAGCCGGGCCAGCGCGATCTGCTGCGCCTGCGCCGGAGTGAGCGCCACCCCGCCCGAGCCGACCTCCGTGTCCAGGCCGTCGTCGAGGGCCCGAGCCCAACCGTCCGCGTCGACCGCGACGAGCGCCGCCCACAGCTCGGCGTCGTCGGCGCCGGTACGCGCCAGCAGAAGATTGTCCCGCAGGGACCCCACGAACACGTGGTGCTCCTGATTGACCAGCGCCACATGCGAGCGCACCCGCTCCGCCGGCATCCGGGACAGCTCCGCACCGCCCAGGGTGATCACACCGTCCCTCGGCGCGTAGATCCCGGCCATCAGACGCCCGAGCGTGGACTTCCCCGCACCGGACGGTCCCACCAACGCCATCCGCGTGCCCGGCTCGACCTTCAGCGACACCTCCCGCAGCACGTCGACGCCGGCGCGATACCCGAAGTGGACGTCGTCCGCCCGCACGGTACGGCCGTCCGGCGACACCGAAGGATCGCCCTGTTCCGGCTCGATGTCCCGCACACCCACCAGCCGCGCCAGCGAAACCTGGGCCACCTGCAACTCGTCGTACCAGCGCAGGATCAACCCGACCGGATCCACCAGCATCTGCGCCAGGAGGGCACCCGTCGTCAGCTGACCGATCGTGATCCAGCCCTGGAGCACGAAGACGCCACCGACCATGAGCACCGAACACAGCACCGTGACATGCGTGAGATTGATGACGGGGAACAGCACCGACCGCAGCCACAGCGTGTAGCGCTCCCAGGCCGTCCACTCCGTGATCCGCCGGTCCGACAGGTCCACCCGCCGCGCACCGAGCCGGTGCGACTCGACGGTCCGGCCCGCGTCCACCGTCTCGGCCAGCGCACCGGCGACGGCGGCGTACCCGGCCGCCTCGGACCGGTAGGCCGACGGCGCCCGCTTGAAGTACCAGCGGCAGCCGACCACGAGGAGCGGCACCGCGATCAGCACGGCGGGAGCCAGCGGCGGAGCGGTCACGGCGAGCCCACCGAGAAGCAGCGCCACCCACACCACCCCGATGGCCAACTGCGGCACCGCCTCGCGCATGGCGTTCGCCAGCCGGTCGATGTCCGTGGTGATACGGGACAGCAGATCACCCGTACCGGCACGCTCCAACACTCCCGGAGGCAGACCCACGGAGCGCACGAGGAAGTCCTCACGCAGATCGGCCAGCATCCGTTCACCGAGCATCGCCCCGCGCAGCCGCACCTCCCGTACGAAGATCGCCTGCACGACCAGAGCGACCGCGAACAGCGCCACGGACCGCTCCAGATGCAGGTCACGCAGGGCGCCGGCGCCGTCCGAGACGTCCTCGACGAGGGAGCCGAGCAGGTAGGGGCCCGCCATCGAGGCGACGACCGCGACCGCGTTGACGGTGACGAGGAGAAGGAAGGCCCGGCGGTGGCGCCGGAACAGCTCGCCCACGTAGGCCCGCACTGTCGCGGGGGCGCCGACCGGCAGCGTGTTCGCCGTCGTCGGGGCCGCGGGGTCGTAGGCCGGGGGCGCTACGCCGATCATGCCTTCTCCTCGATCTCTGCCAGCTCTTCCCAGGTGTTCGCGGCCGGTCGGCCACGGAGTTCGCCGGACCGCCCGGATTCCGGCAGCTCGTCCGGAGATCCGGACTTGAGGGCACGAAGCGCGGCCTCGTCGTCCGTCTCCCGTGTCACGACGGCGCGGTACCGGGGCTCGGTCCGCACCAGCTCGCGGTGCACTCCGGCCGCCGCGACCTCGCCGTCGTGGACGAGCACGACCCGGTCGGCGCGATCCAGGAGCAGCGGCGACGAGGTGAACACCACCGTCGTCCGGCCCTCCCGGAGCGACCGCACCCCCTCGGCGATCCGCGCCTCTGTGTGGGAGTCCACCGCGGACGTCGGCTCGTCCAGCACCAGCACACCGGGGTCCGTGATCAACGACCGCGCGAGGGCGAGCCGCTGGCGCTGGCCGCCCGACAGGGAGCGGCCCCGCTCGGTGATCCCCGCGTCCATGGGGTCGGAGACGTCGAGCGCACCCTGTGCCAGCGCGTCCAGGACATCGGCGCACTGCGCGGCCTCCAACGCCCGCCGGGCCGGTACGGCGCCCGACGCCGGGACGTCCAGCAGCTCGCGGAGCGTCCCTGACAACAGCACAGGGTCCTTGTCCTGCACCAGCACGGCGGTGCGGGCCGTGTCGAGCGGAAGGTCGTCCAACGGCACCCCACCGACCAGCGCGGACGGCACGTCCCCGGCGACCGTGGCATGGCCACCCAGACGTTCCGCGAGCCGGCCCGCCGCGTCCGGATCCCCGCACACCACCGCGGTGAAGGAGCCGCCGCGGGCGAGCAGCCCGGTCGCCGGGTCGTACAGATCACCCGAGGGCACCCGCGCCGTGCGCGACCCGTCCGAGTCCACGGTCCGTTCCAGGGACAACACCCGTGCCGCGCGTTTCGCCGACGGACGCGAGAAGGAGTACGCCATGGCGATCTCCTCGAAGTGCCGCAACGGAAAACTCAGCATGGTGACGGCGCCGTACACGGTGACCAGGGCTCCCACCGAGATCCCGCCGTCCTGCGCCAGCCGTACACCGCGCCACACGACCACGATCAGCAGCAGTCCCGGAAGCAGTACCTGGAGGGCGGCGATCAGAGCCCACATACGGGCGCTGCGCACAGCCGCCCTGCGGACCTCCTGCGAGGCGCGGCGGTACCGGTCGAGGAACAGATCCTCGCCGCCGATACCCCGCAGCACCCGCAGACCGGCGACGGTGTCCGACGCCAGCTCGGTCGCACGCCCGGCCTTCTCACGCTGCACATCGGCACGCCGGGTCGCCCGCGGCAGCAGCGGCAGCACCGCGAGGGCCAGTACCGGGATCCCGACCGCCACGATGACCCCGAGGGAGGGCTCGTAGAGGACCAGACCGACACAGACGAAGACGACCGTGAGCGCGGCGGCGGCGAACCGGGACAGCGCCTCCACGAACCAGCCGATCTTCTCGACGTCCCCCGTGGACACGGCCACGACCTCGCCGGCGGCGACCCGGCGGGTGAGTGCCGAGCCGAGCAGAGCGGTCTTGCGGGCCAGAAGCTGCTGGACGCGTGCGGCAGCGGTGACCCAGTTGGTGATCGCGGTGCGGTGCAGCATCGTGTCGCCGAGCGCGATCGCCAGCCCGAGCAGCGCGATGAGCCCACCCGCGACGGCGAGGCGTGAGCCGGAACGGTCGACGACGGACTGCACGGCATAGCCGACGGCGTACGGAAGGGCGGCCACCGCCATGAAGTGAAGGAGGCCCCAGGAGAGGGCCTTGAGCTGACCGCCGAGCTGGTTCCGGCCGAGCCAGAGCAGGAACCGGGAGCCCGAGCGTGCGTCGGGCACACCGGGGTCGGCGTACGGAAGGTCTCGAATCTGCATGGTGTCCCAGGGCTCGGAAGATGTTCTGGAGAAGGGGAGGGGCGGCGGGGAGGGGGTGGGGTGGGAGGGGGAGGGGGGAGGGCCCCCAAGACCCCCAGGACATCCAGGGCCCCCAAGACAAGAAGCGGGCAAAACGGTGAGACAGGCCGAGAAGCGGACAACAACCCGGCGGAGCAAACCGTGAAAGGTTCGCGTTCCGGCCGCCCTTCAGGCAAACGGTTTTCTGTGGGACGGCAAAGATTCGGCCCGCGTCGGGTGTGGTGGCGCGGGGGCGGCGCAGGACAGGAGGGGGCTGGTGCGACGATGGAGCGCATGCGGATAGCCGGTGCGGTACGAACGGGGGTCGTTGCTGCGGCCTGTGGTGTCCTGTTGACGTCGCTCGCGGCATGCGGGAGTTCGGGCGACGGCAGCTCGGCCAAGGGGGACGCGGGCGCCGGGCAGGGACAGCACGCCGACGCGCGGGTGGCCGACCTCAAGCGCATCCCCGAGGTGGGGGACCGGCTCCAGAAGCAGATTCCCGCCTCGGCGCGGCAGGTGGTCGCCGTGTACGGCGAGGACGCGGACTCCGCCGACGCGACCGTGGTGCTGTACACGAAGAAGGGTTCCACTTGGGAGAAGACCCGGAGCTGGGACGGCCACAACGGTAAGAAGGGCTGGACGCCCGATCATCACGAGGGGGACAAGCGGAGCCCGGTCGGGGTGTTCTCGTTGTCGGACGCCGGGGGAGTGCTGCCCGATCCCGGTGCCGCGCTTCCGTACACGGAGTCGGCGGGGTTCCAGGCGCCGCACTACTGGGCGAAGTCGCACTGGCACGACTTCGACTACGTGATCGCGATCGACTACAACCGCGTCAAGGGCACATCGCCCAACGACCCGACGCGCCCACAGGGCCAGTCGAAGGGCGGGAGTATCTGGCTGCACATGGACCACGGCAGCGGTACGTCCGGCTGCGTGAGCCTGTCGAAGTCGGGGATGGAGTATCTGCTGCGCACCTTGGACCCGGAGCAGCACCCGGTCGTGGTGATGGGGGACAAGGCCGGCCTCAAGGCGTGACGGGCGCGGCCCGACCGCCGATCGGCCGCGATGCCGCTCCGCGATGCCGCTCAGTAATAGCGCCGCAGCGAAGGCCACAGAACCGACCACCGCTCCGTCGCCCCCGCGCACAGCAGCACCACGGCGCCCTGTTCCTCGTTTTCGATGCCGTACCCGTTGTCCACACGGCCGACCTCGTGGCAGTCGGTGAAGTGGCGCGAGAGTAGGCCCTCGCCTCCGCTCTGGGCGACAAGGAGCACGGGCCCGTCGGCGGAGTCCGGCGGCGGCCCCCAGTCGGCGAAACTCATATGGCCGGAGTACGGCTTCGGCAGACCGCGACCGGGACCGTACTGAGCGAGGGCGCCCGCCTCCCCGTAGTTCTGCGCCAGAACGACCGCACGCGTGCGAGCGTCCTCCGGAATCTCCGCCCAGCCGTCCCGCACCGCGTCCACCAGAGTCGGCCAACCCACCTGCTCGCCCTGCTCCTTGTTCATCGCCATCGGTACCGCCAGCGCGCTGGGCGGCAGAACGGGCAGCGTCACCAGGGCGTTGATCGCGGCGATCACGAAGAGAGCGGTCGCGAACCGCACATTCCGGACACGGTTACGTCCACCCCCACCGCCACCCCCACCCCCAATGCCGTTGCCACGCCCACGCCCACGCCCACGCCCGCGCCCACGCACGCCCCGCACCCACAAGAGCAGCGGCTCGCAGCCCGCCGCCAACAGCACGGTCAGCAGTGGCGCCGCGTAATAACCCTTGCCGCCCGCCGCGACCACCAGCACGCACAGCAGCGGGTACGCCACAGCGAAGGTGCGGGCCCAGCGCAGCGCGGGGTCGCGGCACAGCCGTAGCCAGCCGGCGATCCACACGGGGGCGAACGCGGGCGAGAGATAGATGAGTTGCTGCGGTACGAACAGGAGGCGGTTCTCGGTGCCGTCGTCGGTGCTGATCCCGTCGGCGACCGTGAGTTGAGGCCAGCCGTGGTCGGCCTGCCACCACAGATTGGGCAGGGCGAGCGCCAGCGCGAGCACGATCCCGGCCGCGAGCCACCCGCTGCGCAGCACCCGCCTCGGCCCCACCGCGAGTACGCCCGCGAGGAGTACGGCGACGAGCAGCACCACCAGGTACTTGTTCTGGACGCCCACTCCGACGGCCGCGCCGAGCGCGATCCACCAGCGGCCGTCGCCCGTGCGCAGCAGGCGCAGCATCAGCCAGCTGATGAGCAGCCAGGCGAGGAAGTCGAAGGTGGCCGTCGACACCATGTGGCCGACGGCGAGCAGTTGCGCACCGACCGCCGCGAAGCCGGCCGCGCAGAGTTGGACGCGCCGCCCGCCGCCGAGTTCGCGGGCGATCAGCGCGACGAGCACCACGCTCAGCATCGAGGCGAGTGTGGCCGCTACGCGCAGACCCGCCGTTCCGTCCCCGAAGAGGGTCGTGGAGGCGCGGGCAATGAGCGGGGTCAGTGACGGTTGGTCGACATATCCCCAGTCGAGATGGTCGCCCGCCGCGAGGAAGTACAGCTCGTCACGGTGGAATCCGTACCGCCCCGACAGCGCGGAGAGTACGGCGCCGAGCGCGGCGGCCACCGCCAGGACCGGGACCGTGGCGAAGGGCTGGAGAAGTGCCGGGCGGCCGAATCGGTCTGCCGCGGAATCGCCCCGCGTTCCCGGCGAGGTCACGTCCATCGCACGCTCCGTCTCCCCGTGGGCCCGGCCGTACAGGGGGGCGAGCGCCCCCTCGCCCAGGCGGAGCGTACTGGCGGAACGGGCCCGGGTCGATATCGCGCGGAGGCGTCATTGCCCCGGGCAACTCCGTCTCCTACACGCCCGGTTCGCAGGAGCACCGGCTTGACGCCGAGGGCGATCGCCGGCTGACCGTCTCCGACTACGTCGACACCTCCCACGGCCGCGTGACCACCACCGTGACCCGTGCGCTCACCCACACCTCCGTGCACCGCTGGACCGACGGGGAGACGAGGGACGCGCTGGACGCGCGCTGGACGGACGACGAGACCGTCACCACGGCCGGGCGCGGCCCCGCGCGCGTGATCCGCACCGACCGCACGTACACGATGGACGGCACCACGACGCTCGGCGCCGGCGACCGGCTGCGCACTGTCCTCGCGCTCGGCGACCGCGCGGCCGTCGAGGAGTCCCGTGGCGGACGGACGGTCGCCTGGCAGCGGCTCGACGATTCCTACGCGGGCGATGCCACGTACACGGCGAACGTCCCGCGCGATCAGCGGCACGCGGTCGCCACCACCAGCGAGCGGTACCGCCTGTACGGAAGCGGAAGCGGAAGCGGAAGCGGCGGTTGCCAGGACAGGAGTCTGACCACCGTCCAAGGCGCTCTTACGCAGGACCGCACCCGCTGCTAGACCAGTACTGCTGGACCAGTACAAGAAGAAAGGCGAAGACGTGATCGTTCCGGGGGGGTGTGTTTGTCGCGGAATTGTCACGGCTGTCCGGGATCTGCGACAGGGGTTCCTCCGCTACAACGCATCGCTGGCCCGGACCGTCTACTTGGGCGCAACCTCGCAGTACGCGTGAAAGGAAGAAGCCTCACATGGGGGACATACGCAGACGGGGCGCCGTCGCTCTCGGGATCACCGGCCTGGTGGCTCCGCTGACGCTGGCGCTGGGGGCGGCTCCGGCCAGTGCCGCGTCGTGCACCACGCAGACCGGCTCGCACCAGAAGCAGGTCGAGAAGTTCCTCGCCCGTCCCGGTCGACGGCAAGCAGTCCTCGGCCGACTGCAAGGCGATCCAGGCATTCCAGAACAAGCACGGCATCAAGCCGAACATCGGCTACGCGGGCCCCGTGACCTGGGGCGTCATGGACCTGATGAACAAGCAGAAGGCCGTCGGCAACAAGCCCAACAAGGACGGCAAGTGCCCCGTCAACAAGGGGCGAATAGCCTGCGTCAATCTGACGCTTCAGATCAGCTGGATCCAGGACGGCAAGACGCTGAAGTACGGGCCGGTGCCGGTGCGCACGGGCCGTGACGGGTACGAGACCCGCACCGGCCTGAAGAAGATCTACTGGCGGCACATCGACCATGTGTCGAGCATCTACGACGTGCCGATGCCGTACAGCCAGTTCTTCGACGGCGGTCAGGCGTTCCACTCGGTCGGCGTCAGCATGTGGAACCCGCCCGGCTCGCACGGCTGCGTGAACATGCGTACCGCCGACGCCAAGAAGTACTGGTCGCTCCTGAAGAAGGGCGACGACGTCTACGTGTACGGCCGCAAGCCGGGCACCTGATCGCCACCCGCGCGCCCCCTCCCGCGTGCGACCTGGCGCGGCCCGGCTTCCGACGCCGGTGTCCGCGCCTTCGGTCTCCGCGCCTTCGGTCTCCGCGCCTTCGGTGTGCGGGCGGACCGTTCCACCCCCATAAGACACCCACGGGTATCCATTGACAGTGGCTGACGGCTGCCGCCAGGATGATGGGCATGCTCACGACGCACCCCGGCGTGGTGTGCCGCTACGTCGACCTGCGGCGCACCGCCAGCGCCCTCTGTCGCTGATCGCGCCCCGTCCCCGATCACAGACGCCGCCCGACGCCTGCCGGCAGCACACCCACTGCCCGCCGTCCGGCCCATCCCGCGCCTGTGTCACCTCCGGATCAGCGAACCACGGAGAAGACCTGTCATGTCGCGCAAGATCCATCTCGCCCTGCATCCGTACGGAGTCGGCGGTCCCGGTCAGCACGGTCTGTGGAAGGACCCGCGCGTGGCGAAGAACGCGAGCGTCGACGTCCAGTACTACATCCAGCAGGCCCAGGCGGCCGAACACGCGCTCTTCGACGCCCTCTTCATCGTCGACAGCCAGTTCATCAACGCCACCTATCCCGCGCACTATCTCAACCGGCTTGAGCCACTGACCCTGTTGTCGGCGGTCGCCACCCACACCCGGCACATCGGCCTGGTCGGCACGGCGAGTTCGACGTACAACTCGCCCTTCAACCTCGCCCGCAGATTCGCCTCGCTCGACCACATCAGCGGTGGGCGGGCCGGCTGGAACGTGGTCACCAGCTTCGACACGGGCACGGCCAGGAACTACGGCCTGGACGAGCACCTCGACTACGTGACCCGCTACGCCCGCGCTCTTGAGTCCGTGCAGGTCGCGCAGGGTCTGTGGGACTCCTACGAGGACGACGCCTTCCCGGCCGACGTGGAGCGGAACGTCTTCCTCGACCCGGCCGGGCTGCACGCGCTCGACCATGTCGGCGAGCACTTCAGGGTCGCGGGGCCGCTCAACATCTCCCGCTCACCCCAGGGGCAGCCGGTCATCTTCCAGGCCGGGGTCTCCGCCGAGGGTCGCGACCTCGCCGCGCGGGTCGCCGAGGGCATCTACGCGCCGGGCGGCACCCTGGAGCAGGCGCGGGAGTACTACGCCGACATCAAGACCCGCACCGCGTCCTACGGGCGCGACCCCGACCACATCAAGGTCTTCATCCACGGTGACCCGATCGTCGGCGCGACCGACGAGGCCGCCAGGCGCCGCGAGCGGGAGATCTTCGAGGAGGACGACGACTTCGCGCGCAACCTCGCGCTCCTGGGCCGCTCCTTCGGCGCCTACGACTTCAGCGGCCACGACCTGGACGCGCCCTTCCCGGACGTCGCCCACCTCGCGGAGAAGGGCGGCCGGACGGGCGCTACGAAGATCATCGAGCGGGCCAGGGCCGAGAATCTCACCCTGCGTCAGGTCGCCGACTCGGTCAACGCGTTCCGCCGCTCGCCCTTCGTCGGGGCGCCGGAGACCGTCGCCGACACCATCCAGCGGTGGTTCGACGCGGGCACCCTGGACGGCATCAACCTCGCCTTCCGGAACAACGACGACCTCGGCCTGTTCGTCGACGGTGTGGTGCCGCTCCTGCAGAAGCGCGGTCTGTTCCGCACCGAGTACGAGGCCGACACCCTGCGCGGCAACCTCGGCCTGCCGATCCCGGAGAACCGCCACACCCGCGAGCGTCGGCTCGCGAACGTCCAGCACGGCCGCTGAGTACGGCTGCTGAGTACGGCTGAGAGGGGGTGAGCGGTGGCGAAGTTCCGAGCCGCCCTGGCGGAGGCTGATCACCACCGGCCAGAATCGCCGCCATGGACCCAGGACTCGCGGGACTCCTCGGCGGTGTGATCGGCGCCGCCGTCGGGGCATGTGGTGCCACCGCATCGGCGTGGATCGCCGGGAGGAAGGCGGAGAGGCTGGCCGAGATACAGACGTCGGCGCTGATGGGTCAAGCCCGCCTCCAGATAGCGGCCGACCGGGCCAACTCCCTTCGCGAATCACGCAAAGCGGCCTACGTCGCTTTCGCCGACGGCTGGCACCTGGAATACGGAACGCTCAGCGAAGCCGCCGTCAAACTCGGGGGTATCGCGGCGCACGACCCACCGGACGAACGCGAAGAGCGCCGTCAAGCCGCCCGCCGCCTCTGGAACGAAGCACGCACGCTCCAGCGTTCGCCCGACCGGCTCCTGAGCGTGGTCCATGTGGAAGGACCTGACCAGATGGCGCATGCGGCTCAAGCGGCGAGTGGTGCGCTGGTTCCTTACTTCACGACGGTGTTGGACTGGCTGCACGCGATCGACAACGCGACGGAGACGCGGCAGCACGACGCGGCGGCGGCCGGCGCCGGCGGCGACGCACACCGGAAGCTACTCGAATTCCTCTACGCCTCGGCGGACGCCGTCGCCCCGGACGGGGGCTCAAATCGGCGGTGAGTGAGGCGCGGGAAGGCAGCCGACATGTCGACGGAGTCGCGCCCGGCGCTGCCATGAATCGGCTCGCGAGGCGCAGAGTCGGTCATTACGGTGTGAGGCCGTACACGGTTCGTATCCACAGCCTGACGGCGGTCACGGAGTTGCCATGCCCTTGCAGATGAAGCTCACGGCGGTCGCACTCGACTGTGCCGATCCCGAGGCGCTGGCGGCGTTCTACCGCCAGGCCACCGGATTTGAGCCGCACCCCAAATCCAACGCGGACTTCGCCGGCGTCACCCGCGAGGACGGGCTCGTGATCGGCTTCCAGCGGGTCGCCGACTACCGGGCCCCGCAATGGCCCGACCAGACCGTGCCGCAGCAGTTCCACCTCGACTTCGAGGTCGACGACCTGGACGAAGCCGAGGCGCTGCTCCTGGCGCTGGGCGCGAACAAGCCGGAGCATCAACCGGGCGGAGACCGCTGGAGGGTCCTCACCGACCCTGCCGGACACCCCTTCTGCCTGACCAGGGCCTGACGCCCGTACCTCCATCCCGCGATCGGCAGGGGTCCAGTGGCCGGGGTTCAGTAGCCGGAGTTCAGTAACGGTGTCCCGGCCAGTGCGGGTCGTACCAGCGGTCGGGGCCGGTGACGCCGAGGAGGCGTATGCGGTGGAGCAGTTCGTCGGGTGCGCCGTGCGCCCGGAGCCGGTCGGGGGCGTGGCGCACCAGCCATGCCGTCAGCTCGGTGCGCAGGGCTTCCCCGTTGTGCCAGGTGTCCCACGGGAGTTGGTCTCCGAGAAGGTCGTACTCCCATTGGGTCGCGGCTTCGGTGAGGTGCTGGTCGGCCGTGTGGTCGGTCCGGATCTCCCAGGTGTGGAGCCAGGTGCTGAGAGTGCCGGATGCCTCGGTGGTGAGGGCGAGGACCTGGTACGCGGGTACGGCGGGTGCCGGGTCGGTGAGGGTGTGCGCCCACCAGGCACGCAGGAACTCGCTTACCGCCGTGGCCTGTTCGGTCGGCCACTGCTGCCAGTCGGCACGGTGGAAGGTGCGTCCGACCTCCTCCATCATGCCGCAGAGCGGCTCGATGCGGCCGGCGGTGAGGGCCGTGGCGAACTGCGGCAGGATCCGGCGGAGCACAGCTCCCTTGTACGTCCAGTCGGTGGCCTGCCAGGTGCGATGCAGGAGGTCCGAGTCCAGCTCCACGTCCGGCGTCTTGAGCAGCGCGAGATCTTCCGCGCTGCCCCAGTGGCACTCGCAGTTGTCCTCGTCGGGGTGGGCCGTCATGCCACGGAATACCGAGGCGAGGTCGTCCAGCGCGGCGTCGAGACGCTGTCGTGCGAGGGTCCGGGCAAGGTGCGTCATGGGCATAGCCTTCGAGGACTCCGGCGGCTCGCACCGCCGAAGAGCGCCACCTTACCCGCGCGCCCCCCGAAGCCGAATGGCCGGGGCAGCACCCCCGTCACGAGGCGTTCGCGCTGGCGGAACACTGCCCGTATGCGGTGGGATGCCTCGCATGGTGTCAAGTCGGGGTGTGCGGAACGCCGTTCGGAGCCGGATACGTCGTTCGCGGAGCTGGATACGTCGTCATCGTGTCGCCCTCGCTTCGGTGGTCGGAGTCCTCGCGGCCCTCGGGATCCTCCTTCTCGTGCTGGGGCCGTTGTCGTGGCTCCTCGCGGGGGACTCGGTCCGTTCGCTGCACGGGAAGGAGCAGGCGGACGCGCTGAACGCCGTGCGTCAGACAGTGCTGGCCGCGATGGCCGGTATGTCCGTGCTGATCGGGCTCGTGTTCACGGCCCGTACCTACGCCCTCTCCCGGCGTGGTCAGGTGACGGAGCGCTTCAGGGCGGCGGCCGGGCAGTTGGCCTCGGACAAGCTCGCGGAACGGTTGGGGGCCGTCTACGGCCTGGAACATGTCATGGCGGAGTCGCCCGGAGACCACAACACCGTGGTGGGGCTGCTCGCGGCGTTCATCCGAGAGAACACCGGGCAGGGCGTACGGCAGCGTCCCCAGGGCGGTCCTCCCGAGCAGGGTATGCGGGAACCGGTCCCCGACTGGGGAACCGAACCGCCCGCCGACATCCGGGCGGCGATGGATGTCCTGGCGCGCCGGCCGGATCGGCCCGAACCGCGCCGCGTCGACCTTCGATCGACCGTCCTCGTCGGGCTGATGGTCCGCGGCATGGACTTCGACGCGCCGCCCCGGCTGTCCCGGGCCTACTTCACCGCGACTCCCCACGGAACTCGCCGACGACCCCTGGGTCATGGCCCGGCTGGCGGACTGCCTCGCCTGGCGCGATCGGCACGACCCGCAGGAGCGGGTACCGCCCCCACCACCGACGGCCCGTCCCGCCGCCCCCTCGGCGTGAACCCCGTGCCCGGATCCCGGACCAGCGACGGCGGTTTCGTACCCCCTGTATACCCCATGCGTACCCCCTGTGACCTGCGGATTCACGCTCCCCGTCACTCCCCGTCCGCTCCCCGCCACCCTCCACAGGTAACAGGTGCTTCTTACGTATGTGCTCCTTACAATGGATAACGCATCCATGTGATTCAGATCACAGGAGGAAGCGCAGATGAGCACCACAGCCACCACCCCCGGCTCCACCACCCCCGGCCCCACCCCGCCTGGCTCGACCCCGCCTGGCCCCACCATCGCCGATCCCGGCCCGCTCGGTCTCGCCGCCTTCGCCGCCACCACCTTCGTTCTCAGCGTCTTCAACGCCGGCCTCATCACCGACCCGAGGCTCAGCACCGTCGTCCTTCCGATGGCTCTCTTCTACGGCGGCCTTGCGCAACTGCTCGCCGGCATGTGGGAGTTCCGCAAGGGCAACACCTTCGGCGCCACCGCCTTCTGCTCCTACGCCGCCTTCTGGCTGGCGTACGCCGCCTACGCCAGGTTCGTCGCGGGCAGCCTGCCGCTGTCCACCGCGCATCAGGCGACCGGCCTGTTCCTGCTGGTGTGGGCGATCTTCACGGTCTACATGACCGTCGCTGCGACGCGGACCACGGGAGCCATCCTGGCCGTGCTCGTCACCCTGTCGGCGACCTTCATCGTCCTGTGCATCGGCGCCTTCGCCCAGTCGGCCGACGTCACGAAGGCCGGGGGCTGGCTCGGCCTGGTGACAGCGGTGTGTGCCTGGTACGCGTCGTTCGCCGGGGTCACCAACGCCACCTATCGGCGATCCGTCGTACCGGTCTTCCCGAACGTCGGCAAGCACCTGCTGCCCCACCGCGGCCACCACCACGGCGGCCCGGTCGCCGGAGCACACACATGACCGACACCGGCGGTGAGACACTCTCCAACCTGCTGCGGGAGGAACGGCGCTTCCCACCACCTCCCGCACTGGCCGCCGAGGCGAACGCCACCGCGGCGGACTACGAAAGGGCCGACGCCGACCGTCTCGCCTTCTGGGCCGCCCAGGCGGCCCGGCTGGACTGGGAGCAGCCGTGGAACGAGGTCCTTGACCTGAGCCGCGCCCCGTTCTACCGCTGGTTCACCGGCGGACGGCTCAACGCCGCGTACAACTGCCTCGACCGGCACGTGCTGGCTGGCCGGGGTGAGCGGGTCGCGTTCCACTGGGAGGGCGAGCCGGGCGACACCCGCACGCTCACCTACGCCGAGCTGAAGGACGAGGTCTGCCGGGCCGCCAACGCGCTGGAGACACTGGGCGTCCGGCCCGGCGACCGGGTGGCCATCTACATGCCGATGATCCCGGAGACGGTGGTGGCGATGCTGGCGTGCGCCCGCATCGGCGCCCCGCACACCGTGGTCTTCGGCGGCTTCTCGGCAGAGGCGCTGCGCGGCCGGATCCTCGACTGCGACGCCCGCGTGGTGATCACCGCGGACGGCGGCTACCGCAAAGGCGCCGCCGCCCCGCTGAAGCCCGCCGTGGACGAGGCGCTGCGCGCATGCCCCGACGTACGCAGCGTGCTGGTGGTCCGGCGGACGGGAGGGGAGGTCGGCTGGACGGAGGGCCGCGACGTCTGGTGGCACGATCTGGTGGCCGGGGAGCCGCCGGAGCACGAGGCCCAGGCGTTCGACAGCGAACACCCGCTGTACATCATGTACACCTCCGGCACCACGGCCCGCCCGAAAGGCATCCTGCACACCACGGGTGGCTATCTGACCCAGGTGGCGTGGACACAGTGGGCGGTGTTCGACGTCAAGCCGGAGCGCGACGTGTTCTGGACGGCGGCCGACATCGGCTGGGTGACCGGCCACTCGTACATCGTCTACGGGCCACTGGCCAACGGCGTCACCTCGGTCCTCTACGAGGGGACGCCGGATACCCCGCACCGGGGCCGCTGGTGGGAGATCGTCGAGAAGTACGGCGTGACGATCCTCTACTGCGCGCCGACCGCCATCCGCACGTTCATGAAGTGGGGCGGAGCCGTCCCCGAGGCGTTCGATCTCACCTCGCTGCGGCTCCTCGGCTCGGTCGGCGAGCCCATCAACCCCGAGGCGTGGATCTGGTACCGGCACCACATCGGAGGCGACCGCTGCCCCGTGGTGGACACCTGGTGGCAGACGGAGACCGGCGCCCAACTGATCAGCCCCTTGCCGGGTGTGAGCGTCTGCAAGCCCGGATCGGCGCTGGGTCCGCTGCCCGGTGTCCGGGCCGACGTCGTGGACGACGCGGGCAAGCCGGTGCCCGACGGCTCCGGTGGCTATCTGGTGCTCACCGATCCCTGGCCGGCGATGCTGCGCAGCATCTGGGGCGACGACCAGCGCTATGTCGACACGTACTGGTCCCGGTTCCCCGGGATGTACTTCGCCGGGGACGGCGCGAAGAAGGACGAGGACGGTGACATCTGGCTCCTCGGCCGGGTCGACGACGTCATGAACGTGTCCGGTCACCGCATCTCCACCACCGAGGTCGAGTCCGCTCTCGTCTCCCACCCGCTGGTCGCGGAGGCCGCCGTGGTCGGCGCCGCCGACCCGACGACCGGGCAGGGCATCGTGGCCTTCGTCATCCTGCGCGGCGACGACGCCGAGGGGACGCGGTCCGGCGGACCGGGAGAGCTTGCCGGTGAGTTGCGCGGGCATGTCGCCACGGAGATCGGGCCGATCGCCCGGCCCCGGCAGATCCTCGTCGTCGCCGAACTGCCCAAGACCCGCTCCGGGAAGATCATGCGGCGCCTGCTGCGGGACATCGCCGAACACCGCGCGCTCGGCGACGTGACCACGCTCACCGACTCCTCGGTCATGGACGAGATCCGCGAACGGCTGCCCGCGGCCGGGGGCGCGGACGAGGAGGCGTAACCGCACGAGTAGGCGCAACCGTAAGAGGAGGCGTAAACCCTCCACGGTGGGTAGGGAGGGAGGCATGCGATACGGGCGATCGTGCGTGCGGTCCCCGTCCGGAGGGGGCAATCCATGAAGCCATTGGCCGCGGACGAGATCACCGGAGTGTGGGGAACGCTCCTGCTCCCCGTCGAAGGCCGGGGCGACATCAGTTGGGACCGGCTGGCGGACCAGCTCGACGTACTGCTGGTCAGCGGCGTCGACGGCATCTACGCCCACGGCACCGCGGGCGAGTTCCACACCCTCGACGAAGCCGAGTTCGACCGGGTGAACGCGATGCTGGCCGGGCGGTGCGAGGCGGCAGGGCTGCCGTACCAGATCGGTGCCTCGTATCCGGCGGCGCCCGTGATGCTCGACCGCGTCCGGCGCGCGGCAGCGCTGCGGCCGGGTGCCCTTCAGGTGATTCTGCCGGACTGGGTGCCTTTGAACGGCGACGAGGTGGTGCGCTTCCTGGCCGGTGCGTCCGAGACCGCCGGCGGCGTGTCGTTGGTGCTCTACAACCCGCCGCACGCCAAGACGCAGGTGCCGCCGACCCTCCTCGCGCGGGTGGCCGCCGAGGTCCCGCAGCTCGTCGGCGTCAAGATGGCCGGCGGCGACGACGCCTGGTACGCGGCCATGGCGGACGCCGTACCCCACCTGTCGGTCTTCGTGCCCGGCCATCTGCTCGCGTCCGGGCTGGCGCGCGGCGCGCACGGCAGTTATTCCAACATCGCGGCCCTGTCGCCTCGCGGCGCGGCGGCCTGGTACCGGCTGATGACGACCGATCCGGCCGCCGCCCGAGACGTGGAGCGGCGCATCGGTGAATTCTTCGCCCGGCACATCGCGCCGCTCCAGTCCCTCGGGCTGTCCAACCCGGCGCTGGACAAGTTCCTTGCCACCGTCGGCGGTTGGGCCGACATCGGTGTGACGCTGCGCTGGCCGGCGTCGTCGGCGCCCGCCGAGGCACTGGCCCCGGCGCGCGCCGACGCCCACCGGCTCCTTCCAGAACTCTTCCCGGAACTCTTCCCGGCGCCGTGATCGTCAGGGTCAGCCGGTGACCGCCTTGTCGGCGGCGGCGAGCGCCTTCGTGTTCTGGTTGCGCGCGCCGGTAAGACCGGTCAGATGCTCGGCGATCTGCTTCTTCTGGATCGCGGTGTCCTCCTTGAACCAGATCGCGACGAGGTCCGTGGACTCCTTGCAGTCGACGTCGGCGACCGCAACGGCGGTCTCCTCATCGGACGGGGCGCCGTCGATGTGTCCGACGATCTCGGCGGCCTCGTAAGGGGTGGCGGCGTCATAGCCCTTGGTCTTCATGCACTGGGACCAGGCCGAGACGGCCCCCTGTACGGCTGGGGTTCGCTGCGACGCGGTGAGGCTCTGGCCGTCCAGCTCCGATACGAGGGAGAGGTCGATCTGCGACTGTCCGATCTGGCTGTCGCTCCAGCCCACGCAGCCGCCCGGGTGGATCTTCTTGCCCTGGTAGGTGTCGGGGGCCGGTTCGGACGTGGGCACGGTGTCGGGACCGGTCGTGGTGGGCTTGGTGTGGCCGGTGAGCACCTCGATCTGGTCGTCGGTCAGGTCGGGCATCTTCTGCCGGGTCTGGTTGTTCAGCTCGTCGGGCAGCCCGTAGCCGTACTGGGCGGCTGCGGCCCGGTCCGTGATGCCGTAGCGGCGCTCGATGTTGGCATCGTTGTCGTTCGGCGGCGGTGTGGCTCCGGCGAGCGGAAGCTGAATGCTGAAGCCGTACCCGGCCATGCACTCTTCCTGGAGTGTGCGGCTCGCCTGATCCAGGGTGACGGTCTCCTCGTAGGTCTGCATGTAGTCCTCCAGAGGGAGGGACAGACCCTTGGCGAGACCGCTCGTCGGTGTCGCCTCGGGCCAATTGGCCTTGTTGACGATCGGCTGGTCGCCGGCCACGGGTGCTCCGGCCGCCGAGGTGTCACCGCCGGTGGTCCCCGCTCCGCACGCGGTGATCAGACCGGCCGTCGCGATCAGGACAAGGGCGGCGGTGGAACGCTTGGTCCAGTTCATGGGTGGCTCCTTGACCCTGATCAGGCGAAGTGCTGGGAGGCGTTGTTGTTCTTGAGCGTCGAGTCGAGGTCGACGAAGGTGCAGGAGGCCCACGCGGTGGTGTGCCCGAAGTACTGGGAGTGGCCCAGGTATCCGGAGTTGTAGTACACGCGGTAGTTGTCCACGTCGGAGCAGTTGCGCACCGAGGCCGCGTTGTTCTTCATGTACTGCCAGGAACCGTTGCCGTTGCCGTTGAACACATAGCGGTATGTCGTCAGGGTGGAGCCCTGGTACTGGCTGGTTCCCCAGTAGTCGTTGACGTTCCCGTAGAACGAGGACCAACTCGTGAGGTACTTGCCGTCCTTGACCGCGAGCGCCTTGGAGTTGTACAGCAGCCACAGATCACCGTACGAGCAGTTGATCCACGGAACATTGCAGTTGTCCGTGGTCGTGTAGGTGACCGCGTGGGCCGGTGTGGCGGTGGCTATCAGCCCGATGCTGACGCCGAGAGCGGTGACGGCGGCACGCACCTTGGCGCGCGCCGAGACGTTCTTCATGCTGCGCATACCCATCCCCCCATGTCGTGATCATGCTCAATCCGCGATGCTAGTGGGGGGCGAGGGATGGCCGTGCCGCGCACTTCGGCCAACGAACTCCCCCTGGTCGGGGGGTGCTTCTGAGACATCCGCGGCCCTCGCCGTGTTCGGCACCGGCCGCGCGCGGAGACACTGGGCTTGCTGTTCCGGTTACGGCGCCCCGCCGAAGGAGATCCGGCCGTTCGGTGGCATCCCGGGGCTCCCGGGGGTGTGGAACCGTGGCCGGAATGTGGTGCCCGACCGACCGTGCGGGATAACGGTTCGGTAACGCACAGTCGTATGTCGGGCTAAGGTCCTTCTCAGGAAACGCCGTCCGTCGCCATGCCTTCCGTCGCGCGATCCACGACCTGACCTGCCCTTGGGCGTCAGTCCGTGCGCCGACCTCCTTTTCGGTGACATGGGCGTCGCCCTGTGTCCTGTGAAAGCGGGAAGCCGAACGTGAACCATCCCCCCACCCTCCCTCGCGAGACTTCACTCGTCGTCGCGGAACGGCGTCAAGTCGCCGATGCCGTAGTCACTTTGACGCTCCGTCACCCGGATGCCACGCCTCTCCCGCCGTGGCGGCCGGGTGCCCACATCGACCTGCTGCTCGACGGTGGAACGGTCCGCCACTACTCGCTGTGCGGCGACCTTCAGGACAGGTCGGCGTGGCGCATCGGCGTCCTGCGTGTCCCGGACAGCCGTGGTGGCTCGGCCCATGTGCACACCGAACTTCGCACCGGAACACGGGTGCGAGTGCGCGGGCCGCGCAACACCTTCCTGCTCCGGCCGGCCGGGCGCTACCTGTTCGTGGCGGGCGGCATCGGCATCACCCCCCTGCTGCCCATGGTCGCCGCCGCGCAGGCAGCGGCGGCGGAGTGGAGCCTGCTGTACGGCGGCCGGACCCGCTCCTCGATGGCCTTCCTGGACGAACTCGCCGCCTACGGAGATCAGGTGGCCGTCCGCCCGCAGGACCGGCACGGGCTGCTCGACCTCGACGGCCACCTCGGCGAGCCGGACGCCGACACCCTGATCTACGCCTGCGGCCCCGAGCCGCTGCTCACCGCCGTCGAGAACGCGACCCGTTCGTGGCCCTCGGGAGCACTCCGGGTCGAACGCTTCCAAGCCGGGAATCAGGCGCCCCCGACCGGAGCCGACGCCTTCGATGTGGTCCTCGCCCGCGCCGGGCTGACGGCACTCGCCGCGCCCGCCGCGGCCGGGGACACGGCCGTCAAGGTGAGCGGTGTGGCCGGGTATCACGTGGGCGGCACGATCAACATCGACACGGGCGACGGCGGCGGGCGGCTGGAGACGCGCGAGATCACGGCGATAGGCACCGCCGGGGCGGAGGGGACGGGCATCGCCTTCGCGGGGGCCCTGAAGAAGGCCCACGCGAGCGGCGCCACGGTCACCGGCTCGGGGAACCCGCTCGCCAGTACCGATCCCAGTGCCGGGGCCGCCGTGGCACCGCGCATGATCGCCCGCCTGGAGATCACCGACGCCGACGGTACGGTCCACTCCGTCGTCAGCGACCGTGCGTGGTCGACGGCGCTCGGCCCGACGACCACCACCAACTGGTTCTCGGGATCCGACTACGACGCACGCCGCGAACAGGACGGATGGACCTCGCCGGGGGCCGACCTCGGGCGGTCGGCCAGGCGCCGTGACGGTTCGCCCGTCGGATGGGTCGGTGCGGGAATCGCCCCGCCGCCCAACCTGACGACGGAACTCGTCTGGCGGGCGGGAGAACCGGTGAAGGTCATGGACCGGATCCGCCCCGTCGCCATCACCCAGCCCAAGCCGGGCGTCTGGGTCTTCGACTTCGGCCAGAACTTCGCCGGCTGGCCGGAACTCTCGGTCGACGGCACCGTACCGCCGGGCACGACGATCAAGCTCCTGCCCGCCGAGTCACTGGCCGCGGACGGCACCGTCGACCAGGCGTCCGTCATGGGCGGTGGCGGCAGCCGCGGAACCGATGTGTTCGCCGCGTACACCACGTACGGCGACCGGAAGGGCGAGACCTGGCACCCCAGGTTCCACTACTTCGGCATGCAATGGGTCCAGGTGACGGGTCTGCCGCCGGGCTACCGGCCCACCGCCGCCACGGTCACGGGCCTGCAACTCCACGCGGACACCCCCGTGGCAGGCAGCTTCCACACGTCCAACGAGCGGATCAACCGGATCCACCGCATGGCGCGGTACTCGATCATGAGCAACACGATGTCGACGTTCACGGACTGCCCGGGACGCGAGAAGCTGGCCTACCCCGCGGACTACCTCCAGCCCTTCGGCTCGCTGCACCGCCACTTCGGCTACGCCGCGTATCTGCGCACCATGCAACGCCACCTGGCGGAGGGGCAGTCCAAGGCCGGCGACAACATCGGCAATGTCGCCCTGAAGGCTCCCGTGTACGACTGGGGCTACACCGGCCGGTTCGGCGACGAGATCAACTGGGGCAACGGGATCGTCCTGACGCCCTGGTTCCTGTACGAGACGTACGGCGACACGCAGACGATGGCGCGCTACTACCCCCAGATGCAGGCGTTCATGGACTACATCAGGGTACGGAAGGCGGGTACCGGGGCCAACGCCTACCTCGTCGACGCCGCGCTCGCCGATTGGATCGTGGCCGACACCACCTCGGGCCGTATCACCGGCACTTGGGGCTACCACCAGATCGCCGACCGGATGGCGAGGATGGCCGCCGTACTCGGCCGCACGGCCGATGCGAGCGCGTACCGCGCCCTCGCCTCGCACATCAAGGACGCCTTCAACGACGCCTTCTACAACACCGCCCTGGGCCGCTACACGAGCCAGGGCAACCAGGGCACCACCGGTGCGACGCAGGCCGCCCAGGCACTCGCACTCGACGAGGGACTCGTCCCCGAGCGGGAGCGGCAGCGGGTCCTCGACGCGCTGGTCGAACTGGTCGAGGACTTCCGGCCGTTCGGAGGCGGACCGCACTTCAGCGGCGGCACGATCGGACTCGCCCCGACCGTACGCGCGCTGCTGGACGGTGGCCGCGACGACGTGCTGTGGAGAGTGCTCCGGTTCCACGGTGGTCTTGCGGGCATCCGGCAGGCGCGCGGCTCCGCCGGCTACCGCGAGCTGGTGATCGATCCACGCGTCGTCGGCGACCTCACCCAGGTCGAAGGGAGCTACCGCACTCCGTACGGCCACGTGACAGCGGAGTGGACGCTCAAGAAAGGTGTGTTCCGGCTGAAGGTCGACGTACCGCCGAACACCACGGCCGAGGTACGGCTGCCGAAGGGGAACCGTACCTCGCGGGAGGCGTCGGACGGCGCGGTCCTGCGGCGCGCCGAGGGAGACAGGGCCGTCTACGGCGTGCCCTCGGGGACGCACACCTTCACCGTGCGCGACGTGCGTGCCGCCTCGTAGCCGCTGACGCGGTGGCTTGTCGGCTGGTGACGGCAGGGGAGCGGCGGTGCGGGTGGCGCTGTGCGGGTGCGCGCCGCCGCTCCCTCACGTCAGGCCGACGCCCCGCTGTCGATCACCAGGTCCGTGCCGACGACCGCGCCGGCCGCGGGCGACGCGAGGTAGAGGACCGCCGCCGCCACTTCCTCGGCCTCCGCGATCCGGCCGAGCGGGTTCTCCGTCTTCACCCGCTCCGCACGGTCGGCCTCGGTCTCGCCGGGTCGCAGCGACATGGGGCCCGCGGCGGCACCCGGGCTGACCGCGTTGATACGGATGCCCTGGTGGATGTGGTCGAGGGCGGCGGCGCGGGTCAGTGCCGAGACCGCCGCCTTCGAGGTGCTGTAGGCGGCGATGCCCGGGATCCGGAGGTGGGCGCCCAGGTTGGAGGAGATGTTGACGATGGTGCCGCCGCCGTTCGCCTTCATGTGCGCGATCTCGTGCTTCATCGCCAGCCAGACACCGGTGACATTGGTCCGCAGCACCGCGTCCCAGTCCTCCTCGCTCACCTCGCCGACGGGCCCGGCTCCCCGGAGTATCCCGGCGTTGTTGACCGCGATGTCCAGTCCGCCGAAGCGGGTGACCGTTTCGCGTACGAGGCCCTGGAGACGGCCGGAGTCGGTGACATCGGTGGTGACGGCGGCGGCCGTACCGTGCGCGGCCTCGATCAGGCCGACCGTCTCGTCCAGCGTTGCCCGGGTGCGTCCGGCGGCGACCACGGACGCGCCCTCGGCGGCGAAGGCGAGCGCGATGGCACGGCCGAGGCCGGAGCCCGCACCGGTGACGAGGACGGACTTGCCGGTGAAGCGGTTCATGGCGATGACTCCTGTGAGTGAATGACTACTTGTGAGTGAGTGGACTACTTGGCGCGGTGGTTCAGGAAGGCGGCGACGGCCAGGGCGATGCCCGTAGCGGCGAGGGACCAGGCGTCGCGGCCGAGGGCGAGCACCACGGCGAACAGGACGGTCGGACCGGTCTCCATCGCCGTGTTCAGCACACCGCCCGCGAGCCCGGTCCGCTCCGGCGGCACCCCCTCGGTGGCGAGCACGGCGGCTCCCGCGAAGGACGCCCCGGTACCGGCCGCCAGCAACACCAGGCCCGGCAGGAGTCCGTACGCGTACGAGGTGTCCGCGTCGAGCCCGGTGAGTGCGAGGAGGGCGAGCCCGGATGCGGCCGTGCCGAGGCCGGTGGCGGTGACGGTCCGGGGTCCGTACCGGCCGACGAGCGGGCCCGCCGCGCGACCGGACGAGAGCAGCGCGACGGCGAACGGTACGAAGGCGGCCGAGGTGCGCAGGGCCGACCAGTCGCGCGCCTGTTGCAGGTGGAGCGAGAGGACCACGAAGGTCAGCGCGGTGCCGCAGGCGCTCAGGGCGATGGCGGTGAGGGCGAGGGCCCGCCGCCGGTCGCGCAGGAAGCGCGGCGGCAGCAGCGGATCGCGGGCGCGGCGCTCGGCGTACCCGAACGCGACCAGCAGCACGGCCCCGACCAGCAGCGGCACGAGGACGGCGGCCGACGACCAGGGGTGGGTGTCGGTGACGACGAGCCCGTAACTGGCCGAGGTGATCCCGACGGTGGCGAGCAGCGCACCCGGCAGGTCGAGCGTCCGGCCGGGTCGCGACACGGTGTCCGGCAGTAGCCGGGGCATCAGGGCGAGGGCCGAGAGCGCGACCGCGAGCGGCACGGCGAAGGTCCAACGCCACGACAGCAGCGCCGAGATGACACCGGAGAGCAGATTGCCCGCGGTCGCGCCGAGTATCGAAAGGCCGCCCCAGGTGACCATCGCCCTGCCGTACGCGGTGGGCGAGGGGAAGACGGCGCGCAGTACGGCCATGGCGGCCGGCGCGATGAGCGCCGCCCCCGCGCCCTGGGCCAGTCGCGCCGCGACCAGCGTCCCGATGTCGGGGGTGAGCGGCGCGGCGGCCGACGCGGCGGCGAAGAGGAGCAGGCCCGCGGTGAGCGCGCGCCGCCCGCCGTAACGGTCCGCGAGGCGTCCGCCGAAGAGCAGCAGCCCGGCGAAGGTCAGGCCGTAGGCGGCGCTGAGCAGGATCAGGTCGGCGCGGTCGAGGCCGAATTCGCGCCCGATGAGGGGGAGCGGTACGGCGAGTGCGGCCAGCGTGAAGATCAGGGTGCTCTGGACGGCGCCGAGGAGGACGAAGGCGTGGCGCCGGGTCGTCGTGGTGTCGACGCGGACGTCGTTCATGGCGGTCGGACCCCTCCCTATATTTGACCGATCGGTTCAATATGCGGGCAGCGGATAGCCCCCGCCGCCTTCGCCGGGTGTGCGTCGTCAGTCCAGCAGTGCCAGTGCCTGTTCGGCCGCGTCGCGCACCCGGGCCGGGTCGCCCGACGCCTTGCCGACGACGCGTACGCCCTGCATCACGACGAACAGCATGCGGGCGAGCGCGCGCGGATCACGGTCGTCGGGCAACTCGCCCTGGGCCTTGGCCCGTACGAGCGCCGCGTGCAGGGGGGTCTCGATGTGTTCCCAGCTGATCTCGACCCGGCGGGCCGCCGCCGGGTCGTGCGGGGCCAGTTCGGCCGCGGTGTTGGTGATGAAGCAGCCGTGCCGGCGGGACTCCGGCGCGGCGGACTCCGCCGCGAACCGGCGTACCAACGCCCGCACGGCGGGCAGTACGGGGCCCGGCTGGGACAGTTCGGCGATGAGGCGCGGATCGCGTGTCTCGCCGTACCGGTCCATCGCCTTCAGGTACAGCTCGTGCTTGTTGCCGAAGGTCGCGTAGATGCTGGCGCGGCCGATGCCGAGGTGATCGACGAGGTCCGCCATCGACGTCGCTTCGTAGCCGCGCCGCCAGAACAGCTCAAGGGCCGACTGGAGCGCGGCGTCCGGATCGAATTCCTTGGTCCTGGCCACGGGAGGACCCTAGACCTAACTGGAACGGTCGGTCAAATAGCGGTGGCGTCCCAGAAGGGGTGGCGTCCCAGAAGGGTGGTGCCCATACCCCCCTCGGTGTGCCGTGTCCGTCACTCCGGCACGAGCACCACCCGCCCCCGAACCTCCCCGCGCCGCAACCGGGCGAACGCCTCCGGTGCCTCGGACAAGGGGAATTGCTCCGTTTCGACATGGAGAGCGCCCGAGCGCGCCAGGGCGACGACTTCGGCGAGTTCGGGGCGGGTGCCCCAGAACGGCAGGGAGAGCCGGGCGCCCGGCGGGAGTGCGCCCGGCTTGCAGACCGTCAACCGGCCGCCGCCGCTGCCGACCAGCGCGAGTTCCCCGCCCGGCCGCAGGAGGGCGGCGGCGAGGTCGAGGGTCGCCCCGTTGCCGACGAAGTCGAGCACCGCGTCCACGCCGACGCCTCCGGTCCGCGTCCTGAGCACGTGTGCGGTGTCGTCCCGGACCGGCGTGGTGAAGTGGGCGCCCGACCGGTGTGCGAGGTCGAGGGCGTCCTCGCGGATGTCGACGGCGAGGACGCGGCCCGGGGTGGTCGCGCGCAGGATCTGGACGGCCAGGTGGCCGAGCCCGCCGACGCCGATGACGACGGCGGTGGAGGCCGGGTCGCCGAGCGTGTGCCGCAGCCCGGCGATGGCGTGGTACGAGGTCAGGCCCGCGTCGGACAGCGGTGCCGCCTGCTCGGCCGGCAGATCACCGATCGGCACCAGATGGCGGGCGGACGGGACGAGCACGTACTCCGCCATCCCGCCGTCCTGGCCGAGTCCGACCCCATGGCGGTCGAGGCCGCCGCGCCGGTCGCAGTAGTTGTCCCGTCCGGCGGCGCAGCGGGAGCACTCCCCGCAGCCCCATGGGCCGTAGATCACCACGCGGTCTCCCGGCGCCAACCCGCCTGCGTCGGGGCCGAGTTCCGCGACGTGCCCGGCGACCTCGTGGCCGAGGGTGAACGGCAGCCGGTAGGGGAGGGCGCCCGGGGTGCTGTCGACGACGTGCAGATCGGAGTGGCAGAGCCCGACGGCCTCCACCCGCACCAGCACCTCGACCCCATGCGGGGCGGGCCGTTCGACCTCGGTGAGGACCGGTCCCTGTCCCCAGGCGGTCAGCCGCATCGCTCGCATGGTCACCTTCCCGGGGCTTGTCAGTCTCTCGGCGGCACGATACCAAAGACGAATTCAGTTCAATGGCTGAGTCCCTGTCGACGCCGACCGAGTGCCGTGGGGTGGGCGGGGTGAGCGGGTGACTGGAAGGAAGGGTGGTCGGGATGAGTGACGCAGTGCAACTGGGGCCATTCCAGGGGCGGTTCCGGGATCGGGTGGCCATGGTGACGGGTGCCGGTTCGGGGATCGGGGCGGCGGTCGCCCGGCAACTGGCCGCCGAGGGGGTGCGGGCGGTGGTCCTGGCCGACGTCGACCGGGAGGCGGCCGGAGCCGTCGCCGAGGAGTTGCCCGGCGCCCGTGCGACGGCGCTGGATGTCGCGGACGCGGCGGCTGTCGACGGCGCGGTCGAGGACGTACTGCGGGAGTACGGGCGGCTCGACGTCATGGTGCACGCGGCCGGGGTGGACGACCCGCGGGCGAAGCAGTGGATCGCGGACGCGCTGTCGGCGGGCCGCCCGCCCGAGGTGACCGGCTGGCTCGACGACGCGGCCTGGGCCCGCGTGATGCGGGTCAATCTGGACGGGACCTTCCATGTGCTGCGCGCCTCGGTGCGGGCCATGCGTCCCCGCGCGTCGGGTGCGATCGTCGTGATCGGCTCCTCGTCCGCCTTCGACGCCCCCGTCGGCTATCCGCATTACGCGGCGTCCAAGGCCGGCGTACACGCCGTGAGCCAGGCCGTGGCCAAGGAGGTCGTGGCGGACGGGATCCGGGTGAACGTGGTCGCGCCGGGCCCGACCCGGACCGGGATGGCGGCCCGCACGCCCGAGGCGCTGCGCAGTGGATTCGCCGACCCCCGGGTGCGGCCGTACGCGACGGCCGACGAGATCGCGGACATCGCGCTGTTCTTGGCGAGCGACGCGGCGGCGAACCTGGTCGGGGCGGTGCTCCTCGCCAACGGGGGCCGGTTCACCACCTGATCGGATCAAGTCGTGCACGAGTCTTGCCCGCCCGGGATTCGGCACTTACGGTTCACGAATTGAGTTCAGTTTGTAGGAGCGGTGGGCTCGGG
Source organism: Streptomyces sp. NPDC091292 (assembly GCF_044757265.1). Lineage (NCBI taxonomy): Bacteria > Bacillati > Actinomycetota > Actinomycetes > Kitasatosporales > Streptomycetaceae > Streptomyces > Streptomyces sp. NPDC091292. Next base: position 162,249 of record NZ_JBIVUQ010000006.1, on the reverse strand, counting down.
TGCGCAGGACGTGCGCGTGCTGGGCTCAAGGGAGAGGTCGACGTGGATCAGTTCCTGCTCGTCCTGGTGAGCGGGCTCGCCAGTGGCGCCGTGTACGGCCTGATGGGCCTCGGGCTGGTGATCATCTACAGGGCCACGGACGTGGTCAACTTCGCGCTCGCCAGCCTGGCGACCGTCGGCCTCTACGGGGCGCTGACGCTGTACGACAGCGGTGTCCCGCTGCCCCTGGTCCTCCTCGCCGCGATGGTCGTCACCGCGGCGACCGGCCTGATCGCCCGCGAGCTGGTGATCAGGCCGCTGGGGCAGGGGGATCTGCTCTCGGCGCTCGTCATGACGATGGGTATCTCGCTCATCGCCGAGAGCGTCATGAGCACCATCTGGGACGACCAACCACGGCTCTTCCCCAGCCTGGTGCAGGGATCCGTGTCCTTCGGCGGTTCCGCGATCCCGACGCAGAGCCTGCTGACCATCGCCGTCGCGGCCGTCGCGATGGCGCTCGTCGCCTACCTCTTCGGACGCACCACCATCGGCTCCGCGATGCGCGCCGTCGCCGAGTCCGCCGACACCGCGCAGATCCTCGGCATCGGCTCCCAGCGCATCGCCCGGATCGCCTGGGCGCTCGGACTCGGCCTCGCCGCGCTCGCCGCGTTCCTGTACGCACCGCGCGCCGGACTGGTGCCGACCGTCCTCGGCGCCCCGCTGTTCCGCGCCTTCGCCGGGATCTTCCTCGGCGGCCTGACCAGCATGTACGGGGCCGTCATCGGCGGTGTCACGGTCGGCGTCCTGGAGAACGTGGCCGCGAGCTACGTCTCGGCCGGCTACCGCGACACCTTCGTGTTCACGTTCACCATCCTCGTGCTGCTGATCCGCCCCCAGGGGCTGTTCGGCACGCGCACGTTCCAGCGGGTCTGAGGAGCGGTACATGTCCGTCGTCCAGCGTTCCCACCTGGCCAGAGCGGCGCTCGGTCCGCTTCTCGCCGCCGTGCTCATCACCGTGCTCAGCACGGGGGCCGTACCGCCGTACCAGGCGTACTCCGTCGGGCTCGCGGCCGTCTACACCGTCCTCGTCCTCTCGATGAACCTCCTCGCCGGATGGGCGGGCATCTGGTCCATCGCCCACCCCGCGTTCTTCGCCATGGGCGCCTACTTCGCGGCGTACGGCAGCACCCACGGCTGGTCCCTGGAGCTGGTCGTGCTCGGCGCGGCCGGGTGCGCCGCGGCGTTCGGCGCGTTCCTGGGAGGCATGGGCGCACGGTTCTCGATGCTGTACGTCGCCCTGCTCACCCTCGCGTTCACCATGGTGTCGCTGGAGGTGATGGGCCAGTGGACCAGCGTCACCGGCGGTGACCAGGGTGTCGCCATGGAGAAGCTGGACAGTGCACTCGGCCTCGGCACCCTCGCGAGCGCCGGGACGCAGGCCCAGTACATCGCCGTCGGCGTGGCCGGGGTGGCGCTCGCGCTGGCCGCCCTCGCCCGGCCCAGCGCCCTGCGGATGCGGCTCGTCGCCGCCAAGTCCCATCCGATGGCGGCCCGTTCGATCGGGATCGCGCCCGAGGCCCAGTCGGCGCTGGCCTTCGCGGTCAGCGCCGTGTTCGCCGCGATGGCCGGTGTGCTCCTCGCCCTGGTCGTCGGATTCGTCAGCCCGGACCGGTTCTCGCTGGCACTGTCCATCTCGCTGATCGCGGCGTGCGTACTCGGCGGCCCCGGCACCCTCACCGGCGCCGTGGTGGGCGGGGCGTATCTGACCTGGGCGCCCACGGCCGCCGAGGGCGTGGGTCTGCCGCAGCCGATCCTCCAGGGCATCGTGCTCATCGCGGCGCTGCTGTTCCTGCCGGGCGGCGTGGTGCCGGCCCTCGCCCGGCTGGCCCACCGCCTGCGGCGGCGGCCCGCGACGCCCCCCGCCGCCCTCGTGGACCACTCCGACGACCCCCCGCAGCCCGCCCCGCCCCCTGCTCCCACCGCCCCTGAAGTGCTCGTACTTGACGACACGACGGTCACCTTCGGCGGCCTCAAAGCGCTGGAGGGTGCCTCGCTCTCCGTACGGACCGGCGAGACCCTGGCGATCATCGGGCCCAACGGCGCGGGCAAGACGACCCTGCTCAACGTCCTGTCCGGCCTCGCCGGCGGCGGACGCGTGACGGGCAGCGCCGTCTACCGGGGCAAGGCCCTGCTGAAGACCCGCGCCACCGCCCGCCGCAGGCTCGGCATCGGGCGCACCTTCCAGCACGCCGAGACCTTCTCAGAGCTGACCGTCCTGGAGAACGTCCTCTGCACGCGCCGCCGCATCACCGCGCGCGACCGGGCCAGAGCCACCGGACTGCTGGACGAGATCGGCCTCGCGCAGGTCGCGGACCGGTACCCCGACGAGCTGTCGTTCGGCCTGCACAAGCGGCTCGACCTCGCCAGGGCGCTCGCCGAGGAGCCCGAACTGCTCATCCTGGACGAGCCGTTCGGCGGCCTCGACGCCGCCGAACGCACCCTGCTGGCGCGGCAGATCGTGCGACAGCAGCGGCGCGGGACCACCGTCGTGATCATCGACCACGTCCTCGACGACCTGTTCGCGGTCGCCCACCGCGTGGTCGCCTTCGACTTCGGCCGGCCCATCGGTGAGGGCGAGCCCGGCAAGGTCCTGGACGACCCCCGGGTGCGCTCCTCCTACCTCGGCGAAGGCGGCGCCCGCGGCGAACTTCCGCTCCGGGACGGCACCGAGCGGGCCGCGGTACGGCTCCACGGCGTGGATCACGCGTACGGCGGGGTGACCGCTCTGCGGGGCGTCGACCTCGCCATCCCGCGCGGCAGTGTCGTCGGAGTGGTCGGGGCCAACGGAGCCGGCAAGAGCACCCTCGGCCGGATCCTGCACGGCTCACTCGCGCCCACCGGCGGCCGGCGCGCGGCGGACGACGGGCTGCGCACCGCGCTCGTGCCCGAGGGCCGTGCCCTGTTCAAGACGCTCTCGCTACGGGAGAACCTGGAGGTCGCCGCGTACGCCGCGGGCGTCAAGGGAGCCGCGCTGCGGGAACGGCTCGCGGAGACCGCCGAATGGCTGCCCCCGCGCCTGCGCGAGCGGATGGGCGCACCCGTGGCCGGGCTCTCCGGCGGCGAACAGCAGATCCTCGCGGTCGCACGGGCCCTGATGGCGGGACCCGACCTCCTGATCGTCGACGAACCGGCGCTCGGCCTGTCCCCGGCGATGGTCGACGAGGTGTACGCACGCCTCGGGAAGCTCGCCCACGACGGCATCACGGTCGTCCTCCTCGAACAGTCGCTCGGCCGCGCCGCGTCCGCCTGCCACGAGGTCGTCGTCCTGCACGACGGCTCCATCGCCGTCAGCGGCGGACCCGCCGACCCGACGTTCCTCGCCCGCGCCGAACAGGCCTACTTCGACGGCCAGGACGACGCTCCCGTCGCGGTCGCACAGGGCTGAAGTCTCCCGTCACCGTCCCGGAGGAGAGAACCGTATGAGCAGCGCTGAAGGTGTGGATCTGCTGGTCGTGGGTGCGGGCATGGCGGGGCTGACCGCCGCCGCCCGCGCCGTACGCGACGGCCTGTCCGTGGTGGTCGCCGAAATCGGCGCCGAAGTCGGAGGCTCCGCGCGCTTCGCCGGGTACGCCTGGACCGCACCGAGCCACGAGGTCATGGACCGGCACAACCCACGGGGAGACCTCGCGCTCAGGCGCGCCCTCGTGGACCGGTTCGCCGACGGCATCGCCTGGATCCGCTCCCTCGGCGTGGAGGCCAAGGACGCCCAGCGCATCCTCAGCTTCGGCCAAGGGCACCAGTTCGACACCCACCACTACGTCGACACCTGCCGGCACCTCGTCCTTCAGGGCGGTGGCGAACTGCTGCTCGAAACCGAGACCGAACGGCTGCTCGTCGAGGACGGCGCCGTTGTCGGGGCGGAGGTGCGGACGGCCGACGGCGCACACCGGCGGATACGGGCCCGTACGACGCTCGTCGCGACCGGCGGATTCCAGGGCGACCCCGCCCTGCGCGCCGCACACGTGCACCCGCACGCCGACCGGATGGAGCTGCGCTCCAACCCCCACAGCCGTGGCGGCGGCTACCGTCTGGCCACCGAGGCCGGCGCGGCCACCGGCGGTGCCGACGCGGGCTTCTACGGCCACCTCGTCCCCAGCGGCATCCCCTTCGCCGACCCGGCCGACTTCGTCGACATGTCGCTCTACTACAGCGAGCACGCCCTCCTCTTCAACCTGCGCGGAGAGCGCTTCGCCGACGAGACCCTGGGCGATCACCTCACCACCATGGCGCTCCTGGAACAGCCGGAGAGCCGCGGCCTCCTCATCGCCGACGCGCGGGTGTTCCGTGACTGGATCGTCGGCTCGTACGTCGAGGGCGCGGTCGCGGTCGACAAGTTCGCCCTGGCGAGCAGGCGAGGGGGGCGCGTGGGGCTCGCCGAAGACCTTGACGAACTCGCCTTCCTGCCCGAGGAGTGGGGATACCGGGGCGAGACGATCCGCGACGCCGTCGAGCTGTTCAACGCCCAGGCGTCACTGGGGACGGAGCTTTCGCCCGGCCGTGAGCTGGACCGCCTCCCGCTGGACGAACCCCCGTACTACGTCATCGAGACGGCACCGGCCATCACCTTCCCGTTCCACGGCGTGCTCATCGACGACCGGGCGCGCGTCCTGCGCGCGGACGGCCGCCCCCTCGACGGACTCCTCGCCGCCGGATCGGACACCGGCGGCCTGTGGCACCGCGCCTACGCGGGCGGTCTCGCCTCGGCCCTGGTCTTCGGCCTGACGGCGGCGGACACCGCCATCGCCCGGGAACGGGGCGTCAGCGAGGCGTAGTTGTCGGAGGGTGCCCCCACCTCCCTGGGGCACCCTCGCGGACTCCCTGGGGCACCCCGGCGGAACCCTGGAGGTAGACGCTCCACGAGCGCCATGGGGCGGGACTTCAGGCCGGACCCGGATCCGGTCCGACGATGTGCGCCTGGACATGACCGTCCGTCAGCCACCCGGACGACTCCGCGAACGCGAACATCGCCTCCAGCGCCGTCGGCCACTCCGGGGTCCCGGGGCCGGAGCCACGTATCCAGTCGCACCGTACGAAGGCCACCCCGTCGGCGAGCCGGCCGAACTGCCCGGCTCGCTCGGCGAGGGCTTCGTGGCTGTCGGCTACCACGCTGAAGCGGGTCAGGTCGTCGGTCTCCGCCAGGAGGACGACGGGGTGGCGTGCGTCGACGTACATGTCAGCTCTTCGCGAGGGACCGGAAGGTGCTGGCATGGAAGACCACTGGGGGGACCGTGGCGTGCGGGGAGAGCCGGTCTACTTCGAGCAGCGCGATCGTATGGTCGCCGGCCGGGATCTCCTCGGTGATCCGGCACTCCAGCCAGAGCGCCGCCCCGAGGACGAACACGGAACCCCGCGGCTCGGCCACCCAGTCCACGGACGCGAACCGGTCGGGTGACCTGGCCGCCAGCGCGCGCGCCACCGGGCCCTGGTCCTCGGCGAGCACGCTCACCCCCAGATGCGAGGCCTGCCGCAGCACCGGCCAGGTGGTCGAGGTGCGGGCGACACACACCGACACCAGCGGCGGCCGGAGCGAGACCGAGGTGAACGAGCTGGCCGCGATACCGGCCGGCCGGGCGTCCACCAGGCCGCAGACGGCGGTGACTCCGGACGGGAACCGCCCGTAGGCACCCCGGAGCACGTCGGTGGTGAGGTCCCCGTTGTCGACGAACATGGCCACGGCGCTCCTTGTGTCCCGATCAGTCGGCCGGACAGCAGAACCGGCCCTTCTATCGAACTCAATTCACTTTGGTTAGCGTACTCAGGGCGCCCCCGGATGTGGAAGAGTCATGCACCGTCTGACCGTCCCAGGTTTGCCTTACGCGACCATTGACCCTCGGGTTCCGAGCGCCTAGCTTCTCTGTGAATCGAACCAAACTCAGTTAGGTAGCCGTATGGAAGACGAAGCGCTGCGGCAGGCGAACATGGCCATCGCCGCGAGATATCTCCAAGCGATCAACGACTGGGACTTCGACACCAAGCGCGAGCTGCTGGCGCCCGATGTCGTCTTCGAGATGCGGTGGGCGCCGGCCGGGTTCCCGCGCCGGATCGACGGAGTGGAGGCCGTCATGGAGTTCCTCGCTCCGCTGCCGGAGTCCATCGTCACCGAGGGTCTGTACGACATCCGCGTCGACACTCTGCACTCCGACCCCGGCGAGGTCGTCACCTTCTACAAGAGCGACATGGAGATGGTGCGGCCGGTCGAGTACAAGAACGAGTACGTCACCCGCTTCACCGTCCGGGACGGCAGGATCGTCCGCTTCGTGGAGCACTTCGACCCGATCCCGCTGGTCCTCGCCTTCGGCGGCAGCGTGACACAGCCCTCGCTCTGACGCACACACCTGTGGTCGCACATTCCCCGTGCCCCACACCCCCGCAGTCCACGTACGGCTCCCCGGCGAGAGGCTGATCGACCATGTCCACATCGCACCACCCGACCGACTTCGGCGTCTTCATGGCGCCCTTCCACAAGATCGGTGTCAGCCCGACCGTCCTCTTCGAGCGGGACCTCGCCATCATCGAGATGGCCGACCGGCTCGGATTCCAGGAGGCATGGCTGGGCGAGCATCACTCCGGAGGGCATGAACCGATCGGCTCCCCGGAGCTGATGCTCGCCGCCGTCGCGCGCACCACCCGCACCATCAAGCTGGGCACCGCGGTGAACTCGCTGCCGTACCACAACCCTTTCCTGCTCGCCGAGCGGCTGGTGACGCTCGACCACCTCACCCATGGCCGCGCGATGATGGGCTTCGGCCCCGGGCAACTGCTCTCGGACGCCCACATGCTCGGCATCGACCCGGCCACCCAGCGCGACCGCATGCTCGAAGCGGCCGACGTCATCATGCGGCTCCTGCGCGGAGAGACCGTCACCGAGACGACCGACTGGTACGACCTGCATGACGCGAAGCTGCAACTGCGCCCCTACACCGTCCCCGAACTGGACGTGGTCGTCGCCGCGGTCACCTCGCCGTCGGGACCGGTGACCTCCGGTCGGCTCGGCGTGGGCATGATCAACCTGTCCGCGAGTTCACCGGCCGCCTTCGAGGCGCTCCGTACGCACTGGGGCATCGCGGAGAAGGAGGCGGCGGCACACGGCAGGACCGTCGACCGCAGGAAGTGGCGCCTCTCCGCGATCACCCATATCGCCGAGACCGAGGAACAGGCCCGCCAGGACTGCACCTACGGCTTCGAGGAGATCTGGAACTATCTCGCCCACATCTCACCGCTGCCCGCATCCGACAAGCCGGACGTCGAGGGCATGATCGACGACGCCATCGCGTCCGGGGCGATCCTGATCGGGACGCCCGACACGGCCGTCGAGCTGATCCGGAAGCTGGCCGACCAGACCGGTGGCTTCGGCAGCTTCGTGATGACGCTCACCGACTTCACCACCTTCGACCGGCAGAAGCGCGCGGTCGAACTCTGGGCCGAATACGTCATCCCCGAATTCCGGGGCCAGTTGCGGCCCATCCGCGAACACAACGCCTGGGTCCGCGACAACGAATGGAAGACGCGGACCATGGCGGCCATCACCGCCGCCTCCGAGAAGTACCACCAGCAGACCACGCCCCGCTGACCCTCGCGCCCACGATGGAGACCCATGCACCGCCCACACCCCGACATCGACCCGCAACTGCTGTCCGAGACCGACGAGCAGGGGCAACTGCGCGCCGTCCTGCGGGATTTCTGCGCCGAAGCGAGTGGTCCCGATGATGTCCGACAACATCTGGCCACTCCCCGTGGACACGACGAGGTGCTGTGGGCGCGGCTGGCGGGTGAGATCGGTGTCCACGGGCTTGCCGTCCCCGAGGAGTACGGCGGGTCGGGCTTCACCTTCCTCGAACTCGCCGTCGCCCTGGAGGAGTTCGGGCGCGCGCTGTACTGCGCACCGCTGCTGCCCACGGTCGTCCTCGCCGCGCACGCCCTGCTGTACGGCGAGGACCGGGAGGCGGCCGAGCGGTATCTGCCGCGGATCGCGGACGGCACCCTCACCGCGACCGTGGCCGGCTTCGGGACCGGTGATCTCGACGCCTTCGACGCCTCTGCGTCCGGCTCCGGTGAATCCGGCGTCGTCGCCGAGCAGGTGGGCGCGCGCTGGGTCCTGCGCGGCCGGGCCGACTTCGTGCTCGACGGGGCCGGGGCCGAACTGATCCTGGTACGGGCCCAAGTCCCCGGCGGCACAGGGCTGTTCGCCTGTGAGCCGACCCCGGACACCTGCCGCCGGACACCTCGCCGCGTGTTGGACGAGACCCGCCGCCAGGCACTCGTGGAGTTCCACGGGGCGACCGCCACCGCCGTGGGTGTGCCCGAGCGGACCGACGCCGTCGTCGCGGCGACGCTCGACGTTGGGCGGGCCGCTCTCGCCGCCGAGCAGGTGGGCGGCAGCGGTCGCGTGCTGGACGACACCGTCGCGTTCGTCTCCCAGCGCCACCAGTTCGGGCGGCCCATCGGCTCCTTCCAGGCCGTCAAACACCGGCTCGCCGATGTCCTCGTCGCACGGGAGGCGGCCCGCTCGGCGTCCGCGTACGCGAGTGCGTGCGTGGCCGTGGCGTCGCCCGAGCTGCCGGTGGCCGCGAGCGCCGCCGCCGTGGTGTGCTCCGAGACCTTCCTCCTCGCGGCGGCCGAACATGTCCAACTCCACGGCGGGATCGGCTTCACGTGGGAACACCCGGCACACCTGTATCTGCGCCGGGCGCGCAGCAGCGAGGTGCTGTTCGGCACGGCCGACCGGCACCGCGACCGGCTCGCCGCGCTCATCGGCCTCACCCCGCACGCCGCCGCCTGAGAAGGCAGGGAACCCACCATGACGCCAAGCACCCGATCGGACCGTACGGATCTCGCCCTCGCCGCGCCCTTCACGCTCGGCGGTCTCACCCTCCGCAACCGCCTCGTCGTGACGGCCCATGCCACCGCCGCCGTCACGGACGGCGCCCCGACAGAGGCCGACGCGGCCTACTGGCGACGGCTCGCCCGGGGCGGCGTCGGCATGGTGGTCACCGGCGGCACCGCCGTCGCCCCCGAGTCGACGCTGCCGCACCGCTATCTGACCGAGGCATGGCGGCCCGGGATCGAGGACGCCGTACGCCGCCGCGCCGAGGCCGTGACTGGCGCGGGCGCCGTGGCCATCGCCCAACTCGTCCACCTCGGCCGGGAGACCCTGGGCGCCGGCACCTACTACCCGCCGGTGTCGTCGTCGGCGGTGCGCTCACCCCGTGAGGCGACCGCACCCCACCCGCTGAGCGGCGACGACGTACGCGGAGTCGTCGACGCCTTCCGTATTTCGGCGGCGAACAGCGTGCGGGCCGGGTTCCACGGCGTCGAGTTGCACGCGGCCCATGGCTATCTGCTCGCCCAGTTCCTCTCCCGCGCGAACAACACCCGCGACGACGCGTACGGCGACCGGCTTGCCCTGCTCACCGAGGTGATCGACGCCATCCGCACCGAGATCGGTGAACTCCCCATCGGCGTACGGGTGTCGGTGGAGGCCGGCGAGGACTCCGGGCTCGGTCTGGACGACCTGGTCGAGCTGCTTCCGCGCCTGTGTGCCGCCTCGCCCGTCGCGTACGTGAACGTCACCACCGGAGTCCGCAACACCTATGTACCCGGGATGGCGACCACGCGTCCGCCCCTGCTGGAGTCCGTGGCCCGGCTGCGGGCGGCGGTCCCGGCGCCGTTGATCGTCAGCCAGGGGTTCCGGTCGGTGGCCGACATCGAGCGCGCGCTCGGCGCCGGGGCCGACCTGGTCGGCATGGCGCGGCCGTTCATCGCCGACCCGGACTTCGCCCGCAAGGTCGTCGCGGGCGACGAGCGCGCGGTGCGCCCCTGCACGGGCTGCAACGACGGCTGCCGGACCTTCGAACCCACCGGTTCCTGCTCGGTCAACCCCGAACTCGGCCCGCCGGGAGCGGAACTCCGTCCGGCGGTTGCGCTGTCCATCACGCGGACGGGGACCCGTTCAGGCACCCGAACAGGCACCGGCCTCAGGATCGGCGCCCGGCCCGGCCCCGTCGCCGTCATCGGCGCGGGCCCCGCAGGCATGGAGTGCGCGATGGCCCTCGCCCGCACCGGAGGTGACGTCGTCGTCTTCGACAGGGCCCGGGAGACCGGCGGCCAGGCGCGCCTCGCGGGCCGCGCCGCACACCGCTCCGGCTGGCAGCGGTTCGTCGACTACCAGCGCGACCAGCTCGCCGTCCTCGGCGTACGCGTACTTCTGGAGACGGCTCCGACAACGGAGGAGCTGGCCGCGTACGCCCACATCGTGCTCGCCACCGGAGCCGAGGAGGCGGCCGTCCCCGTACCGGGCGTGCTGCGGACCCTCACCAGCACGGACTTCCTGCATCAGTACGCGGATCTCATGCCTCGGGCGCCCCGAGTCGTCGTCCTGGACGACGGCTTCGGCTGGTGGCAGGGCATCGGCGCGGTCGAGAGCGCGCTGGCGGCCGGTGCCCGCGAGGTCACCCTCGTCACCCCCGGCACGGGCTTCGCGACGGGTCTCTCGCCGGAGAACCGGACCCAGTTGACGCACCGCCTCCTGGGCGCGCTCCTGCGCGTGCTCGTGCTGAGCACCGTCACCGCCACCACCCCCGACGGAGTCGTCCTGCGCGATGTCATGGACGGCCGCGAGACACGTATCCCCGCCGACTGCCTGGTCACCGTCGGCGAACGCCGCCCGCGCCGACCGGACTTCATCCCGGCGGCCCACCAGACCACCCTCGCGATCGGCGACAGCGTCGTACCGCGCCGCATCGCCCACGCCGTGGCGGAAGGCCGCGCGGCGGCGACCGAAGTCGCCGCCGCCGGGGCCCGGTGAAGCCCGGCCGTCACACCGTGCCGCTCTCCCACCACCAGGAGCCGGATCCGTAGGAGGGGTACTGGACCCGGCTGTCGCAGTGCTGCCAGGAGTGGGTGTACGCCTCAAGACCGGAGAATCCGCAGGTCTCGGCGATCCGGTACACCTGGAGGGTGGTGTGCCCCGAGACCACGATGTCACCGGCGACACCGTAGACATGCATGCTGTTGGACGCGCCGCCCGATGCCGCGTTGTGGGCGATGCTGCGGAAGCCGGAGTTGACGGTGATCGCGCTGTTGCCGGCCTTCTTGCGCACCGCCTCCAGCTTGTACATCAGCCGGCGGACGTTCTCCTTGACCTCCGCCGAACCCACCTTGCCGCCACCGAAACCGGCTCCGTCCTTGGAGTGGAACTCGGTCCAGTCGAAGTGCGCCGTCGAACCGTCCGCGCTCTCCAGGCTGTTGAGCAGGCTGTGCGTCTGCGGTCCCGCGACACCGTCCGCCGACAGTCCGTACGCCGCCTGGAACCGCCGGACAGCGCCGTCGGTCGCCGGGCCGAACGAACCGTCCCAGCCGATGAACACGCGCTGGGCGCTCGGGGCGGCCCAGCCCCCGACGCGGATCTGCAACTCGGTCACGTCCGCCCCGGACATGCCCTGCTGGAGGGTGCGGGACCAGCCGTAGGCCGAGGCCGGGCCTGCGGTGGTCAGGTTGAGCGCGGTCGCGGCGCCGGCCGCGGCGGCCAGCCCGGTCACACCCCGGAGCAGCGCGCGGCGGTCCATGCCACGCCCGGAGTTCTCTGCTGTGCTCATGCTTCCTCCTCGAACTTCGCTGGACGGCCGTGCCGAGGGCGACCCCGTCAGGCCCGGTGTGCGGCCCGATCGCTCAGGCGACCAGTGCCTGCCAGGTGTTGGCACCGACGACGCCGTCCACGGCGAGGCGGTGGGCGGACTGGAAGGAGCGGACCGCGGTGTCGCTGGCGGGGCCGAAGGAGCCGTCCACGGTGAGCGCGGAGCCGTGCGCGTTGAGCTGACTCTGCACCGCCTTGACCGCATGGCCGGTGGAGCCCTGCCGTACCGTCACGATCAGCGCCTGCCAGGTCGCCGGTCCCACCACGCCGTCCGCGGCCAGGCCCGACGCGGACTGGAAGGAGCGGACCGCGGTGTCGCTGGCGGGGCCGAAGGAGCCGTCGACCGTGAGCGCGGAGCCGTGCGCGTTGAGCAGGTACTGCACGGTCTTGACGCGCTCGCCCGTGGAGCCCTGCCGTACGGTGGGCCAGCCGGTCGTCGGCGGCGGCGAGTAACTGCCGCGCGCGAAGGCCACCAGGTCGTCATACGTGCCGTTGAAGGTGTTCTGGTCGCCGGGGAAGGTGCCGGAGTCGGCGTACTGCCAGATCGTCTGGCTGGACCAGCCGGCCGGAAGAGCCCCCGGAGCACTGGAGTAGCGCGCGACCCACAGCGGGTTGGTCGCGCCGAAGCTGCTGTTGCTGCCGGTGCAGGTGTTCCACCAGTCGGTGGTGGTGTAGATCGTGGGATAGCGCCCGACCTTGGCGCGGACCTGGTCGCTGAAGGCCCGGATCCAGGACACCATCGCGCTCTGGCTCAGCCCGTAGCAGGAGGCCCCGTAGGGGTTGTACTCGATGTCCAGCGCGGGCGGCAGTGTCTTGCCGTCGGCGGACCAGCCGCCACCGTGGCTGACGAACCAGTCGGCCTGGGCCGCGCCGCCGGAGTTGTTGGGCAGCGCGAAATGGTAGGCGCCACGGATCAGCCCGACGCCCGCCGAGCCGTTGTACTGCTGCGAGAAGGAGGGGCTGGTGTACGTGGTCCCCTCGGTGGCCTTGACGTACGCGAACGCGGCGCCCTTGCTCTTGACGCTCGCCCAGTCCACCGTCCCCTGATGGGAGCTGACGTCGAGTCCGGCCGGGCCGGTACTGGGCGCGGCGGCGAGCATGACCTCGCGCGGCGCGCTTCCGCTCCGGCGCGCCAGCCCGGATCCGGCGTAGTCGTCCTCCGGATGGGTAACGGGTGTGGGGTGCGCACTCTCCCGCGCGGTCTCCCGTGGGGTCTTCGCGGAGGCGGTGCCGGGCAGGGCGAACAGCAAGGACAGGACGACGGCGACCAGCGCCGTCATCGTGCCGAGCCGGCGGACCGGACCCGTGGCGGGTAGGAGTCGTGCGGTGATGGTGCCTGAGGACATGTGCCTTCCCCGGATCGCGCGGTGGGCAGTGACCAGACCGTCAGTCTTTGATGCGGACATGACAACAGGGACTCTATGCGCATAGAGCGGTCGCACGGAAGAAGCCGAGAGAATGTCGCGCGGGAGCTGCCAGTATCCGTGCATGGAGATACGTCGCATCAGTCGGATGAAGGACGTCGAGGCGGCCGGGCACCTCTTCGACGGTCGCCCGCGGCGAGAGGCGACCGAACGGTTTCTGGCGGACGAGGGGCATCACCTGGTGATCGCCTACGTGGATGACGTTCCCGCCGGGATCGTCGCTGGTGTCGAGATGACGCATCCGGACAAGGGGACCGAGATGTTCCTGTACGAGCTGGGTGTGGACGAGTCGTTCCGCGGGCGCGGTGTCGGCCGGGCCCTGGTGTCGGCGCTCGCGGATCTGGCGCGTGAACGCGGCTGCTACGGCGTGTGGACGATCACAGGCGAGGACAACGCGGCGGCACTGGCGACGTACAGCCGCGCCGGCGGCGTACCGGAAGAGGGGCAAGTGATGTTCGACTGGGACTTGGCCGGGGGCGCGCGAACCTCTGTGCCGCGCTCCCCAACCGAAGCTCCCCCTACCGAAGGGCCCCCATCGCAGGCCCCCATCACCGACCCCGGTCACAGGACCTAGCGGACGGACACCAACCCGCCGTCCACCGGGATGAGCTGGCCGGTGATGAACTCCGAGCGGTCACTGGCGAAGAACAGGGCCATGCCCGCCAGGTCCCGGGGCAGGCCCGCGCGGCCGATCGGGTGCAGCCGGCCGAGCGGTTCGGCCAGGGCGTCGACGAACGCCTCGTACTGCGACGGGTCGAGACCGGTCCCCTTGGCCATGATCGGAGTGAGGATCAGGCCGGGCATGATGACGTTGGAGCGGATCCGGTACGGCGACAGTTCGTACGCGGCGGTGCGCGCCAGTTGGATCACTCCGGCCTTGGCCGAGTCGTAGGAGGCCGAGGACAGCCCGGCCTGGATGCCCGCGATGCTGGACATGGACACGATGCTGCCGCCGGTGCCCTGTTCAGCCCCTACGGGGGCGCCATCGCGTTGGGGCACCCGGTCGTAGCGACCGGCGCGACCTGGAACTGGGTGTCGTCACGATGCGTATCGGAGGAGGACAGGCCCTCGCCGCGCTCCTGCGCAGGGTCTGACTCCGGTCATCCCCGGGATGCCCCGCACGGCAAGGCCCGGTGGGTGGGTGCCGTGCGGGGCATCCTCGTGCGCACCCGCCCCGTCAGGCGTCGTACCCGTAGAACCCCCGCCCGCTCTTGCGGCCGAGGTGGCCCGCCGCGACCATCCGCCGCAGCAGCGGGGGAGCGGCGTACAGCGGCTCCCTGAACTCCTCGTACAGCGATTCCGCGACCGCCTGCGCCGTGTCCAGGCCGATCAGGTCGAGGAGCCTGAGTGGTCCCATCGGGTGGGCGCAGCCCAGCTCCATTCCCCGGTCGACGTCCTCGGCGCGGGCCGCGCCGGATTCGACCATGCGTATCGCCGCGAGCAGATAAGGCACCAGCAGCGCGTTGACCACGAAGCCCGAGCGGTCCGGCGCCTGGACGACCTGCTTGCCCAGGTGCGCGGTGGCGAGGTCCCGGGTCCGGGCCACGGTGGCGGCGGCGGTGGTCAGGGCGGGAATGACCTCGACCAGCTTCTGCACCGGTACGGGGTTGAAGAAGTGCATGCCCACGACCTGGGAGGGCCGGCCCGTGGCGACGGCGATGTCGACCACCGGGATCGAGGACGTGTTGGTGGCGAGGACGGCGTCCGGATCGGTCACCACCTTGTCCAGGCGCCGGAAGATGTCGAGCTTCACCTCCCGGTTCTCGGCGGCTGCCTCGATGACGAACTGGCGGTCGGCCAACGCGTGCAGGTCATGGGTGAACGAGAGCCGGTCCAGGGCCTGATCCCTGGCGTCCTCGGTGAGTTTGCCGCGCCTCAGTCCGCGGTCCAGCGATGCGGTGACGCGGTCGCGGCCCGCCGCGGCCAGCTCGGGCGTCGACTCGGCGACGGTGACGTCCAGGCCGCGCAGCGCCGCGATCTCCGCGATGCCGGAACCCATGAGGCCGCAGCCGACGACGCCGAGCCGGGGGATGTCAGACATGAGCGCTCCATTGGAAGTGAACCGAAGTAGGTGCAGGAATCAGCAGACTAGTTGAAGTCAGTTCAGTTTGGTGGCAATGTTGAGGGCGTCCGCACCGCCGAGTGGTTCCCGGGAGGGTCGATGCTGGCCGCCAGGCTGTACGCAGCGATGATCTGCGGATCGAGGAGATGCCCAAACCCGAGCCGGGTCCGGGAGAGGTGAAGATCCGGGTCGCGTTCGCGGGGATCTGCGGTACGGATGTCCACGAGTACTTCGAGGCGCCGCGCGCCACGCACACGCCCCATCCGCTGACCGGCGCGGTCCTGCCCCAGACCTTGGGGCACGAGTTCGCCGGGACCGTGGTCGCCCTCGGCGAAGGGGTCGGCCGGGTGGCGCCCGGCGACCGGGTCTGCGTACGGCCGATCCGCACCTGCGGAGTGTGTCCGCGCTGCACGGCCGGGCTGTCCCATCTGTGTACGGCGCTCGCGGCGATCGGTGTGACCGCCCCGGGCGGCGGACTCGCCCAGTACGTGGTCGTTCCGGCCGACTCCGTGCACGCGCTGCCGGACGGTGTCCCCCTGGAGCAGGGCGCGCTGGTCGAGCCCATGGCCGTGGGGCAACGCCGTGGAGCGCGCCCAGGTGACGAGCGGTGGGAGCGCGCTGGTCATGGGGGCCGGCGCGGTCGGAATGGGTGTGCTGTTCGCGCTGAAGGCGCGGGGCGTCCACGACGTGCTCGTGGTGGAGCCCTCGCCGGTCCGCCGGGCGGCGGCGGAGCTGCACGGCGCCCACGTAGGCGACCCCCGCACGGCCGACGTGGTCGAGGAGGTGATGGTCCGCACGCGGGGCCGGGGTGTGGACGCGGCCTTCGAGTGTTCCGGCAGCCCGGAGGCCCTGAACGCGGCCCTGCGCTCGGTGGCCGCGCGAGCGCCGGTCGTGATGGTGGCCCTGTACTCGGGCCCCGTCGCGATCGATGCCGCGACGCTGCGTCTGGCCGAACTCGCCCTGCTCGGCTGCGAGGCGTACCCCGACGGCGTCTTCGAGCGCGTCATCGCGTCCATGGACGCCGGTCACTACCCGACCGGCGGATGGCTCGACCGCATTCCGCTCGGCGACACCCTCGCGGGGCTGCGCGACGTCCGCGACCGGCGGCGCGTGAAGGTCCTGGTCGACGTCGCGTCGGACGGCGGCACCGGCGCCGGCTCCGGCGGAGTCCACTGAACCCGTCTCGATCAGGGGGTTGACAGTGGATCATCCGCTCCGCAACATCATAATGAATTCAGTTCAATTTGGAGGACGAGAGATGGCAGTGGAAGACGAAATCCAGTTCGAGCGGGACGGTCATGTCGCCCGTGTCTGGCTCAACCGCCCGTGGAAGAAGAACTGCGTGACGGTTCCGATCCTGGACCGGCTGGACGAGATCATCACCGAGGTCGACGAGGACCCGGAGCTGCGGGTCCTGGTGTTCCGTGGCCGCGGCGGCACCTTCTGCTCGGGCTTCGACCTCGACAGCCTGAAGGCGGAGTACGTCGGCAAGTCGACCGCCATCGATGTCGCGGTCAAGTCCGCGAAGGTGTGCGACCGCCTCTACTCGATGAAGACACCCTCGGTCGCGGTCCTTGAGGGCCATGTCACCGCGGGCGGCTTCGAGATCATGATCTCCTGCGACTTCGCGATCGCCGCGGACGACGCCAAGATCGGCGACTTCCACATCCGCCGCGCCCTGTTCGGCGGGGCAGGCCCGATCTACCGCGTGCCGCGCATGATCGGCATCCGCAAGACCAAGGAGCTGATGCTCACCGGCAAGCTGCTGTCCGGTGTCGAGGCCGCCGAGTTCGGCCTGATCAACAAGTCCGCCCCGGCCGACGAACTCGACGCGACCGTCCAGGACTTCATCGGGGACCTGGTCGACAAGAGCCCGTTCACGATGTGGCTCACCAAGATGACCATCGACCGGAGCCTGGACGCCGACACCCAGTCGCTGATGGTGATGGAACACCTCGCTGTGGGTGTCGCGCTCAACTCGGAGGACGCCAACGAAGGTGTCTCGGCGTTCCTGGAGAAGCGCGAGCCGAAGTGGCAGGGGCGCTGACCGGCATGCCCACCCCGCCGCGGACGGCCGGCACCGGCTCGCAGGACACCGGGTCGTACGACACCGGCTCACCGGAGAACGGCTCGCACGGCGCCGGGCTGCCGGGCTCACGCTGCTCCGGCTGCTCGGTGGCGGTCTACCCCGCGGACGACACCTGCCCGCGCTGCGGAGGGCCGGCCGACCCGGCGGCCCTGTCCGGCGCGGGCACCCTGTGGACCTGGACGGTACAGCGGTACGCGCCCAAGTCACCGCCGTACCGGGCCCCGACCGGCGGTTTCGTCCCGTTCGCCCTCGGCTATGTCGAGCTGGCGGACGGGGTGCGCGTCGCCGCCGTACTCCAGGTCGACGACTTCGACACGATCCATATCGGCATGCCGCTCACCGTGACGGCCGGCGACGGGGTGCCACGGGCCAGGCCCACGGCCGTCCGTGAGGAGGTCTCATGCGGACCGACGTCCTGATCTGCGGCGCCGGGCGCACCCCGTTCGGCCGCACGGAGCTGAGCGGCCGGCGACTGGCCGCCGACGCGGTGCGCGCCGCGCTGGCGGACGCGGGGATCGCATGGTCGCGGGTGCGGGCCGCGTTCGGCGGCAGCGACAGCGCCGGACTCGCCGACACCCTCGTGGCCGAACTCGGCCTGACCGGACTGCCGTTCGTGAACGTCAAGAACGGCTGCGCCACCGGCGGCAGCGCTCTGGTCTCCGCCGTCAACGCGATCCGCTCCGGCATGGCGGACACCGTCCTGGCCGTCGGCTTCGACAAGCACCCGCGCGGAGCCTTCGACCCCCGGCCCGAGGACTGGGGCCTGGGCGAGGAGTACGGCAGCGACGGGCTGATGGTGACCACCCAGTTCTTCGGCATGAAGATCCAGCGCTACATGCACGACCACGGCATCACCCCGCACACCCTCGCCCTGGTCGCCGAAAAGGCGTACCGCAACGGCGGCCTGACCCCCGAGGCATGGCGGCGGGAGCCGGTGTCCGCGGCGGAGATCCTGGACTCCGGCATGGTCAGCGACCCGCTGACCCGCTACATGTTCTGCTCCCCGGGAGCGGGCGCCGCCGCGCTGCTGCTCTGCTCACCCGAGGTCGCCCGCACCCTGGACGGCCCTTCGGTCACCCTCTCCGCGGCGGCCGTACGCACCCGGCGCTTCGGCTCGTTCGAGGTGTTCAGCCCCTGGATCCCCGGCGGCGACCTGACCAGCGTCAGCCGCGACGCCTCGGCCGCCGCCTTCGAGGAGGCAGGCATCGGGCCCGCCGACATCGATGTGTGCCAGCTCCAGGACACCGAGAGCGGGGCCGAGGTCATGCACCTGGCCGAGTGCGGGTTCTGCGCGGACGGGGAGCAGGAGGGCCTGATCGCCACCGGTGCCACCGAGATCGGCGGAGCGCTGCCGGTCAACACCGACGGCGGCTGCATCGCCAACGGCGAACCCATCGGCGCCTCGGGACTGCGCCAGGTCTACGAAGTCGTCCAGCAGTTGCGCGGCCGGGCCGGGAAACGCCAGGTCCCCGGCGAACCACGCGTCGGCTTCACCCATGTGTACGGCGCGCCCGGCGTCAGCGCCTGCACGGTGCTGTCCCGCTGAACGCGGTGAAGGAGGAGGTGGAGGGGGTGAAGCAGGTGAAGGAGGAGGAACATATGGGCACCATTCCGGAGCCCGAGGAGTTCCGCGCGCGGGCACGGCACTGGCTCACCACGGTCGCCCGGCCACGCGCCGCCGAGGGGGAGTGGGGCAGCGGCTCCGACTCCGTGGCCGTGTTCGAGAACTGGACCGAGGAGGAGGAACGCGCGCACACGGCCCGCGCCCAGGAGTGGGAGCGGCTCCGGTACGACCAGGGGTGGGGCGCGCTCAACTGGGCCGAGGCGTACGGCGGTCGCGACCTGCCCGCGTACTACACAGGGCTCTACCGGGCCGAGGAAGCCGCCTTCGACGTGCCGCAGCGCACCGAGATCTTCCCGGTGACCCAGCAACTCGTCGCCCCCGCCATCGGGATCTGGGGCACAGACGAGCAGAAGGAGCGCTGGCTGCGCCCCATGCTGCGCACGGACGAGCTGGCCTGCCAACTGTTCTCGGAGACCGAGGCCGGCTCCGACCTCGCGGCCGTACGGACCAAGGCGGTCCGCGACGGCGACAGTTGGGTGCTCAACGGGCACAAGATCTGGACGTCCGGGGCCCGCGTCGCCACCTGGGGGGTCGCGGTGTGCCGCACCGACCCGGACGTACGCAAGCACGCCGGTATCACCGTCTTCCTGGTACGTATGGACGCACCGGGCGTGACCGTACGGCCCATCCGGCAGATGACCGGTGGCGCCAGCTTCAACGAGGTCTACCTCGACGGGGTGAGAGTGCCCGACACCGACCGGCTTGGACCGGTCGGCGAGGGCTGGCGCGTCACGCTCAGCGTGCTCGCCGCCGAACGGCTCGACTCCGGCGGCCTCGGCCTCGACAACGCCGACCGCGCCCTGGACCTCGCCCGCAACCAACCCCGCCCCCTCACAGGCGGCGACCAGCGACAGGCCGCCGACCTCTACGTCTGCGCCCTCGTCCAGCGGCTCATCGGACTGCGGGTGACCGCCGCCCTTGTCGCAGGCCGTGAGCCCGGGGCCGAGGCATCCGTCGGCAAGCTCTACGCCACCGGGACCATGCGGCGCACCAGCGACCTGGTGTCGGAACTGCTCGGGCCGCGCCTCGCCGCCGACACGGGGGAGTGGGGCACCTACGCCTGGACGGAACACGTGCTCGGCGCCCCCGGCTACAGCATCGCGGGCGGCACCGACGAGATCCAGCGCACCATCCTCGCCGAACGCGTCCTCGGCCTCCCCAAGGAGCCCACCCGATGAGTACGGCCACGGACCTGGCGGAGCTGACCGCACGGGTCCGCGCACACCTGGCACTCCGCCACCCGGACAGCCCCATAGGCGACTTGAAGACCCTGCCGGGCGGTCACTCGGGGCTGACCTACTCGGTCACCGCGGGCGACGCGCGCTATGTCGTCAAGGCGGTCCCGCCGGGGCAGCGGCCCGTCGGGCGCAACGATGTGCTGCGGCAGGCACGGGTGCTGGGAGCGCTCGCCGGATCCGCGGTGCCGGTGCCCGCCGTCGTCGCCTCCGATGACAGGCAACCGGCCTGGTTCGCGATGGACTTCGCCGCCGGAGAGGCCGTGGAGCCCGTACTCGACGCACCGGAGGTACCCGCCGGGACGGCGCGCGCCCGGATGCTGGAGATCGCCTCCGTGCTGCGAAGACTGCACGGGACCGACATCCGTACGCCCGGACTCGGCGCACCCGAACCACTCGACGCGGCCGGAGAGCTGGCGCGGTGGAGCCGAACCCTGCACGCGGTACCCGCCGAACTCCGGCCCGGCGGTGAGGAGTTGCTGACACGTCTCGCCGACGCCCTGCCCTCCGACGGCAGGCAACCGGTGCTGCTGCACGGCGACTTCCGGCTCGGCAACGTGCTGTGCGCCGGCGAGCGCGCGGTGGCCGTGGTCGACTGGGAGATCTGGAGCGTCGGCGACCCGCGCATCGACCTCGGCTGGTTCCTGCTCTTCACCGACCACCGCAACTTCCCCCACCTCGGACGCGCCGTGCCCGGCCTGCCCACCGAGGCCGAACTCCTGGACACCTACCGCGACGGGCGGCCCCCGCTGCCCGCGATGGACTGGTTCCGCGCCCTCGGCCGCATGAAGATGGCCGCGATCATGGGCCACAACCTGCGCCGCCACCGCGAGGGCAAGCACCACGACCCGGACCAGGAGCGCCTGCCACCCACCATCGCCGCGATGATCCGCACGGCACGCGACCTCCTTGCCTGATCGCCGTACCGGCCGCCCGTACCGACCGCAAGCCACCCCGTACCACCGACCGCACACCACCCCGAGGAGCAATCGTGGATTTCGGGTTCTCGCCACGGGCGAGTGAACTCCAGGACCGCATGCGGTCGTTCATGGATCTGTACGTGCTTCCGGCGGAAGCGGTCTACGACCGGCAGCTCGCCGAGGCCGACGACCCGCACGCGCTGCCGCCCGTCATGGCCGAGCTGAAGCGGAAGGCGCGCGCGGAGGGGCTGTGGAACCTCTTCATGGCGCACGGCGACTGGGGCGCGGGACTCACCCACCTCGAATACGCGCCGCTCGCCGAGATCGCGGGCCGCTCCGTCATCGGCCCCGAGGTCTTCAACTGCTCGGCCCCGGACACCGGGAACATGGAGCTGCTGGCCCTGTACGGCACACCCGCGCAGCGGGACCGCTGGCTGCGGCCCCTGCTGGACGCCGAGATCCGGTCCTGCTTCGCGATGACCGAACCGGAGGTCGCGAGTTCCGACGCCCGCAACATCCGTACGCGTATCACCCGCGACGGCGACACGTATGTCGTCAACGGCCGCAAGTGGTACACCTCCGGGATCCTCGACCCCGACTGCCGGCTGATCATCCTGATGGGGAAGACCGACCCGGACGCGGCCACCTACCGCCAGCAGAGCATGCTGCTCATCCCCAGGGACACCCCGGGTGTCACCGTCCTGCGCGACCTGCCCATGTTCGGCTACACCGACCGGCTCGGCCACGGCGACGTGCTCTTCGAGGACGTCCGCGTACCCGTCGAGAACATCCTCGGCGGCGAGGGAGAGGGCTTCGCACTCGCCCAGGGGCGCCTCGGGCCGGGCCGTATGCACTACGCGATGCGCGCCATCGGCTTCGCCGAGCGGGCCCTTCAGCTCATGTGCGAACGCGCCACCGCACGCGTCGCCTTCGGCGGGCCGCTCGCCGACCAGGGGGTGGTACGGGAGTGGATCGCCCGCAGCCGTATCGAGATCGAGCAACTGCGGCTCCTGGTCCTCAAGTCGGCCTGGCTGATGGACACCGTCGGCAACGCCGCCGCCCGTATGGAGGTCGCCGCGATCAAGGTGGCGGCGCTGGACGTCGCCCACAAGGTGGTCGACCGCGCGGTCCAGACACATGGCGCGGCAGGGGTGAGCGACGACACCGTACTCGCCCGGCTGTTCTCCATCACAAGGGCGCTGCGCATCGCCGACGGCCCGGACGAGGTGCATCTGCGGACGGTGGCCCGACAGGAACTCGCCCGGTACCAGAAGCCCGGCACAAAGGCAGGGGCAGCGTGAACGCCGACAGTTTGTACGGCAAGGTCGCCGTCATCACCGGCGGATCCCGGGGTATCGGCCTCGGTATCGCCACCGCCTACCGGGCGGCCGGCGCCCATGTGGTGATCGCCGCCCGCAAGGCGTCCGGACTCGCCGAGGCACGCGAGGAGTTGCTGCGCGGCCCCGGCGAGGGTGACGTCCACACCGTCGTGGCCAACGCCGGCGAACCCGACCAGGCCGAGGCATGTGTCGAGGGCACCGTCGAGCGCTTCGGCCGGGTCGACATCCTCGTCAACAACGCGGCGACCAACCCGTACCACGGCGACCTCCTCGACCTGGACCTGCCGCGCGCCGAGAAGACCGTCCGCGTCAACCAGTACGGGATGATCGCCTGGACCCGCTCCGCCTGGCGGGCCTGGATGGCCGAGCACGGCGGAGCGGTGATCAACATCGCCTCCGTCGGCGGTCTGATCGTCGACCCGCACATCGGCTACTACAACGCCACCAAGGCCGCCATGCTGCACATGACCCGGCAGCTCGCCTACGAACTCGGGCCGCGCGCCCGCGTCAACGCCATCGCACCCGGGCTGATCAAGACGGAGCTGGCCCGAGCGGTGTGGGAGGTCCGTGAGAGCGTCCTCACCGCCCAACTGCCGATGCGGCGCCTCGGCACCGTGGAGGACGTGGCGAACGCGGCGCTGTTCCTGGCCTCCGACGCCTCCTCCTGGATGACGGGCCAGACCCTCGTACTCGACGGCGGCGCGACCGCCCTGCCGATCGGCGTGGACCGGTGAACGCGCCCCGACCGACCGCCGACCTGTTCTCGCTCGACGGCAGAACGGCGATCGTCACCGGAGCCTCGTCCGGTCTCGGCGCACGCTTCGCCACCGTCCTCGCACAGGCCGGCGCCACCGTGTTCGCCGCCGCCCGCCGTGTCGACCGGCTCAAGGAACTCGCCGATACCCACCCCCGTATCCACCCCGTGGCCTGCGACGTCTCCCGCGAGGCCGACCGTACGAGGCTCGCCGACACCGCGCTGTCGGTCACCGGCCGCATCGACGTCCTCGTCAACAACGCGGCCGTCTCCGGGGAGACACACGCCGCCGACGAGTCCCCGGACGCCTTCGCCGGCGTACTCGGCACCAACCTCACCGCGCCCTTCCACCTCGCCCGGCTCACCGCGGAAGCACCACTCGCCGCCGACGCTCCCGCCGGCGGCCGGAGCATCGTCAACGTGTCCTCCATCCTCGGCCTGGTCTCCGCCGCCCCGCTCGGCGGCGCGAGCTACGCCGCGTCCAAGGCGGGACTGATCGGTCTGACCCGTGAGCTGGCCGGACAGTGGGGCCAGGACGGAACACGCGTCAACGCACTCGCCCCCGGCTGGTTCCGCACGGAGATGACCGCGGACCTGTTCGGCGACGAGCGGTCCGCACGGTGGGTCGAGCGCAACACCCTGCTGCGGCGGGGCGGCCACGGCCACGAACTCGACGGCGCACTGCTGTTCCTCGCATCGGACGCGTCCTCGTACTGCACAGGGCAGGTCCTGACCGTCGACGGCGGATGGACCGCGCGATGAGGGTCGGCGTCGACATCGAGGACGGCGGCCTCGCCCGGATCACCCTGCGCCGCGCTGACGCGGGCAATGCCATCGACCTCGCCATGGCGCGCGGACTGCTCGACGCGGCTCGGGCCTGCGCACACGGGTCGGTACGGGCCGTGCTGCTCACCGGCGAGGGACGGTCCTTCTGCGTCGGCGGCGACCTGCGGGAGTTCGGCGCGCTCTCGGGCGCGGCGCTGGAGCGGCACCTCATGGCGGTCACCGACGCGCTGCACGACGCGCTGCGTACGTTCGCCGGGATCGACGCGCCGCTGGTGGCGGCGGTCCAGGGAGCCGTGGCGGGCGCGGGGATCGGTCTCGCGGCGGCGGCCGATGTGACCCTGGCCGCCGACGACGCCTCCTTCACCGCCGCGTACACAGGTGTCGGCTACTCGCCCGACGCCGGAGTGAGCTGGTCGCTGCCCCGCCTCATCGGCCCGAAGAGGGCCCTGGACCTGCTGCTGACGAACCGTCGGGTACCCGCGGGTGAGGCCGCCGCGATCGGCCTGGTGACGCGGGTGACCTCCCCGGACCGCCTGGCCGCAGAGGCGCGGCGGACGGCCGAGTCCCTGCGCCGGGGCCCCACCGCCGCCTTCGGCGCCACCCGCAGACTCGTCGCCGCGGGGCTGAGCGCCGACCTCGGGCCGCACCTGGACAGCGAGGCACGCGCACTCGCCGGGCTGGCCGTGTCCGACGTCGGACGCGAGGGCGTCGCCGCCTTCCTCGGCAAGCGCGACCCCGACTTCACGGGCGGTGCGCACCGCCTCTGAACCGAGGCGCACGGTTCCTGAGCCGATGCGCACCGCCGACGCGAACCGCCGCTTCGCACCGCCCCCGAATCCGTCCCCAAGACCTGGAGCACACCGTGCCGGAAGCATTCATCGTCGGAGCCGTCCGCACCCCCGTCGGCCGCCGCAAGGGCGCGCTCAGCGGCGTCCACCCCGCCGACCTGGGCGCCCACGTCCTGCGGGCCCTCCTGGAGCGCACCGGCGCCGACCCGGAAGCCGTCGACGACGTGTTCTTCGGCTGCGTCAGCCAGATCGGCGCGCAGACCGGCAACATCGCCCGCACCGCGTGGCTCTCGGCGGGGCTGCCCCAGCACGTGCCCGGTACCACCATCGACCGGCAGTGCGGGTCGTCGCAGCAGGCTGTGCACTTCGCCGCCCAGGCCGTCGGTTCCGGCGCCGCGGACCTGGTGGTCGCGGGCGGTGTCGAGGTGATGAGCCTGGTGCCGATCGCGAGCCCGGTGTTCGCCGGTGAACAGGCGGGGCTGGGCCATCCGTTCACGGGGGACGGCTGGCGTGAGCACTTCGGTGACCAGGAGGTGTCGCAGTTCCGTGGCGCCGAACTGATCGCCGAGAAGTGGGGGGTCTCCCGTGACGACATGGAGCGGTACGCGCTCACCAGCCACCGCCGGGCCCTCGCGGCTCAGGCGGACGGCGCCTTCGACGAGGAGATCGTCCCGTCCTTCGGCCTCACCGCCGACGAGGGGCCACGCGCGGACACCACCCTGGAGAAGATGGCTGGCCTGAGGACCCTCACCGAGGGCGGGCGGCTGACCGCGGCCGTCTCCAGCCAGATCTCCGACGGCGCCGCCGCCCTGCTCATCGCCTCCGAGGACGCGGTACGCCGGCACGGCCTGACGCCCCTGGCCCGCGTGCACACCATGGCGGTGGTCGGCTCCGACCCGGTCCTCATGCTGACCGGCCCGATCGCCGCCACCGAGAAGGTCCTCGGCAGGGCCGGCCTGCCGATCGAACGGATGGACCTGGTGGAGATCAACGAGGCGTTCGCCTCCGTCGTCCTCGCCTGGCAGCAGGAGACCGGTGCCCCGCCGGAGCGGGTCAACGCCTACGGCGGCGCGATCGCGCTCGGGCACCCGCTCGGCGCCACCGGGGCCCGCCTGATGACCACGCTCGTCCACCAGCTCCGCAGGACCGGCGGACGCTACGGCCTCCAGACCATGTGCGAAGGCGGAGGCATGGCCAACGCGACCGTGGTCGAACGTCTGTGACCTCACCGATTGGCAACTGAGTTCAACTTGGGTTTACTCTCTGGTACGGACACGGTGGGTGACGACGTGTGACGACCCCGGGGACGACCCCGGGTGACGACCAGGAGAGAGGCCATGGCGAAGATCGTTGAACCGGAGGCGGGCCCGCGGTCCAAGCGCGCGGCCATCCTCACCGCCGCGGTCGACTGCTTCGGTGAAACCGGCTTCGAGGCCACCAAATGGTCCACCGTGGCCGAGCGCGTGGGCATCGGGCAGACCGCCCTCTACCACTACTTCGAGTCCAAGACGCACTGCCTGCTCACCATCATGCGGCTCGAACTCCAGCGCTCCCACGACCGGTTCATCCAGGCGACCGAGGAGACATCGGACCCGGTCGAGGCGTTGCGGGCCGCGGTCCGCGCCGCGTACGACGTGTCCGAGCACGAGGTGCTCCAGATGCGCATCCTCCAGAACCACATGGACCTGCTCTCCGGCTCCCGTGGCTCCGAGCGCGAGGAGGCCGAGCGGGTCGCGGCCCGGCAGCTGGTCCAGGTCGTCGAGCGCGACTGGACGAACCTGCTGGTACGGGGCATGTCCCAGGGTGCTTTCCCGCTGCGGGACGCGCAGTTGCTCGGAGTGAGCGTGCTCGGTCTGATCGTGAGCGTGTGGCGCTGGTACCGGCCGTACGGGCCGACGCCGCTCGCGGAGATCAGCGAGCTGATCGAGGGCTCCTGCGTGCGCATGGTCGCCACCTGACGCGCTGAGCGGTCTCTCCGTACTTCGCGACCCCCGCACTTCGTGACCCCCGACGGACGCCCGTCGGGGGTCGCGCCGTTTCCGGCCATTGCCAGAGGTGTTTCCCGGGGATTAAGATCCCGAGAACGAAACTGAACTTAACTCAGTTTGATCCGAGGAGGGTCATGCGACGACGCGCCCCTCGCGTACTGCACGCCGTGTTTGCCACCGCGCTCGCCACCGTGCTCACCCTGGCGGCCACCGCCTGCGGCGCCGGCGCATCCCCGGCCGACGCGAACGACAAGATCATCAAGATCGGCGCGTGGTACCCGCTCACGGGTGCCCTGGCCTCCTTCGGCATCCCCGAACGGGCAGGCGCCGACGCGTACTTCAAGTCGGTCAACGCCAGTGGCGGGATCAACGGCCGCAAGATCGACTGGATCGTCAAGGACAACGCCTTCGACCCCCAGCAGACCGTGCAGATCGCCCGGCGGCTGGTCGACCAGGACGGGGTCGTGGCCATCGTCGCCACCAACGGCACCGCCCAGTCCCAGGCCACGTTCCCCTTCGTCCTGGAGCAGTCGAAGGTCCCGGTCGTCAACACGCTCGGCGGGGACGCGTCCTGGTACAGCCCCGCCCGCGACGGGCTGTTCGGCCTCCAGACCCTCTACGAGGACCAGGCGGCGGCGCTGGGTGACTGGGTGGCGCGGGACGGGGCGAAGAAGGTGCTCGTCGTCCACAGCGACCCGGCCGCGTTCGTGAACGTGGCCGGTGAGATCGCCCCCGCCGCCCGCAAGGCGGACCCCTCGATCGACGTCGAACGGCTGTCGGTCAAGTTCCAGACCACCGACTACAGCCCGGTGATCAGCAAGGTCAAGGCCGCGAAGCCGGACGCCGTCGTGGTGATCCTCGCAGCCGCCGAGGCCGCGGCCTACCTCAAGGAAGCCAAGCTCCAGGGGCTCTCCACCCCGGTCTACGGCTACGCGCCCGTGGCCGCGCAGGCCACGCTCACCCTCGCGGGCCCGGCGGCCGAAGGGGTCAAGGCGGTGCAACTGGTCAAGTCCCCCCACGACACGGACCCCGCGGTCCAGGAGTTCCGGGACGCGATGGCGAAGTACGAGCCAGGGCAGCCGGCCGACTTCGTCTCGCTGTGGGGCTGGGCCGCCGCGAAGGCGTTCGTGGAGATCGCCCGGACGATCGACGGCCCGGTCACCTCCGAGTCACTGACCGAGGCGTACGAGAAGGCCGCGGCGATCGACACCGGCGTGGGCCCGGTGCTGCGGTTCTCGGCGGACAGCCATCTGGGCACCCGCGATGTACAGAAGGTCGTCGTCAAGGACGGACGCTGGGAGTCGATCGGCGACTTCTTCACTCCGCCCGCCCGCGACTGAGACCCCTCCGCCGCACCGGGTGACCCGGATCCGGATCCGGACCCGTACGTCACTCGGTGCCGCCCGTCAGCGAAAGGAACCGTCACCATGGCCCTGCGCACCTATCTGACCCACATGGACAGCCCGCACCCGGAGCGCGCGCTCGACGTGCTCGAACCCGACTTCAGCTTCCTTCTCGCCCTGCCGGGCCGCGAGATCACAGGCCGGTCCAGGGAGGACTTCGCCGCGTACATCGCGGGCCGCAACCCCGTGGACCGGACCCATGAGATCCTGCGCTACAGCCGTGACGGTGACCTGGAGACCGTGTACGGGGTGGTGACGGAGGGCGGGCGGTACGCCGGGTCCTTCCTGTCGGCCGCGGTGGTCTCGCCCGGGGGGCTGATGGCGCGGTACCAGTCTTTCTTCACGACATCGTTCGCGCTGGTCGACCGGGATGTCTGAGTACCCCGTAACCCGCACACCGGTGTCCGCCGACTCTTCCGCCCACCCCGACCGACAGGAGCCGGGCATGACCGATTCCGCGACCGCGGCGCCTTTCCTCACCGCGTGGTTCGAGATCCTCGACAGCGACGAGCCGACCCGGATCCTCAACCTGATCAGCGACGACTTCTCGCTGTCCATCCTGTTCTCCACCGGGGACGGCAAGGCGACCGACTTCGCCGGGGACCGTGCCGCACTCGTCGGCTACCTCGAACAGCGCGAGAAGGGCACACGTACCCACCACACACTGTCCGCGACCACCCTCGGCCAGGACGAACTCTTCCTCGGCGAGGTGCGGCGCGCCGGTGTCCCCGAGGCCACCTTCGTAGCCGCCGGGCGCGTGAACGACGACGGTCGGCTGCAACGGCTGCTGATCGGCCGGTCGTCCGAGATCCGCTTCACGTGAACACTTTTGCATGTGTCGGACTATGTTTTTAGACGTCGTGAATACGCGGGAAGGACCGTCATGTACAACCTCGTCCTGCTGGCAGCCCGGCCGCCCGAGTGGACGCACGAGCAGTTCATCGACTGGTGGCGCGGTGACCACGCTGAGCTGACGTACCGCCTGCCCGGCCTGCGGGCCTGGCGGCACACCGAGATCGACACGGCCCTGGAGCGGCGCTCCGAAGGCTGGGACGGGCTCTCCGTGCTCAGCTTCGACTCTCCGGAAGACCTCAGGAAGGCCCTGGACAGCCCCGCGTGGGCGCGGGCCGTCGAGCAGGTCGGGGACATGAAGGGCCGCCGTATCGCTGTGATGGGCCATGAGGCGGAGATGTTCAGCGCCTGAGTCCGCCCGGACCGACCGGTTCAGCCGTACGGCGGTGAGTGGCGATGAGAGCAGTGTTCCTGACGGAGTTCGGCACCACGTAGCGAGGAAGCGGGATGCGACAGGTAGTGCGGGAGTTCCAACAAAGGGCCGAGCGGGGTGACTTCGTCGCCGTGATCGACGACGCGGGCCGCCACACGGCGCGTCGGCTGCTCGACCAGGCGGCCACGCTGGCCGGCGCGATGTTCCCGGGCGCGGCCGAGGGGGCGGGCGGCACGGTCGTCGTCCAGGCCGACAACTCGTGGCGCACCGTCGCCGCGAGCCTCGCCGTCGGGATGCGCGGGGGTGTCATCGCGGTGGTCAACCGGCACACCACACGCGCCGAGTTCGCCGCGGCCTGCGACGACATCCGCCCGGACGCCGTCGTCGCCGAGCAGTCGGCGATGGACGAGTGGCGGGTGCCCGAACTGCTCGCGGGCCGGGCGGCCCCCGTGCTCGACGGCTGGAGCTGCCGGTCCGCCCCCGGGCAGCCCGATGTGTCACGGTGGGCAGGCGGTGTCCTCATCGGCCTCACCTCCGGCTCCACCGGGCGGCCCAAGGGTGTCGTACAGAGCGAGGAGGCCCTGCGCTACGCCGCTACGAGCACCATCCGCGTCAACGGTCTGGCGCCGGGCGACGCGGTGGGCGCGATCGTGCCGCTGTCGTCCACGGCGGCGTACTGCTTCGGTGTCCACCTGGCCCTGGTGCTGGGCGGCCCGCTCGTACTGATGTCGAAGTGGGACCGCGCCCTCGCCCTGCGGCGCATGGCCGATGCCGAGGTCCGCTGGACCATGTGTGTCCCGACGATGGCGCTCCAGATGGGAGCCGAGGCGGCCGGTTCCGGCGTCCTCGGGGGAGTACGGGCGATCACCGTGGGCGGCGGACCCATGGACCGCGGGGCGCTCGCCCGCGCGGAACAGTCCCTGGGCACGAAGATCCTCCGCGTCTTCGGGATGTCCGAATGCCTCGGCCACACCTCACCGAGCCCCGACGACCCCGAGGAGATCCGGCTCGGCAGGGACGGCCGCCCCTTCCCCGGCACGGACCTGCGCGCGCTCACGCCCGACGGGGCCGTTGCCGGTCCGGGTGTGTCCGGCCGGGCGCAGGTGCGCGGCCCCTCCCTCTTCCTCGGCTACGCACGGGACGGCAAGGTCGAGCCGCCGACGCTGACCGACGACGGGTACTTCCCTACCGGTGACCTGCTGATGACCCACGACGACGGCACCGTCAGCATCATGGGCCGCGAGAAGGACATCATCATCCGCGGTGGGCGCAACATCGACATCACCGAGATCGAGCGCGCGGTCGCCGGCTTCGCGCGTGTGTCCAGGGCCTGCGTCGCGGCGGTCCCGGACGAGGTCCTGGGCGAACGTATCGCCCTGCTCGTCGTCACCGAGGACGGCGGCGGTATCGACCTGGCGGAGGTGACGGGGCACCTGGACCGGGTGGGACTGTCCAAGGGCAAGTGGCCCGAATTCGTGTACGCGGTCGAGGAGTTGCCCCAGACCAAGGTCGGGAAACTCGACCGGTCCGGCGCCCGTGAACTGGCCCGCCATCTCCGCGACCGTGCCCACGGCCACACCAGCAAGGGAGAGTCATGACAGCGCGGTTCGACCAGGGCCCATGGGCAGCGGCGGGCGTCCAGACAGTGCAGCCCGGGGTGCATCGCGTTCCGCTGCCGCTGCCCAACGACGGCCTGCACGCCGTCAACGTCTATCTGCTGGAGAACCTGGCGGACGACGACGGCATCGTCATGATCGACGGCGGCTGGGCGATCCCCGAGGCACGCAAGGCACTTGAGGAGGCCATGGCCGCCATCGGCCGCGACCTCGGCGCCATCAGCCACATCCTGGTCACCCACATCCACCGCGACCACTACACCAACGCCGTCGAACTGCGCCGTTTACTGGGCTCCCGCGTCTACCTCGGCGCCGGCGAACGGCCCGGCCTGGACATGCTCGACCGGCTGGGCAGCAACGAACCCGTGGGCTCCCTGGAGACCTTGCGCAGAGCGGGCGCGGACGAACTCGCCGACCGCATCAGGGCGATGGACCACGGCGGCTACGACCCGGGCGTCTGGGAGGCTCCGGACCGCTGGCTCGGTGCGGAGACCCTGCGCTTCGGCGACCGTGAGCTGCACGTCGTGCCCACGCCCGGACACACCAAGGGACACGTCGTCTACCTGGACGAGCAGCGCGGACTGCTGTTCTCCGGGGACCACGTCCTGCCGCACATCACGCCGTCGATCGGCTTCGAACTCGCCGAGCCCGGCGGCCGGCCGCTCGCCGACTACCTGGACTCCCTGCGGCTGATGACCCGGTACGCGGACGCCCGGTTGCTGCCCGCGCACGGGCCGGTCGCCGACAGCGCACATGTCCGCGTCGCCGAACTGCTCACCCACCATGACGACCGGCTGGCGAAGAGCCTGACGGCGCTGGGAGACGGCACGCTCGACGCTTACGCGGTGGCACGCGAGCTGGGCTGGACGCGGCGCGAGGTGCCGTTCGGCGACCTCAGCGCCTTCAACCAGATGCTCGCGGTCAATGAGACGGCGGCACACCTGGACGTCCTTGTCCTCCAAGGGCGGGCGACGGTGGTGGCGGAGGGCGGGGTGAACCGGTACACGCGGGTGCGGTGACACACCGCACGGTCCGACTGGGTACCGGTGTGTGAGGGGCGCGGAGGTGGCCGCGCCCCTCTCTTCCGTCCGTCAGCGCGCCGTCCAGCCCCCGTCGACGTACAACTCGGAGCCGGTGACGAAGCTCGCGTCCGGTGACGCGAGGAACGCCACCGCCCCCGCGACCTCCCCGGGCGTGCCGAGCCGCCCCATCGGCGTGCCGTCGACCATCGCGGTGTGCCGGGGTGTGCCCACCCACAGCTCCCGCGACAGAGGTGTCTCGATGAAGCCGGGGTGGATCGAGTTGACGCGGACGCCGCGCGTACCCCAGTGCAGCGCCGCGTTCTTCGTCATCGTCCGTACCGCGCCCTTGGCGGCGTGGTACGAGAACTGGCTGCCGAAGCCGCCGACCGTACCGAAGATCGACGCGACGTTGACGATCGAGCCGCCACCGGAACGCTCGATGGCGGGACCACCGTGCTTCATACCGAGCCAGACGCCGGTCTGGGTGACCGCGACGACCTTGTCCCAGGTCTCCTGGGTCTCCGTCTCGACGTTCCGCATCTGAGCGATGCCCGCGTTGTTGACGAGGACGGTCAGGCCACCCAGTTCGGCGACGACGCGTTCGACGGTGCCGCGCCACGCCTCCTCGTCGCTGACGTCCAGCGGGATGCCGACGGCCTTCGCTCCGCCTGCGGTCAGCTCTTTCGCCAGGTTCTCGCAGTGTTCGGCGTCCAGGTCGGTGACCACCACGGCGGCGTCCTCGGCCGCCAGACGTCGTACCGTCGCCTCCCCTATGCCGCCGGTCGCGCCGGTGACGAGGGCGACCTGTCCGGCCAGTCGGGCTCGCATGGGCTCTCCTTCGATCAGTGTGTCCGTCGTTGCGTCGGTAGGTCCGTGTTCACGGGGTCACCGGGTCATGGCAGCAGTTCGAGGCCAGAGCCGAGCAGCGCGGGCACCGCCGAACCCACGCGGTCGAAGCCGGTGCCGACGGTCTGTCCGGCGAGGTAGCGGGCGTGGATGCCCTCGGCGATGACGGCGAGCTTGAAGCAGCCGAGCGCCTGGTAGTAGGGCAGGGCGCCGATGTCGCGGCCGGACTTCTCGGCGTACCGCTCGGCCAGTTCGCGGCCGGAGGGGAAACCGGGGTTGGCTGTGGGGACGTGCCGGGTGCCGAGCACCGGTGTGCAGACCGGGTCCCAGTACATGAGCAGCATCCCGAGGTCGGTGAGGGGGTCGCCGAGTGTGGCCATCTCCCAGTCGACGACGGCGGCGATCCGGGTGAAGTCGCCGGGTGCCAGGAGGGTGTTGTCGAGGCGGTAGTCGCCGTGCACGATCGTCGGGGCGCCGCTGACCGGCAGGGCGCGGGTGAGGCGGCCGTGGAGTGCGTCGAGTTCGGGCAGGGTGCGGGTGGCGACCTTGTCCCACTGTCCGCGCCACCTCCGTAGCTGGCGCGCCAGATAGCCGTCGGGGCGGCCGAAGTCGCCGAGACCTACGCCGTGCGCGTCGACCGAGTGCAGTGTCACCAGGGTGTCGACCAGGGTCTCGGCCGCGAGGCGGGCGTCGGCCGGCGGGAGTTCGGCGGCCCGGTCGCCGTCGCGCAGGACCACGCCGTCCACGAAGTCGACCACGCAGAACGGTGCCCCGATGATCTCCGGATCCGTGCACGACAGCACCGCCCGCGCCACCGGCACATCGGTGTCGCCGAGCGCGGCGACGACGCGGTACTCGCGGTCCATGTCGTGCGCGGTCGGCGTGAGCACGCCCAACGGTGGTCGGCGCAGTACCCACCGGTGCGTGCCGTCGGTCACGCGGTAGGTGAGGTTGGAGCGTCCGCCGTGCAGCGGTTCGATGCTCAACGGGCCCGCGCACTCGGGCACATGACGCTCGAAGTAGCGCCGCAGCGCCGGTCCGTCGATGCCGGTCACCGTGTGGTCGGCCGTGGTCACCGTGCCGCCCCTCGCTCCCGGGCGGCACGGACCGCACGCTTGGCGATGGCCCAGCGGTGGGTCTCGGACGGCCCGTCGTAGATACGGAACGGACGCACCTCCCGGTACAGCCGCGACAGGGGTGCGTCCGCGGAGATCCCGAGCGCGCCGCACACCTGCACGGCCCGGTCGACCACACGGTTGACCGCCTCGGACACATACGTCTTGGCGATCGAGGTGTGCTGGGCGGCCGGACGGCCCTGGTCCAGCTCCCAGCAGGACCGCCACAGGATCGCCCTGCCGGTCTCGATGTCGATCTCGGAGTCGGCCAACATCTGCTGCACCATGCCCAGTTCGGCGAGCGGCCTGCCGAAGGCGGAGCGGTGCGCAGCCCGCTCCAGGGCGATGTCCTGCGCACGGCGCGCCACTCCGAGCCAGCGCATGCAGTGGGTCATACGGGCCGGGGCCAGGCGTACTTGCGCGTACGCGAAGCCCTCGTCCACCTCGCCGAGGACGGCGTCGTCGGGCACCTCGCACCCCTCGAAAAGTACCTCGCTGTGCCCGCCGAACAGCCCCTGGTCCAGCGTTTCGATGTTCCGGACGATCTTCATGCCCGGGTTGTCGGCGTCCACGAGGAACATCGTCGCGCCGCCCGGGTCGCCGGGGCTGCCGCTGGTGCGTGCCATGCAGATGGCGAAGGCGGCGCCGTCGGCCCCGCTGATGAACCACTTGCGGCCGTCGACGCGCCAGCCGCCCGCGATCCGGGTCGCCGTGGTGGCAAGCGCGCGCGGGTCCGAACCGGCGCCCGGGGCCGGCTCGGTCATCGCGAAGCAGGAGCGCGCCGTTCCCGCCGCCAGCGGGCGCAGATAGCGCTCCTTCTGCTCCTCGGTGGCCACCTTCTCCAGCAGATGCATGTTGCCTTCGTCGGGCGCCGCGCAGTTCAGCGCGAGGGGCCCGAGGAGCGAGTACCCGGCCGCTTCGAACACCACCGCCTGCCCGCACAGGTCCATCCCGAGCCCGCCCCACCCGGCCGCGACATGCGGGGCGAACACCCCCGCGCCGCGTGCCGCTTCCTGGAGTCGTCGCCGCAGCGGCTCGGGCCCGTCATGGACGTTCCCGTCGCACGCCCGCTCCTCGGCGATGACCACATCCCGTACGAAGTCCGTGGTGCGCCGGGCGACGTCGGCGACCCGCTCATCGATCTCGAACCCGATGGACACGCTCACTCCCGACCTCGACCACCTTGGCTACTGACTATTAGCCATCACAGAGCGGAAGGGGCCGCATGTCAAGAGCACGGGCTACAATCAAGGCTGGAGGCAGTGGAAGTGGGCTAATCATCGATAGCTCGGGGGTTGATGTGTCGGTATCGCAGGGGCCGGAGCCGGGGTCGTACGAGCGTCCGCACCGGCCCGCATGGACCGAGGGCTCGTCGCCGGTGGACCGCCGGTCGGCGATCCGGCAGGCCGCGCTCGGGCTCTTCGCCGCGCAGGGCTACCGGTCCACCACCATGACCGACATCGGCGCCGCCGTCGGCATCCGCGGTCCGAGCCTCTACAAGCACGTGTCCTCCAAGCATGAGCTGCTGGCCGAGATCATGACCGGCACGATGGAGCGGCTCATCGCGGACAACACCGCGGCTGTCGCGGGCACCGGCGACGTGAGTGAGCAGCTGCGCCGCTCCGTGGAGGCGCATATCCGCTACCACGCCCGCCATCGCCTGGAGGCGTTCGTCGGCAACCGCGAGATCGGCAGCCTGGAGCGCCGCGAGCAGGACCGGGTGCTCGGCCTCCGCAGCGACTACGAGCGCCGCTTCCGCGAACTCATCGAACGGGGCGCGGCCGACGGTGTCTTCCAGGTCCAGTCGGCCAGAATCACGTCGTACTCGATCCTCGACATGGGCATCGGTGTGTCGAGCTGGTTCCACGAGGGCGGCGAGTTCTCCGTCGACCAACTCGCCTATCAGTACGGGGACATCGCGCTGCGGATGGTGGGGGCGCGGGCGGAGGGATCCGGGGGTGAGGAGGCCGGGGGGCGGGAGGCCGGGGGTGACCCGGCCCGTACCTGAACCCGGGGGTTCGGGTACGGGCCGTCAAGGGGCCGGTGCTCGCTGCGGGGCGTGGGAGGCGCGTCGTACCGGCCGACGTCAGCCGACCTGCTGATCGACCTGCTCGACGTACTGCTCGGCGAACTCACCCTTCGGCTCGATGGGGGTGATGACGTCGATCAGGACACCGTCGGGGTCGGCGACGATGAAGTGCCGCTGCCCGAAGTCCTCGTCCCGCAGCTCCAGTTCGGGCTTCAGCCCGCCGCGTACGACCAGCCGCTCCCACTCGGCGTCCACGTCCTCCACCTCGAAGTTGAGCAACAGCCCCTGGACGGGCCTGCGGTACGCCTCCGGGAGGGTCGGGTGGGTGTGGTCGAGGAGGGCCAGTTCGTAGGGGCGGGGTCCCGGGTGGACCAGGCTGACGTACCAGTCGGCCTCGAAGGTGGTCGTGAAGCCGAGCAGGGTGGTGTAGAAGTCCCGCGCCTCCTGGAGCCGGGAGGTGCAGATCACGGGATAGACGCTGGTCGGGTTCATAGGGCTTGTGGGACTCATGGCAACACCTTTCACATACCGTCGGTATGCAAAATGACGCTACTGGCATACCATCGGAACGTCAAACGTCGGCCCGGTCGGTCCCAGGGGCGACGGTCACCGGAAGTCGAGGCGGGCGGGCGATGGCGGGCGGAAGCGGTATCAGGGCACGGCAGCGTGAGCACACCCGGCAGGTGCTGCTGCGCGAGAGCAGACGACTGTTCGCGGCC
Organism: Streptomyces sp. NPDC091292; assembly: GCF_044757265.1. Classification (NCBI taxonomy): domain Bacteria; kingdom Bacillati; phylum Actinomycetota; class Actinomycetes; order Kitasatosporales; family Streptomycetaceae; genus Streptomyces; species Streptomyces sp. NPDC091292. The sequence goes on along the minus strand of NZ_JBIVUQ010000006.1, from coordinate 125,593 downwards.
CGTGGCTACGGTGCCGTCGGCCTGTCGGAGATCGTGGACGCGGCGGGCGTCACCAAGGGCGCGCTGTACCACCACTTCGGCAGCAAGGAGGAGCTGTTCCGCGCGGTCCTGGAGGAGGTCCAGCAGGAGGTGGGTACGGCGGTGGTGGAGGCCGCCGAGGCCCGGACCGACGCGTGGGAGGCGCTGCTCGCCGGCTGCCGGGCGTTCCTGGCGGCGGGCACGGCCCCCGGTCGCCAGCGGATCATGCTCGTGGACGGCCCGTCGGTCCTGGGCTGGAGCGAATGGCGCGCCCTGGACGAGGCGGCGTCGGCGTCCCACCTCGCCGACGCCCTCGCCGACCTGATCGCGGCCGGCACCCTGCCGCCCCAGCCGGTCCCACCCCTGACCCGCCTTCTCTCGGGCGCCATGAACGAAGCCGCCCTCTGGCTGGCCACATCGAACGACCCGAACGACCTGGAGGACACGCAAAGGGCTCTGGCGAACATGCTGAACGCGCTGCGGGTGAAGGCAGGTTGAAGGGCGAGCCGCCTTTCCCGAAGTCTGTGGTCACTCGGTCACTCGGTCACTCGCCGCTCCAGCGCGGTGCCCGCTTCTCCAGGAACGCCGCGATGCCCTCCTCGTGGTCGCGTGAGCCGAGCACGGTCGCCGTGGCCTCCTCCGTCGCGCGCCACCCGAGGTCGTCGTCGGACGAGAGCGAGCGATCCATGGCGTGGAGCGAGGCCCGTACCGCGAGTGGCGCGTTGGCGCAGACGCGCTCCGCCAGTTCGACCGCGCCGGTCATCGCCCCGCCCTCCTCCGTGACGCGGTTGACGAAACCGGCCGCGTACGCGCGCTCTGCGCCGATCGGGTCGCCGGTGAGGACCAGCTCGCGGGCCAGGTTGACGGGCAGTGCGCGGGGGCCGCGGAAGAGGCCCGCGCAGGTGGGGACGAGCCCGAGCCGTACTTCGGGCAGGCCGAAACGGGCGGTCGCCGCGGCCACCACCAGGTCGCAGGCGAGGACCAGTTCGAGGCCGCCCCCCAGCGCCGCGCCCTCGACGGCGGCGATCAGCGGCTTACGGCGGCTGCGGCGGATGAGCCCGTACTCGCCGCCGCGCTCGGTGACGTAGTCCCCGACGGCGTTCAGATCGCTGCCCGCGCTGAAGACGCCACCCGAACCGGTGAGGATCCCGGCCCACAGGGTGTCGTCGTCCTCCAGCGTGTTGAACGCCTCGTCCAGCGCGTCGGCGAGCCGCCGGTCGATCGCGTTCCGCTTGTGCTCCCGGCACATCCGGATCACCAGTACCCGGCCCCGTCGCTCGGTCCGTACCGGCGGGTGGTCCGGTGCGGTGGGTCCGGTCGGTCCGGTGGCTCCGGTCGGGTCGTCGCGTCGGCGCGCATCGGCCATGGTCGTTCGCTCCTCGGGGTCGGTCAGCCGACGATATAGGCGTCCGGCCGCCGAGAACGGGACCGGTGATTGCCCCGAAGCGCACCGGGTGACCCGTGGTCCGGGGGATCATGCCTAGGGCACGTAACGAGGGGGTCGGTATGGACGCAGCGCACGACGGGTCGGCCGCGGAGGCTTCCCGCTGGGTGGAGTTGGCGGGAATCGACAACGTACGGGACCTCGGCGGGCTGCCCGTCGGGGGTGGCGGGAGGACCCGGCGCGGGGTGGTGTTCCGGGGGAGCACTCTCCAGGGCGCCACCGAGGCCGATGTCGAACTCCTCATGGACGGGCTGCGGTTGCGTACCGTCGTGGATCTGCGCAACCCCCACGAGTCCGACCGCGAAGGGCACGGGCTGCTCGCGGGCACCGCCGTCCGCCTGGCCAATCTGCCCGTGTCCCGCGAGGCGCCATCGGCCACCGACGCGGTCCCGGACAGCCCGGACGTCGCCATGGCCGATTTCTACCTCGGCCTGCTCCAGGGCAGCGGCCCGTCCCTGGCCGGCGCGGCCCGGATCGTCGCCGACACCGACCAGCACGCCGTGGTGTTCCACTGCGCGGTCGGCAAGGACCGTACGGGGGTCTGCGCGGCCGTCCTGCTCGACGCCGTCGGTGTGGCCGCCGAGGTCATCGCGGCGGACTACGCACTCACCGCCCAGCGCATGCCCCGCGTCCACGCCCGCCTGCTCGACCTGGGCTCCTACCCGGACCTCCCACCCGTCGACCACGACTACATGGCCGCTGAACCGAAGGCGATGCGCACCTTCCTGACCACTCTCCACACCGAGTACGGGGGCGGCGCGGAGTGGTTGCTGCGGCAGGGGCTGACGGAGGGAGAACTTGAGGGACTGCGTGCCGCGATGGTGGAGCCGTAGCCGGTCGGCCCGCCCGGCGAGGTCGGCGCGCGCCGGGGTGTTGCTCCGCTACTCCGCCAGTTGCGGATACAGCGCCGTCAAGTCCCCGGACAGGCCCGCCTTGACCTGGCGGGTCATGTCGTCCGCCAGGACCTCGGGTGCTCCCGACTCGATGCCGTCGAGGGCCAGTACGGCGATGTCCCGCGCCGAGGACTTGGGGGCGTCCACGCCGGTGGCCATGTCGGTGTCGACGTACGCCATGTGCAGTCCCGTGACGTCGATTCCGTGGGGGCGCAACTCCAGGCGCAGGGTGTTGGTCTGTGACCAGAGGGCGGCCTTCGATGCGCTGTACGAGCCGGCGACGCCCAGCCACGAGAGTACGGAGTGGGTGTTGAGGAGGTGGCCGCCGCCGTTGCGTTCGATGACCGGTACGAAGGCCCGGGTCACGAGCAGCGGGCCGTAGAAGTTGGTCTCGAACTCGCGGCGGATGTCGTCGATGGGGGAGTTCAGGAAGGACGCGCCCACCAGGGCGCCGGCGTTGTTGATCAGCACGGTGACGTCCTGGGCCTGCGCTGCGGCGTTCGCCACGGAGGCGGGGTCGGTGACCTCCAGGGCCACCGGGACGGCGTCGGGGTGGGTCACGGTGCGCGGGTCGCGGGCGGTGGCGTAGACCTTCCGGGCGCCGCGTGCGTACAGCTCCTCCACCAGTGCCTTGCCGATGCCCCGGCTGCCGCCGGTGACGAAGACGACGGTGTCCTTGAGTGTGGTCATGACATTCTCCCGGCATGGCGTGGAAAACCGATCGGTTTCTCATCACCGTAAACCGATCGGTTTCCGTATTCAAGCGGGGGGCTCAGCGCACGCCGGCGGCGTCGAGGAGGACGTCCACGGTGGGTGCGAGGAGTCCGGCCGGGGCGTCGGCCCGGATCCCCGCGCGGGCGCTCGCGCCGTCGAAGACGAGGCTCAGTTGCCGGGCGAGCAGTTCCGGGTCCGAGGCCCCGCCCCGTGCCGCCTCGTCGCGGAAGAAGGACGTCAGGCCCTCCTTGACCCGATGGGCGACCTTGCTCGCGGGGTGGCTCGCGTCCTTGAGTTCGACCTGCACGGCGAGGTACGGGCAGCCCCGGTAGTCCGGCGCGGCGGCTTCCTTCTCCACCCGCTCGAAGACGTACCGGATCCGCTCCCGGGGTGAGCGCCCGTCGTCATCGGGCGGCAGGAGCCGGGCGGCGAAGCCGGGTGCGCGCTGTTCCAGACTCGCGGCCAGCAGTTCGTCCTTGCTCTCGAAGAGCTGATACATCGACCGCTTCGACACACCCGCCGCCTTGCACAGCGCCTCGACCCCGACGTGGACCCCGTCGAGGTAGGAGCGTGCCGCCGCCGCCTCCAGCAGTCGGTCCCGGGAGTTCGGCCTCACTTCATTGCTCATACGGCGAGGCTAACGCGACCGCCGCCGAACCGAAACCGATCGGTTTACGCCGGAAGATCCCCGCCCGCCGCCCCGTCACCCCAGCGGTTCGAGCCCCGCCAGCAGGCATGCCGTGTCGAGGCCCGTCGCGAGGTACTGCTCGAAGGTCTCGTTGTTCAGGGCGCGCGGAGAGCGCTGCCGCCGCAGCAGGTCGATCGCCTTGTCCGTGTCCTGGCCCAGCTCGACCAGGGTCTGTGCGACGACCAGGCCGGAGCGGTTGTAGCCGTAGTGGCAGCGGACCAGGGTCGCGCGCCCGTCGCGTACGGCGCCCGCAGCCGTACGGGCGACCTGCTGAACGGTGCGTATCTGCTCCGCGGTGAGCGGTGCGTCCGGTATCTCCGCGACCACATGGTCGACCCCTGGCGCCGGTCCGTGTCCCGTACGCGTGAACAGGCTGACGACCAGATCGAACTCCCCGTCCACCACCACCGGCCGTACCTCACCCCCGGCATCCGTCCAGAAGTGCCCGCCCATCCAGAGGCGGGGCGCGACCTCGTCCCACGGCGAGCCGGGCCAGGGGACGTCGCGGCTCTCCTCACGTGCCCTCACGTCGTCCCACACGCTCCTCTCCGACGTCATGTCCGGTGCCGGTGCCGGTGCCGGTGCCGGTTGGGTTGCCTCTGACCATCCTGTCCCGCGCCTCTGACGACTTGAACGAGGCGGCCCCCTCCGCCGTTCCCGGGAAACCCGCTCGATCCCCGCGACGCCTTGACGGCACGCTCTCCGCTCGGTACGTACATCCCAGACCCCATTGGTATAGACCAAGTCTGCCACCGGGGTGCCCCGTTCGTCCCGCGCATGTTCGTTCCCATCCGGTGGAGGCAGCAATGCGAAGAACACTGGCGCTGGTCGTCACGCTGATCGCCACACTCGCCGGAGCGGTCCCCCTGCTCCTGGCCCCGCCCGCAGCCGCGGCGACCCCCACGGCCGTCTTCGTGCCGTGCGTCGGCTGACCCCCGCTGCGGCACCTTCCCGACACCGGCTGACCCCGCGCCTCGGCGGTGTCAGTCCAGGAGAACGGTGGCGAAGGATTCCCACTCGTACATCTGGTGGTCGCGGTGAATCACGATGAGTTCCGCGCTGGAGATCCGGGCGTTGGCCGGTGGCAGGTCGGCTCCGGCGAGAGCCCGGTCGATGGGTTCGGCCGGGCCGTCACTCGCGCTGTAGGCCACTGAGACGTGCGGGATGAAGGCATCGGCGCTTTCCGGCACTTCGCCGAGAACCTCGTTCATGGCAGCGCGGATCGCGTCGCGGATGGACCGTACGGGTCCGTCCGGGTGGACGTGCAAGAGGATCGCTTCCGGGTCCGTAACGTGGGGGCCGATCTGCACGTCGAAGGCGGGAATCGCGGCGAGCCGCGGCCGGGCCGCGTCGACCACTGCGTGGACGTCCTGCTCCTTCACCTCACCTACGAAGCCGATGCCCTGCATGGTCAGATGCAGCCACTGATCCGGAATGGGAGTGAGGATGTCCCCGAGCGGTTCCAGGGTCTCCCGGTACTCAGCGGCGAGCCGGTGCACGTCCTGCTGGCCCTCGAAGGTCAGGTGCCAGGTGTAGAAGCGGCGGCCCACGCTCCAACCGGGCCGCCACCACCAGTGGTTGCGCATGCTCGGAGGTTGAGTGCTCATGCGCGCGATCAAATCAGGCGGGGCCCATGCCTGGCGAGAGCGCCATATGGCGCTGAGCGGAGTCCAGTCGTGGCCCCCCTCGTGTGGATGGGATACAGCTCGCCGCACAGAGGCTTCGTACACACCGGGGTGTGCCTGCGGGACGTGGGCGCGGTGAGCTGCGCAGATGGCGACGAGCCGATCAAGTCCGGCTGAGCGCTGGAACTCTGCTCCCGTGCAACGCACAGCCCTGATCGCCCGCCCGGCCGGTGGAGCGGAAGCCCCGGCCGGACGGGGCCGCCCAGCGCGGCCTGCTTGCGTACCACGAAGGCTCCACCGCGCACCAGTTGTTGTCACGAACCTGGACACCCCCTCCGGCGCCGTGATGTCATGCGGGACCAACAGCCCTTACAACGTTGTACAAGCGCCCCGCTCCAGTCGTTCCCGTTGTGCCAGCGGCACTTCACCCGTCTCGTCACCGCCCTCACCGCGACAGACAGGAACACATCCGCATGCCTATCGACCGACGTCGTGTTCTGCGCACCGGAGCCCTGGCCGCCGGTGCGACGGCCCTCGCCGGACCGCTCACCCCGCTCACCCCTCTCACACCGACCGCGTCGGCGGCTCCGGGTACGGCCGCCCGTCAGGGCCTCGTCCCGGAGGTGTTCCGCAAGTTGCCGTCGGGCAGTGTCCGGGCGCGCGGCTGGCTCGCCGGGCAGCTCCGGCTCCAGCTCGACGGCCTGTGCGGGCGCTACGAGCAGCGCTCGCACTTCCTCGACTTCGCCACCACCGGGTGGGTCCACCCGGACAAGCGCGGGTGGGAAGAGGTCCCGTACTGGCTGCGCGGCTATGTGCCGCTCGCCGTCGCCACCCGCGACACCCACGCCCTGCGCCGCGCCCGCACCTGGATCGACGCGATCCTCGCCACCGAGCAGCCGGACGGCTTCTTCGGCCCGCGTGAGCTGCGGACGGCTCTCAACGGCGGGCCGGACTTCTGGCCCTTCCTGCCGCTGCTGATGGCGCTGCGCACGCACGAGGAGTACACGCGGGACCCGCGCGTGGTGCCGTTCCTCACCCGGTTCCTGCGGTTCATGAACGCACAAGGTCCCGGCGCCTTCGACAGCAGCTGGGTCTCGTACCGCTGGGGCGACGGCCTCGACATCGCCCTGTGGCTGTACGAACGCACCGGCGACGCCTTCCTGCTCGACCTCGCCGCAAAGATGCACACCTACGGCGCCGACTGGACCGGACCGAGCCCGTCGCCGCACAACGTCAACATCGCCCAGGGCTTCCGGGAGCCCGCCCAGTACGCGCGCGTCACCGGCTCCGCCGACCTGACCCGCGCCACCTACCGGGGATACGCGGCCGTGCTCGACGCGTACGGGCAGTTCCCGGGCGGCGGCATCGCGGGCGACGAGAACTACCGTCCCGGCTTCGGCGACCCCCGTCAGGGCTTCGAGACCTGCGGCATCGTCGAGTTCATGGCCAGCCACGAACTCCTCACCCGGACCACCGGCGACCCGGTGTGGGCCGACCGCTGCGAGGACCTGGCCTTCAACATGCTGCCCGCGTCGCTGGACCCCGAGGGCAAGGCGGTGCACTACGTCACCAGCGCCAACAGCGTCGACCTGGACAACACCCGTAAGACGCAAGGGCAGTTCCAGAACGGGTTCGCCATGCAGGCGTTCCAGCCCGGCGTCGACCAGTACCGCTGCTGCCCGCACAACTACGGCATGGGCTGGCCCGGTTACGCCGAGGAGATGTGGCTCGCCACACCGGACGGCGGGCTCGCGGCGGCCCTGTACGCCCCGAGCGAGGTCACCGCGCGGGTCGCCGGGGGAGTGGAGGTGACCGTGCGCGAGGACACCGGCTACCCGTTCACGGAGACGGTCACGCTCACCGTGTCACCGCGCCGCCGCGTCTCCTTCCCGCTGCTGCTGCGGATCCCCGGCTGGTGCGAGGACCCCTCTGTGAGCGTCAACGGCCGCCCGGTGAGCGCCAGTTCCGGCCCCGCCTTCGTCCGGGTCGAGCGCACCTGGTCGCCCGGCGACGAGGTCACACTGCGGCTGCCCCAGCGCACCGCCCTGCGCGACTGGCCCGACAACGGCGACGCCGTCAGCGTCCAGCACGGCCCCCTGACCTACTCGCTCCGCATCGGCGAGAAGTACGTCCGGTACGCGGGCACCGACACCTTCCCCGAGTACGAGGTGCACGCCACCACACCGTGGAACTACGGCCTCGTCCCGGACACCCCGCTGCGCGTCACGCGCGCGAAGGGACCCGTCCCGGACAACCCGTTCACCCACGCCACCGTGCCCGTCCGGATCACCGCCGAAGCGCGCCGCGTCGGCGAATGGGTCGCCGACGACGAGCACGTGGTCGCCCCGCTCCAGCAGAGCCCCGCCCGCAGCACCGCACCCGTCGAACGCGTCAGCCTCGTCCCCATGGGCGCCGCCCGGCTGCGCATCACGGCCTTCCCCACCGCGACACCCGACGGCACGCCCTGGACCGAAGAGCCCGCCTTCCGGCGCGTCCAGAACCGGCACAGCGGCAAAGTCCTCGCCGTGGACGGCATGTCCACCGCGAACAGCGCGCGCGTAGTGCAGTTCGACAACACGGGCACCGGCGACCACGCCTGGCAGCTCGTCGCACGCGGCGACGGCTGGTTCCTCATCCGCAACGGCCACAGCGGCAAGGTCCTCGGCGTCGACGGCATGTCCACGGCCAACAGCGCCCGTGTCGTGCAGTACGAGGACAACGGCACCGCCGACCACCTCTGGCAGTTCGTCGACAACGGCGACGGCTGGCACCGGATCCGCAACCGGCACAGCGGCAAGGTCCTCGGGGTCGACGGGATGTCCACGGCGAACAGCGCGCAGGTCGTGCAGTACGACGACAACGGGACCGCCGATCACCTGTGGCGCCTGCTCTGACACACACGGCGACACAGCGGGACACACCGGTCCGTGGACCGGATTCCCCGTCCCGTATTGCGCGAGGGGCGCGGCGCGGCGCAGGGTGGAGGTGCCGGGCCGCACCCCTCCGGGGCACCCCTTCCGCAGGTGAGGCACCGCCGGCGAGGAGGTTCCGGATGACCCAAGCGACTCGACTGCTCTCGGCGCTGTCCCCCGACCACCGCCACCGCCTGATGACCCTCGCCCAGGAGGTCTCGTTCCCGCAGGACGTGCGGATCTTCGAGGAGGGCGGCGCGGCCGACCGGTTCTGGGTGATCCGCTCCGGTTCCGTCAGCCTCGATCTGAGCCTCCCGGACCGGCGGCGCGTCGGTGTGGACCTCCTGCACCCCGGTGACCTCCTCGGCTGGTCCTGGATGTTCCCGCCGCACCAGTGGGACTTCGGCGCCGAGGCGTTCAGCCAGGTCCGCGCCTACGAGTTCGACGCACCCGCCGTGCGCCGGCTCTGCGACGACGAGCCGGCCCTCGGACTCGTGCTGCTGCGGACCATCGCGGAGATCCTGGCGCACCGTCTGGAGACGGCCCGGACGAAGCTGATCGAGCACTACCGGTTGCACGGCGGCGCCGTCCTGTGACGGTCCCCGTAACACTCCGTTCGGGCCCGCTCCCGGATCGGAGGGGCGCGACGCGCCGTCGACCGGATCAATCAGCGGGTTGTCGGACGAACATGCCGTCGGATGGGTGTGTCACACGCCCTTCCCGATGGGAGATGAAGATGTTTGTACGTACTGCTGTCGTCGCCGGTTTCCTGACCGCCGGTGCCGTCCTCGGTGGTGCCGGTGTCGCAGCCGCCGACGCCGGTGCCGAAGGTGTCGCGATCGGTTCGCCGGGTGTCCTCTCCGGCAATGTCATCCAGGTTCCGGTGAACGTGGACGCCAACGTCTGCGGCAACAGCATCGACGTGATCGGTGTGCTGAACCCGGCCTTCGGCAACGTCTGCAAGAACCGCTGACCATTGCCGGCAGCGGTCGGTGAAGGCCCTCGTGGCCCGTACCGGCCGCACCCGCGTCACCGCGGTGCCCCTCGCGTCCGACGTGAGGGGCACCACACGCGTGAACGGGGTCATTCGGGGCCATCCGAGTCATCCGAGTCATCCAGGGGGTGCGCCCTTCACGTCCCGCGCCTCCACCCCGCCCCCTGCCTCCGCCCCCGGCCCCGCACCACCCGCCCCGATCCCGCGCTTCGCCGCCGCCGAGTGCAGTGCCCGCAGGGCGAGGAGCAGTACGCCGATGTCGTCCAGGTACACCGGGTCCGGCAGCAGATCCACCGGTGACAGCGTGTAGAGCACCGCACACCAGAACAGGGCCTTGTCCCGCACCGGGACCCCGGCGTCGAGCAGCAGCTTGCGGGCCCGTATCACCCGGACCAGAAGAATCGCGGCGGCGACCGCCATGAGCAGCGCGGCGACCGCGGCCAGCGTGAGCAGCCAAGCGGTGGCGTCCATGACTGCCGTCTACCCGCCCTGAGGGGCGCACTCATCCCGCCCGCGCCGATCGGGTGGCGTGCGCGCCCCCGTACACGCCCCGCACCTGCCCGAATACACCCTGCGGGGAGGCTGCGGTCCGGCGGGCCCCCGCGAGAGCATGGGGGCGCCAACCGGAGCGCACGGAGGCAGACTGGGGTGGCCCCGTGTCGAGGCGGCGGTGGAGGATCGGCGGCGATGGGCGAGAGCGACGCGTACGGGAGCGGGCCCCGGACCGACAAGGACGGGGAGGCCGGTGCTGCCGCCACGGGCAAGGACGGCGACATACGTGCCGTCACCGGCGGGCTCCTCGACATGCTGGGCGTCGCCGCCGTAGTCCTGGACGCCGAGGGCCGCATCGTCCTCTGGAGCCCCCAGGCCGAACAGCTCTTCGGCTACAGCGCCACCGAGGCCCTGGGCCAGTACGCGGCCCGCCTCTTCGTCGCCGAGGACCACCTCGCGCGCGTACTGAACCTCTTCGACGAGGTCATGCGGACCGGCGAGAGCTGGTCGGGGGTCTTCCCCGTGCGCCACAAGAACGGCGAGTCACGGCTCCTGGAGTTCCGCAACGTACGGCTCTTCGACGACCTCGGGGACGTCTACGCCCTCGGTCTCGTCACCGACCAGGAGATGCTGCGGCAGCTCGAACGCGACCTGGCCCTGTCCGTACGCCTGGTGGAACAGTCCCCGATCGGCGTCGCCGTCATGGACACCGAACTGCGGTACATGGCCGTCAACCCCGGTCTCGAACGCGTCAACGGCGTCAGCGCCGAGGCCTGCATCGGCCGCCGGCTCGGCGAGATCCTGCCGTCCGTCGGCGCGGAGGTCCTGGAAGGGCTGATGCGTCAGGTACTGGCCACCGGCGACCCCGTCCTGGACCACGAGGTCGTCGGCCGCACGCCCGCCGACCTCACCGCCGACCACGCCTGGTCGCTGTCCCTGTACCGGCTGGAGGCGGCCGGCGGCCGGATCCTCGGCCTCGCCGTCTCGGTCATCGACGTCACCGACAGGCACCGCGCCGCCCTGGAGGCCGAACGGGCCCGGCACCGGCTCGCGCTCGTCGCCGACGCCTCGGTACGCATCGGCACCACCCTCGACCTGGAACAGACCGCACGGGAACTCGCCGCCGTCGCCGTGCCCGAACTCGCCGACGTGGCCGCCGTCGACGTCCTCGAAACCGTCCTGCGGGAGCGGCCGGGGCGCGTCCTCACCGACGGCACCGCGATGTTCCGCGCGCTCGCCGTCGCCAGCGCCCATCCGACGCTCGCGCTCCAGGCCGCCGACCCGCCGGGGCAACCCGCGCGCTACGGCGCCGACCGGCTCGTCACCCGCTGTGTCACCACCGGCCGTCCCGTCCACATCGCCCGGGTCGCCGCGCACGACCTGCCGTCCATCGCCCGCGACGCGGAGGCCGCCGCACTCCTCGCGCGGGCCGGCGTCCACTCGTATCTGGCCGTGCCGCTGATCGCGCGCGGCGAAGTGCTCGGCGCCCTCGACCTCAAACGCGCCCACACCTCCCTGCCGTTCGGCGAGGACGACATCCTCCTGGCCTGCGAACTCGCCGCCCGCGCCGCCGTCTGCATCGACAACGCCCGCTGGTACCGGCAGCAGCGCGACATCGCCCTCACCCTCCAGCGCAGCATGCTCCCCGAGCCGCCGGCCAGCCGCGCCGGACTCGACATCGCCTCGCGCTACCAGCCGGCCGGCGCGGCCAGCGAGGTCGGCGGCGACTGGTTCGACGTCATCCACCTCCACGACGGCAGGACCGCGCTCGTCGTCGGCGACGTCATGGGCAGCGGCATCAACGCGGCGGCCACCATGGGCCGGCTCCGCACGGCGACGCAGACCCTGACCCGGCTGGCCCTCGACCCGGCCGAGGTCCTGCACCACCTGGACGAGATCACCACCGACCTGGAACCCAACCTCGCCACCTGCCTCTATGCCGTGTACGACCCGGTCCGCGCGGAGTGCTGCCTCGCCAACGCCGGGCACCTGCCGCCGGTCCTCGTCCCGGACGGCGGCCCGCCCTGGCTGCTCGACCTGCCCCGGGGCGCGCCCCTCGGCGTCGGCGGGGTGCCCTTCCGCTCGGTCACCGTCGACCTGGCCCCGGGCGACCGGCTCGTCCTCTACACCGACGGCCTGGTCGAGAGCCGCCTGATCGACATCGACACCCGCCTCGACGCCCTGCTGCGGCTGCTGGACACACCGGACCCGTCCCTGGAGGACACCTGCGAGCGCCTGTTGCGTCTGCTGCGCGGGGCGGACGACCACGACGACGTGGCGCTGCTGATCGCGAGCCCCAGCCGGTGACGTTCAGATAGTGACGTCCAGATGGTGACGTCCGGCCGGTGCGCGTCCGGCCCCGGTGGCGGGGTGTGCGAGCAGCGGTTACGAATGCTCCAGGTAACGATGCATTTGCGCCGGTTGATCTGCATCCCACAGATCAATGACTCTGGAGTATGAGGCTCATGGCGACCGACTCATTTCCCGCGCACACCGGGAACCCACCCCCCACCGAGCCCGAGGCGCCCTACGACGCCGGCCGGCCCGACGAGGACATATCCGGCCCCGGTCCCGACCCCGCGGACCGGCTGACCCGTACTGTCGTCGTCGCCAGATCGCTCGACGAGGTTCTCCAACTCATCACCCTTCTGGAGGAGTCGCCGGACCACGCGCGGATCGTCGCGGAGGCCGTCAGGGCCGCCGCCGTGGAACGCCCCGTGGACGACGTGACCCGGATGGTGGACTCGCTGAGCCGCCCCCCGCACTCCCCCGACACCGCCGACGCGGCGATCCGCACGGCGACCGAGCAGCGCACCCTGGACGACGTGAGCCGTCTGATGGTGCTGCTGCACCGGCCGCCCCACGCTCCGCGCGCCGCCGACGAAGCCGTCCGCTCCGCCGCCGCCAGCCGCACCGTCGAGGAACTCGCGGAACTCATCGGCCGGTTGGGGCACGAGAAGGCGGCCCCCGCCGAGCCACCCCCGGACGAACCGTCGCCCGACGCCCCGCCCCCGGTGGAGGACGACGCCAAGGACGACGCCAAGATGCGGCCCGCACGGCAGCCGGCCGTCAAGGTCGCACCCCTGGTGACACCGATCCGGCCCGTCTCGGCCCATCGGGCAGCGGGCCGCACCGTCGGTCCCCGGCTGTGGCTCCGGTGGCTCGCCGCCCTCGCGTTCCTCGCGTCCGGGCTCACCAACCTCCCGCTGTACGGCCATGGAGCGTCCGCGTCCGTGTACGGCGCCCTGCTGGCCGGCGCCGTCCTGTGTCTCGTCGCGGCAGTCGTCGTACCGCTGCTGCGGCGCGGTGCCGCGGTGGCGGCAGGCGTCGCGGTCCTGGTGAGCGTTGCCTTCGCCGGAGCCCGGCTGGTGCCCGCCGGCCGGACGCGCGCGGTCGGGGACGCGCTGGAACACACCCTCGCGCCCGGCGGCGTGGCGGCGGGAGCGGCCCTGGCCGCCGTCGTCGCCGGGATCGCCGTCCTGTTGGTACTGGCCGGAGTGTTCGACCGGAACAAGGACACGGGCAGGCCCCGGTACGGCAACCCCGTCCTGATGTCGGACCGGGGCATCGACTGACCGGGCGGACACCGTCCCCGGCGGGGCGGTGGTGAAGCGGCACGCGTCGCTCCACCACCGCCCCGCCGCCGTGCTCCGGCCATTCATCCGCCCCACGGGTGCACGGGCTCAAGTCGGTTGGCTACATTGCGGGTTGACCGCAACTGCGGGGTGACCGCAGAAGCCCCCTGGCCGAGGAGACCGACCCGTGACCGAGAACCCGGCAGGCGCGGACCCCCTGTCCGACCCGATGCGCGCCCGTATCAACACGAGCCTGCCGCACACGGCCCGTATCTGGAACTACTGGCTGGGCGGCAAGGACAACTACGACGTCGACCGTGCGGCGGGCGACCAGATCCGTCAACTGCACCCGGGCATCGGCGACTACGCGCGCGAGGACCGCCTCTTCCTCGGACGCGCCGTCAGTCATCTCGTCGCCGACGCCGGCATCCGGCAGTTCCTCGACATCGGCACCGGACTCCCGACCGCCGACAACACCCACGAGGTCGCCCAGCGCATCGCCCCCGAGTCCCGCGTCGTCTACGTCGACAACGACCCGCTGGTCCTCGCGCACGCCCGCGCCCTGCTCACCAGCAGCCGCGAAGGCCGGACCGACTACCTCGACGCCGACCTGCGCGACACCGACGCGATCCTCGAACACGCCGCCAAGACGCTGGACCTGAGCGAGCCGGTCGCCCTCATGCTGCTCGGCGTCGTCATCTTCATCGGCGACGACGACGAGGCGTACGGCATCGTCCGCGACCTCATGGAACGGCTGCCGTCCGGCAGCCACCTTGTGCTCTCGCACACCATCACCAGCCCGGCCATGCCCGACGTGGACGCGGCGGTGGCGTTCTGGAACGAGCACGGCACACCCAAGCTGCGGCAGCGCACCCCGGAAGCCGTCGGCCGTTTCTTCGACGGACTCGACCTCCTCGACCCCGGCCTGGTCTCCTGCTCACGCTGGCGCCCGGCGGTGACCGGGACCACCGAGCCGGAGGAAGTGGCCATGTTCGGCGGGGTGGCCCGCAAGGTGTAGCACCTTATGCTCAGCCCATGATCGCCGACTTGCAGTGCGTCGTCCTCGACTGTCCCGAACCCGGTGTGCTCGCCGGGTTCTACCGGTCCCTCCTCGGCGGGTACGTCGACCGCCCGGACCGGCGCTGGGCGCTGGGTGAGGACTGGTCGACACTGCACACGGCGTCCGGGCTCGTGCTCGCGTTCCAGCGGGTGGCGGACTACCGGCCGCCGATGTGGCCGGACCCGGAGCGCCCCCAGCAGTTCCACTTCGACTTCGCCGTCCCCGACCTGGACGCCGCCCACGACGAGATCCTGACTCTCGGGGCGACCGTGCTGGACGGCGGTTCGGGTGAAGGGAGTTGGCGTATCTACGCGGACCCGGCGGGCCACCCGTTCTGCCTGGTCCGGCACTGAGCCACCCGGTATACGCCGAACGGCCCGCCGACGTACGCCACGCCACGCAGCGCGGTGGGGTGCGGTGCAGCGCGGTGCGTGGCGGTGCGGTCCGGCGCACGCCAAGGGGCGCACCCGTTCGGGCGCGCCCCTTGGGCGTGGCGACGGGGTCAGCGCTCCGAGCGCTCGTCCCTGTCGTCCCTCATGTCCTGACCCTGCTCCCGGCCGTGCTGGGCCTGGTCGCGGGCCTGGTCACGGTCCTGGTCGCGGTCCTGCGGCGGACGGCCGTGCTGGTGGGCTTCCTGCTGGCCCCGCTCCTTGGCGTCGCCGGCGGCCCGCTGCGCCTTGTCCTTGATCTGCTCGGCCTTCTCGTTGAACTGGTCCTTGATACCCATGACGGCTCCTCAGCACTGTGGGGGGTGGACGGGATCAGCCTTGCACGGTCTTCCTCTGCGTGCATTTTCGACTACGCGAGGTGACGGAGGCCGGCCAACTGCGCCCCCGCGCTGTCGAGCAGCATGTCCAGCGCCGTCGGATACGCGCTGTCGTTCATCCGGGCCACCAGCAGCGGCGCCGTCGCCGCGATGTGCGGATGTGTCGCGGCGGGCAGCCGCGCGTAGGTCGCCTGCCACACCTCCTGATCCGCATCGCGCGCCGCGGCCGGCAGCGCGAGCGACGCCGCGTCGAGGGCCGCGAAGGCCAGGCTCTGATCGATGAACGCGTGGTAGATCCGCACGGCGTCGGCGACCGGGAACCCGGCCGTGCGCAGTACCCCGAGGATCGTCTCGTCGGCCGCCACCTCGTGCGCCCTGCCGCTCACCCGGCTCGCCGTGAGCACCGCTGCCTGCGGGTGCCCCAGATACGCGGCGTGGATCCGCAGCCCCAGTGCCCGCAGGTCGGCGCGCCAGTCCCCGGTGCTCTCCCAGCCATCCACGGCCCGGCCGACCAGCACGTCCCCGATCGCCAGGGTCAGATCGTCGATACCCCGGAAGTACCGGTACAGCGTGCTCGGATCCGCGCCCAGGGCGGTGCCGAGCCGTCGTACCGTCAGGCCCGCGCCGCCGTGTTCCCGCAGCATCCGCAGCGCGGTGTCCACGATCAGCCGCTCGGACAGGACCGCGCCCCTCTTCGTCGGGCGCCGTCGCCGCCGCCCCTCCTCCGGCACCACCGGTTTGGCCATGACCGCACACTCCCTCCGCCCCCGGCGAGCCGGTGGGCCCGCCGGGCCAGTGAGCTTATGCCAACACCATTGACGTGAACAGGCACGCCCCCGTTGGATGCGCGGAACGGGACAACCGAGAGGTCCCGAACCCGGAGAACGGAGTTTCCGCCATGCGTGTTCTGCTCGTGGGCGCCGGAGGTGTCGGCACCGCCCTCACCCGTATCGCCGCCCGCCGCCCCTTCTTCGACCACATGGTCATCGCCGACTACGACCTCTCCCGGGCCGAGGCGGCCGTCGCGGCCCTCGTGGCCGACGGCAAGGGTGCCCGCTTCCGCGCCGAACGCATCGACGCGAGCGACGAGTCGGCGGTCACCGACCTGCTGCGCCTGGAGCGCTGCGACGTCCTGGTCAACGCGACCGACCCGCGCTTCGTGATGCCGCTGTTCCAGGCGGCCCTGGCGGCGGGCGCGCACTACCTCGACATGGCGATGTCCCTGTCCCGCCCGCACCCGGACCGCCCGTACGAGGAGTGCGGGGTCAAGCTGGGCGACGCCCAGTTCGAGCGCGCCGCCGACTGGGAGAAGTCCGGGAAGACCGCCCTCGTCGGCATGGGTGTGGAGCCGGGCCTGTCGGACGTGTTCGCCCGGTACGCCGCCGACGAACTCTTCGACGAGATCGAGGAGATCGGCATTCGTGACGGCGCGAACCTCACGGTCGACGGCTACGACTTCGCACCCTCCTTCAGTATCTGGACCACCATCGAGGAGTGCCTCAACCCGCCCGTCGTCTACGAGGCGGAGCGCGGCTGGTACACCACCGAGCCGTTCAGCGAGCCGGAGGTCTTCGACTTCCCCGAGGGCATCGGCCCCGTCGAGTGCGTCAACGTCGAACACGAGGAAGTGCTCCTCGTACCCCGCTGGGTGGATGCCCGCCGGGTCACCTTCAAGTACGGCCTCGGCGATGACTTCATCCGCACGCTGCGGTCCCTGAACCTGGTGGGCCTGGACCGCACGGAACCGGTGTCCGTCGCGGCGGCGGACGGCTCGGGCCCGGTCCGGGTCTCACCGCGTGACGTGGTCGCGGCCTGTCTGCCGGACCCGGCGACCCTCGGCGACCGTATGCACGGCAAGACCTGCGCGGGCACCTGGGTCAAGGGCACCAAGGACGGCCGCCCGCGCGAGGTGTACCTCTACCACGTGGTCGACAACCAGTGGTCCATGCGTGAGTACGGCAGTCAGGCCGTCGTCTGGCAGACCGCCGTCAACCCGGTCGTCGCCCTCGAACTGCTCGCGTCGGGCGCCTGGTCCGGCGCCGGAATCCTCGGCCCGGAGGCCTTCCCGGCCCGCCCGTTCCTGGACCTGCTCACCGAATACGGCTCGCCTTGGGGCCTGCGCGAGCAGTAGCCGAGTGGGGCGGACCGCTGAAGTCGGCCCAGGAGCAAGGCAGTTGAGGCCCGGCCGTCCGGGTGGAGGTGTGTGGCGTAGGGAAACCCGGATGACCGGAGCGGCACCGGGTCCCTACGCTCGCCGCCATGGACACCCCGTACACCGGAGGCGGCGCGGACCTCCTGAACGTCGTCGACATCGAGGCCACCTGCTGGGACGGGCAGCCGCCGCCCGGTCAGGTGAGCGAGATCATCGAGATCGGCCTGACCGTGGTCGACATCGCCGCGCGGAAACGTCTCGCCCGACACCGCGTCCTGGTGCGCCCCGCGCGCTCGGAGGTGAGCGCGTTCTGCACCGAACTCACCGGTCTGACGCAGGCCGAGGTGGACACCGGTGTCGACTTCGCCGCCGCCTGCCGCGAGTTGGCCGTGACGCACCTGTCCGGTGTGCGCCCGTGGGCCAGTTGGGGGGACTACGACCGGAACCAGTTCACCCGTCAGTGCCGTGTGACGGGGGTGCCGTACCCCTTCGGTCACCGCCACGCCAACGCCAAGCGGGTCTTCACCGAGGCGTACGGGCTGGTCAAGCGCCCCGGGATGGCCCAGGCGCTGACGGTCGCGGGGCTGCCGCTGGAGGGGCGCCATCACAGCGGCGAGGACGATGCCTGGAACATCGCGGCGCTGATTCTGGACGTCGCCGCGCGAGGCGCCTGGCCGGACCCGAACCGTGCCTCAGGGCCCGACGGAAGCTGACTGTCGCGTCTTTGTGGCCGCATGTCGAGAATTTGCGTGCACTCATCTTGTCTGTGCACCGACATGTTCATAGGTTGGCGCTCACGCACCGCACCCTCCGCGCACCCCCTCGACCCCCCTGCGAGGAATCGTGAGCATCTCCCGACGGTCCGTGATCCTCTCCGCGCTCGCCGGTACGGCCACGGCGGGCCTCAGCACGGCGGCGACCGCGACGGCGACGGCAGCCGCCCAGGCCCCCGCCGCCTCACCCCCCGGCGACGTGGTCGGCAAGATCACGGTCGGCTACCAGGGCTGGTTCGCGTGCATCGGCGACGGTGCCCCCATCAACAGTTGGTGGCACTACAGCAGCAACGCGTCGCAGCCGCCGTCCCCGACCAACACCACCCTGGTCTCCTGGCCGGACATGGGTGACTTCACCCGCGGCTACCGGACGGCCTATCCGAACCTCGGCAACGGTGCCCCCGCCACCCTGTTCTCGTCCTGGGACCAGCAGACGGTCGACACACACTTCCGCTGGATGCGGGACAACGGCTGCGACACGGCCGCCCTCCAGCGTTTCAACCCGTACGGCGCCGAGGGCCCGACCCGGGACGGCATGGCGCAGAAGGTGCGCCAGTCGGCGGAGGCGTACGGCCGCAAGTTCTACATCATGTACGACGTCACCGACTGGCTGTCCATGCAGACCCAGATCAAGGACGACTGGACGACGAAGATGAAGGCGCACACGGCCTCGACCGCGTACGCCCGCCAGAACGGCAAACCCGTCGTCTGCATCTGGGGGTTCGGCTTCTCCGAGCCCAGCCGGCCCTTCACGCCCGGACCCTGCAAGGAGGTCGTCGACTGGTTCAAGGCGCAGGGCTGTTACGTCATCGGGGGAGTGCCGACCCACTGGCGCACCGGCACGGGGGACTCCCGCCCCGGATTCCTGGACGTGTACCACTCGTGCGACATGATCTCGCCCTGGATGGTCGGCCGGGTCACCAATGTCCCGGGCGCCGACGGGTACCTGCGGGACGTGAACACCCCCGACCTCGCGGACTGCGCGGCCCGGGGCATCGACTACCAGCCGTGCGTGATCCCCGGCGACCTTCAGTCAGGGCACCGGGCGCACGGCGATCTGATGTGGCGCCAGTTCTACAACCTCGTCGGCATCGGGGTGCAGGGCTTCTACATCTCGATGTTCGACGAGTTCAACGAGGGCAACCAGATCGCCAAGACCGCCGAGACCGCCGCGTCCGTCCCGGCGGGCTCCGGGATCCGCGCGCTCGACGAGGACGGCACGGCCTGCTCGTCCGACTACTACCTGCGCCTCACCGCCGACGGCGGCCGGATGCTGAAGGGGCAGATCGCCCTGACGCCGGTCCGCCCCACCGTCCCGTACCCGGGCGGCGTCCCGGAGCCCACCGGTGACCTGGCGCTGCGCCGCCCGGCCGCGGCGAGCGGCCAGACGCAGGCATACGGGCCGGGCAACGCGGTGGACGGTGACCCCGGCACGTACTGGGAGAGCGTCAACAACGCCTTCCCGCAGTGGATCCAGGTCGATCTCGGCGCCGCCCGTTCGGTGCAGCGGGTGGTGCTCACCCTGCCGCCGAATCCGGCCTGGGCCACCCGCGTCCAGACCCTCTCCGTCCAAGGCGGCCTCAACGGCACGGACTTCACCACGCTCGCCGGGTCCGCGGGCCGCACCTTCGACCCGGCCACCGGCAACACGGCCACGGTGACCTTCCCGGCCGCGACCGCCCGTTACGTCCGCATCCACTTCACCGCCAACACCGGGTGGCCGGCGGGCCAGCTCTCCGGCCTGAGCGTGTACGGGACGTCCGCGTAACCGTCTTCGGGCAGGGCGCCGACCGGTCGCGGGTCAGGCGGCGGAGCGCTCGTCCGGCACCCGGCGCCGCAGCCCGGCCCGCTGGACGGCGGGCGGGTCGTACGCCATGTCGAGCGCCCCGACGTCGGTGCCCGGGGGCACGATCGCGTCGATCCGGTCGAGGATCTCGTCGCTGAGTGTGGTCTCCGCACCCGCGAGGAGGTCGTCGAGATGGGTCATGGTGCGCGGCCCGATGATGGCGGATGTGACGCCGGGGTGGGCGATGGCGAAGGCCATCGCCAGGTGGGTCAGGGGCATCCCGGCGTCCCGCGCGAGGGCGATGAGCTGTTCGACGGTGTCGAGCCGGCGCTCGTCGGTCAGGTGCCGGTAGCCGCGGCTCGCGCGGTGGCTGTCGGTCTCGTGGCCCTTGCGGAACCGGCCGGTGAGCAGGCCCTGCGCGAGCGGGCTCCAGACCAGGGCGCCCATGCCGTAGCGCTCACAGACGGGCAGGACCTCGCGCTCGATGCCGCGGTTGAGGATCGAGTACGGCGGCTGCTCGGTGCGGAACCGCTGCAAGCCCCGCCGTTCGGCGACCCACTGCGCCTCGACGATGTCCGACGCGGGAAAGGTGGAGGAGCCGATGGCGCGGACCTTTCCCGCGCGCATCAGATCCGTGAGCGTCGAGAGAGTCTCCTCCACGTCGGTGTCGGGCGCGGGCCGGTGGACCTGGAACAGGTCGACGTGGTCGGTCCCCAGGCGGCGCAGCGAGTCCTCCAGCGCACGGGTCAGCCAGCGCCGGGAGTTGCCCTGCTGGTTGGGGTCGTCGCCCATCGGGAGGTGGGCCTTGGTGGCCAGGACGACCTCGTCCCGGCGGCCCTTGAGCGCCTGTCCGACGATCTCCTCGGACTCGCCGCGCGAGTAGGCGTCGGCGGTGTCGACGAAGTTGATGCCCGCGTCCAGCGCCTTGTGGATGATCCGGACGGAGTCGTCGTGATCGCGGTTTCCCACGGCGCCGAACATCATCGCGCCCAGACAGTAGGGACTGACCTTGATACCGGTCCGCCCCAGAGTGCGGTACTTCATGGTTCTCCTTGCCCGAAGCCGATTGTTCATGGCCGATTGCTCATGGCCCGCGTGCGGCGCAGCGGCTAGGCTGCATACCGGAACAACGTTCCACCTAGAACAATACGGAACACTGTTCCGTTTAGCAAGGGAAGCGCCGTGCGTGAGGACATGACTCAGGACCAGGGCACGACTCGGGTGACCGGAACCGAGGCGACGTCGGAAGGGCAGCCCGTCAAGCGGGTGCGCGCGGACGCGCAACGCAGCACCGACGCCCTGCTCTCGGCGGCGGCGGACGTCTTCGCCACCTCGGGCGTCGACGCCCCCGTCCGCCAGATCACCGCGAAGGCGGGGGTGGGGGCGGGCACCCTGTACCGCCACTTCCCGCAGCGGGCCGACCTCATCGCGGCGGTCTTCCGCCACGAGGTCGACGCCTGCGCCGACGCCGCACCCACCCTCGTGGCCCAGTGCGGCCCGGCCGAAGCGCTCGCCGAATGGCTCCAGCGCTTCGCGGTCTTCATCGCCACGAAACGCGGACTCAGCGCCGCCCTGCACTCGGGCGACCCGACCTACGACAGCCTGCCCGCCTACTTCGAGCAGCGCCTCATACCCGTCCTCACCACGCTCCTGGACAGCGCGGCGCGAGCCGGTGAGATCCGTGCCGACGTCGACCCCGACGACATCCTGGTGGCCACCCGCAATCTCACCCTGCCCGCCCACGAGGACGAGAACGGCCACACCCGACGCATGATCGCCCTCCTCGTCGACGGCCTTCGCTACGGCACTCGGACCCACACACCGGAAACCTGCTGACGGCCAAATCGTCTGGTCGCCTACTGCGACGCGGTGTGAGACGGGCCGTCCGGGCGGGGCAGTCGGGTCGCGATGCCGTCGATCAGGAAGGACAGGCTGAGCGCGAACTGTTCGTCCATGTCCGGTCCGGACGGTGACGTCATCCATGCGGTCAGCGCCGGATGGCGCCCGTCGGCCGCCGCCAGCTCCCGCGCCGCCGTGATCGCCTCCGCGAGCTGGAGCGGGGTGTGCAGACCGTGGCGGCGCCGCATGGCGCGTTCCTCGGCCTCCTGCTGGGCGCTGCCGAAGATGTGCCGGTCGAGGAGCGCGACGTATGTCATCGCGTCGCCGACCGTCACCCCCTGCCGGACGAGGATCTGCAGCAGGTACTCGGTGCGGCGCATCATGTGCGGGCCCAACGGCGGCCGGGTCGGCACGAGTTGGGCGTACCAGAGGTGGCGCTTGACCATGGCCCAGCTGTCGGTGGCGACCCGGCGGAGGTCGGCGCGCCAGTCGCCGCCCGGTTCGTCCGGCAGCGGGATCTCGCCCGTGACGTGATCGAGCATCAGGTCGACCAGGCCGTCCTTGCTGAGGACGTAGCGGTAGAGCGCCATCGGTGTGTACGGGCCGAGACGCCGGGCGACCGCCGCCATGGTGAGCGCGCCGGCACCCCCTTCGTCGGCGACGGCGACCGCGGCCTTCACGATGTCGTCCCGCTCCAGGGGGCTCTGCCGCCGCCGGGGCGGGGGCCGGGTCCAGATCAAGGGCGGCGGCGCACTCTCCGGGCCCTCCGGGTTCTCCTTCACGGGAAGAGTATATAGACTCAAGCGGAAGTATATGGCGTATACGTAAGTGGAGAGAGCGCGCATGAGTCCGTCCGCCACCCCGCCCGGGATCCGTCTGGGCATCGTCCGCAGCGTCAGCTACGGACTCTTCGGACCGCCGGACAGCTTCGTCCCCGAGATCCGCGAGCTGGGCGGTTCACTGGTCCGCGTCTATGTGTACTGGAGCCAGGTCGAGCCGGAGGAGGGCCGCTACGACTGGACGGTGGTCGACGCGCTTCTCGGGCAGCTCGACCCGGCGGCCGAGACCTGGGTGACCGTCTGCTCCAGCTCCCCGTGGGCCACCCGGCACCCCACGGACTTCCTCCCGTCGTCACCGGCGAAGGACAGGGAGCGTTACGCCCGTTTCATAAGGGAGTTGGTCACGCGCTGCCGGGGGCGCGTGGAGTACTGGCAGTGCAACAACGAGCCCAGCAACACCGGGATGCTCTGGGCGGGCACCGCCCCCGAGTACGTCGAGCAGCTCACCGCATTCGCCGCCGTCGTGCGCGCCGCCGACCCGGACGCGGCGCTCGTGCTCGGCGGCTGCGGCTACGACGTACTCGCGAGCCCCGACGGCAGCCCGGCCCGGCAGTTCTTCGACCAGGTCGTCGCCGACGGACGGGACTCCTTCGACCTGTTCGCCGTCAACCTGTACGGAGACCCCCGCGCCGTCCCGGACCAGGTGGAGTCCGTCCGCGCGATGATGCGCCGCCACGGCTACGAACGGCCGGTGGTGGCGGGGGAGTACAACGGTCCGATCCTCTTCGAATTCCCGGCGGCGCAGGGCGTGTTCGAGGCGACGATGACGGCGGCGTTCGGGGGCACGATTGCTGATTCCGGCACTGATTCCGGCACCGATTCCGGTCTCGGCGCGGACCCCGAAGTATCCGCAGCGCCCGAGTCGCCGGACCGCCTGACGATGCGAGCCCTGTACGCCCGCGCCGCCGAACTCCCGCCCGAGCTGCGGATGTTCCTGGACGACTGCCCGCCGGACCTGGCCGCGAAGCGGGACCGTATCAACCGCCGCCAGCTCGTCACCCGCAATGTCCTCGCCCTGGCGTCGGGCGTCACGCGGACGGTCTGCTGGAATCTCGCCCCTGAGGTCCCGGGCTACGCCGACCCGCTCAACCTGATGGGCTTCCTGTTCGGCAAACTCGCGCTCATGGACTACGAGGGCCGGGCCCTTACCGCGCGCCGCCCGTCCGCCGAGACCTTCGCGCTGCTCGCGGACCACCTGGAGGGCGCCACATCCGTGTGCCGCCTCGACCACGGCGGGCGGGGGCAGAGGGCGGACCAGGAAGTGTTCGCCTTCGAGGTGGTACGCGACAGCCGTCCCCCACTGCACATCCTCTGGTCCGACGGCGACACCTTCACCGGCGAGGACGCACCCCCGACCCCCGTCGACTGGCCCTGGCCCCACCCCACCGCCCACGTCACCGACACCTTCGGCAGCCACGTGACGGCGCCCCACGACGGAGCCGCCGTACACCTGGACCTCTCCGTCACACCCCTGTTCCTCACCACCGCCCCCCGGACCTGAACGGAGACCCGTCATGCGCTACACCCGCCTGGGCACGTCCGGGCTGACCGTCTCCCGTATCGGCCTCGGCATGATGAGCTACGGCGACCGTTCGCGCCGCGCCTGGCACCTCACCGCCGACGAGGCACGGCCAATCGTGCGGCACGCCGTGGACGCGGGGGTCACGCTCTTCGACACGGCCGACATGTACGACCGGGGCGCCTCCGAAGAGGTCACGGGACGGCTGCTCTCCGAGTGCTTCGGCGACCGCGACGACTACGTCCTGGCCACCAAGGTCTACTACCCGATGAGCGATCGGCCCGGCGACCGCGGCCTGTCCCGCAAGCACATCCTGGCCTCGGTCGACGCGTCCCTGCGACGGCTCGGCACCGACCACATCGACCTGTACCAGATCCACCGCTGGGACCACCACACACCGATCGAGGAGACGATGGCGGCGCTCGACAGCGTCGTCCGGGCAGGGAAGGTGCGCTACATCGGCGCGTCCAGCATGTACGCCTGGCAGTTCGCCAAGGCCCAGTACACCGCGGCGCTCGCCGGAACCACCCGGTTCGTCTCGATGCAGAACCACTACAACCTCGTCTACCGCGAGGAGGAGCGCGAGATGATCCCGCTCTGCCTGGACCAGGGCGTCGGTGTCCTGCCGTACAGCCCGCTCGCCCGTGGGCTGCTCGCCGGGGGACGCGAGCGCGGCGGGGCACGCACGACCGCACGCGGCGGCACGGACCCGCTCGCCGACGCGCTCTACACCGAGGACGACTTCGACATCGTCGACACTCTCCGGACCGTCGCCACCGAACTCGGCCTGCCTCCGGCCCGGGTGGCGCTCGCCTGGCTTCTCGGTAGACCCGGCGTCGGCGCGCCCATCGTCGGCGCGACGAAGCTGACACATCTTCAGGACGCCCTCGCGGCTCTGGAGGTCACGCTGACGAAGGAACAGGGCAAGCGCCTGGAGTCCGGATACCGCCCGCACCCGGTCGCGGGCCCGGCGGAACCACATTCGCCGTGACCGAACCCGGTCCACCTGGTACTTCCCTACGAACTCCCCAGCAACTCCCGTACCAGCACGGCGACTTGCTCCGTTTCGATCAGGAAGCCGTCATGTCCGTACGGTGACTCGATGATCCGGGCTCGGTCGGCGCCGGGGATGCCCGCCGCCAACTCCTCCTGTTGGGCCAGGGGGTAGAGCCGGTCCGAATCCACCCCGGCGACCAGGGTGCGGGCCCGCACCCGGCGCAGGGCCGCCGCGGTTCCGCCCCGGTCGCGGCCGATGTCATGGCTGTTCATCGCCTCGGTCAGGACGACATAGCTGCCGGCGTCGAAGCGGCGCACCAGCTTCGCCGCGTGATGGTCGAGATACGACTCCACCCGGTACCGGCCGCCCCGCCACGGATCCTCGACTCCCTGCGTCAACCGGCCGAACCGCGCCCGGAGTTCGGGCTCGCTGCGATACGTCACATGGGCCAGCCGGCGCGCCAGGCCGAGCCCCGCGTGCGGACCCCCGCCCGCCCTGGCACCGTGATAGTCGCCGCCCCGCCAGTGCGGATCGGTGCGGATGGCGTGGAGCTGGACGGCGGCCCAGGCGATCTGTTCCGCGCTCGCCGCCGCCGGGCACGCCAGGAGCAGCAGCGACCCGGTGCGCCCGGGATACGTCACCGCCCACTCCAGCGCCCGCATCCCACCCATCGAGCCGCCGATCACCAGCGCCCACCGCTCGATCCCGAGCGCGTCGGCGAACTGGGCCTCGGCGGCCACCTGATCGCGCTGCGTGAGGAACGGGAACGCCCCGCCCCACCGGGCACCCCCGTCCCGTACCGACGACGGACCCGTGCTGCCCTGGCAGCCGCCCAGCACATTCGGTGCGACGACGAACCAGCGGTCCGTGTCGAGCGGCAGGCCGGGACCGATCAGCCCGTTCCACCAGCCGGGCGTGGGATGGCCGGGACCCGCCGGGCCGACGACATGGCTGTCACCGGTCAGCGCGTGCAGGACCAGGACGGCGTTCGACGCGTCGGGCGCGAGCCGCCCCCAGGTCTCGTACGCCAGCCGCACCCCGGGCAGTTCACCGCCCGCCTCCAGGCCCAGCGGCTTGTCCAGCGCCACCCACCTGCGGTCGCCACGGGGGTCCCCCTCCTGCCACGCGCCGGTGACAGGAGGGGACGGTACCTCTGGGGAGGGAGTGCCGGCCGGTCCGGCGCTCAGGAGGCTTCCTTCGCCGCGCGGAAGCCTGCCTCCAGATCCGCCTTCAGATCGGCGATGTTCTCGATGCCCACCGACAGCCGCACCAGACCCGGCGCCGTACCCGTCGCCGCGAGTTCCGCCGGGCCGAGCTGGCTGTGCGTGGTGGACGCCGGATGGATGATCAGGCTCCGTACGTCACCGATGTTCGCGAGATGGCTGAACAGCTCGACGGCGTCCACGAACCGCTTGCCCGCCTCCACTCCGTCCCGCAGCTCGAACGCGAGCACGGCGCCCGCGCCCCGGGGCAGATACCGCTGCCCGGCCTCGTACCAGCGGTTGGACTCCAGGCCCGGATAGTGGACGGCCGCGACCTCGTCACGCTGTTCCAGCCACTCGGCGAGTGCCTGCGCGTTGGCCGAGTGCCGCTCGATCCGCAGGCTCAGCGTCTCCACGCCCTGGAGCAGCAGGAACGCCGAGTGCGGCGAGATCGCGGGGCCGATGTCCCGCAGTAGCTGCACGCGCAGCTTGATCGCGAACGCGCTGGGGCCGAGATCCGGCCAGTACCGCAGTCCGTGATAGCTCGGGTCCGGCTCGTTGAAGTCCGGGAAGCGGTCCGCGTGCGCGCCGAAGTCGAAGGTGCCGCCGTCCACGACGACACCGGCGATGGTCGTGCCGTGCCCGCCGAGGAACTTCGTCGCCGAATGGACCACGATGTCCGCGCCGTGCTCGATCGGACGCAGCAGATACGGCGTCGGCACGGTGTTGTCGACGATCAGCGGCACCCCGGCCGCGTGGGCCGCGTCCGCGACCCCGCGTACGTCGAGGACGTTGCCCCGCGGATTGCCCAGCGTCTCGGCGAACAGCGCCTTGGTGTTCGGCCGGATCGCCGCGCGCCACGCGTCGAGGTCGTCGGGGTCGTCCACGAAGGACACCTCGATGCCGAACTTCGGGAGGGTGTGCCGGAAGAGGTTGTACGTGCCGCCGTACAGCGAGGTACTGGACACGAGGTGGTCGCCCGCGCTCGCCAGCGTCAGGATCGCCAGGGTCTCGGCGGCCTGCCCGGACGCGAGCGCCACGGCCGCTACACCGCCCTCCAGGGCCGCGACCCGCTGTTCGAAGACGTCCTGCGTCGGATTGTGGATCCGCGTGTAGATGTTGCCGGGCTCCGCCAGTGAGAAGAGGTCGGCGGCGTGCTGGGTGTCGCGGAAGACGAACGAACTCGTCTGGTAGATCGGCACCGCACGGGCGCCCGTCGTCGGGTCGGGTACCGCGCCCGCGTGGATCTGCTGGGTCTCGAAGGACCACCCGGAGGTCGCCGGGGGCACATCGTCGGGCGTGTGACCCGCCGTCACCGAATCGAGGGGCTGGCTCATGGGCTGTCCTTTGCGGGAGGGATGCGTTCCGCGAAACGTAACGGCGCGGATTTCGACCGTGGAAGAGCCCCGCCGGACTGTCCACGAGGCTGCAACAACCGGGCAACAATCCCGTAGGCGGGCGGCGCGGCAATGTGTGCAAAGGCGGGCGGGGAACACGGCTGCTACGCCGTCCGGGCGGCTACGCACCGGCTAGCCGTGGCCAATGCAAGCCATCCTTGCGTGTTCCGTCGATCCCGCCGTCGACGCACAAGAAAATCGCAGCAGTTGTTGTTCTTTCACCCAGCGTCCACACCGCACAGAGCAGGAATTCTCATGTCGAACCTTCACCACAAGGTCGCCGTCGTCACCGGAGCGGGGTCGGGTATCGGCCACGCCACCGCGCGGGTACTCGCGGAGCGCGGCGCCGCGGTCGTGGTCGCCGACATCAACGAGGAGGCGGCCGAGAAGACCGCCGCGGCGCTGAAAGGGGACGGCCTGCGGGCGGTCGCGGTGACCGCGGACGTGAGCGACGAGCAGCAGATCCGGCACATGACCGACACCGCCGTGGACACCTTCGGCGGCCTGGACATCCTGCACAACAACGCGGCCCTCCTCGCCCCCGACGTCCTCGGCCGCGACCAGCGCATCATCGACATCGACGGCGACCTCTTCGCCCGCGTCCTGCGCGTCAACGTCCTCGGCTACACCCTCGCCGCTAAGCACGCCATCCCGCACATGCTCGCCCGGGGCGGCGGCGTCGTCGTCAACACCAGCTCCGTCGCCGGACTCCAGGCCGAAATCGTCCGGCCCATGTACGGCACGTCCAAGGCCGCCATCCTCGGGCTCACCCGGACCATCGCCACGCAGTACGGCAAGCAGGGGATCAGAGCCGTCGGCATCGCGCCCGGCACCATCCTCACCCCGGCGCTCAGCAACAACCTCACGCCCGAGCAGCAGCGGGCCATGACCCGGCACACTCTCACCCCGCGCATGGGCAACCCGGACGACATCGCCTTTCTCGTCGCCTTTCTCGTCTCCGACGAGGCCGGATACATCACCGGCACCACCATTACCGTGGACGGCGGATTCACCGCGCACTTCCCCACGTATTCCGAAGACCTCGCCGCCGTAGGCGAATAGGGAGGGGGCGGCTCCCGGCGCGCGAAGGGGTGGCGTCGGAAAAGCGGCACGCGCACATGACCGGCCGCGAACACGACGCCACCAACTCCACCGACGCCACAGACGTCAGCGACCCGAGGGTCAGGCCCCGCAGAGCGACAAGGTCCGGATGAATCCGCCGAGGTTCTCGTCGTCCGTGCCCAGGACGGCTTCGGCGGAACCGGGCAGGCACTCCACCGCCTCGATCTTGTATCCCGGGAACGTCCCGAGCACGGTCGGCCGCGCCGCGAGCGTGACGCGTACCTGGCCGGCCGCCGACACGGACACCCGGCCCGCGTCGCTCACCGCGGAGTCGAACGGGCCGTCGTCCCCGGCGTCCGCCGCCGAACTCACGAGGACCCGGCCGGAGCCGGTCACCGAGATGTCGGAGATGTGCCGCGTACCGCCGTCCACCGGATACGGCGCCCGGTAGGCGCGGCGCGTCACGGCGCCGAACAGCGGCTGCCCCCAGTCGGCGAACGTCAGGGGCGCCGCGTAGAGCGTCGCGGGCCGGTCCGGTCCCGCTCCGCGGTCCGCCCACAGCGCGGCGAGCTTCCCGTTCCGTGCGACGAGGGCGAAGCTCTCGAAGTCGTCGCCCGCACCGATCGCGGGCAGTGGCGCGTAGTCGACGACCGTCGCCGTGGAGCCGGTGACCTTCAGGCGGTAGACGATGCCGCGGCTGGCGAGCGCCACATACTCACCCGGCATCCCGGGGATGGCTTCGATGGCTTCCAGATCGGACGGTTCCGCCCCGGCCCAGATCAGCGGGGACACGGCGTCGGCGCCCTCCCGGTGGGTGATCCGGGACAGCCGCTGCTGCCCCGTCCGCTTGTTGTCGTGCACGACCAGTACGTCGGTCCCGGCCCCGGTACGGCCCTCGTACGCGAGGCCGCTGACACCGCTCCGGGCGTCGCCGCCGACCTTCTGCCACGCGCTGTCCGCACCGGCCGGGGCGGTGCCGAGCATCGTCAGCAGCGCGGTCGCCGCGCCAAGCCATGCCATACGCCGCACCATCGGGAGTTTCACTGGGGCCGCTCGCCTTCTCTGTCCGACAGACGCGAGGTCACGCGCCGCCCGACAGGTTATTGATCATGGTGAGGCGGGCCCAGCGACGGTTACTCTGTGCGGCGGAGCGCGCAGGCGGACTCGACCGGCGCGCGCCGCCGCTGTTCCTTGTGCGGGGTCACTCGGAGACGTTGAACCCCTGGTCCTTGCCGTACTTGGCGGTCACCTGCTGCCAGTCCGCCAGCCCCTTGCTCAGCGGTGTCGAGGAGACGTACGCCTTGCCCACGGTGTCGTTGAACACGGAGTTCGCGTACACCTGGTACGGCAGGTACGTCCAGCCGGTGCCGACGTTCTTCGCCGACTCCGCGAAGATCTTGTTGGCCTGCTGGCCGCCGAAGTACGGGAACTTGCTGTCCAGGTACGCCTGCGACTCCAGGTCGGCCCTGGTCGCGGGGAAGGCGCCACCGGCGACGCGGCCCGACGCACCGGCGCCCGTGGTCGCGTACTCGATGAAGGCGTAGGCCAGGTCCTTGTTCTTGGCGGCAGTCGGCACGGCCAGCGAACTGCCGCCGTTCTCCGCGGTGGCCGTGGCGCCCTTGGTCCACTGCGGCAGCGGCGCCACCCGCCAGTCACCGGACGCCGACGCGACGCCCGACGTGAAGTTGGCCGGCATCCAGGCGCCCGTGGCCAGCGTGGCGATGGTGCCGTCGGCCAGGCCCTTGTACCACTCGTCGCTCCAGCCGTTGATCGGGGCGACGAGCTTCTCGTCGATCAGCTTCTGCCAGGTGTCCGTGTAGGTCTTGGTGCCGGCGTCCCCGAAGTCGATCGTGACGTCGGAGCCCTTGGACTGGTAAGGACGGCCCCCCGCCTGCCAGATGAGGCTGGTGGTGGTGCCCGCGTCGCCCATGTCGCTGGTGATGTACGCCTTGGGGTCCGCCTTGTGCAGGGCGCGCGCCGCGTCCAGGTACTCGTCCCAGGTGGTCGGGGTCTTGATGCCGTGCTTGTCGAAGACCCTCTTGTTGTAGAACAGCGCCATCGGGCCCGAGTCCATCGGCAGCGCGTACACCGCCTTGTCGTACGTCACCGCGGTCCACGGGCCGGTGGTGAAGGTCTTGTCGAACTCGGACGCGCCGTAACCGGTCAGATCCTCCACGGACTTGGCGATGGCGAACTGGCCGAGCGCGTAATACTCGATCTGTGCCACGTCGGGTGCGCCCGAACCGGCCGCGATGGCGTTCTGGAGCGCGGTGTACTGCTTGTCACCCGTACCCGCGTTCACCAACTGCACATCCACCTTGGGGTACTTCTTCTCGAAGTCGGCCGCCGCCTTCTTCAACGTGGGTTCCCACGCCCACACGGTCACCTTGCCGCCCTTCTCCAGCGCGGCCTTGATGTCCTTGGGGCCGCCGCCGCTGTCGGTGGCCGGATCCGACGAGCCGCAGGCGGTGGCGGACAGCGCCATCACACAGGCCGTGGCGATGGCACCGAGAAGCCGGCGGGTGCTCTTCGTACTCATGAGTGGTGCTCCTGGTTCGGTGTGCGGGCGGACGAGGGAACGGAGGGCGGACGGGTCACGGAACGAGTCACGGCGTGGCGCCGCGGTCACGCCTTGACGCTGCCTGCGGCGAGGCCGGACTGCCAGTAGCGCTGAAGCAGCAGGAAGATGACGACGATCGGCACGATCGTGAGCAGCGAGCCGGTGATGATGAGATCGAAGACGGCCTCGCCGCCCGCGGTCTGCGCCTGGGCGTTCCAGGCGCCCAGGCCGAGCGTGAGCGGGTACCAGTCCGGATCCTTGATCATGATCAGCGGCAGGAAGTAGTTGTTCCAGGTCGCGACCATCGAGAACAGCAGCACGGTCACCGTGCCCGGCATCAGCAGCGGCAGGGCGATACGGAAGAACGTGCGCAGCTCGCCGGAGCCGTCGATGCGGGCCGCTTCGAGGAGTTCGGTGGGGACGGCCTCGGAGGCGAACACCCACATCAGATAGAGCCCGAACGGGGAGATGAGTGACGGGATGATCACGGCCCACGGTGTGTTGGTCAGCCCCATGCTGCTGAACATCAGGAACGTCGGCACGGCCAGCGCGGTACCCGGCACGGCCACCGCTCCGATGACGACCGCGAACACGGCCCGGCGGCCCGGGAACTGGTACGTGGCCAGCGCGTATCCGCCGAGCACGGCGAGAACGGTGGCGCCGCCCGCGCCCGCGGCGACATAGAGCAGGGTGTTCAGCAGCCAGCGGACGAACACACCGTCGTCGTACGTCAGGGTCCGGGAGATGTTGTCCCAGAGGGTGAAGTCGTCACCGAACCACAGGCCGAACGAGTCGAGGAGACCCTTCTGGTCCTTGGTCGCGTTGATGAACAGCCAGGCCAGCGGCAGCAGGGTGTAGACGAGGACCAGCCCGGTCACCAGGGTCAGCGGGATGCTGGGGCGCGGGTTGAGCGGGGTGTGGGGGCGGCGCCGGCGGCGCCGGGCCGGGGCGGCAGGGGCGCTCGCCGTCCCGGAGGCGGCTTCGGCTTGGGCTTCGGCTTCGGTGGAGTGCGAGGGGGTGCTCGCTATGTCCGCGCTCATCGCTCAGCCTTCCGCATGCCACGCAGCTGGACGGTGTAGGCGATGATCGCGGTGATGACACCC
This sequence comes from Streptomyces sp. NPDC091292, assembly GCF_044757265.1. Taxonomy (NCBI): domain Bacteria; kingdom Bacillati; phylum Actinomycetota; class Actinomycetes; order Kitasatosporales; family Streptomycetaceae; genus Streptomyces; species Streptomyces sp. NPDC091292. The sequence continues at coordinate 93,183 of NZ_JBIVUQ010000006.1, read as the reverse complement.
ATCACGATCGCCACGGTCGCCGCGTAGTTGTGCTGCTGTCCCGAGAAGGACAGCGAGTAGGTGTACACGTTGGGTGTGAAGTCGCTGGTGATCGCGTTCGGCGCGAGCTTCTGGAGGATGCTCGGCTCGTTGAAGAGCTGGAAACTGCCGATGATCGAGAAGATCGTCGCGATCACCAGGGCGCCCCGGATGGCCGGCAGTTTGACCGAGGCGATCATGCGCCACTCCCCGGCGCCGTCGATGGAGGCGGCCTCGTACAGGGACCGGGGGACGACCTTGAGCGCCGAGTAGAAGATCAGCATGTTGTAGCCCACGAACTCCCAGGTCACGATGTTGCCGATGGAGGCCAGGACGAGTGAGGGGGAGAGGGGGTCGGGCAGTGAGACACCGAACGCGTCGTTGATGTTGCCCACCAGGCCGAACCGGGTGCCGTAGATGAAGCCCCACATGAGGGTGGCGACCACGGCGGGAACGGCGTACGGGAGGAAGACCGAGACCCGGAAGAACGCCTTGCCGTACAGCCGTCCGCTGTCGATCGCGAGCGCGACGAGGAGCGCGATGCCCAGCATGACCGGGACCTGCACGGCCAGGAACAGCCCGACCCTGGCCAGCCCGTCCCAGAACCGCGGATCGGTCAGCGCCTCCTGGTAGTTGTCGAGGCCCACGAAGGAGTTGCCGCCGATCAGCCGGTCCCGGAATAGGCTGAGGTAGACGGCGTATCCGATCGGCGCGAGGAAGACGAGGGCGAAGACGGCGACGAACGGTCCCGCGAACCCCCAGCCGACGACGGCCTCCCTGCGGAGGCGGAATCGTGCGCGCGGGCGGGGTGGTGGCACGGCCTTCGCGGGCGTCGACAACAGCGTCATGACGGGTTCCTTGCGTCGGTGACCGACCGGTCGGGAGAGGGAGGAGGAACAGAGCGGGAACAAGGGGGTGAGGAGTGTCCCAGGGCATGGGACGGTGGGGTGAAAGCTGGTCCCCAGGGGAAATGTTTACGTAATCATTGGTAGCGTGATGGTGACACTCCCACTGGGGGGCGTCAAGCACGAAGCGGTAGTGAACGGAAGGGATTTCGGTGGCGGAGAAGGACACGGCCGATCTCGCGCGGACGGGCGACAGCGAGGGCCGGCGTGCCGCGAAAGGGCGGCAGCGCCGCGTCTCGATGGCGGACGTCGCACGGGTCGCCGGGGTCTCGTCGCAGACGGTCTCCCGCGTCTCCAACGGCGACTCGGCCGTCATCGAGAGCACCCGGCAGCGCGTCCTGGACGCCATGAAGGAGCTGGGCTACCGGCCCAACAGCGCGGCCCGCGCCCTGAAGAGCGGTGACTTCCGCACCATCGGCGTCATCACGATGAGCCTGTCCAGTACGGGCAATGTGCGGACCCTGGAGGCCATCGCGAACTGTGCGTCCCGCGCGGGGTACGCGGTCACGCTCATCCCGCTCGACGCCCCCACGCAGGACAACGTCCGGGGAGCCTTCACACGCCTCGACGAACTGGCCGTGGACGCGGTCGTCCTGATCATGGAGGTGCACCTGCTCGACACCAAGTCGCTGACGCTGCCGCCCCATGTCAAGGTCGTCGTCGTGGACTCCGACGCCGGTGACCGCTTCCACGTCGTGGACACCGATCAGCACCAGGGCACGCGGATGGCCGTGCGGCATCTGCTGGACCTCGGCCACCGTACGGTCCGCCACCTCGCCGGACCCGAGGAGTCCTTCGCCGCCGGCCGCCGCCAGGCCGCGTGGGAGGCGGCGCTGCGCGCGGAGGGGCGCGAGGTGCCGCCGCTGCTACGGGGCGACTGGACCCCCGAATCCGGCTACGAGGCGGGCCTCCAACTGGCGCAGGACCCCGACTGCACGGCCGTCTTCGTGGCGAACGACCAGATGGCCCTAGGTGTGCTGCGGGCGCTGCACGAGCGCGGCCGGCGCGTGCCGGAGGACATCAGCGTCGTCGGCTTCGACGACATCGCGGAGTCCGCGTCGTTCATCCCGCCCCTGACGACCGTCCACCAGGACTTCGCCAAGGTCGGCGAACTGTGCGTCGAGGCCATCCTGCGGGAACTGCGCGGGGAGACCGTGGAGGGGGGCAGGACGCTGGTGCCGACACGGTTGGTGGTGCGGCGGAGTGCGGCGGGGCCGTGGGGTACGACGGCTGAGTGACCGCGTCACCTCTGGGTGGCTCGGCTGTGTCGGGTGAGGTGGGTGCGGCCCGCCGGTGGGGCGAGGAGGGTGCGGGCGTGGGGCTTCGCCCTCCGGATGCGTACGGTGCCTTCGTAGCCTTGCAGGATGAGGTGTCCGAGATGCTCAAGTGCCTTGAGGGCGAAACCGTTTGCAGGGCACATCTCCTCACCCTTTCCGAAGGGGAGAAAGGCGCGCCGCTGGTCGTCGGTCGGTGATTCCCAGCGTGCGGGACAGAATGCGAGTGGCCTGTCCCATATGGCTCCCGACCGGTGGATCGCGTGCGTGCCGATCAGGATGTGCTCGCCCTTCTCGACCGGGACGCCGCCTATTTCGTGATCAGTGGCTGCCTCCCGTCCCAGACGCCAAGCGGTCGGGTAGAGACGTAACGCTTCTCTGACCAGAGAACGGACCTGCTCCGGCTGTACGTCCGAGGTGTTGTACCCGTGCCGAATTCCGAGGATCACGACCCATTCCAGGGTGATTCCGGTGAAGCCGAGCGTGGAAAGGACGAGCCGCTGCAACAACTGCGCGCGATCGGCTGGGGACAGTTCTCCCGGTAGCCGTAGAACGACGTCGACCAAGTCCTTTACGCAGGCTTCGGGTCCCGGTGCGGGAATCCGCCCCAACTGCTCGGCGAATCCGTCCCGGACGCCGCTCACCGAACGATGTGAACGCCTCGCGACGTGGCCGACGATGTCATCCGCGATGATGCTCGACTCCATGTACGTGTCGACAAGCGCGTCGAATTCGGGAGGGCGCCCGTGTGCGATGACGGGCGCGAAATACCGCCGGACCAGCCTGACTCCCCACCGCTGATGCCGCAGACGACCACGACGGTCACTCACCCCATGAAGCGCGGATTCGAGATCGAACGACGACTTGAGATCGTGATGGGTCAAGGCCGCGAGGAGTTCACGTGTCGCCGCGATGCGAAGCGCCTGGGGGAGAGGTTCGGGGCCGATGCGGAGGAATCCGGACTGCGGTACGTAATGCTCGGCCGAGTCGACCAGGATGTCCCGGGCCGCATCCGCGTCGGCGACGAACAGCGTCCCGTGCCGGAGCCTGAAGGGGCCTTCGGCCTCCGCCGCCAGCCTTTCCCAACGCCTCAGGTGGCGCCAGAGGCTCTGCCTGTCCAGGAACACGAGTGGTGATACCCATCGGACGGAGGGCGGGGTGCGGGGAGCGGGGTGCGGAGACGCACGCGGGAACGGGAGTTCACCTACGCACCCCACCCTGTGCGGGCACCACATACGGGCCGGTGGAATTAGTCCTTCCGCCCATACCTGTCGCCGTACTGGTTTCGCCGTGCGCGCATTTCACCGCTGAGTGCCCGGAGTCTTCTCCTGATCCATGCCATGGCCGGTCCTCCTCGCGCCGTCGGGGCTATGACAGTACCCACGTCCCGGAACCGCGAGAACGGCCGAAACAGGCCACAGTCGACCACACCACGACGACCCCTGCCGTCAGCCGAGACTCACCCGTCCCGCGGTGGCCGAACGTTTACGGGGTCCGCTCCGTCAGTACTCATGAAGCCGCGCGCGGCCGTCGATTTCGAAGTCGGAGAGCGGCTGGGGGAGGCCGTCATTCCGCGATGCGACGACACACCGAATGACGGGGACGATCCGGGGCCGCCGGACTCGACGGTCGCCTACGCGATCAAGGGGCTGCATCCCGACATCGCCATCACGGTGGACCAAGCATCCGACGACATCCTCTTCGTTGCCGTCGACTCACGCGGGGAGCTTCCTCCCGAGGTCAAGAGGCTGATCAACCGTTCTTGACGTCCGGTAGGCAGGCGAGCTGGCGTGCGCGGGTGGTGTTCAGCCGCGCCCGCGGAGGTACCCCTCCAGCTCGGCGGCCCCGGTCAGCATCGCCCGCCCCCGGGCGGACAGTCGGGCGTGCCAGTCGCCGAGTGCGGCCTCCAGCGGCTCCAGTCCGCCGGCCGCCCGCACCTGGGCGATCAATGGGGCGATCTGGTCCAACAGGTAACCGCCGCGCCGCAGTTGGTGCGCCAGTCGGGCGTCCCGTACCGCGGCCTCGTCGTAGACGCGGTACCCGGTCAGCGGGTCGCGGCGCGGGCGCACCAGCCCGGCGCGCTCCCATTTGCGCAGCGTCGCGGGCCGGATGCCCAGCTCACCCGCCAGCGGACCGATGAAGGTGCCGATGGGTACGGGCGTGGGCACCGGCACCGTCTCCGCCGTGTCGGCTCCGGGCGCGGCGGCGGTCGGCGCGAGATCGCGGAGGGCGTTCTCCACGGCCCGGAGCGTGCGCCGGTCGTCGAGGAGCTGGGCGTGGCTCTCGTCGATGAGACGGAACGCGTCATCGACCGCGCCCCCGTTCACCGCCACCATGATCGCGGTCGCCGTCTGGTGGCCGTGGCCGGGGACGAGGGCGAGGAACGCGGCCAGCGCCCCTGCGTGCAGCGGTGTATAGGTGCGGTAGCCGGAGGGTGTGCGAGCGGCGGGCGGGAGGATGCCGGCCTCCTCGTAGTTCCTGATGGCCTGCGTGGACAACCCGTGCCCGCGCGCCAGATCGATCGGCCTGAGCTTGCCACCGTTTTGAAGGTTTCGTACCACGGGGCCGACGATATCGCGTCCAAGTCTCCATCGAGTGTTCAACGATACCGTTGAGGGCATGGCTACTGACATCCAGGACACCACCCACGCCGTCGACGCCGCCGCCGTCATGAAGCTGCTTCCGGTCCGGCCCCGCGTACTCGCCCTGGGCGAGCCCACGCACGGCGAGGACATGCTGCTCGACCTGCGCAACGACCTGTTCCGGCAGCTCGTCGAGGAGGAGGGCTACCGGACGATCGCGCTCGAAAGCGACTGCCTGATGGGTCTGCTCGTGGACGACTACGTCACCTCGGGCACCGGCACGCTGGACGAGGCCATGGCGCACGGAATCAGCCACGACTGGGGCACCTCCGCGGCCAACCGCGATCTCGTGCGCTGGATGCGTGCCCACAACGAGGGTCGGCCCGCGTCCGAACACGTCCGCTTCGTCGGTTTCGACGGCCCGCTGGAGATCACCCACGCCGCGAGCCCCCGCCAGGCCCTCACCGCACTGCACGCCTACCTCGCCGCCCACGTGGACGCGGACCTGCTCCCCTGCACCGCCGCAACGGTCGACCGCCTGATCGGCGACGACGCCCGGTGGACCAACCCCGCCGTGATGATGGACGCGACCCAGTCGGTCGGGCAGTCGGCCGACGCGAAGGAACTGCGGCTGCACGCCCACGACTTGGTGGCCCTGCTCGACGAGCAGACGCCCCACCTGATCACGGCGACCTCACGGGAGGACTGGGACCGGGCACGCCTGTACGGGCGCACCGCCACCGGCCTGCTGCGCTACCACTTCTGGATGGCCGACACCTCGGCGGCCCGCATGACACGGCTGCTGGGCGCGCGGGACCAGATGATGGCCCACAACCTCTTCGCCGTCGCCCAGCGGGGCCCGGCGCTGGTCTACGCCCACAACTCCCATCTCCAGCGCGAGAAGAGCACGATGCGCATGTGGGACCTGCCCCTGGTGGAGTGGTGGAGCGCCGGCGCCCTCATGAGCGCCCACCTGGGCGAGCAGTACGCCTTCCTGGCCATGGCCCTCGGCACGATCCGCCACCAGGGAGTGGACACCCCGCCCCCGGACACCCTCGAAGGGCTCCTGTACGCCCTCCCCGAGGACCGCAACCTCATCGACGCGCGCCAACTGGCCACCACCCTCGCCGACTCACGGCCCGCCCCCCGCGTCTCCCCCTGGTTCGGCTACGCCTCACTCGACCCGTCCCACCTGCCCGGAATCGACGGACTCGTGTATGTGAAGGACGTCTTGCAGAGCTAGATCGATCATCGGCCGCCGGGTGGGGCTGCGCGAGAGCATGTTGACGTAAACATCATGGTTGGTCAATCCACCCGGCGGCCTCCGTGCGCGTTCTCGCCCAAGCCCTTGACAGCCCCCGATGTCACTCCCAAACTCTCCCCGAACCGCTCGTGTTAACGCGAACATGGAGGGGAGATCCCTCGCATGTAACACAGCGGTGGTACCAGCCTGTCGGCCCGCGGGTCTTTCTCCCGCGCTGCGCCGAGGCGCGGTTCCGTCCTGTCCACCGACCAGTAAGAGGTACGCGATCATGCGACGCGAACCCCCAGGGATGGCGATGGCATTCGCCGTTCTGGCCGCCCTTTTCCTGCCCCTCCTCGGTGCCGTGGGCAACGCCCAGGCGGCGCCTTCGACTGTCACCAACGCCACCCAGTTCACCGATCCGAACGGCGATCCCGTGCACGCCCATGGTGGCGGCGTCGTCAAAGTCGGCGCGTACTACTACTGGTTCGGCGAGAACCGGAACGCCGACAACACCTTCCGTTACGTCTCCGCCTACCGCTCCACCGACCTCAAGTCGTGGGAGTTCCGCCGCCACGTCCTGACGCAGGCCACCGACCCTGAACTCCGGTCCGCCAACATCGAGCGGCCCAAGGTCGTGTACAACAGCGCGACCGGCCAGTTCGTGATGTGGATGCACAAGGAGAACGCCACCGACTACGGCGAGGCGCGCGCCGCGGTCGCCGTCTCCTCGACGGTCGACGGCGACTACACCTGGCGCGGCAGCTTCCGCCCCCTGGGCCACATGTCCCGGGACATCACCACCTTCGTGGACACCGACGGCACCGGATACATGATCTCCGCCGCCAACGAGAACGCCGATCTGCACGTGTACCGGCTGACCTCCGACTACACCGCCGTGGAGTCGCAGGTGCAGAAGTTGTGGGCGGGCCAGTGGCGCGAGGCCCCCGCCATGTTCGTGCGGGACGGCGTCTACTTCCTGCTGACGTCGGGCGCCACCGGCTGGGCGCCCAACCAGCAGAAGTACGGCACGGCCACCAGCGTCACCGGTGCCTGGAGCGGTCTGAAGGACGTCGGCGACGACAGGGCGTACGGCTCGCAGACCGCGTATGTCCTGCCGGTGCAGGGCACTTCGGGCACCTCGTACCTCTACATGGGTGACCGCTGGGGCAACTCCATGGGTGGCGTGGTCAATGATTCCCAGTACGTCTGGCTGCCGCTGACCTTCCCCACCAGGACCACCCTGCGCATGGACTACTTCCCGCAGATCGGAGTCGACGCCGCCGCCGGGACGGTGAAGGGGATCGGCACCTGGGAGAAGCTGACGGCCGTGCACAGCGGCAAGTGTGCCGACGCCGCCGACCGGTCCACCGCGGACGGGGCCGCCCTCATCCAGTGGACCTGCGGCGACACCAACGCCGCCAACCAGCATTTCTGGTTGAAGAGTTCGGGCGCCGGCAGCGTGCAGATCGTGCTGCGCCACAGCGGCAAGTGCCTCGCGGCCCGCGACGCGTCCACGAGTGACGGTGCGGCCGTGGTCCAGTACCCCTGCGACGGGAGCGCGGGGCAGCAGTGGACCGTACGGACGACCGGCTCGGCCGTACAGCTCGTCGCCCGGCCGAGCGGTAAGTGCCTCGACGTCACCAACCAGTCCACCGCCGACGGCACCGCGCTCGTCCAGTGGACCTGCAACAGCGGCGACAACCAGAAGTGGCGGCGCTCGGCCGCCTGACCGGCGCACACCTCGGAGAGACACCTTCCGGAGCCCCCGGCCCTACTCGTCAGGGAGTACGTAAGTGATCCCCACCCACCCCCGCCACACGTTCCGCCCCCCACGCCCCCTCGCCGCCCTCGCCTCCGCCTCCGCCGCGACCGCCCTCGTCGCCGTCGGTCTCACCGCGCCCCCGGCCGCCGCCCTGCCGACCGCGGCCGACGCGGTCACCATCCGTCTCGACCCGAGCTACCAGCAGCCCGCTTTCGAGGGCTGGGGCACCGCCCTGGCCTGGTTCGCGAATGTCACCGGCGGCTGGCCCGAGGCCCAGCGGGGCAGGCTCGCCGACGACCTCTACGGCGCGGACGGGCTCGGCTTCACCATCGCCCGCTACAACATCGGCGGCGGCGACAGCCCCGACACCACCCCGTACATGCGGGCCGGCGCGGCCGTCCCCGGCTACTGGAACCGCCCGGGACCGGAATCCCCGGACTGGTGGAACCCGGCCGATCCCACCCACTGGAAGCCGGACGCCGACGCCAACCAGCGCTGGTGGCTCGGCGCCGCCAAGGCGCGCGGCGCCGACACCTTCGAGGCGTTCTCCAACTCCGCCCCCTACTTCATGACTACCAGCGGACTCGTCTCCGGCGCCTGGAACGCGGGGCAGGACAACCTCCGCTCCGACCAGTACGAACGCTTCGCCGCCTATTTTTCGGGCGCGGTCCAACGCGCCCAGGACTCCACGGGCGTCACCTTCGACTCGCTCTCCCCGGTCAACGAGCCGAACACCGACTACTGGCGGGCCGGAGGCCGCCAGGAGGGCTCCCACTGGGACCCCGCGTCGCAGGCCCGCATGGTCTCCACCCTCCGCGCCGCCCTCGACGCGAACGGCCTGCGGACCCCGATCGCGGCCATGGACGAGACCAACCCCGCGAAGTTCCGGGCCAATTGGGAGACGTACCCACCCGCCGTCCGTGACGCCGTCGGCCGTCTCAACACCCATACGTACGGGACGAACGGCCGCACCGGCGTCCGGGACATCGCCAAGGGTGAGGCGACCCCGCTGTGGATGTCCGAGGTGGACGTGGGCGGGAGCGTTCCGCAGAGCTTCACGGACATGAGTCCCGCGCTGGACCTGGCAGGACGTATCGCCGACGACATCCGGGAGCTGGAGCCCCGGGCCTGGGTGCTGTGGCAGGCCGTCGAGGACTACGAGAACATGACGCCGGCCCACGAGAACTCCAACTGGGGTCTGATCCAGACCGACTTCACCCCGGAGAACGCGGCGACCGAGCCGCTGCGCAAGAACAAGAAGTACTGGGCGATGGCCAACTACAGCCGCTTCGTCCGGCCCGGCGCCCGCGTCATCAACACCGACAGCACCCAGACCCTGGCCGCGCTGCGCCCGGGTGGACGCGGCGCCGTGGTCGTCCACACCAACCCCACCGGCCAGGACCGTGAGATCACCCTCGACCTCAGCGGCTTCCGGACGGTCGGCGCCGCGCCCGTCGAGCGCTACACCACGGACGCCACCAAGAATCTGGTGCGCGGGAGCGATGCGACCACGAAGGGCAAGACCCTGAAGGTGACGGTGGGCGCCGGCTCGGTCACGACCTTCGTCCTGCCGGGCGTCTCCGGCGTGAACACCGCGGCCACGACCGCCCCCACCGGAGCACCCCGCCACATCATCAGCGACCACAGCAAGCTGGCGCTCGCGACCACGACGACCGGTGGTGGCGGCCAGGAGACAGTGGTTCAGCGCACCTCGAACACGACGGACACCGCACAGCAGTGGACCTTCACCAAGCTGTCGCCGACCGACTGGGGCACCACTGCGACCTACCGGATCACCAACGTAAGAACCGGCAAGGCGCTCTCGGTGTCGGGCGGCACCCTGACATTCGCGGCGCCCGGATCGTCCACCCAGCAGCAATGGATCCGCTCGACCACGGGCGACGGCCACGCGACGCTGATCAACCGGGCCTCCGGAAACCTCCTGGACGTCACAGGGGAGGCCACCGGTGACGGAGCCCCCGTCGGGGTCTACCGGCCCACGACCGGGCCCAACCAGTCCTGGACACTCGGCTGACGAAGGGAGGGCTGACCAAGGGAGACGGCAGGGCACCGACCTCGCGAGACCGGTGCCTTGCCCTCACCATGTGCAGTCCTAATGTGCGGTCCTGATGTGCGGTCCTACTCCCCGGTCGGACCCAGATCCGGGGTCGCACGGAAGTCGACGGTACGGGCGCGGTGCGCGGCGTGGAGTTCGAGGACGACGATCTTGTTGGTGCCCGCGCGCAGGACGGGGGCCGGGACGTACAGGGAGCGTTGCGGACCACGGGACCAGTAGCGGCCGAGCGCGAAACCGTTGATCCAGGCGGCGCCCTTCGTCCAGCCGTCCAGATGGAGGAACGTGTCGGCTGCCGCGGCAAGGGGGAAAGCGCCCCGGTGGAACGCCGGACCGGTCGGCGCGGTCACCGTGGTGGCGAACGGCAACCCGGCCGGCGAGGTGAGAGGCAGCGGCCGACTGGTCCAGCCGGTGAGCGGGGCGCCGTCCAGCAGGACCGTGCCGGGCAGCCCCTTGCGGTCGTGGATGCCGGGGCCGTAGTTGACGCGGCCCTGGTTCTCCACGAGCAGACTCAGCACGCTGCCCGCACGCGGGACGCCGAAGGCGAGGGCGTGCTCGTGGCTCTCCCGCTCAAGGACCCCGACGGGCTGCCCGTCGAGGAAGACCTGGGCGCGGTCGCGCACCTGGTCGATTTCCAGGAGTACGGGCCCGGGGGCCGTAAGGACCGTCTCGTACAGGACGAACCCGAAGTCCTGCCCGAGCTGCTCCATGGTCAGGGGGCGCTCGGACTCGACGGCGGCTCCCAGGGCCGCCGCGCAGTCGAGAAGGGCGGCGCTCTCGGTCAACGGGACGGCGGGCAGGGCGAGTTTGGGCGACGGTGCGGGCGCGGGTTCGGTGGGGACGGGCGCGTACTTGGCGATGACCTCGCGGAACGCGGTGAACTTTTCCGTGGGGTCGCCGGCCTCGTCGAGGGGCGCGTCGTAGTCGTAGGACGTGACGGTGGGCCGATAGGTGTGCTTGTCGTTGGCGCCGTTGGTGAAGCCGAAGTTCGTGCCGCCGTGGAACATGTAGAAGTTGACCGAGGCCCCGGTCGCCAGCAGCTCGTCCAGCTCCCGCCCGGCCTGATCGGGATCGCGGACCACATGGTGGCCGCCCCAGCGGTCGAACCAGCCGATCCAGAACTCCGCCGACAGCAGCGGGCCTTGGGGCTGGTGGGCGCGCAGAGCGGCGAGGTTCTGGGCCGAGCGGCTGCCGAAGTTGGCCGTCGCGAGAACCCCCGGCAGCGCGCCGCGTGCCAGGTCGGCGGGCTGGTCGCAGGTGAACAGCGGGACATCGACCCCGCACCCGCGCAGCGAGTCGGCGAGGTGGGCGAGGTAGGCGGTGTCGTCGCCGTAGGCCCCGTACTCGTTCTCGACCTGCACGGCGAGCACCGGGCCGCCACGGGTGGCGAGGTAGGGCCGCAGGGGGGTGAGGAGCCGCGCGAAGTAGTCGTCGACCGCCGCGAGGAAGCGGGGGTCGCGGCTGCGCAGCCGCATGTCGGGTTCGGCGAGCAGCCAGGAGGGCAGACCGCCGCCTTCCCATTCGGCGCAGATGTACGGGCCGGGGCGGAGCAGGACGTGAAGTCCCTCGGCGGCGGCGAGGTCGAGGAAGGCCGGCAGATCGAGCGCGCCGTCCATGCGGAACTCGCCGGGCCGGGGCTGGTGAAGGTTCCACGGGACATACGTGTCCACGGTGTTGAGGCCCATGAGGCGGGCCTTGCGGAGCCGGTCGGCCCACTGCGCCGGATGGACGCGGAAGTAGTGCAGCCCGCCGGACAGGAGCCGGAAGGGTTCGCCGTCGAGGCGGAAACCGCCGTCGTCGATCTCAAGAACGGGCATGTGCTGCTGCTCCTGTGCTCAAGGGAGTTGTGCTCAAGGGGAGTGCCGGGGGGACAGGGGAGCCGTACCTCATGCGCTCTGTATGTTTACGTAAACACACTGGCCGTGGCAAGTCCTTGGAAGGCTGGAACCGCTCCGTGTCCAGGGGTGTGTCCCGCCGGCGGCCCCACCGCTTCCCGCGGTGGGGCCGCCGGCACCAGCTCTGCACCTGACCTCCTACTCCGTGCGCAGGGCCGTGGCGGTTCGGGTCCTCGCGGCCCAGCCGGCGGGCAGGAGCGCGCCCAGGGCGGCGATGAGCAGGCCGCCGAGTGCGAGGGGGAGGAGTTGGGCCGTGTGGTAGACGGCGATGACGGAGTCGGGGAGGCGGAGGCCCGCGCTGTCGCCCATCGCGGGCATGACCCAGCCGTGCACGGTGACGCCGAGCGGTACGCCCAGCGTGCCGGCGACGAGTCCGGTGACGACGACCGAGGTGAGGATCATCGCGATGGTCTGGCGGGGCGTCATGCCGAGCGCCTTGTGGACACCGATCTCCCGGACGCGTTCGCGGGTGTCGAGCAGCACGCCGTTGAGCACGCCGAGCGCGGCGACGGCGACGAGCATCAGCGTGAGGATCGCGGACAGCGCGTTGAGCGTCACGACCATGTCGCTGCCGGCGTCGAGCCCGCCGGCCTGGGCACTGACCCCCAGCGGTGCCAGGTTCTTGTCGAGTGCGTCGACGTAGCCGGTCACGTCGGTGCCCGAGGTGACCGCGATGTGATGGCTCGTCCCCGTCAGGTCGGGATGTGCGGCCGTGAGGGTCGCGATGTCGGTGAAGACCTGCATGCCGTCGTTGCGGGGGTCGAGGATCTCGCCGACGATCCGGACACCGACCGGCTCGGCCAGGCCGTTCACAGTGACCGTGTCACCGATGCGGGTGCCGGTGGATGCCAGGAACTGGGTCGGTACGACGGCCTCGCCCGGCTTGTCGATCCAGCGGCCCGAGACCATCGCGTAGCCGCCCCAGGAGGCGTCGCCGGTGAAGGCGATCACGTCGACGATGCCGGTCACTCCGGACACGGTCGCCCGTACCGTCGATGCGCTGTAGTACTTCCCGGTGCCGGAGGCGGCCTCGACGGCTGCGGCGACGGCGGCGGAATCGACCGGGGTCTCTTTCTCGGAGGCAGGGCCATGGGCGCCGAACTCCGGCATGGGCGCGGCAACGGTGACGTCTGCGGCGTCGTGCGCCTTGGCCTTCATCACCTCGCCGAGCGAGGCGACCATCCCCACGGTGAACGTGACGGCGACGGTGCCGAACAGGACTGCCGTGCCCATGGCCAGCGCGCGGGCGGGCCGCGCGAAGGGCAGGGCCAGGCCCAGCGCGACCGGCCGCGGCAGCGGCAGCAGGCCGGCCAGGCGGGCCGCCCGCCGGCCGCGCCCCGTCGACGCGTTGCGCCCGACGGCGAGCGCGTCGACCGTACGCAGCCGGCCGGCCCGCAAGGCGCTCGCCCACGCGGTCGCCGCCACCAGGCCGAGCACCCCGGCGATCACCGTCACGTCGACCCAGGGGGCGACGGCGAGGGAAGAGGTGCCGTAGACCTCCTCGGTCTCGGCCAGTACGGGGACGGCCAGCAGGTGCCCGGCGAGGACACCGAGCGCCGTGCCGACGGCGGCCGGGATCAGCGCCTGGCCCACGTAGGCCCGTACGACCTGGGCCGGGGTGAAGCCGACGGCCTTCAGGATGCCGATGCGCCGCGTTCCCATGCCGACGGCCGACGCGACGACATTGCCGACGACGAGCACCGACATGACAAGGCCCAGGGCGCCGAACGCGATGAGGAACGGGACGTAGAGGGCGGTGTCGCGCTCTGCGGCCTTCTTGACGGGGAGCCAGGACTGTTCGCCGACGGCCGCTCCACGAGGCAGGCTCGCCGTCACGGCCTTGACGCCCGAGGTGATCCGCGCGTCGGTGCCCGCGTCGGTGAACCGGTAGAGCATCTGGTAGCCACCGCTGCCGGGCTCGGTGAGCGCCGGCATCTGGGACGGGACCACCCAGGCGTCGGCGGTCCGCGTGACCGAGCGGGCCACGCCGACCACCGTCAGCGTCGGACTGCCGGGCCCGTCGGGGAAGGCGAGCTTCATGCCCATGGCCGGCCTGAGCGAGGAGTCGGCGGACAGCACGATCTCGCCGGGGCGCTCGGCCCACTGCCCGTCGAGCAGCGTCACCTCGTCCACACCCCGGCCGGGATCGCCCCGGCCCACCACGGTCATCGGCCACCCGGGGCCCGCCCCGTCCATCCGCGGGGTGACCGTCGCCGTACGGAACGGCCCGGCCGCGCCGCTCACCCCCTCCGCGTCCTCGGTCTTCGACAGCTGCCCGGCACTCACCCTGCCCGCGTCGAACTCGACGGACAGATGCGCGCCGTGCTGCTGGGCGAAGGCGTCGTCGAAGGGCGCTCCGGAGACCACGAGCAGCGATCCGCCGAGGACGGAGGCGGCCACCGCCATCAGCGTGGCGAGCCCGATCACCAGCGTCTGCACCCGGCGCCGTCCCACCCCCGAGCGCACCACCTTGCCGAGCGCGCTCATCGCAGGGCCTCCGGGGCGACGGCGTGCGACCTGACGTCCTCGGTGATCCCACCGTCGGCGATCCGGACCGTACGGCTCGTGCAGGACTCGGCCAGACGCAGGTCGTGGGTGACCACGACGACGGTCTGGCCATCGGCGTTGAGGTCGGCGAGCAGTCTTCCGACGTCCTGTCCGGCGGCCGTGTCCAGGGCCCCGGTCGGCTCGTCGGCAAGGAGCAGCGGCGGCCGGTTCATCAACGCGCGGGCCACCGCGACGCGCTGCCGCTCGCCGCCCGACAGCCGGCCCGGGTAGGTGCGGGCGTGCCGGTCGATGCCGAGGGTTTCCAGGAGTTCCCTCGCCCGGCGATCGGCCTGGCCGCGTCCCATGCCCGCGAGCCGCGCGGGCAGGACGACATTGTCGGTGACGGTCAGATCGTCGAGCAGGTTGAAGAACTGGAAGACCATGCCGACCTTCGACCGCCGGTAGAGCGCCGACCCGGCCTCGCCGAGGCGGTCCACCCGCACCCCGTCCACGGTGACGGTCCCCGCGTCGGGCCGGTCGAGCCCCGCGATCAGGTTGAGCAGCGTGGACTTGCCGCTGCCGGACGGGCCCAGGATCGCGACGGCCTCGCCGGGGCGCACGGTCAGCGTCACGTCGTGCAGGGCGGGCGGGCCGTCGTCGTACCGGCGGCCCACCTCGCGTAGTTCGATCACCGGCGTGGTCATGAAAGGCTCCTTCGATACGGGCGTCGGAGCCACGGACGCTAGAAGGCCGCCCGGCCGTCGCGCGTCGCCCGTCCGGACCCTTCGTCCTACCGCACCGGGATGATCTGCCGGAACGTCATCCTTGCGAGGTAGGCGCCCGATGTACGCGAGGCGCCGGGAACCGACCGCTGAGGCGGACTCCGGGGGTTCGGGCGGCGGCGACAATGAACCGGTGAGGAAGGTCCGTACGATCCGTACGACGCTGGAGCGGCTGCGGGCCGCGGGCCGCGAGGCGCTCCGCGACGCCCGGCTCGCGAGCGGCCCGGCGCCGCGGCTCAGCCGTCGAGCCTGGCAGTTCGACGTGCTGGTGGCGCTGGCGCTCGGCGTCGCGACCGTGTACTACGGCATCGGCAACGCGAACAATGTCGTGGTGCGTGAGATCGCACCCGGCGTGGAGCGGGTGATCCCGCGCCCGTCCGGCCCCAGCGGCATGGCCTTCATGGTGACCCTCGCGGTTGTGGCCTCGGGCGCCCTGGCGCTGCGCCGCCGCTTCCCGCTCGCCGTGCTGTGCGTCGTGACAGCCGCGGTACTGACGACACCGCAGAGCGTGCTGCGCCTGACCTTCTACGCATTCGTGATCGCCGTCTACAGCGCCGCCGTCTACAGCCCCTACCGGGTGGCGACCCTGGCGGCGCTGCCGGTGTCGGTTCTCTTGGTCGGTACCTCGGGGAACTCGGTGACGCCGATCGTTCCCAACGAGTACATCGCCCTGCTGATCCTGGTTCCGATGGCGGTGGCGTCCCTCGGGCTGCGTACCTGGAAGCTCCGGACCGACGAAGGCCGCGCCCGGCTCTCCGATCTGGAACGCGAACAGGCCGCGGCGCTGCGCCGGGCGGTCGAGCACGAGCGCGCGAGGATAGCCCGCGAACTGCACGACGTCGTCACGCACAACGTCAGCGTGATGGTCATCCAGGCGGGCGCCGCCCGCAAGATCATGAAGACAGCCCCCGAGCAGGCCGCCGAGGCCCTGCTCGCCGTCGAGGCGGGCGGCCGGGCGGCCATGACGGAACTGCGGCACGTCATGGGCCTGCTCACCCCGGCCGGGGAGGGTGAGCCGACGGGCGCGGAGCACCTGGCCGACACGGGCGCGGAGTTGGCCCCGCAGCCCGGCCTGAACCAGCTGGACACACTCGTCGGACGGGTACGGGACGCCGGACTGCCGGTCGACCGGACCGTGACCGGCCCACCTCGCGCGATCCCGCCCGGCATCGAACTCGCCGCCTACCGCGTGGTCCAGGAAGCCCTGACCAACACCGTGAAGCACGCGTCCGGCGCCACTGCCGCCGTGACCGTCGTCTACGGCCGGGACAGGCTCAGGGTGGAAGTCACCGACACCGGTGGACGTCCGGGCGCGGACGCCGACGCCGGGAACGGCCGGGGCCTGATCGGCCTGCGTGAGCGTCTCGCCGTCTACGACGGAACTCTGCACACCGGCCGACGTCTGACCGGCGGCTACCGTGTGGAGGCCCTGATCCCCTTGGAGGGACCGTGACCGAGCCGCTGCGTGTGCTCCTCGCCGACGACCAGACCCTGGTGCGCACCGGGTTCCGGATGATCCTCGGCGCCGACGGCATCGACGTCGTCGCAGAGGCGACCAACGGAGCCGAAGCGGTCGAAGCGGCCCGCCGCACACGTCCCGACGTGGTCCTGATGGACGTCCGGATGCCCGAGATGGACGGCTTGGAGGCCACACGCCGCATCCTCACCGGCGCCTCCGGCGAACCCCGCGTCATCATCCTGACCACCTTCGACCTGGACCGATACGTCTACGCGGCACTGTCCGCCGGGGCCAGCGGCTTCCTCCTCAAGGACGTCACCCCCGAGCACCTGGCCTCGGCCGTCCGCACGGTCCGTACCGGCGACGCTCTCCTCGCGCCCGCCATCACCCGCCGCCTCGTGGAGGGTTTCGCCCGAGGCGACCATCGACTCGGCGCCCCGCATGGCGGCGACACCGCCGCCCTCCACCGCGACCTCGCCCCGCTCACCCCGCGCGAGCTGGAGGTCCTGGCCCTGCTGGCCCGAGGACTGAGCAACGCCGAACTCGCCCACCGCCTCCACCTGGCCGAGGCGACCGTCAAGACGCACGTCGCCCGCATCCTCGGCAAGCTCGGAGTCCGTGACCGCGTCCAGGCCGTCATCGTGGCCTACGAGACAGGGCTGGTGAGCGCGGGCACGGGCGAGGCCGCCCACCAGTCCACCGAGCCGGCGTAGACCGAGGCCGAGCCCCGGCGGACCGGGCTCGGCCGAGTGAGTCACGCCCGGCTGAGGCGGGCACGCAGTCCCCGGTGGGCCCAACCCGTCCGGCGCAGACCCGCCCACACGCAGCAGGCGGCCATGCCGATCGCCAGTGTGGCCGCGCCGGGCGCGGACGGGACGGTGCTCATGGCGGCGATGCCGATCACCACGGCGACGAATCCGTCGAACTGCCACGCCACGATCAGCAGCCCGGACAGGTCGCCGAGTGGCGTGATGACGGGGAGAAGCAGTTCGAGCGGCAGCTGCAGCTTCATCTCGCGCAGAAATCTGGCGCCGATCACCAGCACCACCGACCCGGCGACGAGCAGAACCGTGTCCACGGGGTGTGCGCTGTCGCGCGGCCACGGGGCCAGGACGGCGACGCCACCTCCCAGGCATGCTCCGACCGTGACCGCCACGACGGGCCACGCCAGTGTGCGGGCGAGCGTCCCGCCCCACCGCTCCCCGAACAGCGGGGCCAGGGTCAACTCGTCCCGCAGACCACGCCAGTTCTCGCTCACCCACCCGGATCCCAGATACACACAGACCGACCCGGCCACCCACGACGACAACGCCGGGCCGCTCTCCGGCCCGGCCGCCCCGAGCGTCAGCGCGGCACCGCCGATCACCAGGAGCAGCACGGCCGCGATCACGCGACCGGGCGTGCGCAGCGCTCGTGTCGCGCCCTGGGCGAGATACCCGCGAAGGCGCCCGTCCGCACGGAACAGGGCCGAGGTGAGCCCGCGCGGCTCCGGCCGGTACAGGTCCAGCGCGTGGTGGAGCGTGCCCGTCCACGCATACGTTCGGGCCTGCGACGCGCGCGCCGACTCGCGGGCGAGCCTGGCGAGGTCGACCGTCCGAATCGACCGGAAGGCCGCACGCCCGAGGGCCGCGGCGGCGAGTCCCAGCACGCAGGCGACGGGCCACAACCCGCCCCCGCCGCCCGGAGCCGTCCGGCTCACCACTGTCGCGATGAGCGCCGAGGCGCCGGCGCCGGAGGCGAGTACGAGATTGTCGGGCACCGCTCTGACCTGGCCCCACAGCCACGCCACCGCGGCGACAGCGGTGAGTCCCACCGCCACGGCGAGACCCTGGAGCGCGGTGTCGAGGTCAGCGAACAGGTCCGTCGCGAGGTACGCCGCCGCGCACGCCGACAGCAGCGTGGCCGTGCCCGCGTACGCCAGTCGGCGCCGGGCGATCGTGCCGAGGTAGGCCGTCGGGGACAGGTCCGTGGTCATGAACACGTGCAGCAGGAAGGGCGGGATCACCAGCGGTCCCCAGAACCGGCCCGCGAGTTGGGCGCCCCAGCACACCGCCACCGCGAACGCGCAGGCGAGGGGCGTCGCCCCGGCGAGAGACCCCACGGAGAGGAGCGCCGGTGACGTGCTCGCCGCGTGCACGACCGGCACGAGGTAGAAGACGGAGAACAGCGCGACGAGATAGGCGAGGTACGCGCGGCCACGCACCGTGGCACGGTCGCCGCGGCGGGCGTAGAGCTGCCGTACGGCGTGGACGCGCGTACCGGCCTCGGCTTCGTGCGACGCGATGCCGTACGCCGTCATCCCAACTCCACGCGACCGTCGGCCGCTTCCACCAGAGCGGCCTCATGGGTGGCGACGAGGAACGCCGTGCCGTTCCTCGCCCGCTCGGTGAGCAGTGCGGCCACCAGCTCGACGCGGTGACGGTCGAGATGCCGCTCGGGCTCGTCCAGCAGGACGACGTCGGCCGGGCGGACCAGCGTCAGCGCGAGGCTGAAGAGTTGCAGTTGTCCGGACGAGACCTGATGGGGAAACCGTTCACCCAGCGAGGCGAGCCCCAACCGCTCGATGACTTGATCGGCGCGTTCGGTGGTGTGGGTGGTATTGCCGTACCAGGAGGCGGCGACCAGGGTCACCTGCTCGCGCAGCGTCATGTCACGTGCGACGGGGATCGGTTCCACGAGCGAGGCCACGAGGCGTCGATGCAGAGGCTTCGCCATGGTGGCGGGTTCCCCCCTCACCGAACACGAACCCGCCGTCAGACTCCGACCGCCCAGGAAGGCACGGAGGAGAGTGGTCTTCCCCGAGCCGTTGCTGCCGGTGACACACCAGAGTTCGCCCGGCATCACCGCGAACGTCGTGGGCGCGAGCAGCGTGGTGTCGCCCAGCGTGACCGTCGCGCCGTCCGCCGCGATGACAGGAACTCCAGTCACTTCCGCTCCAGAACCACAAGCTCGGGTGGCTGTCTCGTCGAAGGCGGTGAGTGTCGACGCACTCCGGACCAAGAGGATACGCAAGATCGCCTCGCAGGCACGATTCTGCGGTTCACCCGCTTCACGGCAACGAGCGCGTGAGCCATACCACTTCGCCGTTGTCCTCCATGGAAACGTGATCCCGCTCGAACCCGAGTTTCTCCAGGACACGGAGGGACGGTGTGTTCCACGCGCCGACGGTCGACCAGAGCCGTTTCCGCCCGGTCGCGATGGCGGCGTCGAGCACCGCGCGGGCCGCCTCGGTGGCGTAGCCGCGCCCATGCGCGCGCTGGAACAGCTCATACGCGATTTCGGGCTCCTCCAGGGTGGAGCGGCCGATGATCAGCCCGCAGTAGCCGATGAAGTCGCCTTCGTCACGGCGCTGGATGGGCAGCAGGGCGATCCCCGTTGTCGCTGTCGCGTCGAGCAGCTTTGCGATGGACGTCCGGGTGTGTTCGACCGTGGGCGTTCCGTCGCCGCGTTCGGAGAGGAGGGCGCTGAACTCGGCGGCGT
This sequence comes from Streptomyces sp. NPDC091292, assembly GCF_044757265.1. Taxonomy (NCBI): domain Bacteria; kingdom Bacillati; phylum Actinomycetota; class Actinomycetes; order Kitasatosporales; family Streptomycetaceae; genus Streptomyces; species Streptomyces sp. NPDC091292. The sequence continues at coordinate 73,219 of NZ_JBIVUQ010000006.1, read as the reverse complement.
CCGAATCGGCCCACGGCCGCAGTATCAGCCGCTCGGTCTCCAGGTGGAACGACATCGTCTTGTACGTGGACATGGGCTCTACTCTGCCCCACGGGGATGAGGGTCGGACAGCCGGATCGTGCTGGAGTGCTAGGCGGCGTCGACCAGGCGCTCCAAGCGGTGGACCAGTCTGTCCAGGCGGGGGTAGGAGCGGGTCAGGTCGGTGACGACCACGTGGTCGTCGTGGGCGATGCGGTAGTGGAACATGTCCCGGCCGCGTTCGTCGATGATCCGTCCTGGCAGGCTGCCGAGGTCCGCGTCCTTGAGGTCGGCGCGCAATTCTCCGAGCGGCTTGGCGTCGAGTTGGTGGGTGCTGCTCGGCTTGTTGCGGGTGGAGACGGTGTATGTGCCGTCGGTGTAGAGGAGGAGTTGGTCGTCCCGGCCCGCGTAGCCGCCGCTGATCATGAAATTGACGAGGAGTCGGACCTGCGGGGTGGGGTCCCGCACCGGGGACGTGGACGTGGACGTGGACGTGGACGTGGACGTGGACGTGGTCGTGGCAGGTGCGGTCGCCGGTGGTGCGGTCGGCGATGGTGCCGGTGAGGTGCCGCTGTCGCGCGCCGTGGGCCTGTCGTCCCCGGCGCCCCGCGCGTCGCACGCGCCCGACAGCACCACCACGGAGGCGACGGCCAGCGCGGTGGCCGCAACCCGGACTCTCCGGCTGATCGCCCGGCACCCCTTCATCGCCTGCCACCCCCTCATCGCCCACCGCCCGCTCATCGGGCGAAGTCCACTTCGGTCAAGCCGGATCGTGCCTCGTCCGCCCCGAGCAGCGGCGCGAGTGCCGCCCGCAGACCCTCCGCGTCCCGGTGGAGTACGCCGGTCATGCCGAGCGCGGTGGCGGCGTCCACGTTCTCCTGCCGGTCGTCCACGAACAGGCACCGTTCCGGTGGGACCCCGACCCGTTCGGCGGCGATCTCGTAGATGCGGCGGTCCGGTTTGGCGACGCCTTCGCGGGAGCTGTTGACGACGTGGTCCGCGAGGTCGGTCAGGCCGAGTTGTGCGAGGTCGTCGTCCAGCCAGGCCGTCGCGTTGCTGACGAGAACGAGCGTGCATCGGCCGCGTACCCGACGGAGAAGTGCGACCACCTCGGCGTCGATGTGGGAGTCCGCCTCGGTGAACGCCCTCGCCAGGGACCGAGCCTGATCGGGCGTCACCCTGGGGGCGAGGTCGCGGGCGATCGAGTCCGCCCACTGCTCACGGGTGATGCGCCCGAGCAGCAACGGCAGGTCGTTCTCGGGCGCGAATCCGATCGCCTCCGTGGTGCCGTCGGGCAGGCCGGCGGCGCGCTCAAGGCGCGCCACCTCGGCCGTGTCGTAGAAGCGGATCACTCCGTCGATGTCGCACAGGACCGCGTCGAAAGGGGGCGCGACCGCAGCCGAAGGGTGCGCGATCGGCGGGCCCGGGGTCGACAGGGCCGAGGAGGGAGCGTCCGGGGTGTGCGGGGGCCTTTTCACGCCGCATGGATATCACCGTGGCGTCCCCGTCGGCCAGACCGCTTCGCACTCGCGCAGACGTGTCGGATCCGGCGCGCCGGACGTCGTCGGCGGTCGGCCCAGGCGCCCCTTGGCCTTCGGGCGGGCAATCCCTCGAACGGGTGAGGCGACCCTCGCGAGTGAATCGAACGCCCCGTTACGAGGGCGCTGCCCGGAACTGAGGGCAGCCCGCTCCAGCATTCGAACTTACGCCCGAGAATTCGCCCCTCGGTGGCCGTGACGCGTCCTTGATCAGGTGCGTTGTCCCGCCGTCGTGTCCGTGGTCGTGACTTCAGGAGGACTCATGCACCCTGTTCCCACCCTTGACGGGCTTCATCCTGCGTTCGACTTGCCTGGAGGCGGTGTGCCGCTTGGGGTGCGCCTTGTTGACGGTGTGTCAGGCCGCGTGCCGGGTGTTGCGGCGTCCGATCGGCGTACTCAGGGGGTGGACGCATGAAGATCCCCCGCCCCACCGGACCCGAGCCCGCGAACCCCGCTCCCGAGGCGCCCGATTCGCCCACCCCGAAACCCGCCACCCCCACCTCCGCTCCTCCACCTCCACCCCCGGCCGACCTCACCTTCGGCGGCCCGCACTCCCGCAACCCCCTCGGCGACGTCGGGTTCCAGGCCCTGTGCGCCCGGCTGCCGTCCGTGCTCTCGCAGACCGCCCGGATGGCCTGGCGCATCGACCGCCCGGCCGTGCTCCTGTTGATCGGGTGCCAGCTCCTGACCGGCGTCGCGGCGGCCGTGCTGCTGACCTTCACCGCGCGGGCCATGCGGCCACTCGTCAGTGACGGATCCGTCGCCGACCGGCTGCACGCGATGCTCCCCGCGCTGCTCGTCGTCGCCGTGGCCGCCGCCGGCGTACGGATCGCGAGCGCGCTCGCCTCGTACGCGGACGGCCGCATCACACCGGTCCTGACGACCGCCGCGGACTCGGCCTTGGTCGAGGCGGTGTGCCGGGTCGAGGCGTCCGCGTACGGCGAGGACGGGTTCGCCGACCGGCAGGAGGCCGCCGAGATCGGCGTGGTCCGCACCACGCACATGGTGCGGGACAGCCAGCGCTTCCTGGCCGCCGCCGTCCGCATGATCGCCGCGGGCGGTGTACTCGCCGCGCTGCACCCACTGTTGCTGCCGCTGTTGTTCCTGGCGGTGCTGCCCGCGGGCGCCGGCGCGGTGCTCTCCGCGCGGGTCGACTACGACACCCACTACGCCAACGTCGGCGACCGCAATGTCCGCGGCATGATGCGCTGGTGGTCGACGACGCCGAAGTACGGGGACGAGGTCCGCGCGAACGGCATGACCGGCTATCTGCTGTTCTGGTACCGCAGCCTGTCGACGCGGATCGACCGGCGCACCCTGGCCGTCGCGCCCCGGCTGCTGCGGATCGAGCTGGCGACCTCGTCGCTCGGCGGGTTCTTCCTGCTGGTCACCTGGTCCGCGCTCGGCTGGCTCGCGCTGAGCGGACGGGTGGAGCTGGCGGTCGCGGCGACCGCCGTCGTCGCCGTCCAGACCACCCTCGCCGCCCTGTCCCAACTGGTACTCAACGGCGCCGCGATGTTCCACACCAGCCTCTACCTCGCCGACATGCGGGCGTTCGTGGACCTGGCCGCCGCACGGGCCCCGAAGCGCGGTCCGGCGGCCGTGACCTCGCCGGTCGACGAGATCCGCCTGGACGAGGTCGTGTACCGCTACCCCGGCAAGGAGAAGCCGGCGGTCGACCACCTGTCCCTCTCCTTCCGGCGCGGCGAGATCGTGGCGATCGTCGGTGAGAACGGCTCCGGCAAGTCCACGCTCACCCGGCTGATCACGGGCGTGCTCCTCGCCGACAAGGGCACCGTGACCTGGAACGGCACCGATCTCGCCCGCGCCGACCCGGCCACCGTGTGGGCGCACACCGGACTGGTACCGCAGATCTTCGCCCAATGGCCGCTCCGGGCCCGCGAGAACGTGACGCTCGGCCAGCCGCGTACCACCGACGATCTGCTCGTATGGGAGGCCGTCGACGCGGTGGGGATGCGTACCGCGATCGAGGAGCTGCCCCGGGGTCTGGACACCCTGCTGGCCCGGGAAGTGTTCGGCGGCGCGGAACTCTCCGGCGGTCAGTGGCAGCGCCTCGCCTGCTCACGCGCCCTCTACCGGCGCCCGGCCCTGCTCATCCTCGACGAGCCGACCTCGCAGATGGACCCGCGCGGTGAGCACCACATCTTCGAGGAGATCAAGAAGATCGCCGCCGGACGCATCACGCTGGTCGTGACCCACCAACTGGAGAACACGAGAATCGCGGACCGGATCGTCGTGATGCGGCGCGGCCGGATCATCGAGCACGGCACCTACGAGGACCTGGTGCACGCGGACGGCCTGTTCGCGGAACTCCTCGCCCTCAGCAAGGACCGCTGACCCTCTCGGAGGACCGGACCGGACTCCGTACCGTCCAGGGCGACGGTACGGAGTCCGTGCGGTATCCGCGCGGTATCCGGTGTACGGGCGTGATCGCGGCGGTCCGGGCTTGAATCTCCCCTGGGGGGAGACGGAAGAGTGGGGGCATGGACGGTGACACGCTCTGCTCGATCGGTGACCTGGCCCGGCGGACCGGTCTGACGGTCAAGGCCATCCGGTTCTACTCCGACCACGGGATCGTGCCGCCGACCGACCGCAGCCCGGCAGGTCACCGGCGCTACGGCAGCGACGCGGTGGCCCGGCTCGATCTCGTGCGGACGCTGCGTGACCTGGGCCTCGACCTCGCCACGATCCGGCGGGTCGTGGACCGTGAGATCGCGCTGCCCGAGGTCGCCGCCGCGCACGCCGAAGCGCTGGCAGTACAGATCCGCACGCTGCGGCTGCGGCGCGCTGTGCTCACGGCGGTGGCCGAGCGGGGCTCCACACCTGAGGAGTTGGAACTCATGCATCACCTGGCCAAGCTCTCCGAGGACGAACGCCACCGTCTGACGGCCGACTTTCTCGATGCCGTCTTCGACCGCCCGGACGCCACCCCCGGTGTCGCGGGTGTCAGCCGGTCGCTGACTCCCGTACTGCCCGACGACCCCGAGGCCGAACAAGTCGCGGCATGGGTGGAGCTGGCCGAGTTGTCGCAGGACCCGGAGTTCCGGGCGCGGCTGCGGCGCATGGTCGAGCAGCACCTGGCCGACCGCGCCCAGGGCGCCGCCGTCGGTCCCCGCCGCGACGCCGTCGCGATCGTCCGTGACCATGCCGGTCCGGCGCTGGTGGCAGGCGTCGCCCCTGGCTCACCTCAGGCCGCGCCGGTCGTCACGGAGGTCATGGCCCGGTACGCGGATCTGGTGGGCCGCCCTGACGGCGCCACCCTCCGGCGCCGACTGGCCGGCCGTCTGGAGAACGCGAACGATCCCCGCAGGGAGCGCTACCTCCACCTGCTCGCGGTGATCAACGGCTGGCAGCCCCCGGAGAGCCTGGCCCCGGAGATCGAGTGGTTCCTCCAGGCGCTGGGCGCCGGGGCAGCGGGGGAGGGGCAGGCCGGGTAGGCGCGGGTCGGCCGGAGGTGCCCCACCCCCTCGGCGGGGGTCCCTCAGCTCCTCGGCTCCATCGAGGCGCGCAGACGCTCGCTCGCCATGCGCATGTGTTCCGCCATCGCCCGGTCCGCGGCCTCCGGGTCGCGGTCGCGGATGCCCTGGAGCACGGCGTCGTGCTCGCACAGGGTGCCGCTGACCGTGCCCTCGATGTCGCTGACCCGTTCCATCCAGACCTGGAGCAGCGCGCGGATGCTGTGCAGGATGTCGCTCAGTACCGAGTTCTGCGCGATGCGTGCCGTCTCCAGGTGGAAGGCGATGTCGGCGTCGATGAACGCCTTGACGTCCTGGCCCGCGTCCCGCATGTGCTGAAGGTGCCCCTCCAGGCGGGCCACGTCCTCGTCCGAGGCCCGCTCGGCGGCCAGCCGCGCCGACACGCCTTCCATGTACGTACGCACCTCGACCAGGTCCTGCGTGCGGCGCTGCCCGAGCATCAGTCCCCAGTTGATGGCGCGCGGCAGGAACTCCGACGTGCCCTCGCGGACGTACGAGCCCGAGCCGGGCCTGATCTCGATGATGCCGAGCACGTCCAGGGCGGACAGGGCGCCCCGCACACTGGAGCGGGCCACGCCGAGCGCCTCGGCGAGCTGCCGTTCGGCGGGGAGCCGGGTGCCTGGCCTGATGTCACCCGCGGAGAGATGATCGAGAAGCCGCTTCGCCACCTCGCTCACCGACGACTCGCGCACCACGGGGCGCAGCAACTGGGCGAGGTCGGGTGCGGGCGCGGGCTGCTGATCGGGCTGACTGGTCACGGTCACCAGTACACCAGATCGCGATCACACTTGTTTCAGCCGCCCTTATTGCGGGCTATGGGCTGTTTTGTCAAGACGGTGGTGACATGGAGATGAGTGATGTTAGCCACACTGGTAAATTGGTGACCAATTTCAGGATGAGGTTTAGCGTGAAGCCAGTTCGGCCGATGTCGCCGTGACAGCTTCCGCTGTACGAGCCCCGGCCGGGAGTGACCCAGTCCGGACGGAGCTGTCCGGCGAGCCGAGGAGTCGCCATGGGTGCTGACGCACCATCCACCGCCGTGGAGAGATCAGCGATCAAGAAGGTCTCGATGCGTCTTGTGCCGTTCGTGGCCCTGATGTTCTTCGTGAACTATCTCGACCGCACGGCCGTCTCGTTCGCGGAGCCGAACGGCATGGGCCAGGACCTGGCTCTCACCGCCGCCCAGTTCGGTTTCGCCTCCGGGATCTTCTTCCTCGGTTACATCGTGCTCGAAGTGCCCAGCAACATGGCGCTGCACCGGTTCGGCGCCCGCCGCTGGCTGGCCAGGATCATGGTGACCTGGGGCATCGTCTCGCTCCTGTTCACCTGGGTGCAGAACAGCGAGCAGCTCTACGCGCTCCGCTTCCTCCTCGGGGTCGCCGAGGCCGGCTTCTTCCCGGGCGCGATCCTCTTCCTCAGCCAGTGGGTGCCGAGCCGCCACCGCACCAAGATCCTGGGCCTGTTCTATCTGGCCCAGCCCCTGACCACCGTCTTCGGCGCCCCGCTCGCGGGCTGGCTGATCGGCCGGCACGGCCTGTTCGGCCTGGAGGGCTGGCGGGTCATGTTCCTGTTCGTGTCGATCCCGGCCATCGTGCTCGGCGTCGTCGCCTGGTTCTACCTGATCGACCGCCCCGCCGACGCCAAGTGGCTGACGGCCGAGGAGAAGACCTGGCTCAATGGCGCGCTCTCGTCCGAGAACGCCGGCAAGACGGGCCACGAGAGCAAGCACGCCAAGGGCGATCTGAAGGCCGCCTTCACCAACGGCCGCGTGTGGACGCTCGCCGCCGTCTACTTCGGCTTCGTCTACGGCCTGTACGCCCTGGCGTTCTTCCTGCCGACGATCATCAACGGCTTCCAGGACCAGTACGACACCACGTTCAGCGTGATGGACAAGGCGTGGATCACCGCCATCCCGTACCTCCCGGCCGCCGTCGTCCTCTTCTTCTGGACCCGGCACGCCACCAAGCACGGCACCCGCACCTGGCATGTCGCGGGCCCCGCCGTCGTCGGCGGACTCTCGATCCCGCTCGCCCTCTACATGGGCTCACCCGCCGCCACCGTCGCCGTGATCACGGTCACCGCGTGCGCCATCTTCGCCGCCCTGCCGGTGTTCTGGTCGGTGCCGTCCCGGTTCCTGACCGGCGCCGCCGCCGCTGCCGGTATCGCGCTCATCAACACCGCGGGCAATGTCGCCGGATTCGCCTCCAGCTACATCACCGGCTGGCTCAAGGACTGGACCGGCGCCTACTACGTACCGCTCTATCTCGTCGGCGCGTTCATGCTGCTCTCGGCCGTCCTGATGGTCTGGCTCTCCTCCCGTATCCGCCCGGCCACGGACGAGACGCGGCCCGCACCCGCAAAGGCCCTGCGATGACCCGCCTGTACAACGAGCCCGCCGCCTTCGCCGACGAGGCACTGGAGGGATTCGCCGCCGCACACCGCCGCTGGGTGCGCACCGTCACCGGCGGAGTCGTCCGCGCCGTCCCCGCCCCGGCCGGCCAGGTCGCCGTCGTCGTCGGCGGTGGCTCGGGCCACTACCCGGCCTTCTCCGGACTGGTCGGACAGGGCCTCGCCCACGGTGCTGCCGTCGGCAACGTCTTCGCCTCGCCGTCCGCCCAGCAGATACGCACCGTCGCACGGGCCGCGCACCGGGGCGGCGGAGTGCTCCTGATGTACGGCAACTACGCCGGTGACGTACTGCACTTCGGGCAGGCCGCCGAGCGGCTGAACGCCGAGGGCATCCCCACCCGTACCTTCGCCGTCACCGACGACGTGTCCAGCGCCGGACCCGCCGAGGCCGACAAGCGGCGCGGGGTCGCCGGTGACCTGCCCGTCTTCAAGGCCGCCGCCGCGGCGGCCGAACAGGGCCTGTCACTGGACGCGGTGGCCGAGGTCGCCGCCCACGCGAACGCCCGTACGCGCTCCTTCGGCATCGCCTTCTCCGGCTGCACCCTGCCCGGCGCCGACCATCCACTGTTCACCGTCCCGGAGGGCCGGATGGCCGTCGGGCTCGGCATCCACGGCGAACCCGGCATCGGCGAACAGGGCCTGCCCACCGCCGACGAGGCGGCCGAACTCCTGGTGACCACCCTCCTCAAGGAACTCCCGGACGGCGTGACGGAGTTGAACGGGCAGCGCGCGGCCGTGATCCTCAACGGTCTCGGCTCCGTCAAGTACGAGGAGCTGTTCGTCGTCTACCGCAAGGTCGCCCAGCTCCTCACCGACGAGGGCGTCGAACCGGTCGACCCCGAGGTCGGCGAACGCGTGACCAGCTTCGACATGGCGGGCGTCTCGCTCACCCTGACCTGGCTCGACGCGGACCTCGAAGCCCTGTGGACCGCACCCGCCGACACCCCCGCCTACCGCAAGGGCACGGTCACCGCCCGGCCCACCCCCGAGACCGACACCCCGGCCACCGACACCCCGGCCGACACCGCCGCCGCCGAACCCCCGCTCCCCGAGGCCACCGACGCCTCACGCGCCGCCGGTACGACCGCGCTCGCCGCGCTCGCCGCCGTCAAGGACGTCGTCGACGCCCACGCCGACGAACTGGGCCGGATCGACGCGGTCGCCGGCGACGGTGACCACGGCATCGGCATGCGGCGCGGCTCCACCGCCGCGTACGAAGCCGCTGTCCTGGCCCACGCGTCGGGCGCGGGCGCCGAGTCGCTGCTGACCCTGGCCGCCGACGCCTGGGCGGACAGGGCGGGCGGCACTTCGGGCGCGCTGTGGGGTGTGATCCTGCGGTCCGTCGCCACCGCGCTCGGCAACCAGGAACGGCCCACCGCGTCCGCCGTCGCGCACGGCGTACTCGAAGCGTCCACCCACGTACGCAAGCTCGGCGGCGCCCGGCCCGGCGACAAGACCATGGTCGACGTCCTCGTCCCGTTCGCCGAGACCCTTGCCCAACACGTCGCCACCGGCGCCGGCTTGACGACGGCGTGGGACGCGGCGGCCACCGAGGCCGACCGTGCGGCCGAGGCCACCGCCCGGCTGCTCCCGCGCATGGGACGCGCCCGGCCGCACGCCGAGAAGTCCCTCGGCACACCGGACGCGGGCGCCCACTCCCTGGCCCTGATCGTCCGCGCCGTCCACCCCGTACTCGGCACCTGCCGCTGACACCGGCAGCGGCACCCCCTCGACCACCCCTTCCCCCCTCACCGCACCACCCCGGATGGAGCATCGGATGCCCGGCACCAAGCTGCGGATCGTCGTCGGCTGCGACGACGCCGGCTACCAGTACAAGGAGGCCCTGAAGAAGGACCTGGAGGCCAGCGACCTCGTCGCCTCCGTCACCGACGTCGGCGTGGACGCCGACGGCCACACCGCCTACCCGAAGGTCGCCATCGCCGCCGCCGAACTCGTCGCACGCGGCGAGGCCGACCGGGCGCTCCTCGTCTGCGGCACGGGGCTCGGCGTCGCCATCGCCGCGAACAAGGTCAGGGGCGTGCGGGCCGTCACCGCCCACGACTCGTTCTCGGTCGAGCGGGCGATACTCTCCAACAACGCCCAGGTCCTCACCTTCGGCCAGCGCGTCGTCGGCCTCGAACTCGCCCGCCGCCTGGCCGCCGAGTGGCTGACCTACCGCTTCGACGCCACCTCGCCGTCGGCCGCGAAGGTCCAGCTCATGACCGACTACGAGGGCTGCGACAGCTACGAAGGCGACAGCTACGGGGACGACGGAGCGGCGGCCTGATGCCCGACCCCGCAGCGGCTGCGCCGGTCACCCTCGGAGTGAGTCTCAAGATGTACTTCGGGCACCACGAGACCCTGAACTGGGCGCGGCGCATCGCCGTACTCGCCGACCGCCACCCCGCCACCACCGGCGGCGCGGTCCGGCTGTTCGTGCTCCCCGCGTTCCCCGCGATCGTGCCGGTGGCCGGAGTGCTCGCCGGATCCGGCGTCGCCGTCGGCTCCCAGGACATCGCCACCGAGGACGCGGGCCCCTACACCGGAGAGGTCTCGGGCCCCTCCCTCAAGGAGATCGGCTGCGCCTACGCCGAGGTCGGCCACGCCGAACGCCGCCGCCTCTACGGCGAGGGCGACACCGTCGTCGCGGCGAAGACCGCCGCCGCCCTCCGCAACGGCCTCACCCCGGTCCTGTGCGTCGGCGAACTCGACCGCACACCGGCCGACGAGGCCGCACGCCGTACCGTCGCCGAGGCGCAGCGGCTGCTGCACGGCCTGACCGGACCCGTCGTCCTCGCCTACGAACCCCAGTGGGCCATCGGCGCCCCCGAACCGGCGTCCGCCGACCACATCACCACCGTCTGCGCGGCCCTCACCGCCTGGCTCACCGAGCGCCCCGCGCACAGCGGCTCCACGGTCATCTACGGCGGCAGCGCGGGCCCCGGCCTGCTCACCCGCCTCGGCCCGGCCGTCGGCGGACTCTTCCTGGGCCGCTTCGCCCATGACACCGCCGCCGTCGAACGCATCCTCGACGAGGCCGCCGCGCTCACCGGGGCGGTGGCCTGATGGCGTACGGCATCAGCACCTACGCGTACTTCTGGCGCATCTCCGCCCGCGCACCGCGCCCTCTGACGCTGCTCGACATGTTGCAGGACACCCGGGACCTGGGCGGCGAGGTCTTCCAGATCTGCGACTACCCGGACATCGAGACCTACGACGACGCGCGCCTCGCCGACATACGGGCCGCCGCCGACGACCTGGGCCTCACCCTCGAACTCGGCACCCGGGGCGTGCGTCCCGCGCATCTCCTGCGCTACCTCGACCTCGCGGACCGGCTCGGTGTGACCCTCGTCCGCTCCATGATGAACACTGCCGACCATCGCCCCGGCACCCACGAGGCGATCGCCCTGCTCGCCGACTCCGTGCCCGCGTACGCCGCCGCCGGTGTCACGCTCGGCCTGGAGACCTATGAACAGGTCTCCACCGACGACCTGTTGACGGTCGTCCGCGCGGTGGACGACCCGCACTTCGGTGTCGTCCTCGACCCCGGCAACAGCGTCGCCCGTCTGGAGCGGCCCGCCGACGTCGTCGAGGCGACCGCGCCGTACGTCGTGAACATCCATGTGAAGGACTTCGCGTTCACCCGCCGCGACGGCTGGGTCGGCTTCACCTACGCGGGCTGCCCGCTCGGCGAGGGCCTGCTCGACCACCGGGGCATGGTCGACACGGTCCGCCCGGACGAGCGCGGCATCCACCAGATCGTGGAGCACTGGCTCCCGTGGCAGGACGGCGGCTTCGACGCCACCGCCCGGCTCGAACACCAGTGGACGAAGCACAGCATCAACACCCTGACGAGGAGCAAGTGATGGCCACCGAGAACAACACCGAGGCCGACGTGCGGACCGTGGCCGTGATCGGGGCCGCCGGCAAGATGGGCCAGCGCGTCTCCAACAACCTGGTGAAGAGCGACTTCCGGGTCCTGTTCAGCGAGGCGTCCCCCAAGGGCCAGGAACTCATCCGTGAACTCGGCCGTGAGATCACCGAGTCGGCCGACGCGGTCGCCCAGGCCGACGTGGTGATCCTCGCCGTGCCCGACGTGGTGCTCGGCGCGGTCTCCGCCGACCTCGTCCCGCTGATGCGGACCGGCACGGTCGTCCTCACCCTCGACCCCGCCGCCGCGTACGCCGGACTGCTGCACGCCCGCGCCGATGTGCACTACGTGTGCGCCCACCCCTGCCACCCGTCCGTGTTCCTGGAGCGCACCACGCCCGAGGAGTGGGCGGACACCTTCGGCGGGATCGCGGCGCCGCAGGAGGTCGTCGCCGCGTACGAGGGCGGCGACGCGGAGCGGCAGTCGCTCGCCGAGTCCGTGATCCGCGTGATGTACGCGCCGGTCGTGGACGTGCACTGGGTCACCGTCAAGCAACTCGCCGTGCTGGAACCGACGTTGGTGGAGACCATCGCCTGCATGGTCGGCGCCCTGCTCACCGAGGCCCTGCACGAGACCGTGCACACCGTCGGCGTTCCGGAGAAGGCGGCCCGCGCGATGCTGCTCGGCCATACGCAGGTCGCCCTCGCCAACACCCTCAAGGGCTCGAACCCGTTCTCCGACGCCTGCCTGATCGCCATGGACTACGGCCGCGAGTCGATCGTCCGCGACGACTGGAAGAAGGTCTTCGAGGACGGGGAACTCGACAAGGTGATCACGCGCATGCTGAAGATCAAGGAGATCAACCGCACGCAGGCCGAACAGGCTTAGGAGCCGCTCAGGAGTCGAAGCCCAGGCCGAACCGGTCCAGCGTGCGCAGCCACACATCGCGGCGCCCGCCGTTGTGGTCGGCGCGGTCCAGGGAGCGCCGGGTCAGCTCGACACCCACGTACCGCACCGGCTCCGGCGGGAACGGCAGCGGCTTGGTGCGCACCATCTCCAGACGGGTACGCGGGGTCTCCCGCCCGGACAGCAGGTCGAGCATGACGTTCGCACCGAACCGGCTGGCCGCCACACCGAGCCCCGTGTACCCGAGCGCGTACGCCACCCGCCCGCTCATCGCCTGACCGTAGAAGGCGGTGAAGCGGGTGCAGGTGTCGATCGCGCCGCCCCACGCGTGGCCGAACCGCACCCCCGCCAACTGCGGGAAGGTGGTGAAGAAGTGGTCGGCCAGCTTCGCGAACGTCTCGGGCCGCTGGTCGAGTTCGTCCCGCAGCCCGTTCCCGTAGTGGTAGATCGCGTCGTAGCCGCCCCACAGGATCCGGTTGTCGTCGGTGAGCCGGTAGTAGTGGAACTGGTTGCCCATGTCGGACATCCCCTGGCGGCCCTTCCAGCCCACCGACGCGAGCTGGCCGCCGGTCAGCGGCTCGGTGGTCAGCACGTAGTCGTACACCGGCACCGTGTACAGGCGCAGCCGGCGCAGCAGTGCGGGGAAGACATTGGTCGCGAGAGCCACCTGCCGGGCGCCGACCCTGCCGTACGCGGTGTCGAGGACGACACCCTGGTTTCCCTCGCGCATCCGCCGTACCGGAGTGTTCTCGTACATCCGCACGCCCAGCCGCAGACATGCCTCGCGCAGGCCCCACACCATCCGGGCGGGGTCGGTGAGCGCGTAGCCCTCGGCGTCGAACGCGCCCGCGAGGTACGTCGGTGAGTCGACCTCCGCGCGGATCTCGTCCCGGGTGAGGAAGTCGATCGAGCGGCCGTGCGCCGCCGCGAGGTCGCACATCGCGCGGACCTCGTCGACCTGGTGCGGCGCGGTGGCCGCCCACAGCTTGCCGTCGCGCCGGAACCCGCAGTCGATGCCGTACCGGTGCAGGGTCTCCTCGATCTCGGCGAGGTTCTCCAGGCCCATGCGCTCCAGGTCGGCCAGCTCGCCGGGCCAGCGGTCGGCGCCGTTGCCGAGGCCGTGGGTGAGGCTGGCGGAGACGAAGCCGCCGTTGCGCCCCGACGCTGCCCAGCCCGCCGTACGGGCCTCGACCAGGACGACGTCCAGCGAGGGATCGCGTTCCTTGGCGAGCAGCGCGGTCCACAGCCCGCTGAATCCACCGCCCACGACGGCGAGATCGCACGTGGTGTTCCGGGTGAGTGCGGGACGCGGCGCCGGCGCGTCCCGGCTGTCGAGCCAGTGGCTCAGGGGCTTGGCCTCGGCGAGGGCGTCGGCGTACGGGACGCTCACGGTGGTGCCTCCTTCACAGGGGAGAGGAACGGGAGGTTGCTCGTACGGGAGGGTCGGGGAGGGGCGGGGCGGCGGGCTTCGGGTGCGCCGCCGCCCCGCCCCGGCTCAGGGGGCGTCCGTCAGTCGGCGATGTGCAGCGTGTGCGGCAGCCGCGAGAGGCTGCGGGCACCCTCCGGGGTGCACAGCACGGTGTCGCCCATCTTGATCCCGAAGCCCTCGTCGGGCAGATGCAGATTCGGCTCGATGGTGAACGACATCCCCGGCGCGAGCACATGCTCGTCGCCCTCGACCAGCGTCATCGGCTCCAGCCATCCGGGCGGGTAGGCGACACCGAGGCTGTAGCCGATGCGGTGGCAGCGGCGGCGTACGAGATCCAGCTCGCCGAGCACCGCGTTGCAGGCACCGTCCGGGGCGGGTGCCGGGGCGCCGGGTCCCGAAGCGGCGATGGCCGCCTCGGTCGCCCGCTCCACGCAGTCCGCGACCTCCCGCACCCGGGGCGACGGCTGCCCGACCACGGCGGTACGCATCAGGACCGCGTGATAGCGGTGCACGACTCCGGCGAACTCGATGCAGACCACGTCACCGCGCGACAGGGTGCGCCGCGACGCCATCGCGTGCACCAGGGCGCTGCGTTCACCGGAGACGACCATCGGCGGGATCGCGGCGAACTCGCTGCCCGCCTCCCCCAGCGCCTTGCTCGCTATCCCCGCGAGTTCGGTCTCCGAGACACCGGGCCGTACCGCCGCGAAGACCTGCTCCATGGCGTAGTCGGCCATCTCGGCGGCCTGCCGCTGATACGCGATCTCGGCGGCCGACTTGATCAGCCGCTCCTCCGGTACGAGGTGGCTCGCGTCGACCCAGCGGACACCGGGGAGCAGCGTGCGCAGCCGGTCCCAGTTGCCGGGCAGCAGCGTGAACGCCTCCAGCTCGATACCCACCGTCGCCTGGTCGAGGCCGTGCTTGCGGACGCTGTCGGCGATGACCTCGATCGGATCCTGTGTCGCGATGTCGTAGACGCGCGGGGAGCGCAGCCACGACAGCATGTGCACCCCCGGCTCCTCGGTGGTGCGGGTGACGTACTCGGGCTCGCCGTCACCGGAGTCGATGACGAGCGCCTGCGGCCAGAGGTAGCCCACGGAACTGACACCGGTCAGCCAGTTCACGACGTCGGGCATGGTGACGACGAGCCCGTCGAGGCCCTGGGCGGTCATCCGGGCCCGGACCCGGCGCAGCCGGTCGTCGTAGGTGGGCAGCGTGAAGGGGAGTTCCATGGTGATCTCCGGTGTGTGGGGTGTGCGGGTGTGCGGGTGGCGGTGGTGCGGGCCGTGCGGCTCAGAGGGCCCAGTGGGGTGCGAGCGCTTCCCGTACGCGGTTGAGCGCCGCGTCGCCCCGGGTGGTGTCGTCGGGTACGTACGCGATCGGGTCGGCGAGTGAGGGCTCCCGGCCGAGCAGCCCCTCGACGGTGGCGTGCAGGCAGTAGGCGGCGTAACTGCGCGCGTAGCCGCCCTCCTGGGTGAGGACGAGCCGGCCGTCCGTCAGCTCCCGGCTCATCTCGCCGAGCAGGGTGCCGATGCGGTGGAAGCCCGCCATGGTCACGTTGTGCTGACCGTTGGCGTCGAAGGTGGCCGCGTCCTGTCCCGACGCGGCGACGATCAGTCCGGGCCGGTACTGCCGCAGCACGGGCCACACGATCCGCTCGATCGCGTCGGCGTACGCCCGGTCGCCGGAGCCGACCGGCAGCTCGATGTTGATGTTGTGCCCGATACCCGCGCCGCGCCCGAGTTCATCGGGGGAGCCGGTCTGCGGATGGGTCCTGCCCCACGCGCCGTGCGCCATGTGCAGCGACACGGTCAGGACGTCGGGCCGGTCGTAGAAGATCTCCTGCGTGCCGTTGCCGTGGTGGACGTCCCAGTCCACGACGGCGACCCGCTCGACACCCCGGTCCCGTGCCCGCTGCGCGGCGAGCGCGGCATGCCCGAACACGCAGTAGCCGTCGGCCTGTTGGGGCTGTGCGTGGTGGCCGGGCGGTCTGACCAGCGCGTATGCCATGTCGCACGAGCCGTCGAGTACGGCGTCGACGGCGGCGAGGGAGGTCCCGGCGGCGGCGAGCAGCGGCTCCCACGAACCGGGCGTGATCGTCGTCGTGGAGGTGAGCCAGTGCCGGGCGGTACCGCCCTTCTCGCACAGGGCGCGTACCTCTTCGACGTACGACTCGGTGTGGACGGTGGTCAGTTCGGCCTCCGTCGCGAGGCGTCCCGGGTGCCAGACGACGTGGTCGGCGACCGGTCCGCGCTCCAGGACCGCCTTCATGTTGCGGACCCGGGGGGCGCTCTCGGGGTGGAGTTCCTGTTCGGCGAGGAGATCGGAGGGTGCGGCCTCCCAGAAGCCGGACCCGGTGTCGTGGTCCAGGACCCGTTCGTCCCAGAACACATGGACGGTGTCGCTCACGTTCTCCTCCTGCTACTCCTGCGAGGGGGTCATCGAGTAGGTGAAGAACGCGGGCTCGTCGCCGGTGTTCTCCAGGTGGTAGGTCCAGCCCGGCGCGAGATACACGCAGTCGTCGGGGCCCAGGTCGAAGTGGCCCTCGTCCCAGGTGAGCCGGAGTCGGCCGCGGATGATGAAGTACGTCTCCTCGACGGGGCCGTACCAGTGGTCGCCGTCGGCGACGTCGTCGTCCCCGCGCGAGGACCAGACGTTGGTGCGCTCACCCGGATCCATCCAGGCGGCGCCGAGCATCAGGTTCGAGCCGCTGCGCTGCTTGGTGATGACGCGGGCGAT
The DNA here is from genome assembly GCF_044757265.1 of Streptomyces sp. NPDC091292. Taxonomy (NCBI): domain Bacteria; kingdom Bacillati; phylum Actinomycetota; class Actinomycetes; order Kitasatosporales; family Streptomycetaceae; genus Streptomyces; species Streptomyces sp. NPDC091292. The sequence goes on along the minus strand of NZ_JBIVUQ010000006.1, from coordinate 56,812 downwards.
GCGCACCTTGGTCACCGCCTCGGCGGCCGGCGTGACCGGCACATCGGCGAGAGCGACGACACTGGGCGGGACCCGGCCGGGGACGGCGCTTGTGTCGTGGGTCATGACTCACTCCTCGGGTGTCTTGGACTGGGTGCTCCGGAAGGAGACGGGTGGTCAGGCGGCGGTGTCCGCCACGGCGTCTCCCCGGTCGGCGGCGACCGGCACCAGTGCCGCCCGCTCGACCGGCCACGCGACCCGCGCGGGGGAGCCGGGCCGCAGCGGCTGTTCCTGCCCGGCCGCCTCCCGGAGCTGCACGCGTTCCCCGCAGGCCAGATCGACGGCGACCCGTCGGTGCGCGCCGAAGTAGACGATCTCGGTGACCGTGCCGTCGAGGACGTTGTGCCCCTTCGGCGCGGCCTCGTCGGGCACGAGCAGCCGCATCCGCTCCGGCCGCACCACCAACGCGACCTCGTCCGCACTGGTATCGGAACCGGGCGGCACCGCCAGTTCGTACCCGTCACCGGTCAGGACGCCCGGTGCCGTGCACCGTCCGGTGAACACGTTGGACTCGCCGAGGAAGCGGGCGACGAACAGGGTCGCGGGACGCTCGTACAACTCCTCGGGGGTGCCGACCTGTTCGATGCGGCCCTCGTTGAAGACGGCGATACGGTCGGAGAGGGCGAGCGCCTCCTCCTGGTCGTGGGTGACGAACACGAAGGTGATGCCCAGCTCGCGGTGCATCCGGGAGATCTCGCCCTGGAGCTGTTCGCGCAGCTTCTTGTCGAGGGCGCCCAGGGGTTCGTCCATCAGCAGGACCCGCGGGTTGAACACGACGGCCCGCGCCAGCGCGACCCGCTGCTGCTGACCGCCGGACAGCTGGCTGGGCAGCCGGTCGGCCATCCCCTCCAACTGGACCATCCGCAGCGCCCCCGCGACCCGCTCCGCGATCTCCGCCTTCGCCACCTTGCGCTGCTGGAGCGGGAAGGCGATGTTCTTCGCGACCGTCATGTGCGGGAAGAGGGCGTAGTGCTGGAACACCATGCCCAGGTCACGGCGGTGCGGCGGCAGCGCGGCGACATCCACACCGTCGACGGTGATGCTGCCCTCGGTGGTGCCGCTGAACCCGGCGATCATGTCGAGGGTCGTCGTCTTGCCTGACCCCGACGGGCCGAGGAAGGTCATGAACTCCCCGACCTCGATGTCCAGCGAGACCCGGTCCACGGCGGCCCGGCCCCCGTAGCGCTTCGTGAGCTGCCGCAGCCGGACCGCGGCACCATTGGCACGTACGGATGCGGCGGTCGGTGTGCTGGTCGCAGCGGTGGTTGGTGTGTCGGTCGCGGCGGCGGTCGTGTCGGCCATGTCAGCGTTTCCCCTCGCGCCCGGTGCGCCGCAGCAGTTGCGGCAGCAGGATCAGCGCGGTCGTGGCGACGAGCACGATGCTCGACGCGGCGGCGATCGTCGGATCGGTCTCCACGGTGACGCTGCTGAACATGGTCACCGGAAGGGTGTGCAGGGTCGGGCTCTGGAGGTAGAACGCGATCACGACCTCGTCGAGCGAGGTGACGAACGCGAACACCGCTCCGGAGAGCACGCCCGGCGCGATGAGCGGGGCCGTGACCCGCCGGAACGTGGTGAACGGGTGCGCGCCGAGCATCGCGGCGGCCCGGTCGAGCCGGCGGTCGTAGCCCCGCAGACTGGTGGAGACGGCGACCACCACGAACGGCACGGCCAGCGCGGTGTGCGCCACCACGAACCCGAGCGCGGTCCCGGACAGGCCCCAGCTGAGGAAGGCCGCGTACACCGCGATGGCGGCGACGATCTGCGGCACCACCATCGGCGCCATCAGCAGCCCGTTGATCAGGCTCTTGCCCGGCAGCCGCCCCCGGTCCAGCGCCAGCGCGGCCAGGGTGCCGAGCACTGTCGCGAGGACCGCGACGGCCACCGCGATCTGGAGCGAGGTGACGAGCGAGTCACGCCAGGTCGGGTTGGTGAAGAAGTTCCGGTACCACTGGAGCGACCAGTTCTCCGGCGGGAACGCGAAGCTGCGCTTGCCGGTGAAGGAGAGCGGGATGACGACGAGGGTCGGTGCCACCAGGATCGCGCCCACCAGGGCCGCCCAGAGCCTGAGCCCGATCCCGCCGCGGAAGAGGGTGTTCTCGGTACGCGCCACGGGTCAGCGCTCCTTTCCGGACAGACCGAGTGCCGCGCCCGCCCGGCTCACCCGGGCCACCACGAGCAGCAGCAGCGCGGTGATCGCCAGCAGGATCACGGAGAACGCCCCGGCCCCGCCGAAGTCGAGCAGCTTCTCGACCTTGGTACCGATGACCTGCGCGACCATCGACTCCTTCGGCGAGCCCAACAGCTTCGGCGTGACGTAGAAGCCGAGGGCGAGGACGAACACCAGGGTCGTCCCGGAGATCACCCCCGGCATGGACAGCGGCAGATAGACCCGCCGGAAGCTGGTGAACCGTCCCGCGCCGAGCCCGGAGGCCGCGCTCAGCAGCCGCCGGTCGATCCCGCTCATCACGCTGTAGAGCGGCAGGACCATGTACGGAAGCAGCACCTGGATCATGCCGATCGCCACGCCGGGCGCGGTGCCGAGCAGCCCGCCGTCCCGGCCGAACAGCGACCCCAGCATGCCCAGCGGACCACCGTCCTGGAGCAGCACGATCCACGCGAAGTTGCGCGCCATCAGGCTGGTCCAGAACGGCAGCAGTACGAGGGCCATGAGCACCGCGCGGGTGCGCGGCCCGGACACCGTCATCAGATACGCGTACGGGTACGCGAGCACCAGGGTCGTCACGGCGACGACGAGCGAGGTGAGCAGGGTGCGCACCACGACCCGGGTCGTCGTCGGGTCGGACAGCAGATCGCTGAAGTTGCCGAACCCCGGCTTCGGGTCCGTGAACGCCTGCCAGATGATGTCCGCCAGCGGATAGGCGAAGAACACCAGCAGCATCAGGACGGCGGGGGCCAGGAGGAGCAGCGACCGGCTACGGCCGCTCAGCGCTTTGCCTCCCGGTCTCCCGCGGCGCGGGGCGCGGGCCGGGGCGCGCCTGCCGCCCGGACCCGGAGCCGGGCCGGGGGCGCGGGGCGTCCCCTCACCGGTCATGAGGTCGGTCATGGTGGTTACCTCGTCCTCTGGATCAGGGTGCGGCGGCTCAGCCCGTGGCCCAGTCGGTCCAGCGCTTGGTGGCGTCGTCCTGGTTCTTCGCCCACCAGTCGACGTTCTGGTAGAAGCCCTTGTCCTGGATGTCGGTACGGGCCGTGTTCCACGACTCGGCGAGGCTGTCCAGCTTCGGCTTCGCGTCGGAGTTCACGGCCGCGTAGGGCTGGTCCTCGGCGAACGCCGCCTGCGCCTTGGCGCCCGTCGCGTAGGCGATGAAGTCCATGGCCCGGTCCTTGTTCGGGGCGCCCTTGGGGACCATGAGGACCGCGTAGGCCAGCATGTTGTCCTGCCACACCGGCTCATAGACGGAGCCGTTCTTCGCGGCCATGTAGGCGCGGCCCGACCAGACCAGGGCCATGTCGGCCTGCTTCGACTCCAGGGCCTGCTGGCTCTGCGCCGATGTGTCCCAGAAGCTGAGGTTCTTGCCGAGCGTGTCGAGCTTCTTGAAGGCCCGGTCGTAGTCGAGGGGGTAGAGCTTGTCGGCGCTGACGCCGTCGCCGACCAGGGCCGCCTCGATGGCGCCACCGGTGGCGAAGCCCGGGGCCAGGCGCTTGCCGGGGAACTTCCGGGTGTCGAAGAAGTCGGCGACCGAGGTCGGCTTCGCGTCCGGGTACTTCGCCGGGTTGTAGACCAGGACCAGCGAGTACATCGCGTCCGGCACCGCGCAGTCGCTCACCGTGCCGTCCGGGAACTTCGACTTGTCGATCTTGTCGAAGTCGAGCTTCTCGGCGTACTTGTCACAGGTGCCGACCGGGAAGAACGGCTCGGTGTCCACGACGTCCCAGGTGACGCGCTTGGCCTCGACCATGGTCTTGATCTTGGCGTAGTCGGTCGGCTGGTCCTGGACCGCCGTGACGCCCTCCGCCTTGGCCCAGGGCGTCAGCCACGCCTTGGCCTGAGCCTCCTGGTACCCGCTTCCGTACGAGGTGAAGGTGAGCTTTTTGCCTCCGCCACCGGCGCTGTCGGAGCCGGTGGAACATCCTGCGGTGATCATGGTGAGCGCGACGGCGACTGCTGTCACGCCCAGGCGGCGCGATGGGAAGTGCACGGCTGATCCTCCCTCGAAGTGGCAATAAGCGCTTATTATTGCCATGGAGTTCCGGTTGGCAATACCCTCCTGCCAACTCGTGACACCCGGGAGGGCATAGAAGATGGCTCCACAGAGCGCGCACGCCGACGGACAGGAAGGCTCCCTACGGGCCGGTCCCGCCGCCGCCGACGTCGACCTGACGGCCTGGCGACGGCTCCAACTCATCGGCGCGGCAAGCGAAGTGATCTGCCGTAACGGAGTGGACGGGGCCCGTCTGAAGGACATCGCCCAGGAGGCGGGCGTCTCGCTGGGGATGGTGCAGCACTACTTCCGGCGCCGCGAGGAACTGATCAGCGAGACGATCAGCTCGATGCTGGAGCTGACCCTCGCGACCTGGCGGTCGGTGTCCGAGCGTGAGCCCGACCCGGTCCGCCGGCTCTTCGCGCTGCTGCGGTTCCAGGTGGCCGGGTGGGCGCCCTTCAGCAAGCGCTGGTCGTTCTGGATCGAGTTCTGGTCGGCCGCCAACCGCGACGCGACGCTGCACACCTACGCGCAGGACGTCTACCAGCGGTGGGAAGGGCCCTTCCGTATCGCCATCGAGGCGGGCGTGAAGACCGGCGACTTCCGCGCAGGGCTGCCCGCCGACCGGCTCAGCCTCATCCTGATGTCGCTCGCCGACGGGGCCGCCGTGCATGTCCTGATGGCGGGGGACTCATTCGGCGAGGAGAGCATGTTCGACCTGCTCATCGACATGGCGTGCCGCATCCTCGGCATCGAGGACGAGGTCCGCGACCGCGCCCTGAGCGAGCTGCCCCGGATCATCAGCCCGCACTACCCCGAGGAGCCGGAGCCCGGTGACGGGATCGACTGGAGCCCGCTGATGGGGCAACTCGGCGAATGACAGCGGTGACCCGGTGACGCCCAGCGGGCGTGACCGGGTCACCGAGTGATCGCGCGCGAGGGGCGGAGACCGGGGACCGCCCCTCGCGCGTCCGGGCCCCGGTGGTCCAGGGCCGGTGATGCTACGAGGCCAGGGCGCGGGCCGCGGCGACCAGTGCCGTGTTGTCGGCGGCGATGCTTCCGTCCGGCAGGTCCACACCGTCCTCGAAGCCGATGCGGATCTGGTGACCGTCCGCCAGGGCCGCGCGCAGCACCGGCCAGGTCGTGGCCGCCTCGCCGTGGTAGAGCAGGGGGCAGGTCACTCCGGCGGCGCGGAGGTGCGCCGCCATCTCCCGGGCGTGGGCCACCGCGGTGTCGGGGTCCTCGTCCATCGGCTCGATGAGCACCCGCACATTGTCCCCGAGCGTCGGCGACGCCAGCAGCACGGGCACGTCGTCCACGCTCCACACCGCGCTCTCCAGCACCATGCCCCGCGCCACCACCAACTCGGCGGTCTCCGCGGCGCCTTCCTCGCAGAAGGCGACGGACGCGAAGTCCGGCAGCACCTCCCAGGACTTGACCAGCGCGTACCGCTCCTCCGGGCCCGAGCAGGTCCACAGCCCGGTCGTGGTGCCGACCACCGCGCCGGGCGCCACCGAGCGCACCGCGCGCAGCACGTCGGCGAGGGCGTCGGGTGCGATCGTCTGGCCGCCGTCAGGAGTACGGACGTGCAGATGGACGACGTCGGCGCCGGCGGCGAGCACGGCCGCCGTGTCGGCGGCGATCTGCTCCGGGGTGACGGGAACCGCGGCGTGGTCGGCGCGGCTTCGGCCGCCGTTGATGGCTGCCTTGATGAACATGGGTGCTTCCTTGCGGGTTTCGGTGCGCGGGCCCTGGCGGGCCGAGGTCACGCGGTGGTGGGGGAGTGGTGCAGGAGATCCGCGAGGGTGCGGGACGCTCCGGTGAGGGTGCCCAGGGGGCGGCCCCGGTGCAGTTCGGCGATCAGGTCGGGTTCCTCCGCGTCGTCGGTCAGGGCCTCGTCCACCACGGCGGCGAGCCGCGCGGCGGGCGCGATCAGCAGCCCGTTCTCGTCACCGAGCACCAGGTCACCCGCCGAGACGGACACCCCGCCGATCACCACAGGCGCATTCAGTGCGCCGTCGGCGATGCCGTGCAGCTTCGTGGTGAGCAGGCTGGTGCCGTACGCGTAGACCGGCAGACCGACCTCGCGCAGGGCGCGGATGTCGGTGCACACGCCGTCCACGACGGCGCCCGCCGCTCCGCGGGCCGCCAGGGCATGGACGACGACCTCGCCCAGCGGCGCGTGCCGCCGGTCGCCGCCGCAGTCGACCACCACCACGTCACCGGGCCCGACGAGCCCCGCCGCATGGTGCAGCATGGTCGAATCGGTGGGCGTGATCCGCACGGTGACGGCCCGCCCGACCAGCTTTCCGGCACCGGCACCGGCACCGGCACCGGCACCAGCACCGGCCCCCGCACTGGTACCCGCACCGGCCACGCGCCGCAGCGCCGGGTCGCAGAAGCCTTCCTCCAGGTAGTGGCCGAGGGTGGGGAAGTCCACCCGGGCCAGCCGGGCGGCCAACTCTTCGTCGAGTACCGGCACGTCGGCCAGTTCGCGGATGTCCAGGGGCATGGCGGTCACCTCGGTCCGATGATGATGCGGCGGTTGCGCAGCACGGGCAGCACGGTGCGGGCACGGTCGATGCGGTGCTTGTCCGCGTCCACGACGAACAGCGCGCGCTCCTCCTCGCCGAGCGCGGCACGCACCACGCCCAGCGGGTCGACGGCCATGCTCATGCCGATGCAGTCGGGCGTGGTCAGCGACGACGCCACCAGCCAGCAGGTGTTCTCGATCGCCCGCGTCCGCAGCAGCGTCGTCCAGTGGTCCTCCTTGAGCGGACCGCGCACCCAGGCCGCGGACACCGAGAGCAGATCGGCGCCCATCTCCACCAGGGCCCGGGTGAACTCGGGGAAGCGCACGTCGTAGCAGTTGACCAGGCCGACGTTGAACTCGCCGATCCGCACCACCACCGGCCCCTCGTCGCCGCGCTGCACCTCACGGGACTCGCGGTAGTCGAAGGCGTCGTACAGGTGCATCTTGCGGTAGCGGCCCAGGAGTTCACCCTTCGCGGAGACGGCCGCGATCGTGTTGTACGGAAGGGAGCCCCCGCTCGGCTCGTAACCGCCCGCGATGACGGCGATGTTCTGCTCGGTGGCGATCCGGGACAGCCCGGCGAGGAAGCCCGGCCAGTGGGCCTCGGCCGTCGCGTGCAGCGGTTTGCCGGCGGCCTCCGCCGGGATCATCGCCTCCTCGGGAAAGATGACGAGTTCGGCGCCCGCGACGGCGGCCTCGGCGGCCATGGACTCCACGACCGCTAGGTTGTCGCCGATGTCGGCGGTGGGGGCGTACTGGGCGGCGGCGACCTTCACGGTCGGATCTCCTTGCTGGGGTGGGGCTGGGCGGTGTGCGGGTGCGGGGCGGGCGCCACGAGGGGCGCCCGCCGCACGGAACGGATGGTCATCCGGCGACCAATCGGGCGGTCATTCGGCGAGCAATCGGGCGGCGTCCGGCCGCCAGTGCGCCCAGGCCGGACCGCCGGGGGTGAGACCGGCCGCGCCGGAGGCATGCGTCTGGGCGACGAACGTGCTGCCGTCGGCGAGGGCGAGGTGGTGGCGGACGGTTCCGCCGAGGTACACCGACTGCTGGAGCGTGCCCCGCAGAGCGGCGCTACCGGGCGGCACCGCGGGCTCCTTGCCGCACACCCCGACGTTCTCGGGCCGGACCGCGAGATGCGCCTCGCCGACGACATCCGTCTTCGGCAACGGCAGCACCCCGAGCCCTTCGACGGAGAGCGCGTGGCCGTCCGACGTTCCGGTGAGGAAGTTGGACGTACCGATGAAGGAGGCGACGAAGCGGCTGGCGGGCCGCTCGTAGACACCTTCGGGGGTGTCGACCTGTACGACCCGGCCGCCGTTCATCACGGCGATCCGGTCGGACATGGTCAGCGCCTCCTCCTGGTCGTGGGTGACCGTCACGAAGGTGACCCCGACCTCGCGCTGGATCTTCTTCAGCTCCAGTTGCATCTCGGCGCGCAACTGCTTGTCCAGGGCGCCCAGCGGCTCGTCAAGGAGCAGCAGCGAGGGCCGGGCGATCAACGCGCGGGCGATCGCCACGCGTTGCCGCTGGCCGCCCGAGAGCTGCGAGACGGACCGGTCGCCGTACCCGTCGAGCCGGACGAGCGCCAGCGCCTCGCGCACCGCGCCCGCGATCTCCGCCTTCGGCCGGAGCTTACGGACCTTCAGCTCGAAGGCGACGTTCGCGGCGACGCTCAGGTGCGGGAAGAGGGCGTAGCTCTGGAAGAGCATGTTCAGGTCCCGCTTGTGGGCCGGGACGCCGGTCGCCGGGACACCGCCGAGTTCGACGGTGCCCTCGGAGGGTGCCTCGAAGCCGGTGATCATGCGCATCAGGGTCGTCTTCCCGCAGCCCGACGGGCCCAGGATGGAGAAGAACTCGTTCTGCCGGATGTCGAGGGTCACGTCCCGCACCGCGTGGGTGGAGCCGAAGACCTTCCCGACACCGGAGAGCCGGACGGCAGGAGCTGCGGGGTTCGTGGGGATCGTGGGGTTCGTGCTCATCTCAGGACGCCTTGACCTTCGTCCAGCCCTGCTGGAAGTACTGCATCGCCGGGCCGGGGTCGAGCAGGAAGTCGGCCTTCTCGATGGCGCTGTCCGAGGCGTAGATCGCCGGGTTCTCCAGCGCCTTCTTGTCCTTGATGTGCTCACGCGCTGCCTGGTTGGTGCTCGCCGACGAGCCGTCGTCGGTGGCCAGCGCGGCGACCTCGGGACGCAGCGTGTAGTTGATGAACTCGTACGCCGACGTCAGGTTCTTCGCACCCTTCGGTATGGCGAAACCATCGGTCCAGATCGAGCCGCCCTCCTCCGGGATGACGTAGTGCACATGCTCGTTGGACTGCACGACCTTCGCCATCGCGGTGCCGCTCCACGCCTCCGCCGCACACGCCTGCCCGGTGGACAGCAGTTGCGGGTAGTTGGTCGAGTTGTAGCCCGCGAGGATCTTCTTCTGCTTCTGCAGAGCGGAAGTGGCCTCGGCGATCTCGGCCTTGTCGGTGCTGGTGGCCCGGTGCCCGCTGACCTGGAGGCCGGCGATGTAGGCGGCCAGCATGTTGTCGAGCATGTACAGCTTGCCCTTGTACTGGCCGTCGAACAGGGTCTTCCAGCTCGTCGCCGACTTGATGCACTTGTCGTTGTACGCGAAGCCGGTGGTCCCCCAGATCCACGGGACGCTGTACTTGTTGCCCTTGTCGTACGACGGGTCGCGGAACTTGGCGGCCAGGTTGTCCAGGCCCTCGATCTTCGTGTGGTCCAGCGGCTCGATGAGCTGCTGCCCGATGAGCTGCTGCACGGTGTACTGGCTGGGCTCCACCAGGTCGTAACCGGACGAACCGGAGTTCAGCTTGGCGGACATCGTCTCGTTGCTGTCGAAGGTGTCGACCGTCACCTTTATGCCGGTCTCCTTCTCGAACCCCTTGATCACCGAGTCGGGGATCTCCCCGGCCCAGGCGTAGACATGCAGGTCCTTGCCGCCGCCGGAGGAGCCCGCAGAGGTGGAGCCGGAGCCACCGCAGGCGGTGGCGGCCAGGGCGGTCACGGTGAGCACCGAGGCGGCCCGGAGTGTTCTCGAAACGGTGATACGGGGCATGGCGAGCCTTTCAGGGACGTACCGGTGAAGGTGCGCGGGCGGGACGGACGTACGGCGCGACGGTGCGGGTGGGGACGCCACGGTGCGGGTGGGACGGTGCGGTGCGGGTGGGACGGTGCCGTCGGCCGTGGGGCGGCCGGGCGGTCATTCGGGGTTGTCGCCGATCAGGACACGGCGCATCTGCCGCAGCCCGGCGCCCAGGATGATCACGAAGGTGAACAGCACGAGCAGGGTGCCCAGGGCGTTGATCTCCGGGGTGAGCCCCGTCTTGAGCAGCGAGTACACGCGCAGCGGCAGGGTCGTGGTGCCGACGCCGCTGGTGAAGGTGGACATCACGATGTTGCCGAAGGAGATCGTGAAGCACAGCAGCCAGGACGCGAGCAGGGCCTGCTTCAGCAACGGCACGGTGACCAGCCGGAACCGCTGCCACGCACCGCAGCCGAGGTCGGCGGCGGCCTCGTCGAGCGCGGGATCCAGGGCGCGGTGCGCGCCGAGGACGATCAGCGCCGCGTACGGCAGGGTCACCACCAGGTGGCCGAGGACCAGCGTGGTCAGGCCCAGCGTCGCCTTGAGCGTCCCGAACACCGACAGCAGGGCGACACCGAGCACGATCTCCGGGATCACCAGCGGCAGGAACAGACTCCCGGAGAACACCGCCCGGCCGCGCGCGCCGAGCCGGGCCATCCCCATCGCCGCGAACAGCCCGCCGGCGGTGGCCAGCGTCGCCGAGATGATCCCCGCCTTGGCACTCACCCACAGCGCGGACAGCAGATCGGTGTCCTGGGCGAGCACCCCGTACCAGCGGGTGCTGAACCCGGCCCACTTGTAGGTCACGTCGGAGTCGTTGAACGACAGGACCACGACGACCACGATCGGGATGTAGAGGAAGACGATGACGCCCCGCGCCAGCCAGGCGGTGACGGTGTCGGGCAGTCGCCCGGGGAGCCGGGTACGGGCGCTCATGACGTCTTCCTCCTCAGTCGGCGGGCCGCGCTGCCCAGGACCGCCACCGACACGATCATCAGCACCAGCAGGACGACGGACGCCGCCGCGCCCATGGGCTGATTGCGGAACTCGGTGTACAGCGTGACGATCAGGTTGCCGACGAGCTGGTTCTTGCCGCCGCCGAGCAGCACCGGGATCACGAACACGCCCAGCGTCGGGATGAAGGTGAGCAGCGCGGCGGCGAGCAGTCCGGGCCGCACCATCGGCAGCAGCACCTTGGTGTGCACGCGCCACCAGCCGCACCCCAGGTCCCGCGCCGCCTCCCCGAGCGCGGGGTCGACGCCGCGCAGCGTCGCGTAGATCGGGAAGATCGCGGTCGGCAGGAAGGCGTAGACGAGACCCACGAAGGAAGCGCCCTGGCTGGGGATCCACTGCGTCGGCCCGGAGGTCAGCCCCACGGCGTCCGTGAGCGCGTTGACCGGTCCGCCCGGACTGAGCAGGTTGATCCAGGCGAAGGTGCGCACCAGGAAGTCGGTCCAGAACGGCACGATGATCAGCAGGAGCAGCAGCCCCTGACGGCGGGGCGGCCGGCCCGCCAGGTAGTACGAGACCACATAGCCGAGCGCCAGACAGACCACCGTGTTCAGCGCGGCCATGCCCAGGCTGTAGCCGAAGACCTTCAGATACACCGGGTCGAACAGGTCGCCGTAGTTGGCGAGGGTGAAACCGCCCTGGATGCCGCCGTAGGCGTCCGGTGTCGCGAAGCTGTTGCGCACCACCAGGACGAGCGGCACGAGCACCAGCGCCACGACGGTGACACCGGCCGGGGCCAGGAGGGCGAAGGTGACCGCCCGCTCCCGCAGCCGGCCTGCGCGCGCCGGGGGCTTCGGCGGCGCGGGGGTGGAGGTCGCCGGCACGGCGGTGACGGTCACCCAGGCCCCCGGACGGCGGAAGATGGTGCTGCCTGCATGCGCTGAGCCTCCTCCGGAAACGGTCGCGCACGTCCGGATGATCGCCCGGTCGTGCCGTGAGGCATAGCTTCCGCTGCGGAGCGCGCCGGTGAACAGGGCGGTCCACATCGAATCCAGTGGAAACGGGGTCCGAATTCCACGGATCTCGCAATGGGCCCGCAATAACGCAGGATGAAGATGTACGGAACAGCGGAACGAAGTACGGAACGAAGTACGGAACGGAGGTGCCGGTGTGATCGACGACCTGGACCGGAAGATCATCGACCAGTTGCGCGTCGACGGACGGAGGTCCTTCGGCGAGATCGGGCGCTCCATCGGCCTGTCCGAGGCTTCGGTGCGCTCCCGCTTCCAGCGGTTGCAGCGCCGGGGAGCGATCCAGGTGGTGGGCATGACGGACGCCGTACGGCTGGGCGAGATGGAGGTGCACCTCGCGGTGCGCGTGCAACACATCCCCGTGGCCCTGGTCGCCCGGGAGCTGTCCCGGATGCCCGAGGTCCGTTACGTGGCGTCCTGCGTCGGCCCCTACGACCTGATCGCGGATGTACGCTGCCGCGACCTTGAGCACCTGTCCGAACTGCTCACCGAGCGGGTGCGGCGGGTGAACGGGGTGGCCCACGCCGAGGCGCTGACCGTCCTCGACGTGGTGAAGGACAGCTATCTGTGGGCGGGGTTCCGGGAGGTCCCGGCCGGGCCGGACGAGCGGATCCTGCCTCCGTGACGGGGGCGGCGGGTGGCGTACGGGTTCTCGGTGACGGGCGGAGTACGGCCGCTCAGCGGTCGGTCACGGCCTGGCCCACGGCATTGTCGAGACCGTCCCAGGAGTAGTCCTTGAACAGCTCCAGGAGGAGCAGCACCTGCACCCTGGACACCCCGGGCAGCATACGGATCTCGTCGAGGAGCTGCACCAACTGGCCCTGGTCCCGGCAGGTGCCTTCGAGGAAGATGTCCTGACTGCCCGCGCAGAGCGCCACATGGTTGATCATCGGCATGCCCGCGAGGCTCTTGGCGACCGCGCGCGGGGTGAGGTCGCGGACCCTGATCATCAGCCGCACTGATTGATGGCCGAGCGTGAGCGGGTTGCACAGGGCGACGATCCGCAGCGCGCCGCTGTCCTGGAGCCGCGACACCCGCTGGCGCACGGTCGCCTCCGAGACCCCCAGCTCCCGGGCGAGCACCGTGTAGGGCGTACGGCCGTCACGGGTGAGGGTCTGCATGATGCTGCGGTCCAGCTCGTCGATCAACGAAGGCACCTCCTGCCTCGACCGTACGTGATGACCGGCATACGTAGCCGCGAGGGAGCCCGCGAGAAGGGCAACGTTCAGCAGGCCACCGCTACGGCGCCTCCCTCCGCTCGGGGCTGCCCGCCGTGCGGCGGAACTCCATCACCGTGGCGCCCCCGGGCAGGCGCTGGGACGTGGCGAAGGCGAGTCCGGCCCGTTCGGCGAGGCCCGCGTAGTCGGACTCCGCACGTTTTCTGCCGCCCAGGAGGACCAGCATGCGCAGATCGTGGGAGGTCAGCCGGCGGATCTCGGAGAGGTCATCGGCGGCGGCCGGTCCGTCCCGGAACACGCGCTCGGCGATCAGCACCCGGCCGCCCTCGGGGACGGCGGCGGCGCAGGTACGCAGGATCCGTACGGCGCTCTCGTCGTCCCAGTCGGCCAGCACACGGGAGAGGAGGCAGGTGTCCGCACCGGGCGGGAGACGGTCGAACATGTCGCAGACCACCGCGTCGGCCCGCTCGCGGAGCCCCTGGTGGGCGAGGCAGCGGCGGGCCTCGGCCACGGATGCGGCCTGGTCGGCGACAGTGCCGCGCAGGTGCGGGTGCGCGGTGAGGATCTCCTGGAGCAGGGCTCCGGTGCCCCCGCCGACATCCATCACGTGCCGCACGTCCGACCAGTCGTACGCGGTCCCGATCCCCCTCGTGGACTGGGACACCTGGGACATCAGCCGGTCGAACGACTCGGTTCGCGCGGGCGACGCGGCGAGGTCCTTCCAGAACGGGGCTCCGTGGACCTTCTCGTAGACGGAGGTTCCGGAGCGGACCGCGTCCACCAGGTGCGGAAAGGTGGTGTCGAGCCGCCCTGCCACCTCGTCGGCGTCCAGCCACTGCCGCAGGTTGGCCGGGTGATCGGCGAGCAGTTCCGTGGCCAGTTCGGTGAGTGCGAAGGTGCCGGGTTCCGGCTCGGCGAAGATGTCCCGGCAGATGAGGAAGCGCAGCAGCCGTACGAGCGCACGCGGGTCGGCTCCTGCTGCCTCGGCCAGGTCGGGGAGCCGGGTGTGTCCGGCGGCGATGTGGTCGGCGAGGCGGAGGGTGGCCGCCGCACGTACCGCGAAGGGGGTCACGATGTCGGCGATCTCGGCGAGTCCGCGCGGCTGCTCCGGGCGGTCGGGCCGACCCGTGGCCGAGGTGGGCGCGAGGGTCATGTGGTCCTCCACGCGAGGGTCATGTGTGCCTCCAGAGGGGCGTCGCGGGGGCGACGGCCGGGCAGGTGCAGGGCCGGACGGGACCGGGCGGGGTCGCTCCGCCCGGCGGGGGGTGATCCGGGAACGGGCGGTCCGGTGGCGGAGCGCCCGTCGCCCGTGGAGCCGCCGCCGCGGCGACGCGGTCGGCTCCGGACGACGGCCGCTCGTCGGGTGACGGCCGCTCGCCGGGCGGCCCGGCCAGCACGGCGAGCAGGGCGGCGGCCTGGCGCCGGGTGCGGCAGCGGAGTACCGGGGTGTCGGCACCGCGCAGGGCCGCGTCGATGACGACCAGGTCGCGGCGCCGGAAGAGCAGCGCCTTGCGGAGCAGCGCTGCCACGCTGAGCACCGGCGGATCGCCGGACTCCCGGAGCCGCCGTGGCACGTACTCCGGCCGCCCGGCCCCGGCCGGCCGTCGCCGCCCGCGTCCGGCAGGTGGCGATGCCCACCGGGGCGCCGGACGGTCGCGGGCCGCGCGCCGAAGGCGCAGGCTCCGCCGTGCCAGCGCCGCCGCGCACAGCAGGGGGTGGCGGTCGAAGAGCACGACGAGGTCGGCGGCGCGGACGCGCGGTTCGGCGCTGCCGGCGTAGTTGCCGTCGGCTATCCATCGCGGCAGGGCGCACAGCGCGTGGACGTGGCGGTTCCACTCGTCGTCGTCCGGGCGCGACCAGCCGGCCGACCAGTAGAAGTCGTCGAGGTGGTAGAGCGGCAGGCCGGTCGACGAGGCCAGCAGATGGCAGAAGGACGTCTTGCCGCTGCCGGGGCTGCCGAGCACGGCGACCCGCCAGGGCGCCCGCCCGAGCGGCGGGTCACAGAACGGGGATGCCATGGAGCTTCCCGAACCGCGCCGCGTCCTCCGCGGTGTTCACCAGCGGCTCGCCCTTGATGTTGAGGCTCGTGTTGAGCAGCATCGGACAGCCCGTCTCCTCGTGGAAACGCCGAAGCAAGGCGTGGAGGAACGGATTCTGCCGCTCGTTGACGGTCTGCACCCGGCTGGTGCCGTCGACGTGGCAGACGGCCAGATGGGCCCCGGGATCCCGCGCCGTCCCGACGAACTGCATGTAGGGACTGGTCGGTACGGGCAGATCGAACCAGGTGTGGGCGTGTTCCTCCAGGACGATGGGTGCGAACGGCCGGAACGGCTCACGCCGTTTGATCTCGTTCACCCGGCGCTTGGCCGTGGCCGGACGGGGATCGGCGAGCAGACTCCGGTTGCCCAGCGCCCGGGGGCCGAACTCGGCCCGGCCGTGCGCCACGGCCAGGACATCGCCACGGACGAGCCGTTTGAGGGCGTCCTCGGGATCGGGCTGCCCCTCGATGTCGTGGCCGAGATACGGCCCCGGCCACCGGATGTGCCGCCCGAGGTGGGCGAGGGCCGAGCCGACCGAGCTGCCCGCGTCCCCGGGGCTCGGCATGATCCAGATGGTGTCGAAGAGGCCGGAGCGGGCCAGGCGGGCGTTGTAGGCGCAGTTGAGGGCGGTCCCGCCGGAGAAGACCAGATTGCGGGAGCCCGTCTCCTTGGCCGCCCAGGCGAACAAGCCGTCCAGCAGCCGTTCGGTGACCTCCTGGGCGCTCGCGGCGAGCGTGGCCGGGTCGGTCAGTTCGGGCCGCCAGTCGGCGATGCCGCGGTGCACCGAGCGGGAGAGGCGGAAGTGCGGCCAGTCCGCCCGGCGGACGAAGTCCTTCCAGATGACGTCGGCCAAGTCCGGTGTGCCGTAGGCCGCCAGGCCCATCATGATGTACTCCTCCTCGTTGGGCTTGAAGCCCGCGCGCTGCGTGAAGGCGGAGTACAACAGGCCGATGCTGTGCGGGTAGTTGACCGTGGCCACCCGGTCGAGACGGTCACCGCGTCCACGCCACAGCGAGACCGTGTTCCACTCACCGATGCCGTCCACGACGACAACGGCGGCCTCGGGCAGCCCGGAGGTGTAGTAGCCGCCGGCCGCGTGTGAGTGGTGGTGGCCGACGCTGCGTATGCGCGCTCCACGCAGTTGGGGAAAGCGGCGCAGATAGGAGCGCAGCCCCACCGGGTCGGCCGCCAGACCCAGTTGTCCGGAGCGGAGCTGCCGGGTGCGCTTGAGGAGGGGGCGTTCGTAATGGACGACTTCGTCGACGCGGTCAAGGTGGGCGAGGGCCGCCGTGAGCGCGTCGGCGGACAGCGCGGCGTCGTTCTTGCGTCGGCTGTAGCGCTCGCAGTGCGTCGCGAAGACGAGTTCGCCGTCGCGTACCGCGGCGACCGCCGCGTCGTGACCACGGCAGGACAGGCCGAGGATGTGCGTCATGGGGCGCCACCTCCAGTGGTGGGCGACGTCGCGGTCGCCGGGGCTGCGGCGACGCCGGCACGGCGGTCGGCCGGGCGGTCGGTCACCGCGTCGAGGAGCCGCGCGACGCGCGCCATCCGCGGCCGGTCCGCGAGGGACACCCGGAAACAGCCGCGCAGGCCGGGCATGTCGGACAGGGAGCGGATACGGACGCGATGGGCGGCCAAGTGGTCCCGTGCCGCGTCCGCGGTGGCGGGGTCGGGCGACCAGAAGGTGGCGAAGTTGGCGCCGGGCTGGAGCACACGCCACTCCGGGTGAGTGGCCAGCACCCGGTCCACGAACTCCTCCCGTACGGCACGGACGTCCCGCCAGATGTCCCGCCAGCGCTCGCCCTGCGGTGCCAGACGCTCCAGCAGGGCGACACCGGGGGCACCGACCGCGTTCTCGGCGCGGAAACGGCCGACGTGCTCGCGGAGATCCGGGTGGAGCAGCAGCGCGGCGACACGCAGTCCGGCGAGCGCGAACGCCTTCGAGTAGGAGTGCACCACGACCACATGGGGGAACTCCGCGACCAGCGCCGCGTGGGAGACCTGGACGAAGTCCCCGTACGCCTCGTCGATCACCAGCAGATGGCCCAGCGCCCCGGCGGTCTCGGCGAACCTCCGCATGGCCGACGCCGCGAACAGCAGCCCGCTGGGGCTGCCCGGATTGGTGACTGCCGCCACGCACGGGCCCGGCGCGCTCCGCATTGCGTCGAGCAGCGGCTCCGGGTCGGCCACGGGCGGCGAGCCGACGACACCGGGGACTCCGGTCACCCGGACCCGCCGCAGCGACGCGTAGTGGCGCCATGCCTCGAAGGCGGGTTCCTGGAGGAGCAGCCGACCCACCGGGCGGACGAGCGCGTCCACGACGAGGCCGATGCCGTTGTCGGAGCCGGCGGTGAGCAGGATGCGGGTGGTTTCGAGGCCGTGGTAAACGCGGAGTGCGTCAAGGGCCCGGTCCTGGAAGGGGTACGCGAGGGTGTCCGCCAGGGTGAGGGCGGCCAGTTCGTTCCCGACCAACTGGTCGCTCCAGGGGTGCTGGAGTTCGCAGCTCTTGAGGTTGAGGGCGCCGGGGCGGCGCTCGCGGGGCTGCCAGGTCAGGCCGAGGGTTTCGGTGCCGAGCGGGAAGCGGAAGCCGTCGAGGTCGGCGGTGCGGACGGGACCGGACGCCTGGTCCTCCGGGCCGGTCACCGGGCGGTTCGCTGCGGGATGCGCTCGTGGACGCTGGTGAGGTGGTCCTCCCGCCCGAAGAGGAAGGCGTAGCGGGCGTCTGCCTCCGGGCGCGGCGGGGTTGTGTCGGAGGCCCGGCCCTCTTCCTGCCCCTCTTCCGGCTTTACTTCTGGCTCGCCGGAGATCAACTGGCGGTTGAAGCGGGCTACTTGATGAGTCGTCATGTCGGCGGTCATCTCGTGGAACGGGGTGTACATGGTCGGGCGGACCCGGGCGCCGACCGAACGGGCCAGTTCGAGGGTGCGTGCCGTGCCCTCGGTGGAGGTGCCGGGCAGCCCGACGATGATGAAGGCGTTCAGCTCGATCCCGGCCGCGTCGCACCACTCGGCCAGCGCACGGAACCTCCGCACCTCGGTGCGTTTGCTCCGGGGCAGCCCGCCCTGGCCCTCCGCCTCCAGCGTCTCCAGCCCCACCGAGATACGGACACACCCGGCCCGGCCCATCAGCGCCACCAATTCCTCGCCGAGGTGGTGGATGGTGGTCGCGCACTTCCACCGCGGTGAGACAGGGCCCTCGATGAACCGTTCGCACAACTCCCGGACCCAGCGCCGGTCGAGCGTGAAGGTGGGCGCGTAGAAGGCCACGTATTCGAAGGGGTGACGGTCGTAACTGTCCCGGATGTAGTCGATGACGGCGTCCACCGGCATACGGCGCTCGCGCAGCCCGAAGATCTCCGGGACTTCGCAGAACTCGCAGCCCACCGGGCATCCCCGGGCCGCTGGAACGACCAGTTCACGCCGGAACGGAATCCCGCAGAATTTGTGCTCGTCCTTGGCGTAGAAGCGATCGTAGTCCTGGTAGGGAATCTCGTCGATGTCGGGGAGAACCCACTGTTCGGGATCGAGCCGGGCGCCGTGGCCGACAGGCTCGATCCAACCGTCGCCGTGCCGTACCGCGACGCCGGGTAATCCGGCCAGGAGGGCGTTTTCAGGACCGGATTGCGCGAGCGCGTTCACGTACGCGGCGACTCCGCACTCGTAGTCCCCGGACTGTACGACCGCATCCAGGTCGAACTGGCGGAAAAACCCGGGATTGAGGCTGGAGAGCCGACCGAAAGTGATCAGCCGACTGTGCGGGGAAAGCCCGCGCGCGTACTCGGTGAATCGCTCCAGGCCATCCACCGCGTCGAAATCGTTCATCACCGCGATGACGTCATATCGGCCCTGATAGAGCAGGTCTCCGACACCCTTCCAGTTCATGCTCAAGGTGCCGGCCTCACAGCTTTCGACGCGCCCTGTCGAGGGCTGGAGGCGCAGATGTCCGGCCACCATGTACAGCGGGCTGTGGTGACCTGCGTTGAAGTAACTCGGTACGTGGGGCGGCCAGATCAACAGCACGTCGGTCATGTGGGATCCCTGGTGTCGACGGGTCGGACCTGCGGTTCACGGGTCCGCCGGGCGGTATCGCCCACGACGGGCGCCGCTCGACGGGGAGGCAGATCGCGCGGTCAGTGCGATGGCGGCTATCCACAAGATCGGAATTCCCGACGCGGGAAATCGACCTGGCGAGGCAGAGAGGATGTACCTAGCACAGGATGTGTTCTACCTCCGCCGTGCCACCTCCGCAATGGTGCTCCCTGGCCGATCGACTCATTCTCGGTGGCCGAGCGGAATGGCGCGAGGTGAAAAGTTCAGGTCAGGCGGCAGGCGCAGGGAGAGGGATCCGCCCTGATGTCTCCACGTATGGCTGAAAGCATCGAGAAGCGGATGCGGTCCTTACTTGCCTGCGGTTGCCGTCCGGAACAGCGCAGTGCTTCAATCCGAGTCAGCCGGCGGCAGGTTGTCGCGCTACTTCCATGTGTGGTGCTGGAGGTAATTGATGCTTGTGTACGCGAACGGCTGCTCCATGACGTACGGTGCCGAGTTGGTGGATGATATTGACCAGGACCCCGCTCTCCAGCGGTATAGGGAGGATCATTCCTGGCCGGCCAGGCTCGGTGACTTCCTGGACGCCGATCGTGTGGTCAATGACGCGGTGATCTCCGGCTCCAACGACCGGATCGTACGGACCACCATCGATTGGCTGGCCGAGCATGGTGAGACGGCGGAAAACGGCCATCTGCTGGTCGTCATCGGCTGGTCGGGGGCGATGCGCCGCGAGTTCTACGTGGACGGCGAGTTCCGGCAGGTCATTCCGTACCAGCCGCAGCAGCATCCGGACGTCCAGAAACTGACCGATGTCTACCGTGAGGTGGCCTGGAACGACCGGGAGTGCGGAGCCCGGCTCAGCACGCAACTGCTGTCCCTCCAGTCGTTCCTGAGTCTGCACCGGATTCCCTACCTGTTCTTCGACGCCATCGAAAGCTCCTTCGACACCCTCGGGCGGGCCGGCCTCGCCGAGCGCGGCGGCACGAGGATGGTGGACCGGTCACGCTTCTATCGGTTCGGCGACGCCGACGGGTCCATGGCCGATGTACTGCGGGCGTCCGGTACCGGGTGGAAAGGACGGCACCCGGCCGAGGACGGGCACGAGACGTGGGCGCACAAACTGGCGGCGCACATCGTGTCCGGGCAACTGCTGCGCCGCCCCACCGCGGCACCCCCCACGGCGCCTACCGGCCCCGCCTTCACCCGCCGACGCGCCTTCCGGCCCGCGAACCGCGACTTCCTCTACCCCTGACACACCTTTCCTGGAGAGGCACAGCCAGATGGAAACCCCACGGCTCGTCCCCGAGGCGGTCAACCTCCGTGCCGTGTCGCCCCCGGGTGTGGTGCCCGGCCGCATCTGGCGCGCGGGCGCCGGGGGGTCCATGGACGCACGCACCGCCGCCGAACTGGCGGGGCTCCATGGCCTCCGGACCGTGATCGATCTCCGGTCGCGGGGCGAGACGGAACGCTCGGGCAGCCCGGCCGCACTCCTCGCGCACCGAGTGCGCTGGGCCCGAACTCCGCTGACCGGCTACCCGCGTGACATCGTGCACGTCCCCCGGCCGACCCCCGACCACTACGTCCGCTACTACCACGCCATTCTCATGAACAGCGCCACCGGCGGCATCCCCGGACTGTTCGGCGCCCTGGCCGACGCGGCCGGCGAACCCTTCCTGGTCTGCTGCCATCTGGGCAAGGACCGCACCGCCGTGGTGGTCGCCGCCCTGCTCTCCCTGGCCGGAGCGCCCGACGGCGTGATCGCCGCCGACTACGCGGCCAGTGGTACGGCGCTGCGTCCGATGCTCGACCGCTTCGAGCACAAGTGGCGGGCGCACGACTGGACCCGCGAGGACTATCTGATCCACCTCGACACACCGGCCGTGATCATGCGGACCTGGCTCGCCGAGCTGCGACAGCGGCACGGCAGCGTCCGGTCCGCGCTGATCAGCGCCGGGGCCGACCCCGGAGACCTGACGGCCCTCGCCACCACGCTCACCGATCCGCGACCGACCCGACCGCCCCGACCGCCCCGATTGACCCGGGAAGAGCGCGAAGCCCGGCCCTGAGCACCACGCCCGTCGCTCCGCCCGGCGGTGGAGGCAAGGAACAGGTCAGCCGTGGGACACCCAGAAAGCCGCGACCGGAGTGCCCGGGGCGGCACCTGCCGCTGCGGCCGGATCCTTGCCTCTTCCTCCGGGACGGAGAAGCTCACGGGTCCCACCGCTCCCGCCCGACCCCGCCGGCCTCCGCCCCCGTACTCGCCATTCCCCGTCTCCCCAACTCCAGGCGACAGGAGCCCTTATGAGCCCCCCGCCCCCCGCCACCCCGCCCGCCGCCCGTCCCTACCGGGGCGCCGTGGTGATCGGCGGCACCCACGGTCTGGGCCGCGCGCTGGCGCTCGGCGCGCGTGAGCGCGGACTGCTGACCGTCGCCTACGGACGCACCGCCGCGTCACTGGACGACACCGAGGACCTGCTGCCCCGATTCCTCGACCTGTGCGATCCGCACAGCGTACGGACCGCCTCCGTGGACGTCCCCAGACCCTGCTACGTGCTCTGGGTGGCGGGGGCGTTCCTGAAGAAGCCGCTCGTGGAGACCACCGAGTACGAGGTGGAGCAGCTGACACGGCTGCTGTTCACCGGCCCCGTGCTCTTCCTGCGGCGGCTGCTGGCCGGCGCCGAAGGGCCCGTCCACCTGATCACGATCGCGTCCTCGTCCTCCTGGAAGCGGCGAGAACAGGAGTCCCTGTACTGCGGGCTGAAAGCCGCGCAAGCCACCTTCGTCCGCAACCTGGTACCCGAGATGATCGCCGCGCACCCCGAGAACCGGGTCACGCTGGTCAACCCCGGCGGCCTGGCCGTACCCGACTTCCACACCGGACTCGCCCTGGACTTCGGCGCCATGATGGACCCCGGCCGGGTGGCCGAGATCGTCTGGGACATCGCGACCGCACAGCGGCAGGCGTTCACCGAGGTCCAGATCCTCCGCAGCCGCGCCCCCGGTTCCGAGGGCACCCCCGAAGTCTCGTACGGGGCCCGCGCGCCCCAGCCCCCCGAGGAACCCGCCCCGACCGCCGCCCCTCACGCCCCGCACCACTGACGGGAAGGACAAGCTCTTGCTGGACCTGAACGCGCCGGTGGAACGGCACGACGAACCGTATCGGTGGGCCGTGGTCCACTCCGTCATCGCGGAGCCGACCACCCGTGTCCTGCGCGACGAGATGCCGGCACCGGGGGATCTCCACCCCGCCGAACGCACCGGCGACGGCGACAAGACGTACCGGATGGCGGTCCTCCCGCTGATCCATCGCGGCGCACACGAACCCGGCATGGCGAAGGTTGGGGGGACGTGGCACGAACTGGTCGCCCACCTCCAGTCGGACGCGTACCGGGCCTGGGTGCAGCGGACCATCGGCATCGATGTCACCGACACCAGCATGGACATCGGTCTCTTCGTCTTCCAGGGCGGCGACCGCATCTCCGCGCACACCGACAAGGCGGGCAAGCGTGCGACCCATGTCATCTACCTCAACGACGACTGGGCGGGGGAGCACGGCGGCCAGTTCGAGGTACGGACGGGCCCCGACCTGTCCGTGAGTCCCTATGCCACGGTCGTACCGGGCGGCGGGCGCTCGGTGCTCTTCGCCCGGTCCGAGCGCTCCTGGCACGCGGTCGCCCCGGTGGCCGCCCACGCCCCGCAGTTCCGGCTGACGTGTCAGGTGGAGATGTGGAACCGCGACTGACCTCACCCATCACCTCCTCCACGCGCCCTGGCGCGCCCGACACCGCCACCCCCCTCTCACCCCCACGCACCCCGACCGGACACGTCCCCTACTGGGACATCGAGGCCGGACCGCCGCTCTCCGACGAGCTGCGGATGTCCGGGTTCAAGCACCTCATGGTGGTCTGCATGGCCGCGGCCGGGCTGTCGGAGCAGCCCTGGGAGCTGTACAACGCACCGGACCTGACCGACCGACAGGCACTGGCGGGCATGCTGCGGGTGCTCGGCGCACGCGTCGACGTCGACGGGACCGAGGAGCGGATACGGATCGACGCGGCCCCTCTGACCGGCCACCGGGTCCCGTCCGACCAGTCGGCCCAAGTGCACGGCGGCGCGTATCTGCTGCCCGTCCTGCTGGCCCGGAACGGGCGGGTCGAGTCGGGGGCGCACGGCGGCTGCCGTATCGGCGACGGGCGCGGGGGAGGCCGGCCGGTCGCCCACATCGCCCAAGTACTGGAGCGCTTCGGAGCCGTGTGCGACACGGACGGCGCCGGGCTGACCGCGACAGCTCCACGCGGCCTGCGGGGCGCCGTGATCGACCTCGCCGACTTCTCGACCCCCGACCCGCACCGCGGACTGCCCACCGGCCCCCACTACTCCGGGGCCACCAAGACCGCGCTGCTGACGGCGGCCACCGCCCGCGGCACCACCGTCCTGAGACACCCCTATCCCAAGCCCGACGCCCAGGAACTCGCCCGGGTCATCGCGCAGGCCGGCGTAGCGGTGGACGTGACGCCGGACGCCATCGAGATCCAGGGCGCGGACGGCCCCATCGGCGGCGCCTCCGTCGTCCTGCCGTCGGATCTGCTGGAGGTCGTCACCTTCGTCACGGCGAGCGTCCTGCTGGACCGGGCGCTGACCCTGCGGCTGACGCGCCCCGACGTGGTACGGAACGGACTCGCCCCGGAGCTGCGCCACCTGCGGCAGATCGGTACCCCGCTCAGCTGGGACGGCGACCTGCTGCGTGTCCGGCCGGCGGCGGGCCCGCTCGCCCCGGACCGGGTCGTCGCCGCGTCCCATCTCGTGTACAGCGACGCCCAACCGCTCTTCGCGCTGCTCCTGTTGGCGGCCTCGGCGCCCTCGACCCTGGTCGAGACCGTGTGGTCGGGGCGGTTCGGCTACGTCCACGGGCTGCGCTCCATGGGCGCACGGCTCACGGTGGACGGGCAGGAACTGCGCATCCACCCCGGCAGGTTGCACCCGGCGCCCGGCCCCTTGTGGGGGCCGGACCTGCGCGCCGCCGCCACGCTGCTGCTCGCGGCCCTGTCCGTCGGCACCCCGCACCGGCTGTTCGGCGTGGAACACCTCGCCCGCGGCTATGCCCGGCTCCCGGACAAACTGCGCACCATCGGCGCGCGCATCACACCCGGAACCACCACCGCGCCCCCGGACTTACCGGGCCTCCAGGAGAAGTTCCCCGCAGAAGGAGGCGATCCACGATGACCGACGGCGCGCCGCGCGCGGACACACTCGCGTCCGGCTCCTCCGGCACGGTGCTCGACCTCGCCGCGCTACGGCGGGCAGACCTCGCCGCGCGGCCCTATCACTGGGCGGAACTCCCCGACACCCTGCGCGGAGCGGAGGGCCGGACCGCACACAGGCTGGAGGCGGAGTTCCCGACGCGCGGTTTCGAGCTGACCGAACGGACCGACGGCGGCGCGGGCAAGACCTACCGCACCCGCAACCTCCCCCTCATCGCGCAGGGGCGTCCGGTCGCCGACAGCCGCTCCGCCCTCACCCCTCTGTGGCAGCTTCTCGTCGACGAACTGGCCGCGTCCGACTACCGCGAGGCGGTCGCCGAGGCGACGGGCCGCCCGCTCGACGGCTGCCTCGTCGAAGCACGGGCGGTCCGCTACGGCCCCGGCTACTGGATCGCGCCGCACACCGACCGGGCCGACAAGGTGGTCACCCAACTGTGGTACTTCAACTCCGTGTGGCCGGCCCACTGGCGGGGGACCCTGCGCATCCTGGGGTCCCCCGATCCCGACGACGTGCGGGCCGAAGTCGCGCCCCGGCAGGGCTCCTCGGTGCTCCTGGTCCGTTCGGATGAATCCTGGCACTCCGTCACCCCTGTCTCCTCCGACGCGGCAGAGGACAGGCGTACCCTGCTGCTGCACTTCGTCGACCCTGTGGCCGACACCGCTCCGGGCGGTGCGGCGCCCGGCGCGGACGGGTGACGGATGGGCGGAGAGGTACGACGATTCCGCAAGGGCGCGGGAGAGCCGCGTGCGGCAGGCACCGAAGAACGCCGCACAGCACCTGGCTGACACCCCGTCACTCCTTGCCTTCCGGGCGGTCGGACACTCCCACGACCGATCGGGGCTCCTTTCCTTGAGTCAGACCTACGAGACCGTCCTCCCGGCCCCGGCCGAGGACTCGGCGCAGAGCCGCCGCTACGGCCGCCTCGTCATCTCGGCGACATCCATCACCGCCCTGCTCACCGGCCTCAACACCAGCGGCCTCGACGTCGCGCTGCCCAGCATCACCCGGCACTTCGAGGCATCCGCCGGGCAGGCCAACTGGATCGTGCTCAGCTATCTGCTGTCCGGCACCGTCCTGTTGCTGGTCTGGGGCCGGCTCGCGGACCTGTTCGGACGGCGGCGCCTGTATCTCACCGGGGTCGCCGTGTTCGCCGGGGCCAGCCTCGTCTGCGCCCTCGCCCCGGACGCCCGGTTCCTGATCCTCGGCCGGCTCCTCCAGGGCGTGGGGTCGTCGGCCATCGTCGCCAACACCACGGCGCTGCTCGCCGACTCGTTCCCGCCCGAGCGGCTGCCCAGGGCCCTCGGTGTCAACGCGACACTCATCTCGTCGACCCAGGCGGCCGGGCCCCTGCTCGGCGGCGCCCTCACGAACGTATGGGGCTGGTCGGGGATCTTCTGGGTCAGCGGAGCGACGGGACTTGTCGCGCTCGGCTGGGCGGCCCGCATCCTGCGCCCCGGCTGCCGCTCCGGCTCGTCGGAGAGGTTCGACCTGGCGGGCGCCGCGCTGTCGGTCCTGTTCCTGGGCGGCGGAGCGCTGGCCCTGACCGAGGGCGGCCCGCGAGGGTGGACGAGCGGCACCGTCGTACTGAGCGCGACGGTGGCCCTGTGCGCCCTCGTCGTCTTCCCCGTCGTCCAGAGCCGTCGCCGCTACCCCCTCCTGGACTCCTGGCTGTTCCGGGACCGGCGCCGCGCGATGGCGCTGCTCGCCGCCTTCCTGACGGCGACGTCGTACTTCTCCGTCGTCCTGGTGATGTCCCTCTACCTTCAGACGGTTGAGCACCTGGACGCCCTGTCCGCAGGTTTTCAGGTGATGCTCATGGCCGTCGGTTCCATGCTCACCTCGCCGCTGGCGGGGTACCTGTCCACCCGCCGCCCCGCGCGGCTGGTGGCCAGCGCGGGCACGGCGACCTCCGCGGTGGGCATCGCGCTGCTGGCCCTGGCGCTCGGCCCGCCCGCGCCACCCGCACTCATCGGTCTCGGCCTGTTCCTGACCGGCGCGGGCGCCGGCCTGTTCGGGGTGCCGAACACCGACGAACTCCTGTCCCTGGTGCCGGAGCACCGGCGCGGAATCGCCAACGGCGTCCGGTCGCTGCTCCAGAACATCGGCTATCTGATCAGTACGGTCGTGACGCTCGCGCTGGTCGCCGGACACGGACTGTCCGGCGAAGGCCAGGACACCCGCTCGGACACCCGCTCGCCCGACCTCGACGTGAACGCCGTGACGGACACGTTCGTCGGCCCCTACCGCACGGCGCTGGTGGCCCTGCTCTGCCTGTGCCTCGCGGCCATGGCGGCGTCCCTCCTGCGGGGCTCCGCGCACCCACCGGCCCTCACCCCGGCCCCGGACCGGCCCGGACCGGGGAAATCCGCCCGAACGGAAGGAACGGAGTAGCCATGGAACACCCCGTGGAACACCCTGTCCTCAAGGCCCACGACACCGACTTCGTCGTGCAGGAAAGCCTGGTCCTGCCCGCTCAGGACCATCAGACCGGCCAGTACGGTAAGGACGGCCAGGAGGCCCCGTACCAGTACTTACGGTTACGCAAGCGCGGCTACACCACCTTCGAGGCGGTCGAACGGATAGCCGCCCTCTGCGGTGTTCCCGCCTCCGACCTGTCGACGGCGGGACTCAAGGACGAGGACGCCGTCACCGAACAGCACATCGCGTGCCGGGGCGCACTGGCTCCCGAGGCCGTCACCGAGTTCAACGCCCGTCACGCCTCCGGCGAACGCGCGATGAGCCTCACCGTCCACGGGTACGGCCATCTGGGCCTGAGCGCCGGGCACTTGGAGGGCAACGCGTTCAGGATCACCGTGCGCGGATTGAGCAGCGGTTTCGCCACCGCCCTTGACGCGCTCGGCGAGAGCGCCGAGAACCTGTTCTTCGTCAACTACTACGACACCCAGCGATTCGGCGTGGCCGGCGGCCCCAGGACCACCCACCGGATCGGCGGCGCCCTTCTCGAAAAGGACTACGGGACTGCCCTCGCCCTCGTGCGGGAGTCCCGGTCCTCGGAAGCGGAACAGGCCCGTCTCTTCACCGGAGGGGCCGAGGACTTCTTCGACCGGATCGACCCCCGGGTCCGCGCCTTCTACCTGTGCGCGCACGCCTCGCACC
The DNA here is from genome assembly GCF_044757265.1 of Streptomyces sp. NPDC091292. NCBI lineage: Bacteria > Bacillati > Actinomycetota > Actinomycetes > Kitasatosporales > Streptomycetaceae > Streptomyces > Streptomyces sp. NPDC091292. Next base: position 29,357 of record NZ_JBIVUQ010000006.1, on the reverse strand, counting down.
TCTGGAACGGCCAACTGGCCGCGCTCCTCGGGGAGGTGAGCAGCCACCCGCTCGACGAGACGTTCCGGGAAGGCATTCCGTACCTCTTCACGACCCACGGCGACGACGTGCTGGCCCTCCTCCAGAAGGCGACGTCACTGCCCTACGACCGCTACCGCTGGTCGGACGGGCAGATCCGGCGCACCCAGGGCCTGCGCCGGACGGTCGTACAGACCCGTGTCCGGGTGGACCGCACGAGCGAGGACAGCGACACCCCGGGACGGTACGCCTGCGAGATCGCGCTCTTCCTGCCTCCCGGCTGCTACGCCACCAATGCGGTGTCGCAGTGGGTCGCCTGGATCGCCCGTACGGACGCGCCCCGGTAGGCATGCGCGTACAGGCAAGCGCGTACAGGGGTGTCCTACGGTGTCAGGCAGGCCGTGACGAGGTCCGTGGCGTCATCGTGTCGGCCGCCCGCCAGCCCGTGGCCCGCGCCCAGGGTTCGGCGACGGCGACCACGAGGTCGACCACGGGGTCCTTGACATCGGCGTACGTCGCGAGATCGGGCACGGCCCCGGCCAGTACTTGTTTGAACGCGGCGTACGCCGGAACCGCGTCCGGGTGGGCGCGCAGCCAGTCGCGGAAGAGGAGGGCGAGCCGTTCATTGGGGGAACCGGTCACCCGTACATGGAGGTTGACGTCCGGCTCCCGGTGCCCGCGCCGGACCCACAGCCGCTTCGTCCAGCGGGCCGGGTCGTCGTCACTGCCGGCCGGGACATGGTCCTGACGGTACGGCGTCAGCTCGAAACCACGGTCGGCCAGCGGTCGGACGAAGGCGTCCTGCGCCTCCTGGAGGTCGCGGACGCCGGCCTGGAGGTCGAAGACGGGCTTCGCCGCCATGCCGGGCACCGCCGTACTGCCGATGTGTTCGACGTGCAGCGCGAGCGGACTGAGCAGGTCGTACAGGTCGGCGGTCAGGGCCTGACCCTGCGCGGTCCACGCGGGGTCGAAGTCGGCCACTACGAGGTCGGGGGGAATGTCCTTGGGCACCGGGCGAGTGTAGAGCCTCCCCGCGGGCCGACCGCGAACTTGCCGGTCCCACCCCATGAGTGAGGGGTCACTCGTCAGGGCCGGACACGGTGTCGACCAGTTCCGCCAGCGCGGCGGCCAGGTGGTCGAGTCCGGGTCCGGCCGGGCCGCCGGGCTCCGTCATGTAGCGGTCCCGGCGGATCTCGATCATCAGCGCACTCACCCGGGCGTCCCGTCCGTAGAACTCCAGCGGGACATACGTACCGGCGAACGGGCTGTCGATCCCCGTGCCCCCGAAGCCCTCGAAGGCGGTGCGCGCCGCCGCGAGCAGACCGGGCGGGGTGTGGAAGGCGTCGGTGCCCAGGCAGACCGGGGGCCGCGGTCCGTCGCCGTGCAGTTCATAGGGGAGCGGCCGTGTCGGATACGAGTGCACGTCCACGACGACGGCGCGCCCGGTGGTGGCCAGCCGGTCGGCGACCGCATCTGTCATCGCCCGCGCGTACGGGGTGAAGTACCGGTCGATCAGCGGCGCCGGATCCATGCCGTCCGGGCGCAGGGGCTCGCGGTGCGTGGTGCGGGTGTACACGGCGCCCATGCCGGCGGCGAGCATCTCCTCACGCTCGTCGGGGAAGCGTTCGGGGTCGACCACCAGACGGGACAGTGTGTTGACGAAGCGCCAGGGTGTGACCGGCGCCGAGTGGGCCGCCGACGCGGCCAGTTCGGCGGTGTGCGCGTCGGTGATGTGGTCGAGTTCGCGCCTGAGCGTGTCGTCGTCCAGCACGATGCCCTCACGCACCGGGGCCGGGATCACCCGCGAGGAGTGCGGCACATGAAGGATCACAGGGGACAGCGGATCCCCGGGCAGGAGCCGGAACGAGGGCTCGGACGGCGGTGGAAGGGTGTCGGACGGGTCGTTCACGGGCGCTTCGGCTCCTTCTCCTAGGACGGGATCGGCCCCGATGGGCGACGGGAGACACACCGTAGAGCCTGACGGCGCGTGCCCCGCCCGCCCGATGCCGGCCTCACCTCCTGTCGGCGGGGAAGCCGTGGGCGCGAGCAGCGATGACGACGGCCAGTACCGGCACCAGGAGCGCCACTACGGTCCACGGGAAGGAGGTGGCGCCGAGGGTGTCGAGGAGGATGCCGCCGGCGATTCCTCCGCCCGCCATGGCCGCGTTCCACAGCGTCACGAGCGCGGCCTGGGCGGCGTCGGCCGATTCGCCTCCGGCATCGGCGACGGCGGTTTGCAGGAGGGTCGGCACACCGCCCCAGCCGAGGCCCCACAGCAGGACCGCGACGTACACGAGCGCGGGGCTGTCGGCCGGTACGGCCAGGGCCGCGGCGCCCGTGCCGACGAGGAGCGTGCTGCCCAGGGTGAGGAGACGCAGCCGCCGCTCGATGTGGGCGGCCACGCACCAGATGCCCACCAGCGACGCGGCGCCGAAGACCAGCAGCACCAGGTCGGTGGACCGGGCCATGCCGACGTGGTCGAGGAAGGCGGCGATGTACGAGTAGAGGACGGTGTGGCCCAGGACGAAGACCAGCGTGACGAACAGGACGGGCGGCACCCCCGGCACGCGCAGGGCCCGCAGCACCTTGGGCCTGCCCTCGGGCCGCCGCCCCGGGAAGTCCGGGACCGCCCCGGTGATCCACGCGAGCAGGACCAGGGTGAGCCCGGTCATGATCAGGAAGGCCACCCGCCAGCCCAGTGTCCTGCCGACGAAGGTTCCGGCGGGCACGCCCAGCGACAGGGCGACCGGGATGCCCGCCATGGCGACGGCGACGGCCTTGCCCTGGAGGTGAACCGGCGCCATGCGGCGGGCATACCCGGCAAGGAGCGCCCAGGCGAGGCCCCCGGCCACACCGGCCACGAACCGGGCCGCCAGGGTGAGGGGGTAGTGCGACGACAGCGCCGTGACCGTATTGGCGACGGCGAACACGCCCATGGCCGTCAGCAGCAGCCGCTTGCGCCGCCATGCCGCTGTCGCGGCGGCGAGCGGAATCGCCGTCAGGGCGGTCCCGATCGCGTAGACGGTGACCGTCTGCCCGGTCGCGGACTCCGGGACGCCGAGGTCGGAACTCATCGCGGGCAGGACGCCCGCGGGAAGCGTCTCGGTCAGGCAGGTGACGAAGACGGCCGTGGCCAGCGCGAGGAGCGCCGCCATCGGGAGCTTGTCGCTCTGTGCCGGTACGGGGGTGTCAACTGCGGGGTTCACGCTCTGCGTTGGCATGGCACGTATGCTCAAACCCTCACACCTATGTGAAGGTCAAACCGGTGAGATGTGAGGTGGAGCACATGCGGATCGGGGAGTTGTCCGAGCGGACAGCCACGTCCCGCCGACTGTTGCGGTACTACGAGGAGCAGGGCCTGATCATCTCCCAGCGCTGCGCGAACGGCTACCGCGCCTACGACGAGCGGCTGGTGGACCGGGTCCTCCAGATCAGGGGGCTGCTCGACGCCGGGCTGCCGACCCGCATCATCAAGCAGATCCTTCCCTGCCTCGACAAGCCACGCTCCATCGTCTTCGCCGACGCGACACCCGACATGCTCGCCACCCTGGAACAGGAACGCGACCGCATGACCGACCGCATCGACTGCCTGATCCGCAACAGGGACGCGGTCGCCGCCTACCTCGACGCGGTCCGCACCCACAACGACCAGCAGGGGGCGGTTTCCTAGAGGTGGCGGCGGGCCGTCCTGACGAAGGTGTCGATCAACTCCCGGGTGGCGTTCCGGCGGGCGACGATGTCGTCGCGGTCCTCCGCGTCATTGAGGGTGCCGATCGCCGTGAACGCGTCGACGGCGACACCGAGCAGTTCGGGCTGAACGGTGATCAGCTGGAGTTGGAACAAGGCGTGCTGAGTACGGGAGCGCAGCTCGAACGACCGTCCACGCAGGGTGACTTCGTCGTCGGCGTCGCGACCCTCATGCACGCAGAACCAGTGGTGCAGCATGGCCTGGCGGAAGTCGACGAGAAGACCGGCGTACGAGCCGAAGACGTCCAGCCGCTCCTGGCGCAGCCGTTCCTCGCGAGCACTCTGCTCCATGCGCCGCGCCGACCGCTGCTGGAACACATGCGTCACCGTCGACCCCAACAGCGTGCCGAGAACGGCGATGACGCTCGTGAGTATGGCGTTCATGCAGCCCTATGCAACCAGACCTTCCTCGGCCGGCCCATCCAGTCCCGCGCCGCCTACCTTTGACCGCATGCCGGACGAATGCTTCCAGGACCCGCGGCTCGCCGCCGTCTACGACCCGCTCGACCCCGACCGAGGCGATCTCGACGCGTATCTCGGGATGGCGAAGGAGTTCGGGGCGCTGCGGGTGCTGGACATCGGGTGCGGGACAGGGGTGTTCGCGCTGCTGCTGGCCGGGCGCGGCATCGAAGTCGTCGGTGTCGATCCCGCCGGGGCCTCCCTCGACGTGGCCCGCGCCAAGCCGGGCGCCGAGCGGGTGCGCTGGATCCACGGGAACGCGACAGCCCTGCCACCGCTGCGGGTGGACCTCGCCACCATGACGGCGAACGTCGCCCAGGCCATCGCCGACCCGCAGCTATGGCAGACCACTCTGCGCGCCGCCTACCAAGCCCTGCGCCCCGGCGGACACCTCGTCTTCGAGACCCGGCGAGGACGTGCGCGGCGCTCCCGACCGTCCCGGCCGGGAGTTCGTCTTCGTCGCCCGGCGCCCGGAGAGTGGCGGATCCCGACGTCAGGTGTCCAGTACCGCCCGTAGCGAAGGCTGAAGTGCGGCCCCGTGCGCGTGGACCATGTCGTCGCACAGGCTCCAGATCTGTTCCACCGGGAGGGCGGCGGCGGTGGCGGGATCGGTCATCGCGGCGTGGCGGATGTGCCGGGGCTCGTCCTCCAGGGCGGCCCTGACCACCAGGTCGTTCATGCTCAGATACGTGCGGTTGAGCGCCGCCAACTGGGCGGGGAGTTCACCCGCGCGCGTGGGCTGCACCCCCGACGCGTCCACCAGGCACGGCACTTCGACGGTGCCGCTCGCCGGGAGGTTCGTGATCAGACCGTGGTTCGGGACGTTTCCGTAGACCGTGCGGGGTGTGCCGGTGGTGATGCTGTGGATGATCTGCGGCGCGTACTCCATGGTCCCCTCGACCGGCAGCGGCGCCCCGTCGACGAGGGCCGCGCGCGTCTTCTCGTACGCGGCGACGTTCTCGTCGACGATGCCGAGGTACGCCCCGACGGGCAGCCGCAGCCGCTCGATCTCCTCCGTGTGGTGCAGATACCAGGGGACGTATTCGGCGGAGTGCTCGCTCGTTTCGGTGGGGTAGTAACCGAGTCGCCGGTACATGTCGACGCGGACGCGTCGCCGTAGCTGCGGGTCCTCGGCGATGAGGGCGTCCAGGCGTGGGTAGAGGTCCTGGCCCTCGTGCTCGAAACGCAGCACCCACGCCTGGTGGTTGACCCCCGCGGCCCGGTAGGTGATCTCCTCGTACGGGACGCTGAGCAGCGCGGACAGGTCACGCATCGTCCAGTACACCGAGTGGCACAGACCCACCACACGGGTCAGGCCGGTCGCCTGCGTGAGGTACTGGACGTTCATCGCCATCGGGTTGGTGTAGTTGAGCAGCCACGCGTCGGGGCACACCGCCCCGATGTCCTCGCCGAGCGCCTTGAGCACCGGGAAGGTGCGCAGCGCGCGGAAGATGCCACCGATGCCGAGGGTGTCGCCGATCGTCTGCCGCACGCCGTAGCGCGCGGGCACGTCGAAGTCGGTCCGGGTGGCGTCCCGCATCCCCACCTGGATGATGTTGACGACGAAGTCGGCGCCGTCGAGTGCCGCGCGCCGCTCGGCGTGCGCGGTGATCCGGGGACCCGCCCCGAGATGGTCCGCTATGTGCCGCGCCGCGCCCTCGGCGGTGGCGAGCCGGTCCGCGTCGATGTCGTGCAGTGCGATGTGCACATCACGGAGTGCGTCGAAGGCGAAGAGGTCCGCGAGCAGGCCCTGGGTGAACACGACGCTTCCGGCGCCGATGAACGCGATCTTGGTGGTCATCACTGGTTCTTTCCGTTGCGGGTGGTGGCGGCCATGGCCTCGTCCCAGGTGGGCTGGGCGCCTGTGCCGCCGTGGGCCCTGGTGGACAGCGCGCCGCACGCGGCGGCGAAGGCGAGGGCGTCGCTCGCGCCGAGACCGGACAGGGTCGCGGCGACGAAACCGGCGTCGAAGCTGTCGCCGGCGCCGACGGTGTCCCGTGGCTCCACGGGAACGGGCGCGGCCCGCCGCAGGGTGCGCCCGTCATGGCTGAGCGCACCGTCGGCGCCGGTCTTGACCACGACGAGAGGGCCGGCGGCGGCCAACTCCCGTGCCGCCGCCACGACATCGGCGTCCGAGCCGCCCTCCCGGTGCCCGGCGTCGACCACACCCGACAGGGCCAGCGCTTCCCGGGCGTTCGGCAGCAGGATGTCGGTGACGGCGAGGAGATCGGTGAGCCCGGCGGAGCGCCATCGCCCGGCCGGGTCGTCGTTCGTGTCCAGCGATGTGGTCGCGCCATGGACACGGGCCGTACGGAACAGCGCGGGCAGTGCGTCGGCCAGCTTCGGCATCAGGAAGTACGAGGCCGCGTGCACATGACGGCTGCCGGTCAGCAGTACCTCGGGCACGTCGTCGGGCCCGGTGTCGGCGAGCGTGCCGGGCGCGGTGAGGATCGCCCGGTCCGCACCGCGCGTGACCACCGCGGTGAGCGGGCTCGGCAGCGTCGGATCGAGGCGCAGGGCGCCCGTGTCCACCCCGCGCGCGGACAGGGCGTCCCGGACGAAACGGCCCGCGTCGTCATCCCCGACCCGCCCCGCGAACGCCACCCGCAGCCCGAGACGTGCGGCACCGCACGCCATGATCGCGGCCGAACCGCCCAGCGTGAGCAGCCCGGTGGCGACCAACTGCTCGCGCTGCCCGAAGGCGAGCGGGGCGTCCAGCGGGCCGACGACGACATCGGGGTTGGCGTCGCCGACGACCAGCAGGTCGAAGTCGAAGGAGTCGAAGGAGTCGAAGGAGGAGTACGGCATCAGACATGCTTCCTGTGATCGTGGTGAGAGAGGGCGGCGGCCCTTCAGCCCTTCAGCCCTTCAGCCCTTGAGTCCGCTGGACGTGATCGACTGGATGAACGACTTCTGGGCGCCGAGGAAGGCGAGCAGCACCGGAAGCACGGTGAGCACATTGCCCGCCATCACCGCCGACCACTTGGTGTGATGCTGCCCCTGAAAGGTCGTCAGCCCGAGTTGGAGTGTGTACTGCGTGTCGTGGTTGATGGCGATGAGCGGCCAGGTCAGATCGTTCCAGGTGGTGAGGAATGTCAGCACGGCCACGGTGGCGAGCGCGGGCCGGGACAGCGGCAGGACGACCAGGAACAGCACCCGCAGCCGCGAACACCCGTCGATCCAGGCGGCCTCCTCCAACTCCCGTGGCAGCGAGAGGAAGAACTGCCGCAGCAGGAACACCGCGAAGGGGGTGACCAGCGACGGCACGATCAGCGCACCGAGCGTGTCGATGAGACCGAGCCGCTTCATCACCAGGAACGTCGGGATCATCGTCAACTGGAACGGGATCGCCATCGTCGCCAGCATCAGCCCGAGCACCACCCGGGACCCGCCGAACCGCATCCGCGCGAACGCGTACCCACCGAGCGCCCCGAACACCAGATTGGACACCACGGCGACCAGGGACACGATCAGTGAGTTGGCGAACCAGCGCGGGAACATCGCGTTGCCCAGGACATACCGGTAGCCACCGAAGTCGAGATGCGAGGGCCACAGCGCGGGCGGGAACCGGTTGATCTCGGCGTTGCTCATCACCGAACTCACCAGGAGCCACAGCAGCGGCACCGCGAACAGCAGCGCGAGCGGCGCCAGCAGCAGATGCCACCCGCTGAACGGCAACCGTGGCCGGGGGGATGTCGCGGTCATCGTGCCGCTCCTTCCGGACGGCGGTGTTCGAGGCGCCGCGCACCCCGTACCACCGCGGCGATCACGAGGAGGGCCACCGCGAGCGCGTACGCCGCCGCCGCGCCGTACCCCGCGGTGAAGTTCTTGAACGCCTGCTCCCAGATGAAGTAGACGATCACGGTGGTCGAGCCGAGCGGCCCGCCCTTGGTGGTGACGTACACGAGGTCGAAGACCTGGAGGGAGTTGATGGTCTGCCACAGCAGCAGGAACACACTGACCGGCGTGATCGTCGGCAGCGTGACGTGCCGCAGCAGATGCCACCGCCCCGCGCCGTCGAGCCGCGCCGCCTCGATCAGCGACGCTGGTACGTCCTGGAGCGCCGCGAGATACACCACCACACAGAACCCGGTGCCGCTCCACAGCGAGATCGCCACCAGCACGAACAGCGCCTGCCCGGGATCGGTGAGGAAGCCCTGCGGGGAGAGGCCGAGCGCGTGCAGCACCGAGTTGGCGGCCCCGAACTCCGGGTCGAGGATGAACGAGAACAGCACGCCCTGCGCGGTCGCCGAGATCACGAACGGCACGAAGAACAGCGTCCGGTACAGGCCGACCAGCCGGATACGCCGGTTCAGCGCGAGCGCCAGGGCCAGACCCAGAACGAGGCTGAGCGGCACGTACAACGCCGTGTACAGCAGGGTGTTGCGGACCGCCTGGCTGAAATGCGGGTCCTGCGCCAGCGCGCTGTAGTTGTCGACACCGACCCAGCGGCCGGGCGTGACCAGGTCGTCGGCGCGGAACGACAGGAGCAGCGACCAGACGACGGGCAGCACACCCAGGCCGAGGATGATCACGACCGAGGGCGAGAGGAACGCCCAGGCGGTCGCGGATTCCCGGCGCCGGCGGGAGCGCCGGGTGCGTGGTCGGGGACCGGAGTCGGGGAGGGTGAGCGGGGTGGGCAGACGGGGCATGGGACGGCTCCTCAACGCGGTATGAGCAGAGCGGCGTTGGCCTCGTCGGCGCAGTCGCGCAGCGCGTCGGCCGGTGACTTCCGGCCCAGCAGCACCGCGGTGACGGCCTGTCCGAGCGCCTGCGAGATCTGGGGATAGGCCGGATGCGCAGGCCGTACCCGCGCCGACTCCAGGGCCTTGGTGAACACCGAAAGACCCTCCGTACGCGCGCTCTGCTCCCGCCACTCGGGCAGCCGCTGCGTCGGCCTGCTCAGCGGCAGACTGCCCGCCTCGATGTCCCAGCGGACGTCCTGCGCGGGCTGCCGCAGCCAGGTCAGGAACGTGCGCGCGGCACGGACCCGGGCCTCGCCGTTGTCGAACACGGTCCACGTGTCGGGACCGGAGATCGTCAGCGGCCGGCCGCTGTAGCTGGGCAGCGGCACCACGTGGTAGTCGATCTTCGCCTGCGCGATGTCGGGCAACTGCCACGGCCCGGTGACGACCATGCCCATCCGGCCCGACAGGAAGACCTGGTACATCTGCTCGCTGCCGGGCTTCGGATCGACGTACACACTCCTGTCCCGCACGAGCTGCGCGACGGTCTCCAAGGCACGCACGCCGGTGTCCTCGAAGCCGATGGCGCGGCCGTCGTCCGCGATGACCTCGCCGCCGAGATCCCAGATCATCGGCCACAGCCGCCACACGGTGTCCTCGTCGCCGACCCCCGGCCACCCGGTGCCGAAGACACCCCGGCCGCTGCCGGTGAGCCGTTTCGCCGTCGCGGTGAAGTCCTGCCAGGTCCAGCCCGCTTCCGGCAGTGGCACCCCGGCGGCGCGGAACAGCTTCTTGTCGCAGACCACGGCGAGCGAGTCGAGCAGCGCGGGCGCGGCGCGCACCCGCCCGTTGATCGTGACGGCCTGCCGCGCCGGCGCCCAGTAGTCGTTCCACGGCGTGGGACCTGAGCGCACGGAGTCGGTGAGGTCGACCACCTGAGGGCTGCGGGCGACACTCGCGAGGTCCGAACCGAAGACATACGCGATGTCCGGGTACGAGCCCGAGGCCAGCGCCGCGGTCACCTTCTGGAGCATCGCGTCCGCGAGGACACCGCCGCCGGGATCGACCCGGATACCGGGATGGGTGCGGTTGAACTCCGTCACCAGGCGCTGGATCGCGGCCCGCCCGGTGTCGGTCTGGCCGTGCCACAGCTCGACCGTGACCCGGCCGTCGGCGCCGACCCCGTCACTCGCGCCCCCGCCGCACCCCGCCAGCAGCGAGGCCGCCGCCGCGCCGGACAACAGCCCCGCGCCCCGGCGCAGTACGGCACGGCGCGAGGAAACACCGGACATGCGACGACGACCCACAGCCATCGGAACCTCCAGAGGGAACACACGACGAGACAGGGCGGGACACGAAGGGCCCGAGGGGCGCGACTTGAGAGAGAGAGGGGGGCGGGCGTGCCCCCGGTGTGCCGAGCCGAGCCGAGCCGGGCCGGGCGGTCGGAGCCGTTCCGACCCCGTACCGACCCCGTACCGACCCGTTCCGACCCGGCACACCGGACGGATTCCGCGACGGTCAGCAGGTCCGCCGCACGTACCCGGAGCTGCCGGCCGGCGACACATCGAGATCCCGCTGCACGATGCTCAGGCGGGAGCCCCACCCGGAGCAGGCCGCGGTCAGACCCTTGTTGGTGTACTCGATCACCACGACGTGATCCCCGTACGCGGCCGTGTACATGTCGCACTCGTCCCAGGTGCCGCACTCCTCGGCGACGGCGAAGTCGAGCCCGGTCTGCGCGTGCGCACCGGTCAGTTCAGCCGCATTCTTCTGGGCGATCGCCAGACCCTTGCTGTGGGCGCGCGCCGAGAGCAGCGTGATGTACGACTTGGCCTGGGCCTTGGTGAGGAGCCCCTTGGAGCGGTCGTAGCTGTCGTAGTTGTCGGGCTCCACTGCCTGGAAGCCCTTGGCCGCGCAGGAGTCGATCCAGCCGCCCACCTTGGCGGCGACGCGCTGCCGCTTGTCCGCGGTACGCAGGTCGAGCAGGGCCTCGCCCCAGTCGCCGTCGTAGACGATCTTGCCGCTCGCGTCCCGGAGCAGCAGGTCGGCGTCCCAGGAGGACTCGGCGCCGGGCTGCGCCTGGAAGGCGTTGACGTAACAGATGTTGTACAGACCTGCCGCCGGTGACGCCTCGTGGTCGCGGCTGACCACACTCACTCCGGCGGGCGGGGTGTAGGCCCCGCCGATCTGGTAGTCGAACCCGGCGTGCACCGGGGGGAGGGACACGGAGGCCGCGGCGGATGTGGTGGGGGTGAGGGTGGGGGTGGAGGAGGCGGGTGTCGCTCCCGCGAGTGCCGACGCGAACAGCAGGGCCGTGGTGGCCGCGGCTGCGGATGCGAGGGAGGCGGACCATCGATGAGATCGACGAGATCGGGCACGGTTGAGGCTCATCAGCGAGCTCCAGAAGGTTGGAGGGTACGTCCCCGCCTCGGACGCTGACAGCGATCCTGGCGACTTTGTCCGGGCTTGCGGCATTTCGTTTCCGCCGCGTACCGGCTGGGCGTACCTCTGGCACCGGCAGCTCGACTCCGGCGCTGCCGGGAGTAAAGCGCGCACGATTCCGCGTGTCAACCGTCCGATCCTGCGCACTCCGTGTCCATACGCTCATCTCGGCACGGTGTGACCTGCGGGCTATGCTCCGTTCCATGCTGAGAACCGAGCGTCACGCGCGGATACTTGAGCAGGTCTCCGAGAAGAACAGCGTCGACGTCAACGAACTGGCGCGCCTGCTCGACGTCTCCGGAGCCACCATCCGGCGCGATCTGCAGGACCTGAGCCGACGCCATCTGCTGCGCCGCACACACGGTGGCGCGGCGGTGGGCAGCATCGGCCTGGAAGCGCCGCTGCAACACCGCACCGAGCGCTGCCGCCCGGAGAAACGCGCCATCGCCAAGGCCGCCGCCGCGCTGGTGCCCGAGGGTGCGGTCGTCGGTATGACCGGGGGCAGCACGGTGACCGAGGTGGCCCGGCTGCTCGCCGACCGGGGAGCCGTCACCATCGTGACGAACGCCGTGAACATCGCGGCGGAGCTGGTGCTGCACAAGGACGTCACGCTGGTCGTCATCGGTGGCCACGCCCGCGCGACCAGCTACGAACTCGTCGGCCCCATCGCCGAGAAGACCCTCGCCGACCACCACATCGACATCACCTTCCTCGGCGTCGACGGCATCAGCGCGGACCACGGCTGTACGACGCACGACCAGCTCGAAGCGGCCACGGACCGCGCCTTCGCCGACGCCAGCAGCCGGACCGTCGTCGTCGCGGACCACTCGAAGATCGGCCGCAGCACCTTCGCCAAGATCTGCCCGCTGTCTCGGGTCCATCACCTGATCACGGACGCGAGCGCGCCCGAAGCGGAACTCGCGCGGATCCGGACGAGCGGCGTCCCGGTGATCACCGCCGAGTAGGCAGAGCCGCGCCGACCCCCTGTATTGAAAAGGTTCAATCGGGGGCGGGGGCTGTCATCGGGCTCAACGCCCGTACCCTCACGCCGAATATCCCCATCACGCGAGACCGCTGTCGAGGCTGCCGTATGTCTTGACGCACGTATCGAGCACCCCTACGTTCCCCCTCGTGAATCGATTCATAGCCGAGCCGCCGAATCGCTGAGGAGTTGGCCCGTGATCAGCAGAAGACGCATGACCGGTACGGCCGTCGCGTTGGGAGCCGGACTCATGGCCGGGCCGCTTCCGGAGGCCGCCGCCGCGACCGAGGGGCGGACGGGCGCCGCCGGGGGAGTGGGGGCGGGGGCGGGGGTGAGGCCGAAGCCCCTGCGGGTGGTCACGCCGACCGCCGAGTACGTGCGCTCGCCGCTGGGCCTGGACGTCCCCCGGCCCCGGCTGAGCTGGCCGCTGAAGAGCGACGGCAAGAAGGACGGCGACGCCGCTCAGAGCGCGTACCAGATCCGGGTCGCCACCAGTCCCGGACGGCTGGACCGGCCGGATGTCTGGGACAGCGGCAAGGTCGCGTCGGCGCAGTCCGTCCTCGTCCCGTACGCCGGGCCCGAGTTGGCGCCCCGCACCCGCTACCACTGGAGCGTCCGGGTCTGGGACACCCACGGCACCGCCTCCGAGTGGAGCGAGCCGGAGTGGTGGGAGACGGGCCTCATGCGGCCCGCCGAATGGTCCGCGAAGTGGGTCTGCGCGCCCGCCGCACTCACCAACGCCCCCTCGCTGGAGGGCTCTTCCTGGATCTGGTTCCCCGAGGGCGACCCGGCGAGCAACCTTCCCGCGGGCACCCGGTGGTTCCGGCGCACCCTGGAGGCCCCGGCCCGTGTCACCCGCGCCCGCGTCGCCGTCACCGCCGACGACGCGTACACCCTGTACGTCAACGGCACTCAGGTCGGACACACCGACGCCGACAGCGACGCCGAGAACTGGCGCAGGCCCGCCGTCATCGACGTCACCACCGCGCTCACCTCCGGCACCAACGTCCTCGCGGCGACGGCGACCAATGGCAAGGAGAGCCCGGCCGGACTCCTCGCGGTCCTGGAGATCACCACCGCCGACGGAACCACCACCGTCGTCACCGACGACACGTGGAAGACCACCGACCAGGAACCGTCCGGGAGTTGGCAGGGCACGGGCTTCGACGACAGCGCCTGGCGGGCCGCCCGCAAGGGCCCCGTCTGGGGCACCGGCCCCTGGGGCAAGGTCACCCCGTCGTACTTCCCCGCCACCCAACTGCGCCACGCCTTCCGCCTGCCCGGCAAGAAGGTCGCCCAGGCCCGCCTGTACGTCACCGCGCTCGGCCACTACGAGGCGCACCTCAACGGACAGCGCGTGGGCCGCGACCAGCTGGCCCCCGGCTGGACCGACTACCGCCGGCGCGTCCAGTACCAGACCTACGACGTGACCAAGCTGGTGCGCGGCGGCGACAACGCCATCGGCGCCCATCTCGGCGTCGGCTGGTACGCGGGCAACATCGCCTCCTTCGGCCCGCACCACTACGGCGACCGCCCCGCCCTGCTCGCCCAGCTCGAAGTGGTCCACCAGGACGGTACCCGGACCGTGGTCGTGTCCGACACGGGCTGGCACGCCACCGCCGGCCCGATCACCAGCGCCGACATGATGGCAGGCGAGGACTACGACGCCCGCCGTGAGACACCCGGCTGGACCCGCGCGGGCTACGACGCTTCGGCCTGGCAGCCCGTCGAACCGGCGGGCACGATCACCGCCGAGCCGGTCGCCGAGATCGACGGACCCGTCCGCGTCACCCAGGAGCTGGCCACCCGCAAGGTGACCCAACCCCGGCCCGGCGTCCATGTGTTCGACCTCGGCCAGAACATGGTCGGCACCGTGCGCCTACGGGTCTCGGGCAAGGCCGGCACCACGATACGGCTGCGCCACGCCGAGGTACTCAACCCGGACGGCACCCTCTACACCGCCAACCTGCGCTCGGCCCGCGCCACCGACACGTACACCCTCAAGGGCGGTGGCGAGGAGGTGTACGAGCCGCGGTTCACCTTCCACGGGTTCCGGTACGTGGAGGTCACGGGCCATCCGGGGACACCGCGCGCGAGTGCGGTCACCGGGCGGGTCATGCACACATCGGCGCCCTTCACCTTCGACTTCAGCACCGATGTGCCGATGCTCAACCAGCTGCACGGCAACATCACCTGGGGACAGCGCGGCAACTTCCTCTCCATCCCCACCGACACACCCGCCCGCGACGAACGTCTCGGCTGGACCGGCGACATCAACGTCTTCGCACCGACCGCCGCGTACACCATGGAGTCCGCGCGCTTCCTCACCAAGTGGCTCCAGGACCTGCGCGACGCCCAGGCGAGCGACGGCGGGATCACCGACGTGGCGCCCTTCGTCGGCTATGTCGGCAAGGGCGCGGCGGGCTGGGGCGACGCGGGTGTGACCGTGCCCTGGGCCCTCTACCAGGCATACGGCGACACACGTGTCCTGGAGGACTCCTGGGACTCGATCCTGAAGTGGCTGGACTACCTCAAGAACAACAGCACCGGACATCTGCGGCCCGCGAGCGGCTACGGCGACTGGCTCAACATCGACGACGAGACACCGAAGGATGTCATCGCCACCGCCTACTACGCCCACAGCGCGGACCTCACCGCACGTATCGCGAAGGTGCTCGGCAAGGACCCGGCCCCCTACACCGCCCTGTTCGGTGTCGTCCGGGACGCCTTCCGCGCGGCCTACGTCTCCGACACCGGCCGGATCAAGGGCGACACGCAGACCGCGTATGTCCTCTCCCTCTCCATGGACCTCCTCCCCGAAGCGCTCCGCGCCCCCGCCGCCGACCGTCTCGTCTCGCTCATCGAGGCACGTCAGTGGCATCTGTCGACCGGGTTCCTCGGCACACCACGGCTGCTGCCGGTGCTCACGGAGACCGGGCACGACGACGTCGCCTACCGGCTGCTGCATCAGAAGACCTTCCCCAGCTGGGGCTACCCGATCGAGCGCGGCGCCACCACGATGTGGGAGCGCTGGGACTCCATCAGGCCCGACGGCACCTTCCAGGACGCCGGGATGAACTCCTTCAACCACTACGCGTACGGGTCGGTCGGCGAGTGGATGTACGCGCACATCGCCGGTATCGCACCGGGTGAGCCGGGCTACCGGCACATCGTGATCCGGCCGCGCCCCGGCGGCGAAGTGCGCCGTGCCCGCTCCCGGTTCACCTCGCTGTACGGCCCGATCGCGGTGGAGTGGAAGGCCGGGCGCGGCACGTTCGAGCTGGACTGCACGGTGCCCGTCAACACGACCGCCGAGGTATGGATCCCCGCGAAGGACGCCGGGTCCGTCCAGCACTCCGGCGCCCGCCTGCTGAGGACCGAGGCGGGGTGCGCGGTGTACGCCGTCGGATCGGGGGAGCACACGTTCCGCGCCTGACCGCCGTAGGTGCTTCCTTCTCCGTAGGTATTCCGTAGGTTTTCTGTAGGTCGCGCTGCGAGGCCGTGACGCATGGCCTCGCAGCGCACCGCTACCCGTCACGTCTAGGCCGGGGCCAACTGCCCCTCCGGTGCGGCGAGTCGGCCCCGCCGGGACAGCCGGGCCACGGCACCCGCGCACGCCAGACCCGTCGCCGCGAGGGCGAGCCACGTCAGCCACAGCATGTGCTGCCGCGCCGCGAAGTCCCACAGCGCACCGGTCGCGAGATTGCCCAGCGTGATACCGAGCCCGGACACTGTGTGGTAGAGGCCGTAGTGCGTGGCCACGAGACGGTCACCCGAAAGGCCGACCACCGTGTCCATCTCGAACGGATAGACCACCGCGCTCCCCGCCGCGAGCACCGCCACCGTGGAGACGAGCGCCACCACCGACAGCCACGGGGTATGTGCGGGGACGACGGCGAGCGGCACGAACGCGAGCCCCATCGCCGTGAGCCCCCGGACCAGCGCCTGCCCCGCACTCCACCGCCCCTTCGCCCAGGCGGTGAGCCGCAGTTGCCCGACCACCGCGACCGCCGCCGACACCACGAACAGCCCACTGGTGACCAGGGTGCCGCGCGACCCGAGAGCGTCGCCGGCGGCCAGCGGCAGCGCGAGATACACCTGGAACGTCAGCACGTACGAGCCGATCATCGCCAGCGAGAACAGCAGGAACGGCCGGTTGGCCACGACAATGCGCCACTGCGCGAGCACCCCGCCCGGCGCCCGGCCGCCGGAGCCGCCGCGCCGCGCAGGCAGGCTCCGCCACTGCACGGCCCCGAGCACCGCGAAGATCACCGCCGCCGTGCCGCACACCGCCCGGAAGTCGAGGGCGAGCAGGGCAAGTCCGACCAGCGGACCGAGCAGCATGCCCGCCTGGTAGAACACATTGAACGTCGCGAACGCGTCGACCCGCCGCTCACCGGCCTCGGCGGCGAGATACGCGCGGACCGCGGGGTTGAACAGTGCCCCGGCGAACCCGGTCGCGGCCGACGCGGCGATCAGCGCGGGCAGGTTGTCCACCCAGCCGAGCAGCCCGAAGCCGACGGTCCGCAGCAGACACCCCGCCATGATCGGCGCCTTGTACCCGAACCGGTCGGCGAGCGTCCCGCCGACCAGGAACATGCCCTGCTGCGACAGGTTCCGTACGCCGAGCACCAGCCCCACGGCCCAGGCGGCGAGGGCGAGATCACCCGAGAGGTGTGCGGCCAGGTAGGGCATCAGCATGTAGAAGGCGAGGTTGATGGCGAACTGATTGACCATCAGGAGCTGGACGGCGGGCGGGAAGGAGCGGGTCTGATGCCACAGGGTGGTCATGCGGACACCCCCGCCCCGGCGGTGGGGACCTTCCCGGGTCCGCGCTCGCCGGCCTTCGGATCGAGGACCGTCGCACACCGCGTCCAGCGCTCCACGACCCGCTCGCCGGGGTGCCCGATCTCCTCGGGTTCGTCGGCCGGTTCATGGCCGAGCAGGCCATGCGCACGGCAGTAGCCGTCGTCGAAGACGGTGCCGATGTACCGCTGGGGTCCGTCGGGGAACACGGCGACGGTACGGGAGTCGGCCGGAGCCCGCCCCGCCAGCCAGCGGGCGACCAGGGCGACCGCCCCCACACTCCAGCCACCGGTCGCGTACCGGCAGCGGGCCAGCGCACGCGCCGCCCACACGGCCTCCGGCGCGGCGACCCAGTGCACCTCGTCGAACAGGTCGTACGCGACATTGCCCGGGTAGATGCTGCTGCCGAGCCCGCGCATCAGACGGGCGCCCGCGGGCTGACCGAAGATGGTCGAGCCTGGTGTGTCGACGCCGATGACACGCAGCCTCGGGAAGGCGTCCCGCAGGACCGTGCCGATACCGGCGGAGTGCCCGCCCGTGCCGACGCTCACCACCAGTGTGTCGATGTGATCGAGCTGGGCGGCGAGTTCCTGCGCGAGCGGCCGGTACGCGGTCACGTTGTCGGGGTTGTGGTACTGGTCCGGGCACCATGCGTCGGGGTGGCGCGCCAGCAGTTCCTCGACGCGCTCGCGGCGCGCCTGCTGCCAGCCGCCGACCGGGTGCGGCGCGTCGACCAGGTGCACGTCGGCTCCGTACGCAGTGAGGAGCCCCGTCATCAGAGGCTCCATCCCCGGGTCGGTGACGACGGTGACCGGGTGCCCGAAGGTGACTCCGGCGAGGGCGAGTCCGAGGCCGAGCGTGCCGGACGTCGACTCCACGATGGGGGCACCCGGCAGCAACTGACCGCGCTCACGCGCCGCCCGGACCATGTACAGCGCGGTGCGGTCCTTGATACCGCCGGGATTGCGCCCTTCGAGCTTGGCCCAGAACCCGGACCCGGTCGGAGTGAACGGTTCCCCGACCCACAGGACGGGGGTGTCGCCGACGAGTCCGGCGGGCGTGCGGATCGGCCGCTTGGCGTCGGCCGGGGTGAGAGGTTCGGTGAGGGAAAGTTCGATGGGGGGTGGTGTCATGGCGTGCTTCTCCTGCGACCGGGGCGCGCTGAGCGCACCGGCCGTACGACGGGAACAGGGGGGGGCGGAGGACCGGCGACCGCGAAGGGCCGCTGCCGGTCAGGTCCGCCAGATCCCGAGGCGCGCCCGGACCTGCCCCGCGTCACCCGCCATGAGCCCGCCGTGCGTCGGTGGTGGTCCCGCCCGCGGCGCGGGCCGCGGGGCGACGGGGGAGTGGTCGACGGCCGTCCCGGACTGCACGGCGTCCACGGCGAGCGCGAGGCCGCGCGGGGGCTGCGCGGTGGGTTCGTCGGCGTCCCAGCAGCCCGAGGGGTCGCCCGGTTCCGGCGCGGTGTCCTGCCGAGCGGGGTCCTGCGCCCCGTCGTCGGGCTGGGCGCAGGACGTGGTGGCCGTCCACAGACAGTCGACGCGGCTGGTGTCGGCGGCAGCGGCGCCGTGGGCACAGGCCAGGAGATGCATCAGGCCGACGAGAAGCAACGCCAGCAGCGCCGCCCGCCGAGCCACCGGGGAGCGGCGGCCCCGGAACCCCGACCCTGCCGTCATGAACGCGAACGGTAGTCAACCCACCACATAAGGTTCCCGTCAGCCCACCCACCTGCGCGCCACCCCACCCCACCCACGCCCCCCACTCGACCCCGATTTCCCGCCACTTCCAAGGCCCTCAAGCCACATGCCCACCCGTCAGAACCGAACCGAGATCTTCACCGGTACGGGTGAACCGAGCGTGTCGGGAGACGTCCCGCCCCGGACACGGCTGCCCGTGGCAGGATCTGTCGGCATGGAGTTCTCCGAGGTGGTCCGTCGTCGGCGCATGGTCCGGCACTACTCCGACAGGCCGCTGACACCGGAGGTGGTCGAGCGGATCCTCGCCTCCGCTCTGCGCGCCCCTTCGGCCGGCTTCTCCCAGGGCTGGGCGTTCCTCGCCCTCACCGATGCCGCCGACCGTGCGCGGTTCTGGCCGTTCGTTCCCACCCGTGTCGAACAGACACCGACGATGCAGGACGCCCCTCTGGTCGTGGTGCCCCTAGTAGGGCTTGGTCAGGTTCGCTCGATGGTGGCGTGTCGGCCGTTCCGGTTTCCTCGCTGACGACGTGCAGAACCTCCCCGGCACCCCGGGGCACACGTTCCGCCAGTGGTGCGAGCAGCACCCGTAAAGAATTCAACTGACACGGCGCCGCTCACGCTGCAGACCAAGCAAGAGGTTCGGCACACACTCTGCGCCATCACCGGGCCCCTTGAGCCCGGCACTCCCCGCTGGGCCCAGGGGAACTTCGGGTGTTGCCCCCGGCGGGCAGGCGCGTTGCAGTCAGGGCGCAGCCATGACCTTTTGGTGCTGGCTGCCCAGTCCGTCGCCGCCGCAGGTGAGCGTGTCTCCGGGAGAGAGGTAGCGGGGCGGGTCGAGGTCCTTGCCGGCGCCGAAGGGGGTGCCGGTGTTGATGAGGTCACCCGGTTCCAGGACCATGAATTGGCTGAGGTGGCGGATGATGCGGGGGATGTCGCAGAGCATGTCGGCGGTGGTGCCGTCCTGACGGCGTGCGCCGTTGTGGTCCAGCCACAGGCGCAGCCGTGCGGGATCGCTGACCGTGTCGGGGGTGGCCAGCCAGGGGCCGCACGGGTTGAAGGTGGGCGCGGACTTTCCCATGAGCCACTGTCCGCCGCGCCCTTTCTGGAAGACGCGCTCGCTGAGGTCGTTGACGAGGACGTATCCGGCGATGGCGGCGGTGGCGTCGTCGTCGTCGGCCAGGTAGTGGCTGCGTGTGCCGATGACGACTCCCAGTTCCACCTCCCAGTCGGTGTGTGCCGAACCCTGCGGGACGAGGATGGGGTCGAAGGGCCCGCAGAGGGAGTTGGGTGCCTTGGAGAAGACGAGCGGGTCGGTTGGGACGGGCGTTTCGGTGGTGCCGGGGGCGCGGTAGTTGGCGCCCACGCCGAGAATCTGGTGGGGCCGGGCGATGGGAGCGCCGATTCGTTCCCCGGCGAAGCGGTGCACGGTGTTGGCGGCGCGGCGTTCCGCGACGGCATCGTGGAGGAGACGAGGGCCGCCAGCGGCGAAGAATGCCTCGTCGTAGTCCTCGACCAGGTCGGAGACGTCGATGTAGGTGTGCGGGTCGATCCGGACGACGGGCCGCTCGGAGCCGGCCGCTCCGATGCGCATCAGGTGCATGAGGGGTCTCTCGGTGGGTCGCGGCTCAGAGTGCGGGGGTTGAGCGGGGGGTGGTTTTCGCGTGTGCCGTGACGCCGGCTGCCTGGGCGGCGTTGCGTACGGCGTCGGCGACGGCGCCCGCGACCTTGTCGTTGAAGACCGAGGGGATGATGTAGTTCGCGTTGACCTCGTCCTCGGCGACCACATCGGCCAGCGCGCCGGCCGCGGCGAGCATCATCTCCGTGTTGACGGTGCGGGACTGAGCGTCCAGCAGACCGCGGAAGACACCCGGGAAGACAAGCACGTTGTTGATCTGGTTGGGGAAGTCGGAGCGGCCGGTGGCGACGACCGCGGCCGTCTGGCGGGCGATCGCGGGGTCGACCTCGGGGTCCGGGTTCGCGAGCGCGAACACGATCGCGCCGTCGGCCATCGCGGCGACGTCGTCGCCGTTCAGGACGTTCGGGGCGGAGACGCCGATGAAGACGTCGGCGCCGACGACGGCCTGCTTGAGGGTGCCGGTGACGCCCTCGGGGTTGGTGTTGTCGGCGATCCAGCGCAGCGGCGAGTCCGGGTCGGCGGCGACCAGGTCCTCGCGTCCGGCCTGCACCACGCCGTGGATGTCGGCGACGACGGCGTGCTTGACGCCCGCGGCGATGAGCAGCTTCAGGATGGCCGTACCGGCCGCTCCGGCACCGGACATGACGACCCGTACGTCCCCGATGCCCTTGCCCACCACGCGCAACGCGTTGGTGAGGGCGGCGAGCACGACGATCGCGGTGCCGTGCTGGTCGTCGTGGAAGACGGGGATGTCGAGGGCCTCGCGCAGCCGGGCCTCGATCTCGAAGCAGCGCGGCGCGGAGATGTCCTCCAGGTTGATGCCCGCGAAGCCGGGGGCGATGGCCTTGACGATCGCGAAGATCTCGTCGGTGTCCTGGGTGTCCAGGCAGATCGGCCAGGCGTCGATGCCGGCGAAGCGCTTGAAGAGGGCCGCCTTGCCCTCCATGACGGGCAGCGAGGCCATCGGGCCGATGTTGCCGAGGCCGAGCACCGCGGAGCCGTCCGTCACAACTGCGACGGAGTTGCGCTTGATGGTGAGGCGGCGCGCGTCCTCGGGGTTCTCGGCGATGGCCATGCAGACGCGGGCGACGCCGGGGGTGTAGATCATCGAGAGGTCGTCACGGTTGCGGATGGGGTGCTTGGACGCCATCTCGATCTTGCCGCCGAGGTGCATGAGGAACGTACGGTCGGAGACCTTGCCCAGCACGACGCCCTCGATGCCGCGCAGCTGCTCGACGATCTCGTCCGCGTGCGAGGTGGAGGAGGCGGAGAGGGTGACGTCGATGCCCAGGCGGTCGGCGTCGGAGTGGATGACATCGAGGGCGGTGACCGAGCCGCCCAGCGCCTCCATGGTGGCTGTCAGCTGCGAGACGGCGCTGCCGCCTGCGGGTACGTCGAGCCGGATGGTGATCGAGTAGGAGACGCTGGGCGCGCTCATGCGGACTGTCCTCTTCTTCTGTGGAGCGGCAGGGAGGGGGGATCCGCCTGGGGATACGGGCGGATCGGGGAGGTCAGGTTTCGGCGCCGACCTTGGTGTCGGTGCCGGCTTTGTCATCGGCCTGGGTGTCGGCGGGTGTTGGTGTCTGGGAGGTGCGGGACTGCAGGATCGAGCGGGCCTTGTCGATGTCGAGGTCCTTCTCCCATTTGCCGATCACGATGGTGGCGACGGCGTTGCCGAGGACGTTGATGAAGACGCGGCCCTCGTTGAGGAGGCGGTCGATGCCGACGATGAGGGAGAGGGCGGCCAGGGGAACGTGGCCGACGGCGGTGACGGTGCTGGCGAGGACGATGAACGCTCCGCCCGCGATGCCCGCGGTGCCCTTGCTGGTGAGCATCATGACGCCGACCATGATCAGCTGCTGCTGCCAGGACAGGTCGATACCCATCGCCTGGGCGAGGAACATGGAGGCCATGGTGAGGTAGACCGCGGAGCCGTCCAGGTTGAAGGAGAAGCCGGAGGGGATGACGATGCCGACGACCGGCCGGCCGACGCCGAGGGTCTCCAGCTTGCGTACGAGCTGCGGTAGGACGGCTTCGCTGGAGCAGGTGCTCAGGGCGACGAGGAGTTCGGCCTTGAGGAAGCGCATCAGGCCGAACAGGCTCAGGCGGCAGGCTCGCATGATGGCGCCGAGCACGATCAGGACGTACACGATGCAGGTCGCGGTGAACAGGATGATCAGGTAGCCGAGCTGTTTGAGGCTGTCGGCGCCGTAGGCGGCGACCACGGTGGCCAGGGCGCCGAAGGTGCCCCAGGGTGCCAGCCACATCACCCAGCTCACGATGCGGAACACGACGTCCGAGAGGGCTTTGATCCCGCGGGTCAGGGGTGCGCCGTCCTCGCCGGCCATGTTCAGGGCGACGCCGAAGACG
This sequence comes from Streptomyces sp. NPDC091292, assembly GCF_044757265.1. Taxonomy (NCBI): domain Bacteria; kingdom Bacillati; phylum Actinomycetota; class Actinomycetes; order Kitasatosporales; family Streptomycetaceae; genus Streptomyces; species Streptomyces sp. NPDC091292. Next base: position 6,515 of record NZ_JBIVUQ010000006.1, on the reverse strand, counting down.
ATGGAGACCATGAGCGCGGCCAGGATGGCGTCACCGGTGATCGCTCCCAGCAGGGAGGTGGGGATCAGGGAGGAGACGAAGCCGGTGAAGGTGGCGTGCTCGTTGGCGGTCTCGGGCACGTCGGCCGCGTTCAGCGAGGCGGGGTCGACGTGGAGGCCGGAGCCCGGCTGGAAGATGTTGGCGACGACCAGCCCGATCAGCATGGACAGCAGCGACAGCACCAGGAAGTAGCCGATCGCCTTCACGCCGATCCGGCCCGCCTTGCGCAGGTTGTCCATGGAGGCGATGCCGGTGGTGACCACGCAGAAGACGACCGGGACGACGATCATCTTGACCAGGTCGATGAACCAGTCGTTGAGCGGCTTGAGTTCCTTGCCGATGTCGGGGGCGAGGATGCCGACGGCGATGCCGAGGACCGCGCCCAGCACCACCTGGAACCACAGCTCACGTATCAGACGGTTCAGCCGGGACCGCTGCGGGCGGCCGGTGGCAGTAGTGGATGTCATCGATGGTGCTCCCTTGCACGACGATCGTGTCTAGCCCTGTCCCGTGGGGGGTGTGCGTGGGGGACGCGAAGCGGCTCGCGTCCCCCGGGGTCGTACGTTGTGCTCGGATCCGGCCCCGGGCGGCGGTTCGCTACCGGCGCGAACCGTGCCGCCGGTCAGCTGTGCAGGCCGCGCAGGACCTTGTAGAAGGCGGCCTTGCCCTCGAAGCCGATGCCGGGGATGTCGGTGAGGCCGACGCGGCTCTTCTCGACGACGGCGTCGTCGGCGAAGCCGCCGGTGGGCTGGAACTCGCCCGGGTAGGACTCGTTGCCGCCGAGCTTGAGGGCGGCGGCGATGTGCAGGGAGAACTGGTGGCCACCGTGCGGGATGCAGCGCCGCGAGGACCAGCCGTGCTGCCGCAGCATGTCCTGGATGCGCAGGTACTCCACCAGGCCGTAGGAGAGGGCGGGGTCGAACTGGAGGGTGTCGCGGTCCGGGCGCATGCCGCCGTAGCGGATCAGGTTGCGGGCGTCCTGGAGGGAGAAGAGGTTCTCGCCGGTGGCGATGGAGCCGGCGTAGTGCTCGGCGACGGTGGCGTTGAGGTGGTAATCGAGCGGGTCGCCGATCTCCTCGTACCAGAACAGGCCATAGGGCTCGATGGCCCGACCGTACTCCAGTGCCGTGTTGAGGTCGAAGCGGCCGTTGACGTCGACGGCGAGGCGGGAGCCGTCACCGCCGAGGACGTCGATGACGGCCTCGATGCGCCGCAGGTCCTCGGCCAGGTCGGCGCCGCCGATCTTCATCTTGACGACGTCGTAGCCCAGGTCGAGGAAGCGGCGCATCTCGTCCTGGAGGTCGGTGAGGGTCTTGCCGGGGGCGTAGTAGCCGCCGGCGGCGTAGACGAAGACGGAGTCGTCGGGCTGCCCGTCGCCGTAGCGCTCGGACAGGTACCGGTACAGCGGCTTGCCCTCGACCTTGGAGGCGAGGTCGAACAGGGCCATGTCGACGACGCCGACGGCGACCGAGCGCTCGCCGTGGCCGCCGGGCTTCTCGTTGTTCATCATCACGTCCCACGCCTTGGCGTGGTCGAAGCGGCCCTGTTCGTCCAGGAGGCTGCCGGGCTCGGCGGCGGTCAGGCGGGGCAGGACGCGGCGGCGCAGGATCTCGCCGGCGCTGTAGCGGCCGTTGGAGTTGAAGCCGTAGCCCACGACCGGCTTGCCGTCGCGGATGACGTCGCTCTCGATCGCCACGATCGAGCAGTCCATGGAGCTGAAGTCGATCCAGGCGTTGCGGATCGAGGAGCTGATCGGGACGACGCCCTCGTACACGTTGGTGATCTTCACGACCGGCACCTTTCTCATATCTTATAAGTTGCGCGGTGTTAGGCTGAGGTGACATCACGGCGACTGTCAAGAGGGGTGCGCGCACCCGGGAAGGATTTTCGGGGGGCGATGGCCGACACGAACCTTTTCGTCAGCAAGAGCGACTACGCCTACGCGGAGCTGCGCGGACAGATCCTGTCGGGGGCGCTTCCCGCCGGGACGCGGCTCGCGCAGTACGACTTGGCGGGGTCGCTGAACATGAGCATCACGCCGCTGCGCGAGGCGATCCGCCGCCTGAGCAGCGAGGGCCTGGTCACCGTGGAGACCCACCGCGACGTCCGGGTGTCCACCATGAGCTCGGACGAAGCCCGGCAGCTGTTCGAGGTCCGCCTGTCCCTGGATCCCACGGCCGCGGAACTCGCCGCCTGGCGCCGCACCGATGAGGACATCGCCGTTATGCGGTCCGCCGTCGCGCGGCTGCTGCCCGTCACCCGCCAGTGGGGCGAGGAGGCCCTCACGGCCCACCGCGCCTTCCACCAGGCGCTCTACCGCGCCTCGCACAACGACGTCCTCATCCGTCTCCTGGACGACCTGTGGGACAAGTCCGACCGCTACCGGCGCCTGGGCCTCGAACTCCCGCCCGGGGACGAACCCCGCACCCGCGATCTCCAGGAACACCACCAGCTCGTCGATCTCATCGAGGACGGCCGGGCCGCCGAAGCCGCTCAGCTCATGCGCGACCACATCACCCACAGCCTCACCTCCACCGCCATCAGCGCCTTGGAGGATCGCGAAAGCGCCCGCTCGGGCTGAGGCGCCGATGGACATCCGGCAGCTGGAGTACTTCCTCGCGATCGTCGACTCGGGCGGCTTCAACCGGGCCGCTGCCGCTCTGTACGTCTCGCAGCCGTCCCTGTCCCAGGCAGTGCGGGCGCTGGAGCGCGACCTGGGCTCCGATCTCTTCCACCGGATCGGCCGGCGGGCCCAGCTCACCGAGGCGGGCCGGGCGCTGATCGAACCGGCCAGGGAGGCCGTCCGCAGCCTGGAGACCGCGCGGGCGAGCGTCGCCTCCGTCCACGAACTGCGCGCCGGCCGCTTGGACGTGGCGTCCATGCCGTCCCAGGCGGTGGAGCCGCTCACCACGCTCATCAGCGCCTTCAGCGACCGTCACCCCGGTGTGGTCGTCGCGGTGAAGGCGGTCTTCACCACGCGCGACGTCATCGACGCGGTGCGCACCGGCGCCGTGGAGCTGGGCCTGCTGGCCACATCGGGGCGGCTGCCGGAGAAGGAGGTCGCCACCGTCGCGCTCGGACGGCAGCGCTTCGTGCTCCTCGTCCCGCCCGGCGACCCGCTCGCGGGTCGACAGAGCGTGGCGCGCGAGGAACTGGCCGGACGACGGCTGATCGTGGGCCAGCCCGGGACGGGAATGCGCGCCTACGTGGACTCGCTGCGTGAGCAGGGCATCGCCTACGAGGTGGCGGCGGAGATCGAACACCGGGTAGCCCTGCTGCCCCTGGTGCTCGCCGGGGTCGGCCTTGCTGTGGTCACGGAGTCCTGGCGCCGGCTGGCCCGGCAGGCGGGCACCCATGTCCTCGACATCGAGCCGGCCACCGCCCTCAACGTCGGCCTGGCCAGCCGACGGGGCCCGCTGTCCCCGGCCGCGGCGGCTTTCCTTCACGCAGCACGCGGAGCCCCGACAGGCGCTGATAAGCGCGGCCTATAAGCGAGATCCGATCTGCGTCTTGGACGCGGTACAGCACACGTTGCTGCAATCGACGCCATGACGAACCACCGCATCGCCCTGATCCCCGGCGACGGCATCGGCGCCGAGGTCCTGCCCCCCGCCCAACAGATCCTCGACGCCCTCGGCCGCCGCCACGGCTTCACCCTCAGCTACACCAACTACGACGACTGGTCCTGCGAGCGGTACCTGCGCGACGGCGCGATGATGCCCGAGGACGGCATCGACCAGCTCCGCGACAAGGACGCCATCCTGCTCGGTGCGGTCGGCTACCCCGGCGTGCCCGACCACGTCTCGCTGTGGGGCCTGCTCATCCCCATCCGCCGCAGCTTCCGCCAGTACGTCAACCTCCGGCCCATCCGCGTATTCGAGGGCATCGACAGCCCGGTGCGCGGCGCGGCGGCCGGCGACGTCGACTTCGTCGTGGTCCGCGAGAACGTCGAGGGCGAGTACAGCGAGGTCGGCGGCCGCCTCAACCGGGGCTTCGAGGACGAGATGGCCGTCCAGGAGGCCGTCTTCACCCGGGCCGGTGTCACCCGCGTCCTGGACTACGCCTTCGACCTGGCCGCCCGGCGCGGGGGCCGCCTGACCTCCGCCACCAAGTCGAACGGCATCGTCCACACCATGCCGTTCTGGGACCAGCTCGTCGCCGACCGCGGCGCGCACCACCCCGACGTGACCTGGGACCAGGAGCACATCGACGCCCTCGCGGCCAAGTTCGTCCTGGAACCCGCCCGCTTCGACGTCGTCGTCGGCTCCAACCTCTTCGGCGACATCCTCAGCGACCTCGCCGCCGCCGTCGCCGGATCCATCGGCATCGCCCCGGCCGCCAACCTCAACCCGGAGCGGGAGTTCCCCTCCATGTTCGAGCCGGTGCACGGCTCCGCACCCGACATCGCCGGCCAGGGCATCGCCAACCCCCTGGGGGCCATCTGGTCGGCGGCCATGATGCTCGACCACCTCGGCCACCCGGAAGCGGCCAAGGACATCACCGACGCCATCGCCGCCGTGCTGGCCAAGACCGACGCACGCACCCGCGACCTCGGCGGCACCGCCACCACCGCGCAGTTCACCGACAAACTACTCGAACTGCTCTAGAGCGTCGGCCCGACGGCAGGGCCTGACCGCCACCGCGGACCGGTGGCCACAGCGGCACGGACGACGCCGCCGCGGCCACCGGGCGCCCGCCCCCACCCTTCTCCGAGCCGCGCGTCCCCCCACAGCTGCTCCCTCCCAGGGAGCCGACCCGCGTCCCGGCTGCGCACCGTTCCTCAATGAGGAGAAACGACATGGCAGCACCCGCAACCCTCGCACCCCCGCCCCTCTTGGACGAACCGAAGAAGCCCTGGCACCGGCAGTTGTACTTCTGGGTCCTGACCGCCATCGTCACCGGTGTCCTCACCGGCTGGCTGTGGCCCTCGGCCGGCACCGCCCTGGAACCGGTCGGCACCACCTTCGTCGCCGCCATCAAGATGCTGATCACGCCGATCGTCTTCCTGACCATCGTGGCCGGTATCGGCAGCGTGGACAGTCTCGGCAGGGTCGGCCGCGTCGGCCTGAAGTCCCTGGTCTACTTCCAGGCCGGCACCCTGGCCGCCCTGCTGGTCGGCCTCCTCGCCGTCAACATTTTCCAGCCCGGCGCCGGCGTCCATGCCCACCCTGGCGACCTCCGCCTGGAAGGCGACGCGAGCCAGTACGTCAAGGACGGGCAGAACCAGGAGTGGTGGCACTTCCTCACCGACCTCGTTCCCAACAGCGCGGTCGGCGCCTTCGCCGAGGGCAACATCCTCCAGGTCATCTTCTTCTCGGTCCTCTTCGGCATCGCCCTGAAAGCCGTCGGCCCCGTCGGCGAACCGATCGTCGACGGCGTCCAACGCCTGAGCACCGTCGTCTTCAAGATCCTGCACTACGTCATGCTCGCCGCCCCCGTGGGAGCCTTCGGCGCCATGGCCTACACCATCGGCGAGTACGGGATCTCCACCCTCACCAGCCTGGGCCGGCTCATCGGACTCTTCTACGGCACGTCAGCGTTCTTCGTCGTCGTCATCCTGGGCGCCGTCACCGCCGCCCTGAAGATCAACATCTTCCGGCTGCTGCGCTACCTGCGCGAAGAGTTCGTCCTGGTGCTGGGCACCTCGTCCTCCGAGAGCGCACTACCGCGCCTGATGGCCAAGCTCGAAGGACTCGGCATCCGCCGCGACATCGTCGGCCTGACCGTCCCCACCGGGTACTCCTTCAACCTCGACGGCAGTTCCATCTATCTCTCCCTGGCCGCCGTCTACATTGCGCAGGCCACCGACACCCCCCTCAGCATCGGCCAGCAACTCGGCTTGCTCGCCGTCATGATCCTCACCTCCAAGGGCTCGGGCGGCATCACCGGAGCCGGATTCATCGCCCTGGCCGCCACACTCTCCACCGTCGGGACCATCCCTGCCGCTGGCATCATGCTGATCTTCGGAATCGACAAGTTCATGTCGGAATGCCGTGCCCTGACCAACCTGGCCGGCAACGGTGTCGCGACGCTCGTCGTCGCCCGCTGGGAGAAGGCCTTGGACACAGTGCATGTCAACAAGGTGTTGAACGCCCGCAAGAAGTCACCGCCGGCCGAGGACGAACAACACCTGCGCCCCGACGACGTCACCAACCAGCCGCCCACGGGAGCCTGAGCACAACCGAACGCCTCCCGCACCTCCGTCGCGCCGGTCCGGGAGGAGCATGCGCCGGACGCGCATGCGAGCCCCGGGCCCGGCGGACTTCCCGCCGGGCCCGGCAAGATGGCCGGACACGACCCGGCGCCCACCGCCGACAGGCAAACAGGCGTCTACCAGCAACAGCACCCCAACCCGGTAGACCAGCACGTCACACCACAGCCCTAGACGAGTCATTCCGAATGCTGACGGTGTGTCTGGGAACGCAGACAGGGCGTCCAAGATCGTTGTGTGACGAACAACCTGGACGCCCTGCTGA
>NZ_JBIVUQ010000005.1:0-453308 GCF_044757265.1 Streptomyces sp. NPDC091292 | reverse complement strand
CCTCTCCAGCCGCAAAACACCCAACGGCCCCACCATGGCCGACCTCGGCGGCCCCTCCACCCTCGACGGCAACGGCCTCTACGCCCGCACCCTCCACACCATCCACCGCCTCTAAACCCACAACCGCCCACACCCGCAGAAACGCGGGAACGCGGGAACGCGGGAACGCGGGATCCGCAGCACTTCAGTGAAAGCGGTGAGCGCCGCGCCCCTACGGTGGCGGGCACGGCGCTTCCGGGCCACCCGGCGCCAGCTCCGTGTCCAGGCCGACATGCCCGCCGATGCCGGCAAGTCCCTGCGCCGTGGGGTCGGGTGCCTCCGACGACATGAGGCACCACGGCGCCCACGCCACCAACTACCCTTCATATGGCAGGTGTTGACCTGGCTGAAGAGTCCCGTGTTCCACTAACCTCCATCCACCACACCCAACACCCGCCTCCAAGCGGGAGGGCATCCAGGGGGAGATGCGTGCATGAGGACCTGGGCTTCGAGAAACTCCTCGACACAGACGGCTTCTTCGCACACCTGTTAGGACGGTCACCGTCCGGCGCCGACCGCAAACCGCTGTACGGCCCCGACCTCCCCGTGGTGCTGCTCACCGGCGGCCCCGGAATGGGCAAGGGGCGGCTGCTGAGAGTGGTGCACGACCGGTTCGCCCGGCAGGTACCGGTGATCCATCTGGACTGCGCCTCACCGGTCTACGCGGACCGGGCCGGGCCGGAGCCCGGTGCCCGCTCGGCGGTGACCGAGGCCCTGGCCGAGGCCGCCCTGCTGCTGCACACCTGGCGCGGAACGGGAGGCGCGTTCACCTTCCCGCGGTTCTTCGCGGGCCTCGCGGTGATCTCGACCGGCGTCGCGGGCGGCACCGGTGAGGCGATCAGGACAGAGGTCGAGCGGTACGAGGAACTGCTCCAGCAGCCCCGCCTGCGCGGTCTGGGGGCGCGCGACTTCTGGCGCGGCGCGCTCCTCGGGGCCGTACAGAAAATGCTGGAAGTACTGGCCGGACAGACGCTCGGCCCGTACGGGGCCACCGCGCTCACCGCGCTCCTCGACGCCCTCTTCGAGCGCCTGACGCCCCGGGGCGAGGCAGAACTGACCCGGATCTACGGCGAGTATCCCGGCGCGGCCGGCCAGCCCAAGCACGGGCTGCGCAGGCTCGCCGCCGACTTCCGGGCGGGCGGCGAGCGGCGGGAGGACGCGGAGCGCTTCCTGTTCCAGGCGCTGCGCGAGGACCTGGAGGCGGCCTACGGCGGGCTCGGGGGCTGGCTGGGCCGGGTCGGCCGCCCGGGACTGCTGCTGGACCACGCCGAGGAACCGCTGGGCGAGCGGCTGCTGCGTGCCGTACTCACCGACCGCCGGGACGGGCAGCGCGACCGGGTGGTGGTCGTGGGCACGGCCCGCCGGGCGGACGGCGGTGACTTCCTGCACGGGGGTCTGCCGCCGAGGGAGGCGGCGGCATTCCGGCCCGCCGACGGAGTGCCGGCCACCTGGTCCCGCCGCAGGGACCCGGAGGACGACCGGGGCCCGCTGTCCGCCGGGGTGCTCATGCTGCGGATGCCTTTCCTCGCCGGTGACCAGCTCCGCCGGGCGACCGAGCGAATACAACTGGGCGCGGAGCGGGAGGGCGGCGTGCACCGCCGCCGTATCACCGCCGCCGTGGCCCAGCTCAGCGGCGGACGGCCGCACACGGTCATCCGGCCGGCCACCGCTGCCGCCGACCACCGGATGGAGACGGACACCAACGACCGGGCCATCCTGGACGCCACACTGCACCACCCGGACGGCGCCCCCCGAGCGGCGTGTGACAGACGTACTGCTCCAGGAACTGGTCCTCGACCAGCTACCGGTACGGCTGCCGGACGAGCACCACGACCAGTGGCCCGACCACCTCACCCACCTGTCGGTGGCACACGACCTGGAGTGCGCCGAGGTCCTGCTGCGCCATCACCAGGCAGGCCGCGTCCCGCGCCTGACGGCACATGAGGTCACGCGGCTGCTCGACGACACCGGGCGGCCCAGCTGCGAACGCCACTTCACCGGGGACTTCGGCCTGCGCCAGTTACTGGTGCACCGCCTGTACGGGCTGGAACGCGACGGCGCCGCCTGGCACGCCGACCACCACCTGCTGCGCGACCACCACACCGTCAGTGACGCGAGCAGTGGTGCGTTCCACTCCGTGACGACCCACCGGATGAACCACCACCTCGTCTCCGGCGGCGTCGACGACGCGGTCCGCCACCTCACCGCCACCCTCCCCGGCCACCCCCGCCAATGGTGCGAGGAGTCGCTGGAGACCGCCCAGGCGCCCTACCCGGGCAGGCCGGACGAGCGCCGCAAGCACGCTCAGGGCCTGCTACGCGTCGACGGAACGGCGCCACGCCGCACCGCCGACCAACTGCTGCACGCCGTATGGCTGAGCGAGGAGCCCACCAGACCGACCAGGCGCGAAATGGCCCCCACACCGGAACAGTTGCTGAGACAACTGACGACCACGGACTTCGACAGCACCGCAGAACTCGGCCCGACAGCCACAAAGTGGAGCCACCCGGCAGCGAACAAGCAGCCGCTGCTCCGCTGCGACTGCACCCATCAGCCCAGCCGAAGGAGACAGCAGGGATACCCGGCTGGATACCCAGATGGAACAGACTACCCAGACAGGGAAAGATCCTCTACACGCCGGCCGGCGCGGCGGCACTCACAGCCACCGGTGAGTACGGCGTCCCCACCCACCTCAACCCGGACACCCGCCACGCCGACATCGAGAAAACCGACAGCGAATGCACCGCCGTCGACGCCACAGGCTACAACTTCGACACACCGGAAATCAGCACCGTAACCAAAGCCATCCCACAGGAGAACAAGAGGATCACCAACCAACCCCACATCAACGTGGCGATGATGCCACCCCTCCACCCGAACACGGCGGGACTGCGGCGGCAGATGCGCAGCGACCTCCAGGGCGCATATCTCGGGCAGCGGCAGGCCAACTCGGGCGAGGGCCAAGTACCCAAGATCCGCCTGGTACTGGCCAACCCCGGGCGGAACTACAGTCATCAGGACAAGATCGTGAGCACACTGCTCGGCATGGCCGGTTCCGACAGGGACAAACTCCGAGCGGTCACGGGCTTCAATCTCACCCTCGACACCACCGAGAAAGCCGTGGAACGTCTGACGGCGAACGGCGTCCCGGTGCTCGCCTCCCGGATCAGCGGGGACGGCATCGCGAACATCGACGGGGAGAAGCAGCGCTTCCCCGGCCTGGCCCGGATCATCCCCACCAACGGCGACGCGGCCCAGGCACTGGCCAACTTCAACGGCGCTCGGGGCCGGGAGAACGCCAGGACCGTGCTGGTCTACGACACCCGCCCGGACGCCTACGACGAGTCGCTGGCAACCGCGTTCCGGGGGATCGAGGAGACGGGTCCGGACGGCCCCGCCGACATGTCCTTCGAATCCCCGGGAATCGACGAAGCCGGCTCGACGGGCAGCCAGTTCGAGCAGATCGCCAACAACATCTGCGGCTCCGCGGCCGACACCGTCTACTTCGCGGGACGCACCCTGCACCTGCGGATCTTCGCGCTCACGCTCGCCCAGCAGACCTGCGCGGACCGCCACTTCACCCTCGTCAGCGGCTCCGACGCCGCCTCACTGCGGCAGGCCATGTCCGAAAAGGACTGGGCACGACTGCGCGGCAAGGACGGCAGGACGAAGGTGACGGTCCAGTACGCCGCCCCCGCACACCCGGCCGCCTGGGACACCGAACTCGCCGCCTGGACCAAGCAGTGGGAGACGACCCACCACCGCGAACCCACCGCGAACGAACTCCCCCAATACCTCACGGAGCCCAAAGCAGCCCTGGACACCCTCAACGACCTCATCAAGAGCACGAGCACGGCAGGCACGGACCTCGGCTCCACCCCGGACATGGAGGACTCCCGCACCATGCTCGTCCACGACGGCCTCGTCACCATCGGCACGGCCCTGCACGAGGTACAGGGCAACGACGCCGAGCAGGCACCCAGCCTCACAGACGTCCGCCAGGAGTGGTCGAAGCTCCAGTCGGTGCACCGAGTAAGGGGCACGAGTGGCCTGATCTGCCTCACCAACGGCGGGAATCCATACGACAAACCAGTCGCGGTGGTCGAACTCAACCCCGGCCAGGGCGTACGCGGAAACCTGAAGTTCGTCGGTCTGGGCTGGCCCACCGGCAAGCAACAGCCGAAGAACTGCGTCATCCCGAGCGGCACCTCCTGACACGGCCCACCAGCAGGACACGGAACCGCTGCCTAGCGGCCGACGCCGCTACGGCACAACGGACGACCGGGCGCTGCCCTCATCCGGTTCGGGTCCGTCGCTGCTTGCGGTAGGCATCCATGACGTCCTGGCGGAGCAGGTAGCCGAAGCCGGCGGACTCCAGTCGCAGCCCCAACTGGGCTTCGTCGATGCCGAGACCGGCTGCGGTGTCCGCCAGGTGCCAGTCGTTGGCGGCGAGTCTGCTGAGGAGGTGGCCGCGGCGGACCTGGTTCTCCGACAGGCGGAAGGTCTTGAGGTAGGCGATCCTGCCCTTGTCGTCGGTGATGGCCTCGCCGATGTGGTTCTCCTGCCGGGGACGGAACGCCGGCAGGAACCGGGAGAGCGTGAAACGCCCCATCCGGTAGACCGTCTGCCAGGCGTACGGGTGGTCCAGGAGACCGGCCGACATGGTCGTATCGTGGAAGCGCGCCCAGGTGTGCTCCTGTTCGGCAACTGCCATACGCAGATGGGCCAGGGAGCGGATCCCCGCGTCGGGGATCCGGGCCCGGAAGTCCCGCACCGGCGGCATCAGTGTGGCGTAGTGGTGGATCAGTTCGCCGTACAGGTCCTGCACGAGTGTCGGGTGGAGTGCACGGTAGTCGTCGGGGTGCGGGACCGCGAACGCGGCTGCGAGTGCGTCGGCGACGTAGACCATCACGCCGCATTGACGGGGGTGGATCTCGAAGATTCGCAGCGCGTCGGCGAGTCCGCGCACGTCGGCACCCACGTAGGCCTCTTCGACACGGGGGGAGAGTCCCTGGCGGATCGCCCGCTGCGACCACTCCTCCCAGGCAAGCGAAGGACCGCCGAAGTGGAGTGCCAAGTAGCCCTCCATCGCCAGGTGCATGGGCAGGAACCGGAGGCGGCCCTTGGCCTGACGACGGGCCATCCCGCGGTGGAAGCGCAGGCCCATGGTGGCGGCAGGAGGTGAGTCGTCGCCGGCGGAAAGCTGGGTGCCGTAGGCGGCTGCCGGTGTGCCGTCACCGCTCCACGCGGCGACGAACCCGTGCGGGATGTAGGACATGTACGCCTGGCGCGCGCCGACTTCGACCAGACCGGCCGCATCACCGTAGAGCCGCGAACTCAGACGCAGATCGTCGAAGGGTTCGTCACGCACGAGAGGCACCAAGCGGACGGCACCCCAGACCTGTGAGGGGCGGGTGGTCAGGCCGGTCATGTCCAGTGTGGTCATCGCGCCAGATCCGGGCCGGGGCCGCTCGTCATGCGGGCCGCACGGGTGTCCATGTAGGTGATCAGTTCCGCCAGACCGGTCCGGCCTTCCGCGAACTGGGCGAGTTCCACCAGTGCGGGAAGGTCCTCGGCGTCACGGATACCCGCCGTGGGCACCGTCGCGGACAGGCGGCGCACGTCGAAATCGGCCGCGTCGTAGACCGGGTTGACATGCACGATGCTGGTGCGGCGCTCCGGGTCGAGCCGGGTTCGCCAGATCCGCAGCACCTCGGCGGCCAGGCCGGGAGGTGCGTTGTCCCACCCGTCGGAGACGATCACCAGCCTGGACGGTGCGGTGTCCAGCGCGTCGAGGATCCGTCGGCCCAATGGCGTCGGCCCGTACGGATACGTCAGCAGGGCATCGATCCTCCCCGACGTCCACAGCCCGGTGTAGTCGCCGGCAAGGGCCGCGAGGAGATAGTGGCAGGCCAGGGCCACGGCCAGCGGTCGGCGGCGCTTGTGAGCCGACCCGGACGCGGAGAAGCTGTCGTCCAGGACGGCGGTGACCTTGCCCCAACTCCCCCGGTGGGAGCCGGCCACCCGTCCGGCGGCCGATTCCAGGGCGCTGGTCAGCTCGGCTCGTCGGCGTAGGCGGTCCTTGACCGGCAGCGAAAGCACATAGGTCGCCAACCGGGTCAGCGGCATCCTGGCCAGGTCCGCCTGTGCCCCTGTGGTCCCGAGCCTGTGCGCGGTCTCCTGGAGTCGCAAGGTTTCCAGGCGGGTCATCCGTGGGGCTATGCGCTTCAGGAACACATCCCGGGGGATGCCGTGTTTGGCGGCGAACCCTTCGGCAGCCGTATAGGGCAGCTCATACACGGCGGACTGCTCGTAGTGCGCGCGGCGCCACGTCTCCAGGAGAGGTGTCGCGTAGTGCTTGCGGGTCAGCGGCGCGAACAGGAACGCCCCCAGCTCTTCGGTGGCGGGGGCCAGGTGTGCGTGGCGTAGGGCTCGTTTGAGGCCGCTGCGGTACTTCACGGCATCGAACGCCAAATCCGGGCGGGCGGACAGCCAGTCCCGCATGATCGCCCGGGTGCGGCGGTTGTTCACCCGGGCCCGGCGCAGGGCATCGAACAGGCCGTACACGCGTGGTGGCGGCAGCGTCGCCAGACGGCACGCGATCAGCCGGCCCTCGCTGCGACGCCGGCCGGCGGTGGCCTCACCGGTGGTCTCCAGCAGCCGTCGAATGATGAGGGCCGCGTTGTAGTCGTTGATGTCGAGCGCGAGGACCCCGGCATACAGGTCACGGTAGTTCCCCAGCATGTATGCGTGGAGAAAGTCCAAGGACAGCCGCTGCTCGCCCGCGTCGCTGTGAAATTCACGCTGCCCCGTGGAGGTGATCGCCGCATTGACGAAGAGCAGCACGTCGTCCGCTGCGATGAGGTCCCCGTACGAATCCATCCGGCTCTTTCCCCATGAGTGTGGATACCGGCTGGGGAATGGGGGCACGAGCTGCGAATCATTGCTTCATAGGCAGGTTCCGGAAGTCGCACCGGAGTCCCGCAGCCGGCCACAGGACCGTAACAGAGCAGACCGCGAGCCCTCTACCGACTTCCGTCGCTCGTCAGGCAGCGGGCCCCGAGGCCACCAGGCCCCGCCCCGACCACTCGCAGCCGTCGGGGTCCCTCCCGGGAAGCGGGCCCGAGCGAGGGCGTGGTGATCAAATCGTTGCCGCACCGCGTACAACCGCGTGCAGCCCTCCCCTGTCCCACAGTCAGCCGCGAGGATCCGCGAGGACCAAACTCCGGCCAGAGTGCCTGCGCGTCCGGTCCAGGCCGCAGAGGAAAGGGAGAACGCGAAGATGAGGAAGACAATGTGGAAAGCGGCGGTGGCCGGTGGAGCGGCGGTCGTGTTCACAGGGGTGGCGGCGGTGCCGGCCGGGGCGGCTGAGGGCGGGGTCGCCTTCACCCGGGTCTCGGTGAACGGCGGAAAGCCGATCGTGATCGGGGTCAAGGAGGAGGTCGAAGTGCGCGCGTCCTTCCGCATGACGACCAAACTCAGATACGACTACGGGCCCATGGTGTTCCCCTACCGGGGACATCCCGACAGCGGGGACACCCTGCACAGCACCGTCATCACCAGCGACTGCAAGGTCGTGGACAAGGCCAAAGGAATCTGCGACTTCCAGGAATGGCTGTACATCGACCCGCGGCACATCGACTTCGGGAACAAGGACGCCGGCACGTGGCGAACCGCCGCTCGGGTCTTTCTCGCCGGCGACGCCCACGACACTGACGACGAGAACCTCCCGTTGCAGGTCAAGCGGGCCACACGCGTCACTGTCAACGCCTCGCCGGAGCCGGTCGCGAAAGGGAAGACGATCACCGTGACCGGGCGGGTCACTCGCGCGAACTGGGACACCCACACGTACCAGGGTTACGCGGGCCGAACGGTCAGCCTGCAGTTCAAAGCGGCAGGCGCCTCGTCGTACACGACGGTCAAGAAAGCGACGACGAACAGTACGGGGGCACTCAAAACCACGGTGAAGGCCGCCGGGTCGGGGACATGGCGGTGGTCGTACTACGGGAACTCCACCTCCGGGGCGAAGTCGTCGGCCGGAGACTACGTCGCCGTGCGGTAGACGACGTACGCGGACCGCTTCCCCATTCAGAAGCGTCACTGTCCGGTGAGAACAGCGGTCGGTGTCGAGCGCGACGCCGCCGGGTGCCGGGTGCCGGGGCGCGGTCGGCCGCGTGATCGCACGCTGTTAAATCCGGTGACGTCGGCGATCATCCCCGGGATACTGGTCGCCCATGGATGAGGTCGAAGTTGTCGTCGCCCATTCCGAACGCGCGACACTGCGCGTCGGTGACGTGTTCTTGAAAGTGGACACCGATCAGGCGCGCATCGACGTCGAGGTCGAAGTGATGACCCTCGCACCGGTCCCGACCCCGGAAGTCCTGTGGCGCAAGCCGCCCGTCCTCGCGCTCGCCGCGGTCCCGGGGACGACACTCGGGAGCCTCGGCGGACCGTCGACCGGATCGCCCGCGGCGTGGGCCGCGGCGGGCGCCACCATCCGGAAACTGCACGACGCGCCCCTGCCGCCCCTGCGGGGCCGGTCCGGCCGGAGCATCGCCGCGCTGACAGCAGAACTCGACGACGAGTGCGAGTTGCTCGTGACGAACGGCCTCCTGCCCGCCGACCTGGTCACCCGCAACCGCCAAATCGCCGAGACGGCACTCCGGCCATGGACTCCGGCGTTCACACACGGCGACCTGCAGATCGCGCACGTCTTCGTCGAGGGCGACGAGGTCACGGGCATCATCGACTGGTCCGAGGCGGGCCAGGGTGATGCCCTGTCCGACCTCGCCACCTTCACGCTCGGACACGAGGAGCACCTCGACGACGTCCTCGCCGGCTATGGCACCGATGTCGACCTCGACGTGATCCACGCGTGGTGGTCGTTGCGCAGCCTGCTGGCGATTCGGTGGCTGAACGAGCACGGCTTCGACCCGTTCGCGCCGGGCTGTGAGGTCGACGTGCTGAGATCCCGGATGTGAGGCTGCGCGGGCCCGACTGCCACGTGTGCGCGGATCGGCGGGATGGTCTGCCTGGTTCAGCGGGATCAGTTGAGTCCCGCAGCCGTCGCCGGCAGGTCAGTTCCGAGCCAGTTCGGTGGCAAGGCGCCGCATGACCGTCCGGTTGGCGCGTCGTATCGTGGCGCGGACGACGGGTGTCAGCAGGCGGTCGGCGAGCGGGGTGTGGGACCAGGCGTACGTGAACGAGACGTGACTCCCGCCAGTTGGCAGGGGCTCGATGGTGTAGGTGCCGTGGGCCAGGCGTCGGCCGGCCGCGCTGACGTTCCGTTCGACGATGCGCTGCGGTGGGTCTGCCTCGACGACCTCGATGGTGACGTCGGTCGTCGTGCCGCCCAGCGCGGCTGTGACGGTGGCACACGATCCGATGCCGCGGCCGGGGCCGCCGTAGCGCCAGTTGGTCAGGTAGTGGTTGGTGAATCGCTCATGGTGAGCCATGACATCAAGGAAGTCGTAGACCCGCTCGGGCGTCTGCGGTACGTCGATCGACACGGTGACAGGCTTCATGTACCACACGGTACACACAGCATGTACCAGTTGGTACGCTCGTGAGGTGGTGAACATGGTCGGCTCGGAGACTGACGGCGAGGCAGGGCCCGGCAGGGACGGGGGTCGGCGCGCTCAATTGGTGAACGCGGCCGTCGACCACGTCGTGGCACACGGCATCGCAGACCTGAGCCTGCGTGGCCTGGGCGCCGCGATCGGCGTCAGTCACCGCATGCTGATCCACTATTTCGGCTCCAAGGAACACCTGCTCGCCGAGATCGTCCGGACGTCGGAGCAGCGCCAGCGCGATGTGCTGTCCCGGCTGCGGCTGGAGCCCGGTCTCTCCCCCGTCGATGCCGCGCGTCTCCTCTGGCAGCAGCTGACGGACCCTCGGCTGGCCGGTCACGAGCGGCTCTTCTTCGAAATCTACGGGCAGGCGCTGCGGGGCCGTCCCGAGGCCACCCCGGTCCTCGAAGGGCTCGTGTACGACTGGCTGGAGCCGCTCGTGGCCGCCGAGGTCGCCACGGGGACGGACCCCACCGTGGCCCGCAACCGCGCCAGACTGGGGCTCGCCACCGTCCGCGGTCTGCTCCTCGATCTGCTCGCCACCGGTGACCGCGAGGGCGTCGACGCGGCGATGGAGGACTTCCTCCGGCTGTATTACGACGCGAAGTGAGGGAGTCGCCGATCGGGCCGAACGGCTGCGCCGGACGGCGGACCGCCCTTCGCACATGGTCGACAGCCGCCCGCCTCCGGTGCGCTCGTCAGTCCTTCACCTGGTGTGGGTGACCTCCGGGAAGTCGGGGGAAGGCCCGTCGAGCAGTCGCCCCCGGTCGCGCAGGTGCAGGTCGAAGAAGGCCCGTGGGTAGGCGCGTTGGAACGCCTGCGCGCGGTGCCGGGGAATGGTCCCGACGTCTCCCTCCAGGTCGTGCGGGGACATGCCCAGGAGAGGGGCGAGCAGCGGGAGGATCAGTACGTCGTCGCCGAACGACTGGTGCGCGGCTCCCCGCACGGTGAGGCAGAGCCGCCAGCCGCGCAGACGCGACCAGAACGCGCGCAGGGCGGGATTGTTCTCCATGCCGCCCTTCCCCGGGGCGTCCACGACCAGGAACGGGCGGTCGAGCCCGGTGTCCACCACGGGGCCCGCCGCGCCTCCGTCCAGGCTCGCTCCCGCCGTGATCCGCCCGTCGGTGAGCATCGTGGCAGCGGTGGTGGCTCCGCCCAGGGAGTGGCCGAGCATTCCGACGCGCCGCAGGTCGAGCGCTCCGGGCAGGCCCCTGGGCAGTGGGGTGCGGCAGACGCCGGGGCGCCCGCCCGACCGGAGCACGGCGAGCCGGTCGAGGACGAACCGGATGTCGGCGGTGCGGACCGAGAGGGCCTTGGCGTAGTCGCTGATTCCGCCCGCCGGATTCATTTCGACCCGGCCACCGGGGAATTCGACCACTGCCGCGTCGTAGGTGTGGTCGACGGTGACCACCAGATAGCCGTGGCCGGCGAGGTCTTCCACGATGCCGGTGCCGAACGAGCGTGACGCGTTCGCGCCGGGAGAGTAGAGCACGACGGGCAGGGGGCCCGGCGGCCCGCCGACGGGAGCGCCCTCGTGCGCATGGGTGCGTCCCAGCCGCACCCGGCCGGGAGGCACACCGAGGAAGCTCAGATACCGGTCGGCAGCCGCCGGCGGCATCCAGGGAACGGCGGGACGGTCCGGCCCGCCGCGAGCGGGGTACCAGATGCTGATCATCAACTCGCGGCAGGGGCGGGAGGGCATCCAGGGGTCCGACCGTGTGGTGTCGGCCAGGTGGAACGAGACCGTGCCCAGCGGGTACGGGCCGCTCGGGGAGGGCAGTTGGAACCGCACGGGTTCCTCCCCCTGTGGTGTCGCGACGGCCGTCCGTGGTGTCGCGACACCCGTCCGTGGTCTCGCGACGGCCGCCGAAGCGAGCGGGCCCGGGATGGCGGCGGCGGTGATCAGCCCGGCGTACGAGGTCAGAAGTGTTCTGCGGTTCATGCGCTCCACTGTTCCGGCCGGTGGGCCGGGCGGCTTCGTCCGCGGGCAGGAATCGGGGGTCAGCCCAGGAGGGTACGACGGGTATCAACCGCGCGGATGACTCAGCCCCTGAGATGACGTCCTCCGGGCTGACCTGTCCCGGCCCCCCGCATCGATAGCGTCGCCGTCATGGACGACGGTGAGTCACGGCCGCTGCTGGCCGGGCGTCTGCGGAGGGGCCACTGGCACGGCGTGGACACGGTCGCGGCCGTGCTGCTCGCCCTGGCGTTCGGCGTGAGCGAGATGCGGGGCGGCTGGGACGCGGTGGCCGTGGCGGCGGCGGTCTGGCTGCCGGTCGCGGTGCGGCGCCGGTGGCCCGTCCCGGTGCTGTACACCGTCCTGGCCGGAGCGGTCTGCGCCCTGGCGCTGACCGGCTGGGAGGAGTCGTGGCTCCCCGTCGGGGTCGCCCTGTACACGGTGGCGGCGAAGGAACCGCGGCGCCGTTCCGCGACGGCGCTGGGCTGTTCGCTGGGCGCCGTCGCGGCGGCCCTGATCCTCGTCCCACGGCCCGTCCCGGCGCCCGAGGTCGCGTCGGGCATCGCCTTCGCGTCGCTGCTGATGACCCTGCCGTGGCTGGTCGGCACCGCGCTGAGAGAGCAGCGGTCGTACGCGGAACTCGCGGCCCGGCAGGCCGTGGCGGACGAGCGCCTGCGGATCGCCCGGGAACTCCACGACGTCGTGGCCCACCATCTGACCGTCATCACGGTACGGGCCGAGATCGCCCGCGCGGTGACCTCCACCAACCCGCAGGAAGCCGAGCGGACGCTCGCACTCGTCGGGACCGCGGGGCGGACAGCGCTCACCGAGATGCGACGCATGCTCGAAGTCCTGCGCACCCCCTGGGACGGCACCGAATTGGGAACCGCGCCCGGTCTGGCGGACCTGTTCGCGCTCGCGGGCGGCGCGGGCCCGCGCGTGGAACTGTCCGTCGACCCGGATCCGCCGCTCCCCCCGGGTGTGGAACTGACGGTCTACCGGATCGTTCAGGAGGCCCTCACCAATGTGGTCAAGCACGCGGGATCGGCGGACTGCCGGGTGACCCTGTCCCGGACGGGCCCCGAAGCCGTCGAGATCGAGATCGTCAACGACGCGCCGCCCCGGCTCCCCGGACGGCGGCCCGGCGGCGGACACGGGCTCATCGGGATGCGGGAACGGGCGGCCATGTGCGGTGGGGTCCTGTCCGCCGGTCCTCTTGCGACGGGCGGCTTCCGGGTGCACGCCCGGCTGTCCTGCGAACCGGAGACAGTCCGGTGAACCAGCCGATCCGGGTCCTTCTCGCCGATGACCAGGCGCTGTTGCGGACGGGCTTCCGGCTGCTCATCGAGAGCGTGCCGGACCTCACGGTGGCGGGCGAGGCCGTCAGCGGCGACGAGGCCGTGGATCTCGCGCTGCGACTGCGGCCCGACGTCGTGCTGATGGACATCCGGATGCCGAGCACGGACGGCCTGGAGGCCACCCGGCGCATCTGCGCGGACCCGGCCGCCGCCGGCACCCGTGTGCTGGTGCTGACCACGTTCGATCTGGACGAGTACGTGTACGCGGCGCTCCGTGGCGGGGCCAGTGGATTCCTCCTGAAGGACATCCTCCCCGCCGATCTGCTGACTGCTCTGCGGGTGGTAGCCTCCGGCGACGCGCTGCTCGCGCCCACGGTCACCCGACGTCTGATCCGTGAGTTCGCCGGACGCCACGAGCCACGCCCGCGACTCGCCCAGGAGTTGTCGGGCGTGACACCAAGAGAGCGGGAAGTGCTCCGCCTGGTGGCCCGGGGCCTGCCCAACCGCATGATCGCCGAACATCTCGGGCTGAGCGTCGCGACCGTCAAGACGCATGTGGGACGGCTGTTGGCCAAGCTCCACGCCCATGACCGGGCCCAGTTGGTCGTCTTCGCCTATGAGACGGGCTTGGTCTCCGCCACAGGCCGCAACCACCCATCGGCCAATTGACGCCCCGTCACCAGGGACGACACATGACCGCACCGCTTCGTGCGAGGCCGGTCAGCCGGTTGAGATGGTTGAGCCGGTTGAAAGGGTTGAGAGGGTTGAGCCGGTTGCTCGTAGTTCCAGCATTCTCCTGGCTTCGGCGACCACCGCCGGGTCGGTGACGAAGTGCGTGTCCTGCTCGGCGGAGGCGCTGGACGCACCGAGGGGGATCCATGCACCCCCGCGCCGGGGTGCGGCGCGGCGCTTCGCGGAGAGGTGGACGGCGGCGACACCGGCGGCGGTCAGGGCCGGGATGTCCGCGGTGCGCACCCCGCCGCCCGCCATCACCTGCACGCCGGGCGCGGCCTCGACCATGGCGGCGAGTGCGGCGATTCCCTCTCCGGCTGTCGGAGCGCCGCCGGAGGTGAGCACCCGGGTGAGCCCCAGGGCGGGCAACAGCGCGGCGGTGGCGACCGGGTCCGCGGACAAGTCGATCGCGCGGTGCAGGGTCACGTCGACGGGGCGCCCCGCGTCATGGGCCGCCGCCGCGAGGCGGGTGACCGCGTCGGTGTCGAGGCCGCCGTCGGCGGTGAGCGCGCCGACCACGACGCCGGAGGCGCCGGAGGCGATCACGGACCGCACCTCGGCGACCATCAGGGCGATCTCGTCGGCGTCGTGGACGAAGTCGCCCGGCCGACAGCGGACCAGGACCTGCACCGGGAGGCCCACGGCGGCGACCGCCTCGACGAGGGCGGCGGACGGGGTCAGACCGCCCAGTTCCAGGCCGGTGCAGAGTTCGACGCGATCGGCTCCGTGGTCGAGGGCGACACGGGCGCCGGCCGGCGACGTGACGGCGATCTCCAGTGCGGGCCGGCGGCCCGGTTCGGCCGGGCCGGGGGGCCGGGTGGTGTGGTCGGTCATTCGTCGTCCCCGGTGAGCGGCTGGTGGGAGGCCGGGATGATACGGGCTGTCAGGTCCGGGGCGGCCATGTCGCGGTCGAAGGGGAACATCGGCCGGCGGACGCGGCGGTGGCCGAGGCGCACCAGGTCCTGGTCGACACCGCCGGGGGTGAGGGCCATCTTCCAGCCGACAGACATGTCGAACAGTTCGGGCTCCAGGTAGCCGATCTTGACGATCACGAGGTCGGCGGAGCGCGGGGCGAGGTCGAGGTCGGTGAAGTCGTGCTCGTGGTGGTACGGCTTGCGCAGCCTGGTGAGGATCGCGTACACGCTGCCGACCCGGATGACGACCTCGGTCTCGGCGTCCCGGTCGCCGTGCCGGATCGCGTGGACCACGCCGGTGAGGGTGACGGGGCCGGCGTGCCGGTCGTCGACCTCGGCGCCGGCGGTGACGGTGACGGTGGCGCCGACTCCGGCGGCGACGGCGGTCTCGATCGCGGCGGGGCCGGGTACCGAGGCGTAGATGACGGTCGGTCCGTCCTCCTTCTGGAATTCGGGGCGCTCCAGCAGCCGGGTCAGACCCCAGGTGACGTCACCGGCGCCGCCCGCGGTGGGGTTGTCGCCGGTGTCGCTGATGAAGTATGGCCGCCGGTCGGAGGCGAGGGCCTCGTCGAGGAGTTCGTCGTAGGTACCGGTCGGGGCGACGAACTCGAAGTCGTGGCGGGCGTTCCAGAAGCCCCGGGCGAGTCGTTCGGCACCGGCCGAGACCGCCGCCGTGTCGTCGCCGGTGACGACGACGACCGCGCGGTTGCGGGGTTCGTCGGCCCAGGCGTAACCCACCCAGATGGCGGCGTCCGTCACGCCGTCGGCGGCCTCAACTTCGTCGACCGCCGCGTACACGCTCTTCGCGGGTTCGATCCGGGTGGAGGTCTGCTCGCCGGCGAGCAGCACCGGGACCGGCACCCACGCCTTGACCGGGCGGGGGGCGCCGGACGCCAACAGGTCGACCAGGTTGCGGACGGCGCGCTCCTTGGTCTCCATGTGGTCCTCGTGCGGGGCCATCCGGTAGCAGGTGATCAGGTCGCTGCGGTGGGCGAGTTCGCGGGAGACGTTGCCGTGCAGGTCCATCGAGGTGGAGACGATCACGTCGGGGCCGACGGTGGCGCGGATCCGCTCCAGCAGCACGGCCTCGGCGTCGTCGATCCCCTCCACGGTCATGGCCCCGTGGATGTCGTACCAGAGGCCGTCCAACTCGGGCAGCGCGGCGAGGCGTTCGATGAGTTCGTCGGTGAGCGCGGTCCAGGCGGCGGCGGTGACGGTGCCGCCGGGCAGCGACTTGCCGACCAGAGCGCCGTGCCATTCGGCGGCCTCGCGCAGTTCCTCGCCGGGGGCGAGGAAGGGGTACCGGTCGAAGATCTCGGCGCCCCGCGAGGGGTGGAAGGCGGGGGCTTCGGTGCGGGCCGGGGAGAAGGTGGAGGACTCGATGCCGAGCCCGGCCACGGCGATGACGGGGCTGGCGGCGGGGGTACGGGTGTGCGACATGGCTCCTCGGACGGTGTGTGGTACGTGAGGCTCGTTCCGCGGCACGCCACGGGGGGCGTGCCGCGGACTTCGTTGGCTGATGCGCCGTGCGCGCACGGAGTAATTTCTGCGGCTGGCAGGCTTTTTGCAGTGGCGTCAGAGCCTTCCGCGGCCTGTGGCGGTGTGCTGCCGGTCGGCGCCGGGGGTGGCGTGGCCGATGTCGCCGAGGGCACGGGTCAGGGCTCGTTGCAGGGCGAAGAGTCCGGCGCCGACCAGTCCGGCGTCGGCGCCGAGGCTGGCCCGCTCGATGATGAGGTGTTCGGTCACCAGCGGGTGGCAGCTCTCGTAGAGCTTGCTGCGCACCGCGGCGACGAACGGTTCGAGGGTGGAGAGGATGCCGCCGAGGTAGACGGCGTCCGGGTTGAAGAAGTTGACGTTCGCGGCGAGCACCTGGCCCAGGTGGTCGCCGGCCCTGCGGACGGCGCGGGTGGCTTCGGGGTCGGCGTCGGTGGCGAGCCGTACCACGTCCTCGGGGCTGGCGACGTCGAGACCGCGTTCGCGCAGGATGCGGACGAGCGCGGCGCCGGACGCCACCGTCTCCAGGCAGCCGGTGTTGCCGCAGGAGCAGGGGATGTCGGCGCCGCCGTCGATGCGGATGTGGGTGATGTCGCCGGCGGCTCCGGTGGCGCCCCGGTGGAGGCGGCCGTCGGCGATGACGCCGGCACCGATCGCCGAGCCGATCTTCACCATGATCGACTGCCGGTGCTCGGCGGGCCTGACGCTCTGTTCACCGACCACCATGCAGTTGGCGTCGTTGTCGACGGCGACCGGAACCCCGAAGCGCTCCTCCAGCCAAGCGGCCACCGGGAAGCGGTTCCACCCCTGCATCCGGGACGGCAGGACGACGGCGCCGGCGGCGACGTCCACCGGTCCGGGCAGGGAGAGCCCGACGCCGCGGAGGCGGTCGCGTCCATGCTGCTCGGCGAGGGTCTCCAGGTGTTCGACGAGCCTCGGCAGGGCGGCTTCGGGACCGTCGGCGACCTCGAACGGGACGTTGGACACGTCACGGACGCCGCCGCCCGGGAGGACCACACCGATCCGGGCGTGGCGACCGCCGACGTCGGCGGCGACGGCGTACTCGTCGTTGCTGCCCGCCCTGAGGACCCTGCGGGGGCGACCGCCGGTGGAGGACTGGGTGCCCTCCTCGGCGATGAGTCCGCGCTCGACCAACTGAGCCACGGTGAGGGAGATGGTCGAGGCGGCCGTGCCAAGGAGTTCCGCGAGTTCGGCGCGCGACGACGCCTGGCCCGAGGCGACGAGTTCGAGGACCCGCATGGCGAGGGTGGTCGAGCCCTTCGGGGACACGCCCTTGGCGGTCTTGCGGTCCCGTGCACTTATTTCAGTCATGTACGAAGTAACTTCCGCAACGGTGGGTGTGACGGAGACAGTACGCCCGTCCGGACGGGCGGGGAACAGCTTCATGGAGAAATTGGAGAGTGTCGACGCAGACAAAATCACCCCAAACTGACACATAGACACCTTCCTAGGCGCCTGGAGTGGAGGGTTGTGACTTTTTCGAGATCACAGAACCTTACTTTTTACTAATTCTTGTTTGTTTGTTCGCCACGTCCGTCGTTGACTGTCGCCGTACGCAGCACCGACCTCGCGGCGCCGACCCGGTCTCCCGGGACGTATGCGGGTCCTTTCACTCTGAGGAGAGTCATGTTCCTTGCTCACACGGCGGCCGGCCGCCGCTGGGCCCTCGTCGCGGGTGCCGCTGTCACCACCGGCGCGCTGCTCACCGGCTGTTCCGGCGGGGGTACCTCGTCCGGCTCGGCGTCGTCGGACACCATCAACTACGCCCTCCCGGCGAACTTCACGCCGAACTGGATCCTCCCGGTCGGCACCGCCTCGCACCTGAACACCAACAACTCCTCCATATCCCAGGCCGTCTGGGAGCCGCTGATCGCGTACGACGGTTCCACCGGCAAGGTCGGATGGAACAAGAACAACTCGCTGGCCACCGACGCGAAGTTCGCCGCTGACAGCAAGAGCGTGACGATCACCCTCGGCGATCGTCACTGGAGCGACGGCAAGCAGATCACCTCACGGGACGTGGAGTTCTGGTTCAACCTGGTCAAGGCCAACAAGGCGGACTGGGCAAGCTATAGCCCGGGTAAGGCGCCGGACAACTGGACCTCCTTCAAGACGACCGACGCCACGCACTTCACGATCACGTTCGACAAGGCGTACAACCAGGAGTGGATGCTCGCCAACGAGCTGAGCATGATCCGCACGATGCCGCAGCACGTCTGGGACAAGACCAGCGACTCCGGCGCCGTCTCCGACCTGGACCGCACCGCAGCCGGTGCCAAGAAGGTCTGGACGTACCTGAACAACGCCGCCAAGAAGATCTCCGGCTACGCGACCGATCCGTTGTGGAAGACGGTCAGCGGCCCGTACACCATCAAGTCGTTCTCCACCGCGGGCAAGGTCGAGCTGACCGCCAACGCGAAGTACGACGGCGGCGGCAAGGCCAACATCAAGAACGTCAATCTGCTGCCGTTCACCACGGCCGACGCCGAGAAGAACGCCCTCCGCGCCGGCACCGTCGACTACGGCTACATCAACGCCACCGACCTGAGCCAGGAGTCGTCCTTCAAGGCCAAGGGCTACTCGGTGAAGCCGTGGACCGGCTGGGCGATCACCTACATGCCGTACAACTTCAACAACCCCGCCATGGGCCCGGTGTTCAAGCAGTTGTACGCCCGCCAGGCGATCCAGATGTCGGTGGACCAGACCACCCTCTCCAAGGTCGTCTTCAACGGCACGGCCATCCCCACCTACGGCCCCGTCCCGCAGGGCCAGGAATCGTCCTTCGTCTCCCCGGAGCAGAAGAACAATCCGTACCCGTTCGACACGGCCAAGGCGAAGAAGCTGCTCACCGACCACGGTTGGACCGAGCAGGGCGGCACCATGGTGTGCGCCGACCCCGGCACCGGCGACAACCAGTGCGGCGCGGGCGTCGACAAGGGCACCAAGTTCGAGATGCAGGTGCTGTCCCAGTCCGGCTCGACCGTGACCGACAACATGATGAGCGCGCTGCAGTCGTCGTTCGCGAAGACCGGCATCAAGTTCGGCATCAAGACCGCCCCGGTCAACTCCGTCCTGTCGCAGTCCGGTCAGTGCACCCCCGACGAGTCCTGCAAGTGGCAGCTTTCCTTCTTCGGCACCGCCGGCAGTTGGTACTTCCCCGCCTACCCGAGCGGTGACTCGCTCTTCGCCACCGGCGGCGGCTCCAACTTCGGCAACTACTCCAATGCCGAGGTCGACAAGCTGATCACCGAGACCACCACGTCCTCCTCGAACGAGGCGGTGCAGAAGTACAGCGCCGCGCTCGCCAAGGACCTCCCCGTGATCTGGCTGCCGGAGCCCGACTACCAGATCTCCGTGGTCAAGGACGGCCTCGGCGGCTTCGCCCAGGACTCCCTCGCCAACTTCCACCCCGCCATGTGGAAGTGGACCAAGTAGGCCCGGTCGGTGCCCGCGCGGGCCTGCGGAGTCGTCCGTCCACACCGAAGCGACCGGAAAACACATGACCACTTCCTCGTATCTGATCAGGCGCGTGCTGCAGGCCGTCGCGGTGATCGTCATCGTGACGATCGTCGTCTTCGGTCTGCTGCACGCCCTGCCCGGAGGCCCCGCGCGCGGGATCCTCGGGCCGCAGGCCACCGCACAGCAGATCGCCCACTTCAACCAGGAACAGGGCCTCGACAAGCCTCTGCCCGTGCAGTACTTCTACTACCTCGGCCAACTGCTGCACGGGGACCTCGGGACCTCGTACACCCTCAATGAGCCGGTCTCCCAGCTCATCACCGAGCGGCTGCCGAAGACCTTGGTCCTCACCGTGCTGTCGGCTCTCGTCGGCCTCGCCCTCGCCATCCCGATGGGCATGTGGCAGGCCGTGCGCCGCAACAAGCCGGTGGACTACGTCATCACCACGCTGAGCTTCATCGCCTACTCCACGCCCGTGTACTTCCTCGGGCTGATCCTGGTACTGGTCTTCAGCCAGGGGCTGGCATGGTTCCCGTCGCAGGCTCCGCAGGGCGAGACACTGGGCCAGGTGCTGTCCGAACCGCAGGCCCTGGTACTGCCGGTGGCCGCGGGCGCGGCCTCCATGGTCGCGGTGTTCAGCCGCTACATGCGGGCGGCCACCCTGGAGAACCTCTCCGAGGACTATGTCCGCACCGCCAGGGCGGGCGGCTCCCGTGCCCGCGCGATCCTGTGGCGGCATGTGTTCCGCAACTCGCTCACGCCTGTGGTCGCCATGCTCGGCTACTACGTGCCGGTGCTCTTCGGCGGTGCCCTGGTCGTCGAGCAGCTCTTCAACTACCCCGGCATGGGGCTGCTGTTCTGGACCGCGGCGCAGTCCTCCGACTACCCGGTCCTGCTGGGCTGTGTCCTGGTGATCGCCGTCGCGACTGTCGTCGGCACCCTGCTCGCGGACATCGTCCAGCGGATCATCGACCCCCGAGTGAAGGCAGGTCGGGCATGAGCGCCGCCATCCAGCCGGACACGGCGCCGGCGAAGGCCGTCCCGCCGCGTGAGGCCTCCGGCACACGGCTCGCCGTCCGCCGCTTCCTGCGCAACAAGCTGGCCGTCGTCGGACTCGCCGTCGTGGTCTTCTTCTTCCTGTTCTGCTTCGCCGGTCCGCTGGTGTACTCCACCGACCAGACCCACACCATGCTCCAGCAGGTCAACCTCGCCCCCAGCGGCGCGCACTGGCTCGGCACCGACGCCGTCGGCCACGACGAGCTGGGCCGGTTGATGTACGGCGGCAAGGTCTCCCTGATCGTCGGCCTCGCCGCGGGCGTCCTCGCCACCGTCATCGGCACTCTGTGGGGCGCCGCCGCCGGTTACGCGGGCGGCTGGATCGACGCCGTGATGATGCGGATCGTCGACGCCGGCATCGCCATCCCCGCGCTGTTCATCCTGCTGGTGGTCTCCGCCATCACCACGCCGGGTCTGTCGGGTCTCGTCGTCATCCTGGGCCTGGTGTCCTGGCTGGTGCCGTCCCGGCTGGTCCGCGCCGAGACGCTGACCCTGAAGAACCGGGACTACGTGCTGACTCTGCGCGCCACCGGCGGCACGCACGCCCGCGCGATCCTGCGTCACGTCCTGCCGAACTCCGTCTCCACCATCATCGTCGCGGCGACCTTCCAGATCGCCGACGCCATCCTGCTGGTCGCCTATGTGTCCTATCTGGGCATGGGAGTCCGGCCACCGCAGACCGACTGGGGCGGCATGCTCTCCGCCGGTCTCACCGCCGCCTACTCCGGCTACTGGTGGCTCATCCTGCCGCCCGGCCTCGCCATCATCCTCGTGGTGTGGGCGTTCAACGCGATCGGGGACGGACTCCGCGACGCTTTCGATGTGAGGGGACGCGGATGACCGCCACCACCAAGGGCTCCGCCGCCCGCACCGCGGCATCCGGCCCGATCCTCGAACTCCACGACCTCGGCGTCGTCTTCACCACCGAGACCGGCGACGTACCCGCCGTCAAGGGCGTGTCGCTGCAGGTCCGGCCGGGCGAGACACTGGCCCTGGTCGGCGAGTCCGGCTCCGGCAAGTCGACGATCGCGCTGGCCGCCATGGGCCTGCTCGCCGGGAACGCCCGCGTCACCGGCAGCGCCGTCATCGCCGGCACCCAGATCGTCGGCGCCCCGGAGAACGGCCTCGCGGCGCTGCGCGGCAGGACCGTCTCCATGGTGTTCCAGGAGCCGGCCACCGCGCTCGACCCGCTCACCCGGATCGGGAAGCAGATCAGCGAGGTGATCCGCAACCACCGCGAGGTGTCCGCCAAGGACGCCACCGCCGAGGCCGTCGAACTGCTGCGCAGGGTCGGCATCCCCGAACCGGAGAAGCGCGCCCACGCCTACCCGTTCCAGCTCTCCGGCGGACAGCGCCAGCGGGTCGTCATCGCCATGGCCATCGCCAACAAGCCCGGCCTGCTCATCGCCGACGAGCCGACCACCGCCCTCGACGTGACCGTGCAGGCCGAGATACTCGACCTGCTGCGCCGGCTCGCCGTCGAGACCGGCACCGGCGTGCTGCTCGTCACCCACAACATGGGCGTCGTCGCCGACTTCGCGGACCGGGTCGCCGTCATGTACCACGGCGAGATCGTGGAGACCGGATCGGTCGAGGACGTCCTGCTGCGCCCGTCCCACGACTACACCCGGCGTCTGCTGGCCGCCGTGCCCCGGCTGTCCGTCGCCGAGGCCGCGGAAGGCACAGGGCGGCTTGCCGCGTCCGTGCCGGCCCGGACGGACCGTTCCGTGGCCGAGCCGTCGGCCTCGCCTGCCGGGCCCGGCCGCCCCGAGGGCGAGGCAGTGGTCGAACTACGTGACATCGACGTGGTGTTCGGCCGGGGCAAGGCCGCCGTACGCGCCCTCGACGGCGTGTCGTTCCAGGTCGGCCCGGCGGAGACGCTCGGACTGGTCGGCGAGTCCGGCTCCGGCAAGTCCACCGCCGCCCGGGTCGCGCTCGGCCTGATCCCGCCCACCTCCGGCGCCGTCTCCCTGTTCGGTACCGACTTCGGCCGCACCCGCGCCAGGGCCCGCCGCGCCCTGCGGGCCGGCATCGGTGTCGTCCTCCAGGACCCGGTGGCCTCCCTCGACGCCCGGATGACCGTCGGCGAATGCGTCGCCGAACCCCTCCGCGTGCACCGTCGCGACCTGTCCGCCAAAGACCGGCAGGCAAAGGTCGCCGCCGTCCTCGACCGGGTCCGGCTGCCCCGCGAACTCGCCCGGCGCGCGCCCCGCGAACTCTCCGGCGGACAGCGCCAGCGGGTCAGCCTGGCCCGAGCCTTGATCCTGGAGCCCCGGCTGCTGGTCGCCGACGAGCCCACCAGCGCGCTCGACGTGAGTGTGCAGGAAGCAGTCCTGGAGGTCATCACCGAACTCCAGGGCGAACTCGGCTTCGCCTGCCTGTTCGTCTCCCATGACCTCGCCGTCGTGCAGCACTTCGCGCAGCGCGTCGTCGTGATGCGCGCCGGCCGCATCGAGGAGCAGGGCCCCACCGGGACGACCCTGCTGCGTCCGGAGACCGACTACACACGCCGCTTGCTGGCCGCGGTGCCGGTGCCCGACCCGGTGGTGCAGCGGGGCCGCAGGGCCGAACGCCTGGCCACCCTCGCGGCCGGCCGTACGGAGGCCCAGGCGTGACCCGGCCTCTTCCCTCCCCCCACACCCCACAGGACCCGGTCATTCCCACCACCCTCCGGCCGCTGTTCGCCGGCATCGACATCGGCGGCACCACCACCCAGGTGGTGGTCTGCTCGGACGACCTGACCGTCCTCGACAGCGCGGAGACCGCCACCCCGGCGCTTGAGGGCGGCCGGGCCATGGTCGGCGCCGCGCTCGCCGCGCTCGCCCCGCTACTGGCCCGCACCCCGGGCCGCCTGGTGGGCGCCGGAATCGGCGCCGCCGGGGTGGTGGACTCCGCGAACGGCCGCATCCTGGTCGCCAGCGACTCCTTCCGCGGCTGGGCCGGCTTCGCGGTCACCGCCGCCGTCGAGGAGGCCCTCGGTGTTCCGGCCTTCCTGGACAACGACGTCAACGCCTTTCTCTACGGTGAGGTCTACGGCGGAGCGGTGCGCGGCGAGGCGGATGTCCTCGGCATGACCCTGGGGACCGGCGTCGGCGGCGCCCTGTGGACGAACGGCGCCCTGTACACGGGTCCGCACGGCGCGGCCGGCGAGATCGGGCACATCCCCGGCTTCGGTGACCTGCCCTGCTCCTGCGGCGGCCGGGGCCACCTGGAGACATTGGCCTCCGGCCGCTCCATCGGGGCGCGTTACGCCGACCGCACCGGCCGCCACCTCACCGCCCGTGAAGTCGCCGAGGCCGCCGCCCATGGCGACGAGAACGCTCTCGCGGTGTTCCGCGCCGCGGGAGCGGGCATCGCCCACGCGATCGTCGTCACGGCGGGCATCGTCGACCTCACCACCGTGGTCGTCGGCGGCGGCGTCAGCCGCGCCTGGTCCCTGCTGGAGCCCGCCATCCTGTCCGCCCTCGCGGTCGACCCCCCGGTCAGCGGCCACCCGGTCCGCCTGGTCCAGGCATCGCTGGCCTCCGACGCCGTCCCGGTCGGCGCCGCCGCCCGCGCCCGACGCGAACTGGGCACGGAGGTGAGGGCGACGGCGTAGGCACAGGACGATCTGCCAGTGTCCTGGCCTCGCGCCACCTGGCCGGGCAGGTGGACGTGTTCCGCCGGCCAGGTGGACCGTGTTCACCAGAGCCGTCCTGCCCTCGCCGACCGACCTCCACCATCCTCGCCGGCTGACCGGCACCCTCAAGATCCCCGACGGAGTCGAGCTAGGGTCTTTCGTTTGGATCAGGCCGGATCAGGGAGCGGGGTCTGGTGCCGTGCATCGCAAGGCGGAGGAGGGAGTCAGGGCGGCGCCCTGGCGACCGACGACAACGCGGCGAGGTGCGGTGCCAGGGCCCG
Source organism: Streptomyces sp. NPDC091292 (assembly GCF_044757265.1). Taxonomy (NCBI): domain Bacteria; kingdom Bacillati; phylum Actinomycetota; class Actinomycetes; order Kitasatosporales; family Streptomycetaceae; genus Streptomyces; species Streptomyces sp. NPDC091292. Next base: position 428,869 of record NZ_JBIVUQ010000005.1, on the reverse strand, counting down.
CGAGCCCGGCCTGATCCAAACGAGAGGCCCTAGGCCACCCGCCACCGGCGGAGCTTCTCGGGGTTGCGCACCGCCCAGATGCGCCTGATCCGGTCGTCGGCGACCTCGAACGCGAACACCGTCTCGATCTCGCCCCCGGACTCGATCACCAGGCCGGGCAGCCCGTTGACCGAGCGTTCCAGCATGTTCCGGGGCGGCGCCAACCGGGCGACCGTCAGGTAGAGGCGCGCGATGTGTTCGGCGCCCTCGATCGGCAGCAGATGGGCGATGGCGCGCCCGCCGCCGTCGGAGATCGCCGTGGCCTCCGGATCGAGCAGACCGATCATCGCCGTGAAGTCCTGCGCCTCGAAGGCCGCCTTGAACCGGCGCACGACGTCGGCTTGACCGGCCGCGTCCGGTCTCGCCACGGCCCGCGCGCCGGCGATGCGCCGACGCGCCGATGAGGCGAGCTGGCGGCAGGCAGCCGGGCTTCGGCCGACGATCTCGGCCACCTCGGCGAACGGGAAGCGGAACACATCGTGCAGCACGAACGCGACCCGTTCGGCCGGGGTCATCGACTCGAACACGACCAGGAAGGCCATGGACACCGACTCGTCGAGGGTGATCCGGTCGGCCGGGTCCACGCCCGCACCACCCGCCGCACCGGCGATCCACTCGGTCATGTCGGGCAACGGCTCCGGGACCCATTCGCCGACGTAGGTCACCCGGCGGGCGCGCGCCGAACCGAGCACGTTCAGACAGATACGGCTGGCCACTTTCGCCAGCCAGGCGCCCGGGGACGCAATGGCCTCCTGTTCCGCCCGGGACATCGCGTACCAGCGGGTGTAGGCCTCCTGGACGATGTCCTCGGCGTCGGCCAGCGACCCGAGCATGCGGTAGGCGAGATTGAGCAGTTGCCGCCGCTCACTCATGATCGCGCTCAGACCAGGGTCCTGGTGCTCGGCGGTCCGGTCGTCTGCCGGCCCTACCGCCTGCTCGCCCGCCTGCTCGGATGGGGTGGTCATGCGCTCTCCGGTTCCCTCGTTCACGTGCCCTCTCCGATACGACAAATCAGCGTGGCGGAATGTGAGGTCGGTGCCTCGCCTCACATTCCGCAGAGCTGGATTGTCGGACCGGTGAAGACGAGTACACCGTTCACCGGGCAGGGAGTGCAGCATGAACGACTTTCAGGAAGTCGCCGACCGCGTCGAGATCGAGGCGTTGCGCGGTGAGTTCACCGACGCGGTGATGATGCGCGACCGCCCGCGTCTCGCCGCACTGTTCACCGCTGATGGGGTACTGCGCATGCCCGACATCCCGATCGAGCTGGTCGGTCGGGAGGAGATCCGGACCGGGGCGGAACGCCTGCAGAGCCGGTGGGACTTCTTCGTGCAGAACAGCCACCCCGGCACGATCCGGATCGAAGGCGACACCGCCACCGGGCGCACCTATATGCAGGAGATCGCACGCACCCTCGACGGCATCGAGGGCATGAACTTCGCCATCTACCACGACACCTACCGGCGCACCGCAGAGGGCTGGAGGTTCGCCGAGCGGGTCTACGAGATCAGGTATATCGACACGACCCCGCTGGGAGGTTCGGCGCCCGGCGTGAACGGCCCCGTGCACAGCGGCGGTCAGGCGGGCGAGACTGCTACGGGGACGGCGACGGCGACGGACGAGTTCGCCGCGCCGGCGTCCGCCGAGCGGCTCGACCGGGCGATCACGGCACTGCGGGCGAACGGCTTCACCGCCGAACTGCTCGACCACGCGAGCGCCGCCCGCACCCGTATCAAGGAACTGATCCCGGAGGGCGCGAGCGTGTTCACCGGGGCCAGCGAGACGCTTCGGCTCTCCGGCATCGCGCAGGACATCGAGGCGGGCGACCACTACGAGGCCATCCGGCCGCGTGTGCTGACGATGGACCGCGCCACCGAGTTCGACGAGATACGCCGACTCGTGGCCACACCTGACGTCTGCGTCGCCAGCGTCGCGGCCGTTACCGAGACCGGCTCGCTGGTCATCGCTTCCGGCAGCGGCAGCCAACTGCCGGCCTCGTCCGGCGGCGCGGGGCACGCGATCTGGATCATCGGGGCACAGAAGGTGGTGCCCGACCTGCGCGCCGCACTGCGCCGCGTCGAGGAGCACTCGCTCCCGCTGGAGAACAAGCGCTCCCTGGCCGCCTACGGACAGCCGAGCGCGATCAACAAGCTGCTCGTCCTCAATGCGGAGCCGTACCCGGGACGCTGCACCGTCCTGCTGCTGCGCGAGGCGATCGGGTTCTGACAACTCGTCGGACGGGGGCGAACGTGGGGTAACCGCAGCGGCGGACCGCGAGCCGCTCGCCCTCCCCCGGCGCCGCGTATCGCCCTCCCCTTGTCCACGACGGCCTAGGACCGCGTCGCCCTCCCGCACTCGGCACCGGAGGACCCGCCCTCCCCGACCGGCGCGCTGCGGTCGTACGGGTCGACCTCCGTGCCGGCCTCGTCTGTCCGGTGGTCCGTGTCGAAGGGCGGGGTGAAGTAGCCCGTGGGGGCGCCGCAGCCGCCGTTGGTCATGTCGTACTTGTACGACACGATCGAGAACGTGCCCGGCTCGGTGATCACCTTCTCGGGGTCGTCCCAGCTCAGGACCAGTTCGCGCCGGACGATCGTGCGCACGATTTCGTCGTCGGCGCCCGCTTCCGCGCGGGTGACCGGGTAGACGAAGGTGACGTCGGCGGTCACCTGGAGGGCGCCGCGCTCGCCCTCCTGGTAAGTGAGCCGGCCCCGGGTCTTCACGACGTCGCCGACCAGGTGAGTGCGGGAGGTCTGGAAGCGGCTGAAGAGGAGGAGGGGGTCGTTCTTCTCGCTCGGGGTTCGGAAAGCGGTTTTCAGGAGGCCTTGGACGTCCTTCTGGTGCGGGTTGATCAGTGCGATCGCCTCCTCGGGGCGCTCGCCCCGCAGTACCCCGCCGTCCAGGCCGGACGCGACGAGGAAGTCCCGACTGCGGGCGAGGGCCCGCTCGACCTCGGCCGCGCTCATCCAGCCGACCGCCCCGGCCTTCGGCACGGCGATCCCCGCCGCTCCGGTCGCCCAGCGCGCCGCGGGTGAACCGCGGAACGGCTCGTCCATGGTGGGGCGTTGGGCCGCCTCCGCCGAGGGTGCCTGGCTCGGGCGGGTGGTCTCGGCCGACAGAGGCGGGGAGTCGGCGCCGGCGAACAGATCCACTATCCGCCCCGGCGCGAGCGCCACCACCAGCAGCACCAGCGAGGCCAGCAGCCCGACCACGTACCAGCCCGTGCGCCGCTTGGGCCGCGCGGGCGTGTAACTGCGCCAGCCCTCCCGGCCGCGGCCCGGCTCCGCGCGCAGCCGTTTGGCCACGTCGCGGGCCCGCGCCGACGGCTCCTTGGGCGCGTCGGCGGCACCCGCCACCGACTCGCGCAGAAACCGCTCCCACTCCTCGTCGGACCTGGACGAGCCATCCGGCTCCGTACCCGCACCCATCCCCTACCCCCGGCAATCAGTGGACCGCGGCCCACTCCCCTGTGACGCGTCGGCATCATGACACAGAGCGCTGACAGTGAGGCTCGTTGGGCGGACGGTGCGGGCGCGCCACGCCTTCTCGACTGGCCCGCTGAAGGGTTCCGATCGCCCTCGGCCCCACCAACCCGCCCGACGCAGCCTGAGGTAGAGGTGATGCCTTCGACGCTCCTGGGCCCGCCCCCGTAACTCTGAAGCACTCCTAGAGGAACGGCGTACCGGCGTCGAGGCCCGACAGCACTCTGCCGTACAGCTCCAGGTTGGCGGCGGGGTTGACGAAGGAGTGCAGGTTCAGGGCGTTGAGGTCACGCACGATCCGCTGGATCGGCACGTCCCGGTGCAGGGACGAGGCACCCGAAGCGGAGCCGATCAGGTCGCCGGCCTCCTTGCACAACCGCGCCAGATAGCCGCACTGCCCTCTGATCCGGGCCCTCTCCTCCGTCGTGTACGGCTCTCCATTGGCCGCCTTGGACTCCATCGACCCCACGACGTCGGCGGCGAGCAACTCCGCCGAGGAGACCTTCATCTCGGCCTCGGCGAACTGGAGATGCGTCACCGGGGCCTCGTGCTGGCGCTCGTAGAAGGTGTACGTGATGCCCCGCTGATGGATGCGCTCCCCGAACTCCGTCAGGGCCGCCCGCGCCAGACCGAGGGCGTTCGCCGCCGCCCAGGCACAGAAGAGCAGCAGTACCGGCATGCTGTAGAAGGGGTCGGTGCTGTTGCGCTGCGACGGAGACACGCCTTCCAGCAACGGCCCCACCCGCAGCACGCGACGGGCGGGTACGTGGACATCCTTGGCGACGACGGTGTTGCTGCCACTCCCGGCCAGACCGGACACGTTCCAGTCGTCCAGCACTTGGAGTTCGGTCATGGGGATCGCCAGCCACAGCGCCTCCGGCGGGCCTTCCCCGGTGTCGGCCATCGCGGTCAGCAGATGCCAGTCGGCGTCCTGACAGCCCGTCGCGAAGGGCGACTTTCCGCTCACGCGGTAGCCGCCGTCCACCAGAACGGCCTTCGAACTCGGGATGAGCGTGCCACCGACCCGTACCTCCGCACGGGTGAAGATCTCGTCCTGGGCCTCGTCGGGGAACAGGGCCGCGATGAACGCGCACCCGGCCTGGATCAACGCCATGAACCCGGCGGACCCGCACGCCGCGGAGACCGTGCTCAGCGCGTCGACCTGAGTCCGCAGCGAGGTCTGGTAACCGCCGTAGTGGCGAGGGATGTTCATGCGATGGATCCCGGCGCCCGTGAGCGCCTCGACGACCTCACCCGACACCCGCCGCTGCTGCTCCGCACGCGCCGCGTGCGAGCGGATGAGCGGTTGGAGCCCCCGTACGCGATCGACGAAGTCGGTGTCAGAACGAGGTGCAGACGAACCGGGCAAGGGACAACCTCCGGCCTCGGGTCACAGGAGAACCCTCACCGTGACCCTGATCCCGTCGGCTGTCAATGCCACCTCAGGGCACCGCAGCCCGCCTGACTTCCCCGGCCGATCTCTCCTCCCGATCTCCCCGGCTTGACGTATGCCGATATCGGCATACGATGGATTCATGGCACGAGCAGCGACGACGTCGGACGTCTTCAACGCGATCGCCGAGCCGCAGCGGCGGGAGATCCTGCTACTGCTGCGGGCGGGTGAGCGGCCGGTGACCGAGTTGGCCCAGGAACTGGGGATGACCCAGCCGGGGGCGTCCAAACACCTTCGGGTCCTCCGGGAGGTCGGGCTGGTGCGGGACCGCAAGGCAGGCAAGCAGCGCCTGTACGGCCTTGACGCCCGCGGGCTGCGACCGGTCCACGAGTGGACGGGCGGGTTCGAGCGGTTCTGGAACGAGAGCTTCGACCGGCTCGACGAGTACGTGCAGGACCTCAAGCAGGCAAAACAGGAGGAGTGACCGATGGCAACGACAGGACGGAACGCGTCGGCGCAGTCAGCGACGGCCGACCGCGAGATCGTGATCTCCCGGGCGATCAGTGCGCCACGGGAGCTGGTCTTCGAGGCGTTCACCGAAGTGCGGCACCTGTCGCAGTGGTGGGGACCGGAGGGGTTCACCACCACCACGCGGGCGTTCGCGTTCCGCGTCGGCGGGGCGTGGGACTTCGTGATGCACGGACCGGACGGGACGGACTACCAGGAGTGGATCTCCTGGACCGAGATCGCCCCACCGGAGCGGATCGCGTTGCTCCACGGTGAGTCCCACGACGACCCGAACACGTTCGAGTCGGTCCTCACGTTCGCGCCCGACGGCGCGGCGACCCGGATCGAGATGCGGACGGTGTTCCCCACCAAGGAACTGCGCGACGAGGCCGTGGAGAAGTACCACGCGATCGAGGGCGGCCGGCAGACCCTGAGCAACCTGGCTGCCTACGTCACCGAGATCGTCCGGAAGGGAGCGGAGGACTGATGGCCGGAAAAGTGTTCTTCAGCGCGACGATGTCGCTGGACGGGTTCATCGCGCCCGAGGAACGCGTCGATGACCCGGACCGGCGGCGCTGGACGGCGCAGTGGATGGAGTTGCAGCAGTGGATTTTCCCGCAGCGGTTCTTCCAGGAGAACCTGAAGCTCGGCGCGGGAGGCGAGGAAGGTCGCGACAACGACATCGCGCGGGAGACGTTCGAGCGCACCGGCGCGAGCGTGATGGGCAAGCGCATGTTCGACCTCGGCGAGCAGGCGTGGCCGGAGGATGCGCCGTTCCATACGCCGGTCTTCGTCGTGACGCACGAGAAGCGTGACCCCTGGGAGCGGCCGGGTGGAACCACCTTCCACTTCGTCAACGACGGCATCGAGCCCGCGCTCGACCAGGCCCGCCAGGCGGCCGGCGACCGGGACGTCCGCATCGCGGGTGGCGGCGCGACGATTCTGGAGTACGTGAACGCGGGCCTGATCGACGAGTTCTCGATCGCGCTGGCGCCCGTGCTGTTCGGCTCCGGAATCCGCCTGTTCGAGGGCGTGGACGCGAGCCGTGTGGCCCTGGAGCAGGTCCGCGCGGAGCGCTCCCCAAGGGTGACGCACCTGACCTACACGGTCCGGGAGCGGTGACTGTCCCGAACTCAGCTACTTGCTCACCGGCTCCGCCGCCACACTCCAGGAGCAGACATGACATACGAGACCGGCCTCACCTTGCTCTCCGAGCAGTGCGATGAGCTGGCGGATCTGCCTCCTGCGGAAATGGACTGCCTCATCGAGCGGGGGCCGCTCCCGGCCATGCTCCTGATCACCGAACGGTCGGTCAGGGAGTTCGGCCACCCGGCGTCCCTGCAACTCGGCCGTGACGTACGCCGGCTACTGGACTCCGGCCTCACGGACGACACGATCCGCACAGCCTGGGTCGGCTCAACCGACCACGCGTTCGACCCGGCCAAGCAGCAGGTCGGAGCGCGGGAGTGGCTGGAGCGGATCGAATCAGCCTGGCTCGCGGCGGAATACCACCGTGACCCCGGCTTCACCCCGCCCCCGGCCGACCCCGTGACAGACACGTCGCTGTGCACGGCGGTGCACAGAGCGATGGCCCCGGTGGCCGCCGCGCTGACGCGGGCGCACGAGGAAGGGGAGGTGTTCAACCCGCTACCGCTGCCCGCCCCTCTGGTGCCGGCGCTGGAGCAGGTGATCACCGGGGCGTGCGCCGACCTCGGTTTCCGGCTCTTCCTGCGCGCGGTCAAACGCCACGCGCTGCGGCTGGACGGCCCGTGCCGAGCAGCGCTGGTGGCACTCTGCGAACGTTTCGGCTACCCGGAAGGTGCAGTCGACCCCGGAAGGCGCAGTCGACCAGGGACTTCAGCGAGACTGACGTGACGAGGGGTGGGGTGGGCGGGACACACGTCCGATCCTTATGTCGGCGGAGCCTCTGAGCGGTCGACGGAATCTCCGCTCGTAGGATGAGCCGAGGCCCTCAGACGTGCAAGTCCCGTGCGACACCGGCCGGTTGCCACGTCGCGCCCCTCGTGCCGCGGACTGAGGCAGGATGACAACACAGGGAAGTTCATGCGTTTACGTAAGACAATGCCGGCCGTCGCTCTCGGTGTGGTGTCACTGACGGCGCCCCTCGCCGCCGCAGGGGCCGCCGCCGCGGGACCAGCGACAGTTGAAGCGGCGGCACCGGACTCCACTCCGGTCGAAGAGACCACCCTCACCGACAGCAACGGCACACCCTCCGGCGCCCTGTCGGCGAAAGTCGCCACATCACTGACCGGGAAGGTGTTCTCCACCGGTGAGATCATCGGGGAGCACTTCTCGTCGATCGGCCTCAGCTGGAAGAAGGAGTCCGCCGTCGACAGCGGACTGACCGCCCAGACACGCATCCACCGCAACGGTTCCTGGGAGCCGTGGCAGGACGTACCTCTGGAGCTTGAGGAAGGTGTGGCCGAGGAGGCGAAGCGGGCCGGCGCGCCCGCCTTCTACACCGACGACGCGGACGGGGCGGAGGTCCGCTTCACGTCCCCGAAGGGCAGCCTGCCGCAGGACCTGCGGCTGTCGTTCATCGACCCGCTCCAGAGCCCGGCCCTCGCTTCCCCGGACCGCCTGCCGCAGACCGCGCAGGCCCTGCAGACCGCGCAGGCCGCCGAACAGCCCGACGTGAAGCTGCGCAAGGACTGGGGCGCGGACGAGAAGCTGGCCGATCCCGGGTACAAGACCCAGCCCTCGATCAAGGCGGCCCTCGTCCACCACACCGTGACGGGCAACAACTCCTACACCCCCGAGCAGGTGCCGCAGATCATCAACGGCATCTACGTCCAGCACATTCTGGTCCTCGGCTACGGCGACTTCCCCTACCACTTCGTCGTCGACCGCTTCGGCGGCATCTGGGAAGGCCGCAAGGGCTCCATCGAGATGCGGCCCGGCACCGCGATCCCCGGCATCCTCGGCGGCCACGCGTCCGGATTCAACACCAACACCTTCGGCGTCGCCGCGCTCGGCAACTTCGAACCCAACAACAGTGAAGGCGGCGAAGACACAGGCCCCGACCCGGAGCCGAGCAAAGCCATGGTCAGGAGCCTGGCCGACCTGCTCGCCTGGAAGGGCGGCCAGTACCAACTGCAGCCGGAAGGCTCCACACAGCTCGTCTCGGCCGGCGGAGGCGGCACCAACCCGCACCCGGCGGGCACCGTGCTCGACGTACCCGTCATCTCCAGCCACAGGGACGTGAACGTGACCGCCTGCCCAGGCGGCAAGCTCTACGAAATGCTCCCCGCCCTGCGCAAGCAGGTAGCCGACCGGCTCGGCTGACACACCTCAGGGGCGCCCGTGTTCCCCCTTACCTCTGGGACACGGGCGCCCCCCACCCCGGTGTGGGAGACGGGTGCCATGACTGCGAAGAGTGCGTCGGCGTCCGGGCGGCCCGTAGGCGTAAAGGACCACCTCGCCGCCTCCGCGCACTCGTTTCCGTCGAACTCGCCGACGTCGGCTCGCCGCTCACTGCCGCCCCGGGACGTGCAATCCCCCGGGAGAGGTACCGCAACCCACATGAGTGATCGAACACAGCATCACAGCAAGCCGCACCCGGCCATGCAAGGAGAGCGCCCGGTATGCGGAATAGGGTTCTGGATTTCGCCCCCGCGCACCCGTGACGGTGACAGGTGAACCCCCGTTATCCGATCACCTGTCCGCATCCCGCCCACCCCGAGGAGCCTTCATGCATCCCTTACACCGCCCCGAACTCGTTCACCCTGCGTTCGAAAACACCGCGGTCCCCTCGGACACGACCGCCCGCCGCGCCGCCCGCCGCCCCGCGTTCCTGACCGTCGGGACACGATCGGATGCGGGGTGCCCGGCATGACGGACTCTGTCGCGGGAGGGTGTCGGTGAAGAGGTTCTTCGGTCCTGTACGGATGGCCGAGCCCAAGGTGTCGGATGCCGAGGAGGAGTTGTTCGGGGGGCCGCTGCGCTACGACATGGGCTGGTCCCGTCACGAACACGCGGGCCTGGACCTGACCATGATGTCCGCGCTGCGTTCCATGCCCGCGCTCGTCGGCACCACGCTGCGTCTGGCGTGGAGCGCCGATCGGCGGGCGCTGCTCGTCGTGGGGGTCAGCGAGATCGGCCAGGGCATCGCTGCCGCTGTCGGGCTCCTGGCCATCAACGCCGTCATGCACGCCCTGCTCGCCGGAACCGGCGACGCTGCCGAGCGGATGCACGCCCTGCTGCCCGGGTTGTTGGCCGCCGCGGCCGTCGGTGTCGTCAACTCCGCCCTGTCCGCGTGGTCCACCTACCGGGCCGGGCGCCTGGAGCCGATGGTCGAGCGGATCGCCACCACCCAGTATCTGGCCGCTGCCGCCGCCGTCGAGCTGGAAGCCATCGACGACCCCGACTTCCGGCGGCTCGTGGACATCGCCCAGTACGGCCCTGCCCCCGCCCGGCGCATGATCGGCGCCTGTGTGGCCGCATTGAACGGCTTCATCTCCCTGATCACGACGGCCGGTGTCCTCGCCGTGCTTCACCCTGTCCTGCTGCCCATGTTGCTCCTCATCGCCGCGCCGCGCGGCTGGGGCGCCATGCGCGTGGCGCAGGAGCGGTACGTGTCGGTGATGGGCTGGATCGAGCATGCGCGGGCCAGCAGGCTCATCGGCAATCTGCTCACGGAGCGCACCGCCGCCCAGGAGGTCCGCCTGCACGCCGTCGGCGCCTTCCTCCTCAGCCGTTATCAGCGGATGGCCGAGAGCGCCGAAGCCGAACAGGAACGCCTCGCCTCCAGCAAGGCCCTCACCGAATGGGTCGCCTCCGCTCTGTCCGGCCTGGCCATGGCAGCGACGTACGGGGCGATGTTCGGGCTGATCACGGCCGGGCACATGAGTCTCGCCATCGCCGGTACCACCGTGATCGCGGTGCGGACCGGGTCGGCGAGCCTGGGCGTGCTGGTGATGAACGTCAACCAACTGCACGAGGAGTCCCTTTACGTCCGCGACCACGGCCGATTCCTGGCGCAGGCGGCACAGCGCACCATCCCCGAGGGCGGCGATCCGGTACCCGAGCGGATCAAGGAGGTCGTCCTCGACCACGTCACGTACCGCTACCCCGACCGTGACACGGCTGCCCTGGACGGGGTGTCGCTCACCTTGCCGATGGGGTCGGTGACCGCCGTGGTCGGTGAGAACGGCTCCGGCAAGAGCACCCTCATGAAACTCCTGTCGGGCTTGCTGCTGCCCCAGGCCGGCACGCTGCGCTGGGGCGAGGCGGACATCATCGGCCTGGACCGCCCGCAGCTCTTCGAACGGGTTTCCCTGCTGACTCAGGATTTCGAGCGCTGGCCCGTGACCGCCGCGATGAACATTCGCCTCGGCCGCCCCGCCCACGCCGCCGCGTCCCAGGACCTCCAGCCATCCGTCGACTATGCCGGGGCGGGCCCGGTCGTGGCCAAACTCCCCAACGGCCTGCACAGCCTGCTGGCCCGCATATTCCGCGGAGCCATCGAACTCTCCGGCGGGGAATGGCAGAAGATCGGTCTCGCCCGCACCCACTGGCGCAGTTCGACCTCGCAGGCGGACAGCGTCCTCATCGTCGACGAGCCCACCTCCGCCCTCGATCCCGAAGCCGAGATCGAAGCGTTCGACCGCATCCGCCGGCTCGCCGCCCCGAACCGGGCCGTCGTCCTGGTCACCCACCGTATGTCCGGGGTCCGCCACGCCGACCGCATCTATGTCCTCAACGAGGGGCATCTCGCCGAACACGGCACACACGACGAACTCATCGCCGCACAGGGGAGGTACGCCGCGATGTTCGCCGCGCAGGCCGCCCAGTACGCACCCAACGCCGGCATCCCGCGTCCCGCCGCCCCCACCCTCACGGATCCCGCACGATCCGACCGCTCGCAGGGGCCGACGTGACGGCACATTCCGCCACCGGCATCCGGCATCCCGCGGCTCCCCCGCGCCGCCATCCCCGTACCCATCCCCGCACAGCAACATAGAAGGGGCTCTCCGCACATGTTCACCACGCAGGAAGCATGGGACCGCGACTACGCCGAAGGGCGCCCTCCCCGGCCGCTCACCGACGCCGAACTCTCGCTGCTCGCCGACCTGCTGCCCGCCGCCGAGGGACGGGCGCTCGACGTGGGGTGCGGGACCGGTGAACTGGCCGCACACCTGGCCTCGGCCGGGTACACCGTGGACGCCGTCGACCGGTCCGAGACCGCCCTCGCCGAGGCCCGCACCCGCCACGGCGACGCGGCCCGCTGGCTTCGACTCGACATCGAGAAGGACGACGGGGCATCGCTGAACGACGACAGCTATGACCTGATCACCCTGCGATGCGTCGCCCCGTTCCTCAGCTCCCGCAACCGAAACCTGGATGCGCTGGGCCGCCGACTGCGGCCGGACGGCGCCCTCGTGCTCATCACACCACTCGCCGCCAACACATCAGCCGAAAGGCGCGACCTCACCCTGGACGAGGACGAACTCGCCCACCTGCAGAACCATTGGGCCGCCGCCGAGCGACACGATGTCGACGGGCTGGCCCTCCTCGTCCTCCGTAGGCCACACCAGGACGAGGCCGCACCGCACGTCGCGGCGCAGCGCGCACCGTCGAAAGCCCACGACGCGGAACGTGACTCCCGGCGCCCGCACCACTTCCACCTGCTGGGGCGCTCGTACGCGCAGGTGGAGTCGGGCCACAAGACCATCGAGGTGCGCGTCGCCACGCCGGAGAACGCGGCCGTCGAAGTCGGGGACGCCATCGTTTTCCACGACCGGGACAGCGACCGGGAACTCGACGTCATCGTGAAGCGGATCACCCGGTACTCCTCATTCGAGGACCTGCGGACTGCGGAGGACCCCGCTCGCATCGACCCGGACTGCCGACGCGAGGACGTGCTCGTCAACCTCCGCACCGCCTACCCGACTGCCAAGGAGGCGCTTGGCGCCCTCGTCTTCGAGTTCGATCACCGTCCCGCACGGCCCGGACATGCCATGCCGATGACCCCGTCGCAGTACGCGCAGACCATCCCCCACCACACGGTGTACGGCTGCCTGTACATCCGCGACGTGCACGACAGACCGGTCCAGCTCCGCTCGGTCTACGGATCCCGGTCCTGGCAGTTCCCCGGCGGCAACCTCGACGCGCAAGGGGAGGATCCACTCCAGACCGCCCAGCGCGAGGCGATCGAGGAGACCGGCCTCGAACTCGGCCTGGAGACACCGAAGCTGCTCCTGACGCACTTCCTGCACGCCGGGCCCCGCGCGCCCTTGAACAGGGTGGGTCTCATCTTCGACGGAGGTCAGCTCAGCGCGGACCAGCTCCGCCGGATCCGCCTCGATCCCGCGGAGCACGACATGTGGGCCGTCCACGAACTCGCCGACTGGCAGGAGTTGATGGCACCGCGGGATTACGCCCGTCTCGACTCCGTCGAACGAGCCCGGCGCGACGAAGGCCCGGCCTACCTCATCACCCACACCTGATCCGCGCCAGACCACCCACGGAGGGAGACTCCGTGCCCGATCCCGGGACACTGCGATCAACCGGGTCGGCCCTCTTCCGGAGGGACGCCGGCACGGGTTGTCGCGTAGCGGGTCCTCGCCCGGACTCCGGCAGCGGCGAAGGCCAGCACAAGTGTCGCGATGCCCGAGACGGCGAGGGTGCGCCGGGGGCCGAGCGTGGCGACGAGCGGGCCGCCGAGCGCGGTGCCCAGGGGTGCGGCGGTGAGCAGGGCGGCGCCGCGGGCGGCCAGGACGGTGGTCAGCCAGGCGGCGGGTGTGCGGTCCTGGAAGAGGGTGAAGGACAAGGCGGTGAAGGGGCCGTAGATCACGCCGCCCAGGGCGAAGCACACGAGGGTGGCGGCCGTCGGGGCGCCGAGCCCGAAGGGCACGAGTGTCAGTCCCCATCCGGCGACGATGACCAGGGTGACGGGCCAGATCGGGAGTCTGCGCAGGCCCCCGACCGTCAGGCTGCCGAGTACCGCACCCACCCCGAAGACCGTCCAGTACAGCCCGAGAACGCTGGACTCGGCGTTGAGGTCTTCGGTGACGTGCAGCGGGAGGGCGACCTCGACCGGTCCGTAGAGGAAGTTGAAGAACCAGGTCAGGGCGAGGATCCCGAGCAGTTCGGGCTGTCCGCGCAGCACACGCAGACCCGATGCCGACCGGGTGGTATCGACGGGCGCGGACGTCGGCGCCGCCTTCACCTCACCGCCCAGTCTGCCTACCTGCACCGCCAGGACGACGAAGGACAGGGCGTTGATGGCGATGATCCAGGCCGGGTTCACGGCCGTCGCCAGGAATCCGGCCAGCGCGGGGCCGATGATGATGGACGCCGAAGCACTGGAGCTGACCAGGGCGTTGGCAGGCAGCCGCCGTTCCGGGGGCAGGATCTGTGCGATGAGGGAGTACTTTCCCGCGCTCCCCCAGGCGTGCAGCACCGACGAACCCGCGAGGAGGACGACGTACAGGATCGGGTGCAGTACCCCAGTCGCCCAGGCCAAGGGCACACCGCCGAGACACAGCGCGCGAAGCCAGCAGTCCACGGCGAGCAGCCGCCGGGCCGGCAGATGGCGCAGCCATCGCCCGAAGACCAGCGCACCGACGGCCCCGGGCAGGGCGTACGCGGCTATCGCAGCTCCGACGTAGAGGCCGGACCGGCCGGGAGGCGCGGTCTGTACGGCCAGCCAGGCCACGGCGACGACGCTCATCCCGTCGCCGAGATCGGAGACCGCCAGGGCCGGCAGGAGCCGCCGGAGCTGGCGGTACGCGAACAGGGACCGATAGGTCAACGGCAGCAGCCGGGTTGTCCGTGCGGGCTTCACCAGCTCAGACTCCTGGTTCAAGCACGCTTGAAGTCAAGGAGGTTCAGTGCGGGACATAGGCATCGGAGAACTGGCACGAAGCGTCGGCATGCGGCCCTCGGCCCTGCGCTACTACGAGGACCTCGGTCTGCTGTCGCCCGCCGGTCGCGTCGCGGGCCGGCGCGTCTACCCCGCGGGCGCCCAGCGGCGGATCGCGCTGATCAAGATGGCACAGCGGGCCGGTTTCACCCTCTCCGAGATCCGTGGCCTCCTCGACTCCGGTGCCGAGCGGGGTGCCACCCGGCAGTGGCGCGCTCTCGCCGAACGCAAGCTGCCCGAACTCGACCGGTTCATCGAAGAGGCCCAGGCACTGCGGAACGCCGTAGCCGAGTGCCTGGCCTGCGGATGCATGAACTTCGAGAACTGCCGACTGCTGACCACCGGAGCGACGGAGGAGGCGTGAGGACTCAGGGAGGCACGATCACTCTGCACCAGGCTGGTGGACGCCGCCTTCGCCGCCCGCGTGGGGCCACGGCACCGCGTGCGCCTCGGACTCGCCGGACGCCGGAGAGGTCACCGTCCGCTCTCGCGGTGGAACCGGCCACCTCGCCCAGAGCCTCGACCCTGGTGCCTGCCAATCGGTGTGCTGGGTGGGCGGTCGGGATGCCGCTGGGGTCTTGAACTCGGTCAGCCCCGTCCGCTGTACCGGATCAGTACCGGTCGCTCCGTGACACGCACCATGTCCCGGTTGCCGATGTCCCGCGCGCTGCTGTCCAGGTACTCGGCCCTCTCAGCGCCCGCGCCGGCGCGGGTGTCGGCGTTGCCTGTGTGGGTCCAGCGGATGCGTGCCGTGCGGGGGGTGTCTCGTTCGTCAGGGATGAGGAATTCGCATTGCCAGACGTTCTCGGGCAGGGCGATCTCGGGGCCGTGGCCGCAGGAGCGGAGGTCCGCGTCGGCCAACCACTGTTGGAGGCGGGCGACGAACAGGGCGGCCTTGGTGGGTGGTTGGCCCTCGGCCTGGAGGACGAGGGGTATCTTGCCGTTGCCCCATGCGTAGAAGTACATACGCTCCAGGTCCCGGTTCCGGGCGTACAGACCCGTCAGGTAGAAGCGGACCGCGTGGTCGGCTGCTGTTTCTTCGTCCAGTGGATCGTTCAGTGGCAGGTTCTGCGTGGTGCCGGTGCTCCACAGTGGCAGGTGATACCCCGCCAGGTGGAACGTCCGGTCGACATTGCGCACTGCTTCGAGCATCGTCTCCGGTGGATCGGTGACCCGACGCTGGTACAGCTTGATTCCCGCCGCATCGCAGTACTGGTAGCCGCCCAATTCGGCGAACCGCAGCAGGTATTCGTGCGCCTCGGTCGTCCACAGCTCGGTGATCGAGGGGCACACCACGGTCGCGTCGGTGTCTTCCTCCCGGATGATGCGGCTTGCCCGCCGGGTCATCTCGACAAGTGTCGTGACGCTGCCGTTGTAGTGGTGGTCGTGGTTCGCCATGACCCATAGTTCGTACGCGTCGATACGGGCACCCGCACGCCGTACCAGAGCGCGCACGAAGGCGTCCCAGTCGTCGAGATCGTCCGGCGGCGCCGCCCGGGAACCGTCCGGATACGCGGCCTTTCGGCCGTTCGGCGCAGCCCAGGCAGGCGTACCACCGAAGACGAACAACGTGGGTAGTCCCGCCCGTTCGGCGCCGTTGAGGAGCCGGTCGAGTGTGGACCAGTCGTACTGCCCGCGTGTGGGTTCCACTTGGGCCCAGCGGGTCTCGCTGTCCCACAGCCTCAGCGCGCCGGTCCGGAAGGAAGGCATGGCCCCGCTGGAGCTGTTCATGGTCACCCCGAACAGTTCCGGATCGACGGGCGTGGGTGTCTTCGCCCAGCTCGTCGACCCGAGCGGCGCCGCCATGGCCGCCGTCGCGGCCTCGTACGGGGCGCTTGCGACGGCGGTGCAGAGAACGGCGAGGGCCATGACGGCGGCGAGAACGTACCTCACGACCAGGGGTCGCCGCCTCGTCGCCGGATCTTCCGGAGCGGCGCTGACGGGCACCCGGGCGACGGCGGTACTGACGACGGGAGACGGGTCGAGATCCACCGTGGCAGACGCTGAACCGGGATCTTGCCCTTGCCCTGTCGCAGCCCTCCAGCATCGCAGGAGTGTGTTGAGTTCGTCCGCGTCGGCTCCGCACTCCTTGGCGATGCGGACGACGACGTCGTACTCCCCCGGCGTGCCCTTGCCGTTGCAGTACCGGTGAAGGGTGGAACTGCTCGCGAAAACTCGCCGCCCCAGCTCCTGGTAGCTGAGGCCACTGCGCTCCCTCAGCCCCGCCAGAACGCCGGCCAACTCCTGGGCTCCCTCTGGCCCGTCCAAGCCCTCCACCCCCGTGACGCCTGCCTCCGAGTCCCGTCCCAGCATTCCACGCGTGTCCCAATCCGTCTGCAACACACCAGGCCAGCGGGGCGGCGGGCGTCCCACGCCGACGTGGAACGCGAGATCGCTGGCCCTCGACCGGGGCGGAACAGCACAGTTGGTCTCGCCGACATGACACGTCGGCATCACACAGGTCCGCGCCCTGCCGAACTCACCTGCACAGGGTGCGCCCGCCACACACATCGGGGGATCGGGAATGAAGCTTCGCCTGCCCATGCTCACCACGGGGGCGGTGGCGTCCGTCATGGTGCTGTCCGCCTGTTCGTCGTCATCAGGGACGGATGGTGCGAAGGACAGCAAGCCGAAGGCCGTTCAGCAGGAGGTCAGGGCCGCGGACACCGCCGGCCTGACGTCCATGGCCGCCGCGTCGTCGTGCACGTACAACTCGTACTCGACCTTCGGCGTCGGCGAGATCGTCAGCTACAAGGGCAAGGACACCGACAAGTACAACGACGGCGTGACCAAGAAGCACGGCCGGGTTCTCAAGCTGATGACCGGGAAGTTCTACGACCGCTCTGCCGGGCGGCTGGAGAAGTCCAAGAAGGGCGACAGGGTCTGGGTCAACATCAGCCACGACAAGGGCAAGACCTGGAAGACCTGCGGCTCCGAGACCTCGGGCAAGAACGGGGACACGATCACCAGCAAGCGGTACATACACAGCAGCGACGACGTGAAGAACCGCTACATGCGGGCCTGCGCCAAGACCTCGGGCTACACCTGGTGTGCCGACATCGGCAACAAGAGCAACACCAACGCCTCCGACGGCCAGAAGCGCTACTGGTGGACCGACAGCTGAGCTTGGATCGGCGCCGGCCTCCGCCACAGTGGTTGAGGCCGGCGCGTCGTCAGGTACCGCCTCCGGCTCAGGTCCAGCACGCTGCCTGGCCTTGTCCACTTATCTATGTCCCATGCCACGAGGGCCTGTTCGACCGCACATGCTCGACTGCACATGTTTGGCATGCCCGCGTCATGGTTGCTCGTGGTGACAGATGGAGGAAACATGCGGAAGAGAACCAAACGCCTCGCGCCTGTCCTGGCGCTGCTGTTCGCGCTGCTGCCCTTACAGTCGGTGGCATCCGCGCAGTCGCCCACGGATGTCGCCGAGGCCCCGGGCGTCGCCGGGGCCCGGGACGTCTCCCAGGCCGGGGAGCACCCTGCCCCCGCGAAGGCCGCACGCTCGGCCGGTGAGCACATCTCGTGCGACGCGCTCGACAAGCGCCTCAAGTCAAAGCGCTCGAAGGTCCCCGACGGGCTGTCGCTGTGCGTCGAGACGACTCCCCGGGCCGATGCCCCGCAGCTCAAACAGGCGACAGAGAAGAGTCCCGCACTTCAGGCGGAAGACAGGCCCGACTGGTGCAACGACCATGTTTTTGACGGATGGTGGCAGACGCGCACCGACGCATGCATGACCCGTGATGTCCAAGGCGTTTTCACCAGGAACGGCGTCCCCGTCGGGGGTGTGAGCTTCCTGGAGTTCAACTACTCCTACAGCGACACCGCCTCCGAGCAGTGGGCGCATCAGATCGAGCTCTACCGCTACTCCACTTGGGGGAGCACGGGAACGCTCTTCGTAGTGGGCAGTGCACGCTGCTCCGGCGACTGCGCCGTCAGGAACGCCGGAGTGCTCGGCGGCCGTATGAATGATCGCGAGGATGTGGACGGGGAATCATTCTTCGCCACTACGGCCACTGGGTCCGGCCAGGTTGGTTTCGCCAGGACGACGTGGGAGTACCGGATCCTCAGCACTTACGCCGGTTTGAGCAATGAAATGGAAGTGGAGTCTCCGGCGAGTCGGGGGGACAACGCCCTACCGGGCGTCTACCGGCCCGGAGTGGTGTTCCCTGAGTACACCCCCACCCTGAACTACAGCCTTGCCCTCTATCCGCAGCTCGCCGGGCATATCAGGGACGCACAGAATTCGGGACTCCCGGGAGCACCTGGGGACACCGCCCTGGAAAGGCTGACGGACACTGATAAACGGGACGACAACCGTAATCGGTCGTGCCCCAGTAGGTACCCTCGGCCTGACGGGAAGAGTTGCGACGAGTATCCCTTTGCCTCCACATGGCAAGGGGCCAGCACCGCAAACCCTGTGGGCGTTGCCCGCACCTTCGGCTGGTGCAACATCACCGAGCCCAGCGGAACAGGGCCCGTCGGCTACAGCGTGTGCATGATCGATGCCACAGAGAACAGCCGGGGCGGGTCCGAGCTGGGCTCCTTCTACAGAACTGAGCGCATCATCGAAAAGGATGCGTTCTTCGTCGATACCTACTGATGACCTGACGAGGATTCACCTACGAGGTGACTTCCACGACTGAACTCTCCCCTGGAGCCGGGAGGTTTGACGACGTACTCGCGCGTCGTCACGTACAGCATCAGCGTTCAGGACGCGTGGCACCCCCATGTGGTGTGGCGGCCATCACGCTCGGGTGGTGTCACGTCCGACGCCGCTGTGTGGTCCTGACTACGGAAGCGAGAGAAAGGATCGTGAGGATGAAGGCCGTCATCGTGTGCGTCTCCGTGTCGCACGGCAATACGCGTCGTGTCGCCGACAGCATGGCCCAGGTACTGGGCGCGAAGGTCGTCTCGCCCGAACAGGCCGACCTGACGGAGCTGGCCGAGTCCGATCTCGTGGGATTCGGCTCGGGCGTCTTCTACAGCAGGCTCCACCCCCGCCTGACCGAGTTGGTCAAGGCGCTTCCCAGCGGGCGGGGCCGGGCGTTCGTGTTCGCCACCAGCGGGTTTCCCGAGATTCCGCTGCTGCCTTTCACCCGCCCTCTGGTCCAGCTCCTCGAAGGCAAGGGATTCGAGGTGGACGGGAGCTTCTCGTGCCGGGCGTTCGACACCTGGACGCCCTTCAAGCTCGTGGGCGGAATCAACAAACAGCGGCCGAACATCGGGGACCTGGCCGCCGCGCGGGCGTTCGCCGGGAGGCTGCGGGACGGACGGGGCCTGGTGTCCTGACAGATACCGCGCGACGGGCCGCTGCCGTCTCCGAGAGCGCCCGGGTACACCGCACCGGCCACACGACGGATGGTGGCCGACAAGGCAGCCACCCGGACCGCGAGGCCAGCAACGGTGTGGGCGCTCGGCCGGGCCAGGGTGTGCTGTCGATACGGTTGCCCGGCAGCGGTCGGCCGGCCCCGCGACGGCCAGCCGGGTGTCGGTGCCGATGACGACCTGCGGTGGGTCGAATTCCGGTAGTTCTTCGACTGCTCGGGGACCTTGTGGTCGCGGGTGGGGACCAGGGTGCCGTACACGGTTCCGGCCTCGACGACGCGGCCACCAGCCTCGTCCATTTGCGCGCTCGCGAGTACGACCACACCTCGGGCCGATTCCTTTCCGCCCAGCACGCCCCGGAGCAGCGGCGGCGGAGCGAAACTCCTTACCAGTTCTCCAGAGACTGGAATATGGTCGTCAACGGTGCCTGCGTGCCGTTGGCGGCCGGTGGCTGCGGACCTCCCCCGTGAGATGTAGCCGTGGTGTTTCGGAGTAATCGGAGCGCGTAATGAAAGGGAGTTCTCTTGGCCCGCGAAGCACTGACCGTCTGTCTGCCACCCTGGAGCCGACCACGTCCTGTGTGACCGCTTCGGACAGCGAGCGGTGGGGGAATTCGGTGTCGGACGGGAACGTTTCCTGCGCCGCAAGTCATGCGAAAGCCTTACCCGTGACGCCCTTCTGACTCTCGACGGCAAGTGGATTACCCCGGAGTCCCTGGCGTACGAGGAGTACGGGGAATACATCGAGTTCTTCAACACGTACATCGACCAATTGTCCCCGAACGCCGTGCTGGTGAACATCACCTTCCACTCGTGACCGAGGCGTGGGTCTCAGCAAGTTCGCCTGGCGCCAGTGCACTTCGTCCGTTGGTTCAGTCAACGGCGTCTTGCAGCAGATCCCTCAGTGTCAGTGCCGCTGGTAGCGGGGCTGCTGGCAGCGCCACATGGACGGTCCGGCGCAGGGCCGGGTCGGTGAGGCGGCACAGGGCGAGTTCGTCGGGGACCGCGCGGGCGGCCAGCGAGGGGACCAGCGCCACCCCCAGTCCGGCTGCCGCGTAGCCGAACTTCCCGGTCCATTCAGCGATCCGGATGACTTTCCTGGGGGTGAAGCCCGCCCGTGCGCAGGCATCGGCGAGCATCGTAGGACGGTCACCGTACGCGCTGTGAAGCCATGCCTCGTCCCGCAGTTCACGCAGGTCGACCGTTTGGGCGCCGGCCAGGCGGTGCGCGCGCGGGAGAGCCACGAACAGTTCGTCCTCGCACAGCACGGTCGTCGTGACACCGTCGGCCGACGGCAGACCGGACGGGTAGTCGCTGACGACAGCAAGGTCCAACGCCCCGTCCGCGAGGCGCTCCATCAGCGTGTCGGTCGAGCCCTCGACCGCGATGACCTCGACATCAGGCTTGGCGTGCTGGAGTGCCCGCAGGGCGGTGGGCACGAGCGAGATGTTGGCGGTGGCGAAGGCCCCCGTGTGCAGCAGTCCGCCGTTCCCCGCGTTCAGCACGGCCAGTTCCCGCGCCGCCCGCGCCAGCCGGTCGAGCACATCCATGGCGTGCCGGTGCAGTGTACGGCCGGCGGGATTGAGCCGTACGCCCCGAGGGAGCCGTTCGAACAGCGGTCCGCCCGCCTGCTGTTCCAGCGCGGCGATCCGCCGGGATACCGCGGACTGTGTGTAGTTGAGCCGGGCCGCCGCCTTGGTGAACGATCCGGTCTCTGCCACGGCCACGAGCAGCCGCAGCGCGTCGACCTCGAACATGCGCCTCCCCCTTCACGATCCTCCGGACATCGCCCGTCCTCCCACAACCCATTCTCCAGATGCATGGGCTCTATGCAATCCAGTCGCTGGTGGAATGCTTTGGCCCGCCCTAACGTCGTTCACGCGGCGGGGCTTCGCCGGGGGGAACTGTCCCGCCGCACCACGTCAAGGTCGAGCGGATGGTCCCCCGCACCCGTCTGCTCGCTCAACTCATCATGCGGACACAGCACCGGCCCGACCGTGACCGGCATGGCTCTGCGTGAAACGCGGCTCGGACTTTCTCCAGGGGAGACGATTCATCATGCGACGTGGCGTGGACGGGCTTGGCCTCGGCCTCGGCAAGAAGCTCGGTAGTTATCCCATCGCGGGAGTGGGAGGCGGCCTGACGCAGATGGCGCGGCGGGTCGGCGTGGTTCTGTACGTCATCTTGATCGTCTGCTTGCTGGCCATCGCGCCCCCAGCGGCGTTCGCCAAGGGCGCCGTCATGACAGCGGTGGTGTTCGTCCTGTTCGGCCTCATGCTCGCATGGCGTCGTATGTCCGCCAGGTTCGGACTCAGGCGGTGCTACCTCTATACGGAAGGCCTGGTCGTCACCAATCTGTTCGGCGGCGTGCAGGACGCGGTGGCGTGGAGCGAGGTGACCCTGCTGAACCGGCTCAGCGGCGCGTCGGTCTTCATGACCTTCCACCGGATCGAGATCGCACGGCGCGGCCTCAGGCCTCTGGCGTTCCTGGCGATGGGCCTGAAGCCCCCTCTGGTGGACGCTCTGCTCGGCCAGTTGGCCAAGAACGGCATTCGCTGAAAGCGGTACGGGCCGACTGGGTCGACGCCTTGGCCGACCCTGATGACGATCGGCCGTTCGGGAAGGAGGTGTGAGTGCTGGGCCGTGGATCGTGGATGCCGGCTTGTGGAGGCTGATCAAGCTACTGCTGCCGCAATGGCCGGAGTGCTCACCTGGGGCTCGGCCGGTAACAGAGCGGCTGTGCCTTGAGGGCATCCTGTACGTGCTCCACCACGACACAGCCTGGCAACTCCTTCCCTGGAGCAGGGGTTCGGCCCCGGGTGAATCGAAACCTCCGGCGACGTCGCCCCCACGACGTCGCCCCCACCGCCGGCTCACACGCACTCCTCCTACAGCTGTCTACGCCGCCAGGTCCCGTGTGCGATGCCGGGCCGGCCTGCCCGGCATCGCCATCGGAATCGACGCCACCCGAATCGACGCCGTCCTCGTTCACCGTGAGAGGCCGAAGTCAGCAAACGGAAGGCATGGGGCCGCACGGGTCGCCGCCGCTGCCGTACTCCTCCCCCGGCGTGAACCACCACCGCTGCGCGCCCGTGCCGTTGCGCGGGTGCAGGTAGGGGCGGGCGCCGGAGTGCCAGAGGGCGCCGGGGGCGTCGAGGACGAGATCGGAGGTGTCGTTGACCAGGGTTCTCCAGCCGCCCGAGAGGTCGGGGTTGCCGCCCTCGAACCGGAACCTCTGGGCGTCGGACTTGTTGCAGGTCCACACCTGAAGTTCCTGGCCGCTGCGGGCGTTGTTGTTCGGGATGTCGAGACAGCGTCCGGACGCCTTGTTGACGAGGTGGACCTTGGTGTTCAGGCCGGTGCCCCACATCTCCTCGTACCAGTACTGCGCCTTGGTGCCGTTGCAGGAGTAGAGCTGGACCGGCGCCCCGTCGTACGGACCGCTGTTCTGGGCGTCGAGGCAGAGTCCGCCGATCTTGATCTCGCCGGGCGCTCCTCCGGAAGCGTAAGCGGGGCTCGTGGCCAGGCCGAGCATGATGCTGGTGGCGGCCATGGTGGCGGCGGCGAGACCTGCGGCGGCGAGGCGGCGTTTCATGGTGGACCGTGCTTTCTTCAATGGTGGGAGGTGGTTCGCGGTGGCGTTCGCTCCCGCTGTCGAAGAACGTAGGTCCGGGGTGTAAACGATCACTGGAAGATCGATAAACGGGCCTTCCTTACGGCATCGGTTCGATGCCCGGCTCATGGTGCGGCCAGCGCTTCCGTTGGGGAGAGGCGGGCGGCGCGGATGGCGGGGTAGAGGCCGGCCAGGGCTCCTATCGCCAGTGTGGCGGTGATACCGCCCGCCACCGCCCATGCCGGTACGACCATGGGCCAGCCCTGGTAGCGGGCGAAGGCGGCGGTCGCCGCGCCGCCGAGGACGGCGCCGCCCAGGCCGCCGAGTGCGGACAGGAGCAGCGACTCGGCGAGGAACTGGGTGCGGATCTGGCCACGAGTGGCGCCCAGTGAGCGGCGCAGGCCGATCTCCGCCCGCCGTTCCAGCACCGAGATCACCATGGTGTTGGCGACGCCGACCCCGCCGACCAGCAGGGCGACCGCGCCGACGCCCAGCAGCAGGCCCGTGAAGGCCTGCCCGGCGGCCTGCTTGGCGGCCAGCGCGTCGGAGGGGCGGGAGACCTGGACCTCACCGGGCGCCTCGGGGTTGGCGGTGGCGCCCAGCATCTCGCTGACCTGTTCGACGTGCGCGTCCTGGGTGCGGCTGAAGATGGTGGTCGGGCGGCCGTCGAAACCCAGTTGGGTCCGGGCGGCCGACCAGCCGACGAGGGCCCCGGAATCCAGCTCGGGGGCGAGCGGGGCCTCGTCGAGAATGCCGACCACGGTGAACCAGCCCTTGCCGATGAGTACTTGGGTACCGATCTTGGCGTGTCCGATGCCGAGGCGTTCGGCCGCGGTCGTGCCCAGCACCGTGGCCGGGTATCTCCCCACGGCGTCGTTGAGCCAGGTGCCGCTGCGGAGCTTGACGCCGACGGTGGCACGCAGGTCGGTACGGGCGGCGTAGGCGGCGAGTCCGTTCGTCTCGATCCTGGGCGTCTTGTCGTTGCGGTAGACGTCGGCGTCCTTGATCTCGCCGATCGCGGACACCGATTCCACCTGGCGGATGCGGCCGATCATCCTCTCCGCCGTGTCGGGCAGCGCGGCGTTCCCTCCGGACAGGGTCTGGCCGGGTGAGACGGTGAGCAGGTTGGTGCCCAGTGCGTCGAGGGTGCGGTCGAGTTCGGCCCGCGACGACGACGAGATTCCCACCACGGCGACCATCGCGGCGATACCGATCGCGATGCCGAGCGCGGAGAGGAAGGCGCGCATCGGACGGGTGCGCAGGCCGACCAGTCCGACCCGGACCACATCGCGTGGTCGTAGGCGGGCCGGGCGGAGGTCATCGGCGTCCGTCGGCGGCCGGTGCGTGCCGGCGGTCATCGGACCACCCCCGGCAGGGCGGTCCCGGAGCGGCTGCCGGTGTCCTCGACGATGCGGCCGTCGCGCATCCGTACCTGGCGGGGCAGGCCGGCGGCCAGCTCCCGGTCGTGCGTGATGATCACGACGGTGGTGCCGGCGGCGTGCAGATCGCGCAGCAACCGCATCACTCCGGCGCCGGCGGCGGAGTCCAGTGCGCCGGTCGGCTCGTCGGCGAGCAGCAGCGCCGGCCGGCCGGCCACCGCGCGGGCGATGGCGACGCGCTGCCGTTCGCCTCCGGACAGCTCGTGCGGCTCGTGGTCCAGCCGGTGGCCCAGGCCGACACGGCCGAGCACCTCGGCCGCGCGGCGGCGCCGCTCGACCGGACGCAGGCCCGTATAGAGCAGCCCGTCGGCCACGTTGTCCCGGGCCGAGGTGCCGGGGGCGAGGTGGAACTGCTGGAAGACGAACCCGACCGTACGGGCCCGCAGCGCGGAGAGCCTGGCATCGGGGAGGGCGCCTGTGTCCCACCCGTCGAGGTGCACGGTGCCGGTGGTGGGCTTGTCGAGGGTGCCCAGGATGTGCAGCATGGTGGACTTTCCCGAGCCGGACGGGCCGACGATGGCGAGGAGTTCGCCGCGGGCGATGTCGAGACGGACGGTGTCGAGCGCGGTGACTCCACCGGAATAGGTCTTGCTGACGTCGGTCAGGGTGATCATTCGGGCATCCCCACCTTGGTGCCCTCGGTGATGCCGGCACCGGAGATCTCCACCTGACCGTCGGCGAACAGGCCGACCCGGATGGGGACATAACGTGTCGTGGCTGCCCCTTCGTCGACGACCTCCACGCCGAAGCCGCCCTGAGGCAGTACCAGTAGCGCTGCCACCGGCACGGTGAGCACGTCCTTGCGGGTGCCGGTGGTGAAGTCCACTTGCACCGCCGCCTGCTCGTAACCGGCCACGGCCTTCGGCGCCTTCTTGCCGTCGGGTGCGACGACCAGGTCGAGCTTCGTCTTCGCGGCTTCCTTCTCGGTGGCCGCCTGCACCTTCGTGGAGACGTCGGTGACCGTGCCGGTGACCGTGCTGTCGTCGGGGAGCCGGACGCTGACCTTGGTGCCCTTCTTGGCCAGTTGCCGGTCGGCGGCGTCCAGTTCCAAGGTGACCGCCTTGTCCACGCCCGTGTACGACAGGATCTTGGCGCCCGGCCCGATCTGGTCGCCCTTCGCGGCCTCGCGGCTCTCGACGCGCACCTGCCCGGCCGTGAACACCACCCGTCCCAGCTCGACCTTTCCGGTCTCGGTCAGGCCCCTGTCCTCCTGCCACTGCTCGACCGCTTGGGCGGTCAGGTCGCTGTATTCCTCGTCAACGGTGAATCCGGTGTACCCGAGCGCGGCCAGGTTGGCCTCCAACTGCTTGACGTCCGGCCCTTCGGTCCCCGTCGCCAGGTCGCGGAAGGCGGGTTTCGCGCCGTACATCAGCACCACCGGCTGGTTGTCCAGCTCGTAGAGCATCTGGCCCCGGCCGATCGGCTTGCCCTCGGCGGACAGCGCGGTGAGGGTGCCGGCCAGTCGGCCGGTCACGGTGGTGGACGGGCCGTAGCCCAGCTCGCCGTCCTCGGTGCGCGTGGCCTTGAGCGTCTGCTTCGTGACCGTGGTGGTCTTCGGCGGCAGCTCGCCTGTCTGCGAACCCTGCGAACTCTCGCCTCCCACCGTGAACCAGGCGGCGGTGAGTGCGCCGCCGGCAGCGAGGACAACGCCGGTGACCAGCACCTTCCTGCCCCGTCGCGCACTACGGCGCCGGGGCGATGCGGACGGCTCGGAGGGCTCGGAAGGCTCGGACGGTGTCTCCTCCGCCGGCCCCATGGCGTCCGGCCCGCCCCTCACTGCTCCTCCGGGTTGGGCAGCTCGGCCTGGCACTTCTTCTCCGCGGCCTCGCGGTCGGGGTCGTCGACGGCTTCCGGCACGGGCGAGAAGCCGCCGTCGGGCCTGGGGTCGGGCCAAGCCTCCACGCCGTTCTCCCGCATGCACTTGGCCATCGTCAGCCCGTTCTGCACGTCCTCCTTGTGGTCGTCGGAGTCACCGGTGTTCGGCGGTTGGTACTTGCGGCACGCCTCCATGGCCTTGTCCATCTTCTGCGGGTCCACGTCCTTGACCGGAGCGGGAGCGCCGTTCACCGGGTCTTCCACGTCCAGCCCCTGCTCGCGCAGGCACTTCGCGAGCTTCAGTGCCTGCTTCTGGAAGTCGGACTTGTCCGAGCCGCCCACGCCGCCGGATCCGCAGCCGGCCAGCACCAGGGCCAGCGCCGGCGCTGCGACCGCCATCAGCGTGCGACTCAGTTTTCGTCCCATCGTTGCCACTCCTCGTCCCTGCGTCCCGTCGGCTTCCGCTCCGGAGCCGATCGGTCGTACGGACTGATCGTGGGGCGGCAGCATCAGCCGGTCTTGAGCGCGACCTCAGAGCTTCCTGAAGGAGCGACGCCCGCCCGAGGGGGTCTCAGCAATCCCTGAGCGGGCCCTGAGCTGATCCTCAGCGGATCCTCAGCCCGCTCTCAGACCGGCGCGGCACGATGCCGGCACGGCCACATCGACTCCAGGTACGGGAGGCACGGATGGATGAGGCGAACGAGGAACGCCGGTCGGCGCCGAAGCCACGGCTGCTGCTGGTCGAGGACGAGCCGAACCTTCTCGAAGTGCTGGCCGGCAGTCTGCGTTTCGCCGGATTCGACCCGGTCACCGCGGCCACCGGGCAGGAGGCGCTGGCCGCGGCTCGGCGGCATCGCCCCGACGTCGTCGTCCTCGATGTGATGCTGCCCGACATGGACGGCTTCGAGGTCCTGCGCCGGTTGCGCGCGGACACGCCCGTGCCGGTGCTGTTCCTCACCGCCCGGGACGCCACCGAGGACAAGGTCCGCGGTCTGACGATCGGCGGCGACGACTACATCACGAAGCCGTTCAGCCTGGACGAGGTGATCGCCCGGATCCATGCCGTGATGCGCCGGCAGCGCCGGACCCCCGATCTCCCGGCCACCCGGCTGGCCTTCGCCGACATGGAGCTGGATCAGGAGATGTACGAGGTGCGGCGCGGCGGCGAGCGGATCGCCCTGTCCCCCACCGAGTTCAAGCTGCTGCGCTACTTCATGGCCAACCCCGGCAGGGTGCTGTCCAAGGCACAGATCCTCGACCACGTGTGGAACTACGACTTCCGCGGGGATGGCGGCATCGTCGAGACGTACGTCCACTCCGTGCGCCGCAAGATCGGCGAGCCGCAGGCCCGGTTGATCCACACCGTGCGCGGAGTCGGCTACGTGCTGCGGCTCCCGTCGTGATCCGGCGCGCGTTCGGACAGTTGTCGCTGCGCGCGTTCGGACCGTCGCCGCTGCGCGTGTTCGGAAGGTTGTCGCTGCGGTTCCGGCTGGTGACCGTGGTCCTTCTGCTTGTCGCCGTTGCGCTCACCGCCATCAGCACCGCCGGGGTGGTGGTCCTGCGCGGGCAACTGCTGGACCGGACCGACGCCCAGCTCGATCTCGCGGCCCTGGGGCATCCCGGCTCCCCGATCAGCGACGACGCGGCCGACCGTGACGTGCCCGAGAAACCGCGTACGAATGCCGTGGGGGCGGTGGGGCTCTACCGGGTCCAGCAGTACGACGCCGACGGGAAGTTGGTGAACGACCCCCGTGAGCCGGCGGCTGGGGCCAGGGACTCGTTGTCGCCGCAACCGCAGGTTCTCGACGTCCCCGAGGACGCGGCCTGGCTGAAGGAGCACGCGGGCCGGCCGATGACCATGGCGTCGAAGCCGGGTGACGGCAGCTGGCGCATCCTGATCCGGCCGCTTCCGGAGACGTCGTCACCGGGGTGGATCCTGATCGCGATGGCCCTCGGCGACCAGGACGCCACCATTTCCGAACTGGTGACCGTCGACGTGACCGTGGGCGCACTCGGCCTGCTCGCCGTCGCCGCCGCCGGAGTCGTGCTCGTAGGGGCGGCTCTGCGTCCCCTCGCCAAGGTGGAGAGGACGGCGGTCGCCATCGCCGCCGGGGACCTGACCCGGCGCGTCCCGGAGCATCCGCCGCGCACCGAGCTGGGCCGGCTCGGCCACGCTCTGAACGGGATGCTCGGTCAGATCGAGGAAGCGTTCCGGGCGCGGGCCGACTCGGAGTCGACGGCCCGGCGCTCGGAGGAGCGCATGCGGAGGTTCGTGTCGGACGCCGGCCATGACCTGCGTACGCCGCTGGCGGTCATCCGCGCCTGGGCCGACTACTCCCGTCGCGGCCCCCGCCCCGATCGCGCCGAACTTGAGCGGATCCTGGCCGTCGTGGGAGCGGAGGCGACCCGGATGGGCACCCTCGTGGAGGACCTCCTGCTCCTCGCCCGGCTGGACCAGCAACGCCCGTTGCGGCGGCGACCGGTCGACATGCTCGCACTGGCCGCCGACGCGGCACGCGACGCCCGCCTGCTCGCCCCGGACCGTGACATCCAGCTCACTGCGGACGACCGCACAGTCCATGTCGTCACCGGAGACGAGGACCGCCTGCGCCAGGTACTGAGCAACCTCACCGGCAATGCCCTCATCCACACACCCCCCGGCACCCCGGTGTCCCTCACGCTCCGGCCCGGCCGTCTCGGCGAGATGCCGGCCCTCGTACTGGACGTCGCGGACCGGGGTCCGGGTCTCACGCCGGAGCAGGCCGAGCGGGTCTTCGAGCGCTTCTACCGCACAGACACCTCACGCACCCGTAACACCGGCGGCTCCGGCCTCGGCCTCGCCATCGTCGCTTCACTGGCTGCCGCCCACGGCGGCACGGTGAGCGTGGACAGCTCACCCGGCGCGGGAGCCACCTTCCGCGTCGTCCTGCCGCTCGCGAACGCCGACACACCTTCGCGCGAACGCCGCGCGCCGTCCGACGCGCCACCCGCCCCATGAAGACGACCCGTGGGGCTACTTCACACGGCCGGGAGCGGTGGACACGCCGGTCGCCGGACAACTGCCCACCGACAGGAGGCGCAGCGAAAGGTCCCACAGCCGGGAGGCGTTGGCGGGGTCGACGGCGTACGGTGCGACACCGCCGGAGTTGTCACCCTGCGCGGAGAGCGGCTCACTGGTGGGTGCTGATTCGTTCAGGTCCTCGAAGTACCGGCCGCCGACGCCGTCGAGCAGCGGCGAGGCCGCGAGGAGGACGGAGGTGGCGGCGCCCTGACGGGCGGTCTTCCAGGGCACGTGCGCGGCGCCCCCGAACTGGGCGTTGAGTCGGCGGTGGTAGTCGTCGCCCTGGAACCGGTCCAGCCGGGTGTTGATACCGCCGGGGTGCAGGGCGTTGGCGGTGATGCCGTCGCTGTGCCACCGCCGGTCGGCCTCGACGGCGAAGAGGATGGTCGCGGTCTTCGACTGTCCGTAGGCAACCCACGGGTCGTACGGGCGATGGTCGAAGTTGACGTCGTCGAAGTCGACCGGGGCGCGCCGGTGGGCGACGGAGGAGACCACGACGATCCGCGCGGCATCCGAGGCCGCCAGCGCGTCGTGCAGCCCGAGGGCCAGCGCGAAATGGCCGAGGTGATTGGTGGCGAACTGCAACTCGACACCGCGGTCGGTCACCTGCCGGGTCGGCGGCGCCATGATGCCCGCGTTGTTGACGAGAACGTCGAGCGGCCCGTGCCACTCCCCCACGAACGCCTCGACGCTCTCGATCTTCGTCAGATCCAGGTCGGCGACGTGCACCCGGGCGCCCCCGACGCTCGCAGCGATCTCTTCCGCCGCCGCCAGGCCGGATTCCCGCCGACGCACCGCGAGGGTCACCTCGGCTCCGGCACCGGCGAGTGCCCGCGCGGTTTCGCGTCCGATACCGGAGGAACCGCCGGTGATCACCACTCTCCTGCCTGTCATGTCGATTCCGGCGATGACCTCATCGGCGGTCGCCGTGGGCGGGAATCCGCTGATGATCCTCTCGGTCATCGGATTCTCCTTTCCTTCCGATGCCGTCCGCGTTGCCGGGCCGCGGTCCCGTCAGGCGGGCCGGTCGCCGGGGGTGGGCGGCGGATAGCCGAAGAAGCGCTCGAAGTTGCTCGCGTTGAGCGTGCGCGCGCCGATGCGCTGCTGGGCCTCGCGCAGCGCGGCCACGCGGGACCGGCTGGTCTCGGTGGCGTGCGGGTCGGCCTCGCCGGGGGGCCGGCTCTCGTACTCCTTGAGCCGCCGTGTCTCGCGTTCGATCTCCTCCGCGAGTCGTGCGCCCGCCTCGTTGTAGGTGAGGAGGTCGTAGTCGTCGTCGGTCTCGTCGCGCTGGACCGGGCCACCGGGTACCTGGGGGCTGTCCATGTCGTTGCTCATCGGCTGCCGCCGTCCTTCCTGTCGTGCCGCACCGTCCTGACCGGTGCGGGTCGCACTGCCGCACCGATGCGGCTCGCACTGCTACTTCGGCTGAAGCCGGATGCCGCCGTCAAGGCGGACGGTCTCCCCGTTCACGTACGAATTGGTCAGCAGGTGGTGGGCGAGTGCGGCGAACTCCGCGGGGCGGCCGAGCCGCTTCGGGAAGGGGACGCTCTTGCCGAGCGAGGTCAGCACCTGCTCGGGTACGCCGAGCATGGGCGGGGTGGCGAAGGTGCCGGGGGCGATGGTGTTGACCCGGATTCCGGCCGCCGACAGGTCCCGTGCGATGGGCAGGGTCATGCCCGCGATGCCGGCCTTGGCCGCCGCGTACGCCGCCTGTCCGATCTGGCCCTCGAACGCCGCCACGCTCGCGGTGTTGACGATGGCCCCGCGGTCGCCGTCCGCGCCGGGCTCGTTGCGCGACATGGCGGTGGCGGCCAGGCGGGTCACGTTGAAGGTGCCGACCACGTTCAGCGTGATGATCCGGGCGAAGGTGTCGAGCGGATGGGCCGAGTCGTACGCGCCGTCGCGTCCGATCGTGCGTGCGCTGCTGCCGCCGCCCGCGCAGTTCACCGCGGCGCGCAGCGGG
This sequence comes from Streptomyces sp. NPDC091292, assembly GCF_044757265.1. Classification (NCBI taxonomy): domain Bacteria; kingdom Bacillati; phylum Actinomycetota; class Actinomycetes; order Kitasatosporales; family Streptomycetaceae; genus Streptomyces; species Streptomyces sp. NPDC091292. The sequence continues at coordinate 397,346 of NZ_JBIVUQ010000005.1, read as the reverse complement.
GCCAGTGACAAGGCCGTCTCGACGGCGCGGACGACCTGGTCGGGGTCGGTGATGTCGGTGTGCACGAAGGTGGCGCCGATCTCCTTGGCCACCTGTTCGCCGAGGTCGTCCTGGACGTCCATCACGACGACATGGCAGCGCTCGGTCTCCGCGAGGAATCGTGCTGTGGCCGCCCCGAGGCCCGAGGCACCGCCGGTGACCAGGACCGATGAGTCGTGCAGCTGCATGGGAACACCTTTCGCTCACCCGGAGCCTTCGCTCAAGGTATCAATCTTAGTCAGATATGAACAGCGGATCAGTGGAGGGAGCCGCGACGTCAGACCCGGCTGTCCTGCCGGGCCGCCGGACCTCGCTCCTGAGGCGCCGAGGCACCGGATGTGCGGATGGCGGAGAGCGCTACCAGGCCCACCACGGCCACCCCGACGATCCAGATCGCGGGCCCGAGAGCCGATCCGGTGCCCACCGCGAGCTGGGCGCCGACGAACGGGGCGACACCCGCACCGAGGACATTGCCGATGTTCTGGCCGAACGTCGCGCCGGTGTACCGCACCGAGACCGGGAAGAGCTGCGCGATCAGCGTGTACGCGGGCGGCATCAGGCAGACGCCCAGGATGTTGTAGACGACCAGGGTGCCCAGCAGTGCGGGGAGTTCGGTGGCCGTACCCAGCAGCCACAGGAACGGCAGCGCGCCGAGCACCAGCGCCCCGAGGATCACCGAGGTCACCCTGAGCTGTCCGTGACGTTCCGTCAGCAGCCCGGACACCAGCACGGTCGGGGCGGCGATCAGCGAGCCGATCGCCAGCGCCGCGAACACGGTGCCTTCCGGCAGGTCACGGGTGCCGACCAGGTAGGTGGAGAACCAGGCGATGAGCCCGCTGGTGCCGTTGGCGGCAATGGCGACACCGCCTGCCAGCAGGGCCACCCGCCGATGCTTGCGGAACAGTTCCCGCAGCGGCGACTTGACCGGCCCGCCGTCCGCGGACTCCGCCTTGAACTCGGGTGACTCGCTGATGCCGCTGCGGATCCACAGGGCGACCGCGGTGAGCGGGAAGCCCAGCAGGAACAGCAGCCGCCAGCCGTAGTCGCTCATCCAGTCGCCGCCCGCCGAGGAGCTGAGGGCCCACACGGACGCGGTCGCGGCGGCGGTGCCGAGGCTCGCGCCGAACGGTGTCATCGAGGCGAGGAAGATCCGCTTCGACTTCGGCGCCGACTCCAGTACGAACGTCACCGAACCGAGCAGTTCGGACCCGGCCGAGATGCCTTGTCCGAGCCGGAGCAGCACCAGCAGCACGGGAGCCCATACGCCGATGGAGGCGTAGGTGGGCAGCAGCCCGACGAGCCCGGAGCAGAGTCCCATCAGGACCAGCGTGGACACGAGCGCCGGCCTGCGGCCGTAGCGGTCGCCGATGCGGCCGAAGAGGATCCCGCCGAGCGGGCGGCTGACAAAGCCGGCGCCGAACACGGCGAGGCCGGCCAGCAGGGAGGTCGCCGGGTTCGCCGCGGGGAAGAACTGCGGGGCGAAGAACACGGTGAGTACGCCGTAGAGCGCGAAGTCGTAGTACTCGACGAAGGTGCCCGCGAACCCGGCCCAGGCCGCGCGCCGCGCCTGCACAGGGGTCCGGGCCGCCGGTCCGGTGGGGGTGTCCGGTGAGGCGTCGAGGGGTGCGGACTGGGTCATGTGTGCTCCGAATGAAGCGGCGCCCGGACCACATCGGCCGGGCGGAGGTATCGGGACACGAGGCCGGATCGCCGGGACCATTCGGGGGTCTGCGATCCGGCGTCGATCGGGCGCGGCGGCTGACGCACACCGCTCGGATGATCGTCTTCTCACAGTGCCGTGCGGCTACTTGACGGCCCGGACAAGCTATCCCAGTTAGCTAGGTTGAACAAGACCTTGCGCGCAATGCCGGAAGATGACGGGCGTCGACGAACGGCCCGCTCTGGCAGCGATGGAGTCACAGTGAGTTGGTTTCCGCAGGTCCACAGGGTTCTTCGCGCGGTGCGACCGATGAATCGAGCAGGGTTCGGGGTTGACGGATGGTTCTCTCAACGCTTACTTAGTTAACTGGCCGGGAGTGTCGATGACCGCAGAATCACGGAAGAGGACCGCACCTTGCTGACCACACGCTTCACAGAGCTGTTCGAGATCGAGCACCCAGTCGTGTGCGGCGGAATGACAGGGCTCGGGACAGCCGGCCTGGTCTCGGCCGTGGCCGAGGCCGGGGCGCTGGGCTTCCTCACGGCCCTGACCCAGCCGTCCCCCGAGGCGCTCGCCGAGGAGATCACCCGTACCCGGAACCTGACCGACAGGCCCTTCGGAGTCAATCTCACGATCCTGCCGACGATCGAGCCCATCCCCTACGACGAGTACCGGGCGGCCATCATCGAATCCGGCGTCGGCATCGTCGAGACGGCGGGGTCCAACCCGGGGCCCCACCTGCCGGACTTCCGCGCCGCCGGGGTCAAGGTCATCCACAAGGCCACCTCGGTGCGGCACGCGCTCGCGGCCGAACGACTGGGTGTCGACGCCATCAGCATCGACGGCTTCGAATGCGCGGGCCATCCCGGCGAGGACGACGTGCCCGGCCTCGTACTGATCCCCGCGGCCTGCCGCGCGCTCGGTGTGCCCGTGATCGCCTCCGGCGGTATCGCGACCGGCGCCGGACTGGTGGCCGCGCTCGCGCTCGGCGCATCCGCCGTCAACATGGGGACCCGCTTCATGGCCACCGTCGAGGCGCCCATCCACGACAACGTCAAGAAGCAGATCGTGGCCAACACGGAGTTGGACACGGTGCTGGTCTTCCGCGAGTTCCACAACTCGGCGCGGGTGGCGCGCAACTCGGTGTCCGAGCGGATCGCGGACCTGGGCAGCCGGCCCGGTGCCGCCTTCGAGGACATCGCCGACCTGGCGTCGGGCCGGCGCGGCCGGTCCGCGGTGCTCGGGGCCGGGGAGATGGAGGGCGGCATGTGGTGGGCGAGCCAGGCACAGGGTCTGATCCATGACATCGACACCTGCCGCAATGTGGTGGACCGGATCGTGTCCGACGCCGAGGCCGTGATCCGTGAGCGGCTGGGCACAGCCGTGGCCTGACGGCGGCCCACACCCACACCCCCCGGCCGGCACGATAGCCACGCCATAGTTAACTACGTATACTACGAATGTCCATCATTCCCACCCCACCATCATCCACGCGGAGTGCACTGTGAGCGAGGTCCTGAGCAAGGTCCACGGCGTCCAGGCGGCCAAATGAGTCGAGACGGCGACAGGAACGGACTCGAACCGACCGCGGAGTGCGAAGCATTCCGCGACAGGGTGCGTGAGCACATCGCGGCGCATCGGCCGGACATGCCCCGGCTGCCCGGTACCCGGAGCCCCGAGGCCGCCCAGCTCCCGATGTACCGGGAGTGGTGCGCGTCGCTGTTCTCGGCGGGGCTGATCGGTGCCGACTGGCCGGAGCGGTTCGGCGGCACCGGCGCTCATGATCCGCTGCGCGACCTCGTCGTCGACGAGGAGCTGGCCGACGCCCAGGTGCCCCGGCCGATCGGCGCCTGGAATCTCGTGTGCGGCGCGCTGTTCGCGTACGGCACGCCCGAGCAGCAGGGTCACTACCTGCCCCGCATCCGCGCGTTCGAGGATCTGTGGTGCCAGTTGTTCAGCGAGCCGGACGCCGGCAGCGACCTCGCGTCGTTGCGGACCAGCGCGGTGCGGGACGGTGACGAGTGGGTCGTCAACGGGCAGAAGGTGTGGACGACTCACGCCCACATCGCCGACCTGGGCTTCCTGCTCGCCCGTACCGACCCCGGCGTACCGAAGCACCAGGGCGTCAGCGCGTTCGTGGTGGACATGCGCGCCCCCGGCATCACCGTGCGCCCGCTGCGCGAGATGACCGGGTCCAGCGACTTCAACGAAGTCTTCTTCGACGAGGTGCGGCTCCCGGCCGGGAGCCTGATCGGCGAGCCGGGCCAGGGGTGGGCCATCGCGCGCACCGCGCTCGCGCACGAGCGCTCGCAGAGCCTGCGCGAGGACAGCGCCACCAACGCCGTCCGCCGACTCGTCGGCCTCGCCGCGACCCCGGCGGGCGACGGCACCCCTCTCATCCAGGACGACCAGGTGCGCCGCACACTCGGACGGCTGTACGCCCGCTCGGTCGCCGCCGATCTGCTCGGACTGGAGGGGGTGCTCAAGGACGCGGCCGGGGGCACCCGCGCCTACGACGCGCCCGTGGTCAAGGTGCTGTTCACCGAGACCAACCTCGACATCGCGACGTACGCGCTCGAACTGCTCGGGTCCCGGGGAGTGCTGGTCGAGGAGGACCCCGACGCGGTCGACGACGGGCACTGGCAGAAGGCGTTCCTGTTCGCCCGCGGGTTCACCATCTCGGCGGGTTCGAACGAGATCATGCGCAACCTGATCGCCGAGCGCGGGCTGGGGCTGCCGAAGTGAACGGGCGCGACAGACGAGGAGCACAGCGTGCGATTGCCGACTGACGACCAGCTCTCGTTGCGCGAGGTGTGCCGCGATCTGCTCACGGCGCACAGTACGTCCGAACGCGTCCGACGGATCGCCGGTTCCGGCACCGGCCACGACGGCGACCTGTGGAAGCTGACGGCGGACCTGGGCTGGACCGCCCTCGCCCTGCCGGAGGAGTACGGCGGGCTCGGCGGCTCCGCCTGCGATCTGGCGGTGGTGGCCGAGGAGTTCGGGCGGGTCGTCCAGCCCAGTCTGCTGGTGCAGACCCTGGCGGTGGGCCGGGTGCTGGCCGCACACGGCCGGAGTGAGCCGATCCGCCGGCTGCTGGCGGACATCGGGACCGGTGACGCCGTGGTGACGTGGGCGGTCGGTGAGCCCGGCGGCCAGGACGGGGTGACCGTACGGGAGCGGGACGGGACGCTCCGGCTCACCGGACACCGCGACTACGTGCCGGACGCGGCGGCGGCGACCCATGCCGTGCTGCGGGCCGAGGGCGAAAGCGGAAGCCGTCTGGTGGTGGTGCCGCTGCGCCTCGACGCGGTGTCGGTCCGGCCCATGCACACCATGGACATCACCCGCCGATACGGGCGGATCGTCCTCGACGGTGCCGAGATCCCGGACGGCCTCGCGCTCCCCGCCGGGGGGTCCGCGGCGGACGACCTGCTGTGTCTGGGCACGGTCCTGCAATGCGCGGAGAGCAACGGCATCGCGGCGCGGCTGCTGGAGATGACCGTGACCTACGCGGGTCAGCGCACCCAGTTCGGTGTGCCGATCGGCAGCTTCCAGGCGCTCAAGCACCGCATCGCCGACATGCTCATCGAGGTCGAGGCGGGCCGGGTGGCCACCCGGGCGGCGGCCGAGGCCGTGGACGCCGGCGACGGTGTGCCCATGGCGGTGAGCGTCGCCAAGTCGGTCGTGGGGCGGGGTACGGGCTTCGTCGCCACGTACGCCCTCCAACTGCACGGCGGCATCGGCTTCAGCTGGGAGCACGACCTGCATCTGTATCTGCGGCGGGCCAAGGTCAACGAGCTGCTGCTCGGCGGCCCGGCCTGGCACGAGGACCGGCTCGCCACCCTGCTGATCCCGGGCGAGGGCTGACGCCCCGTCCCCCTTCCTGTCGACTGGGCCTGTCCGACCGGTGGTCGGGCAGGCCCAGTCGTCGTGGAAGCGGTGTGATCAGGTGGTTTTCCCTGCGCCGGAGGTGTCGTCCGGCGTGTCGTCCTGCGGCTTGTCCGCCGGGCGGTAGCAGAGGGCCAGGAGCGCCGCCGCTGCCGCCGTGCCCAGTCCGGCCGCGGCCAGCGCGTGCGCCGGGCCCGGACGGCGGCGCAGCAGACCGTCGACCGAGTACCTGCCGTGCCCGAGGGCGGCCAGCCCGACGGCCGCGCCTGCCACGACGCCGGTGTACTCCCAGCCGCCCTTGAAGACGAAGAAGCCCTTGCCGCGGTGGTCGGTGCGCGCCGCGACCGCCATCAGCACGACGGCCGCCGCCGAGGGGAGGGGGGCGGCCACGCCGAGGGTCAGCGCGGCACCGGCGGCCAGTTCGGTCGCCGCGGCCATGCGCGCGTGGGCCGCGGCCGGTTTCAGGCCGAGGCTCTCGAACCAGCCGGTGGTGCCGTCCAGGCCCCCCGGCCCGCGGACCTTGTTCCAGCCGTGGGCGATCAGCATGGGTCCCAGCGTCGCGCGCAGCATCAGCGCCGCGACCTCGTGGCCGGGGGCGCCCACGGGGGCGGTTGCGGGGTGACGTGGTGAGCGCATGGTGTGTCCCTGGGAATGGTGGGCGGGCCGGCTGGGGAGGGGCTGGGTGTCGCGGTCATGGCGGTGGCAGCGGCGCGAAGGCGGGGGGCCGTTTCGCGGTACGGGCGGCCAGTGCCTCGGCCAGATCGGGGCCGTCGAAGGAGCCGTCCATCAGCTTCAAGGTGTGTGCCAGCGCCTCGGAGCGGGGCCGTTCGAGGTCGGCGTAGATCTGGGCCTTGATGGCGGCGTGCGAGGAAGGCGCCCCGGTGGCGGCCAGGTCGGCGGCGTGCTCGACGGCGCGTGCGAGGACGTCACCGGGCTCGGTGACGTGGTGCACCAGGCCGATGCTCGCGGCTTCCGCGGCGTCGATGGTGCGGCCCGACAGCAGCAGATCGAGGGCGTGCGGGGTGCCGATCACGCGGGGCAGCAGCCAGGAGATGCCGTACTCGGCGACCAGGCCGAGCCGGGCGAAGCTGGTGCTGATGGTGGCGGTCCTGGCGGCGTAGCGGATGTCGCTGCCGAGGAGGTAGGCGCATCCGATCCCGGCGACCGGGCCGTTGACCGCCGCGATCACCGGCTTGCGCAGCCGCAGCGCGAGGTCGGGCAGGTCGTCGGGGGGCGGCACGAAGGCGCGGATGGCCTGCGGGCCCTGTTTCAGTACGCCCAGATCGGCGCCCGCGCAGAAGCCGCGCCCTGCCCCGGTGACCACGATGGCGCGTACGGCGGGGTCGGCGTCGGCCGCCCGCAGGGCCTCGGCGTAGGCGGTCGCCATGGGCCGGGTCATGGCGTTGAGTGCGTGCGGCCGGTTGAGCGTGATGACGGCGACGGCGCGTTCGTGACGGACCAGGACCACGTCCGTACTCCCGCCGCCCACCTCGCTCGCGTCGCCCACCCCGCTCACCTCGCTCGTGGTCAACGCGGTGCCATTCGCAGGGCTCCGTCCATGCGGATGGTCTCGCCGTTGAGGTAGTCGTGCTCGATGATCGCCAGCGCCAGTTGCGCGTACTCGTCGGGGCGGCCGAGGCGTTGCGGGAAGGGGACACCGGCGGCGAGGGAGGCGCGGAACTCCTCGGAGATGGTGGCGAGCATCGGTGTCTCGACGATGCCGGGGGCGATGGTGCACACCCGGATGCCGTACTGGGCGAGGTCACGCGCGGCGGGCAGGGTCAGGCCGACGATCCCGCCCTTGGAGGAGGCGTAGGCCGCCTGGCCGATCTGGCCCTCGTACGCCGCCACCGACGCGGTGTTGACGATCACCCCGCGCTGGCCGTGCTCGTCCGCCTCGGTCTGCGCGATGGCCTCACTGGCGAGCGCGAGGACGTTGAAGGTGCCGATCAGGTTGACCTGCACCACCTTGGCGTACAGGCCCAGGTCGTGCACGCCCTTCTTGCCGAGGATCCGCATGGAGGGGCCGATGCCGGCGCAGTTGACGACCGTACGCAGCGGGACACCGCTGGAGGAGGCCGTGACGACTGCTTCCTCGACGGCGGCGCCGTCGGTGATGTCGGTGGCGAGGTAGGTGACGCCCTCGATCGCGGCGGCGTTCTCGATACCGGCCGCGAGGTCGAGGACGAAGACCCGCGCCCCCTGCTCGGCGAGGGCCGCCGCGGTCGCCGCCCCGAGCCCGGACGCACCGCCGGTCACGATCGCCGCGGTGTTCTCGATTCGCATCAGTGCTCCTGCTTCCGCACCCTGAGGTGGCCTCGGTCGTGGTTCTTCAGCGCACGGCTGATGATCAGGCGCTGGATCTGGTTGGTGCCTTCGAAGATCTGCATCACCTTGGCCTCGCGCATGTAGCGCTCGACCGGGAAGTCACGGGTGTAGCCGTAGCCGCCGAGCACCTGGACGGCGTCGGTGGTCACCTTCATGGCGTTGTCGGTGGCCACCAGCTTGGCGATGGCGGCCTCGCTCCCGAAGGGGAGCCCCTGGTCCCCGAGGCGCGCGGCGGCCAGGGTGGTGGCCCGTGCGGACTGGACCGCGGCGGCCATGTCCGCGAGGACGAAGGCCAGGCCCTGGTGGTCGATGATGGGCCGGCCGAAGGTCTCCCTCTCTCGCGCGTAGCGCACGGCGTGGTCCAGGGCCCCCTGGGCCAGCCCGACCCCCACGGCCGCGATCCCGAGCCGTCCGCGGTCCAGTCCGGCGAACGCGATGGCGAGCCCTTGACCCTCCTCGCCGATACGGCGGCGGGCCGGGACGCGGACGTTCTCCAGCCGCACGGTGGCGGTGGCGGAGCCGGTCAGCCCCATCTTCCGCTCGGGCGGGTCGGCGATCAGCCCGGGGGTGTCGGCCGGGACGAGGAAGCACGAGACGCCGTGCGAGCGGTCGTCGGAGGTGCGCGCCATGATCGTGTAGAAGTCGGCGTGCCCGCCGTGGGTGATCCATGCCTTGGCGCCGTTCAGCACATAGCCGTCGCCGTCCCGGACGGCCCGGGTGCGCATCGCCCCGGGGTCGGAACCGGCGTGGGCCTCGGACAGGCAGTAGGCGCCGAGCAGTTCGCCGCCGAGCAGGTCCGGGAGCCACTCCTTCTTCTGCTCCTCGGTGCCGAATGCGGCGAGCGCGTAGCAGGACAGCGCGTGCACGGAGACTCCGACGGCGACGCTGGACCACACCGCCGCGATCTCTTCGAGGACCTGGAGATAGATCTCGTAGGGCTGCCCGCCGCCGCCGTACTCCTCCGGGTAGGGCAGGCTCAGCAGTCCGGCGCGGCCGAGGGTGCGGAAGACCTCGCGGGGGAACTGCTCCTCGGCCTCCGCCTCCGCGACCCGTGGGGCCAGCTCCTTCCCGGCCAGCTCACGGGTCAGCTCGATCAGGTCGACGGCTTCCGGTGAAGGGAGCGTACGGGTAGCGGGCATGGGATTCCCCCGGTCATCACTGGGAATATTGATACGCCAAGCGATACAACAGTATCGTCTGAGGTACGGTAATGCCATGCTTCCCAGAGATGGATCCGTGGGTCCTCTTGCCGGCCTGCGCGTTCTTGAGCTGGCGGGACTCGGGCCTGCTCCCCACGCGGCCATGCTCCTCGCCGACCTGGGCGCCGATGTCGTACGGGTCGAACGGCCCGCCGGGAAGGCGCTGCGCCTTGGTCCGGACGGGGCCACCGACATCGTGCTGCGCGGACGCCGCTCGGTCTTCGCGGACCTCAAGCGGCCGGAGGACCGTGCCCGGGTGCTGGCGCTGGCCGAGCGCGCCGACATCGTCGTCGAGGGGCTGCGGCCGGGGGTCGCCGAACGGCTCGGGGTCGGCCCCGCCGACTGCTCCGTCCGCAATCCGGGGCTCGTCTACGCCAGGATCACCGGCTGGGGCCAGGACGGCCCGCTGGCCCAGGCGCCCGGCCACGACCTCAACTACATCGGCCTCACCGGCGTACTCCACGCCATGGGCCGCCCGGACGGTCCGCCGCCCCCGCCGCTCAACCTGGTCGGCGACTTCGGCGGCGGCTCCATGCTGCTGGTCGTCGGGGTCCTCGCGGCCCTCTTCGAACGGTCACGGTCCGGCGCCGGGCAGGTCGTCGACGCCGCCATGGTCGACGGGGCGGCCCTGCTGGCCCAGATGACGTTCGCCCTGCGCGGCATGGGCCGGTGGTCGGACGAACGCGGGTCCAACCTGTTCGACGGGGCCGCCCCCTACTACGACACGTACGCCTGCGCCTGTGGCGGATTCGTCGCCGTAGGCGCGCTCGAACCGCACTTCTTCGCCGCCCTGCTCGCCGGCCTCGGTATCGACCCGGCCGGACTCCCGGCCCAGGACGACCGCACCGGCTGGCCCGAGCTGCGGGCCCGGATCGCCGAACGGTTCGCCACCCGCACGCGTGACGCCTGGGCCGAGCACTTCGCCGGGACGGACGCCTGCGTGACCCCCGTCCTCACCTTCGCCGAGGCCGCCACGCACCCGCACCTCGTGGCCCGTCGCACCCTGGTCGAGGCGGGCGGTGTGCTCCAGGCGGCAACCGCGCCGCGGTTCTCCCGGACACCGGGCCGCGAACCCGCACCGCCGCGAGCGGAGCGGGAGCCGGACACCGAGGCGGTGCTCAGGAGCTGGGGCGTCCGGCCCTGACCCGGCGCGCTCAGGGCGAGAGGGCGTGGACGATGAGCGACGCCAGCTCGGCGTACGCCTCCGAGTCGGTCAGACCGGTGCGGGTGGCGATCTCGCCGCGCTGGATCTCCTGCATCGTGGCGGCGACGACCTCGCCGACGAACGCGGCGTGCACATCGCGGAAGGCACCGGCGGCCACGCCCTCGGTGACCAGCTGCCTGATCCGGCCGGCGGCGATGCGGGTATTGGCCTCGTAGACCTCGCGAGCGGGCTCGAACTGGGCCATGTCGTCGAGGAACCGCCGGGACAGCGGCTTGAGCTGCTCGGCGACCGCGTTCAGATAGACCACCACGCGGTCGGAGGGCGCCGAGGCGTCCGCGACCTGCTGCTCGATGGCCCGGGTCGCTTCCCGGAAGTAGTGCTTGACCGCCTCGCGGACCAATTCCTGCTTGCTGCCGGCCAGCTGATACAACGTGGTCTTCGAGCAGCGCAGCCGCTCGGTCAGCTCGTCGAGGGTGAAGGACGCGAAACCCTCCGCCGCCAGCAACGCCACCAGCCGTTCGAGCAGATCTCTCTGGCGCGCGGTACGGCGTGGGGACGGCATGATCCCCAGCCTAGCCGCTCCCCCCTTGGCGGGGTGTGGCCGGTTTCAAGGCGGCCAGGGGCCGTATGTCATAGTTAGCTTAGCTGGATTCCGCTGGCTATACTGGAACGGGCCCGTCACGGAGGGCTCGCAGGACAATATCGCCGGAGATGGGGCAGCACGTGCCGGACAGTCAGCGAAACGATCAGCGAACTCCCGTAGCGCGTCGGCGCCTGCCGAAGATGGCCGAGGTCGTCGCCTCCGAACTGCGGCAGAAGATCCTCAGTGGAGCATTGCAGCCGGGCGACTCGCTGTCGTCCGAGTCCTCACTGGTCGAGGAGTACGACGTCTCGCGGCCGACCCTGCGCGAGGCGCTGCGGCTCCTGGAGGCCGAGCAGCTCATCACGGTGCGGCGCGGGTCGCACCGCGGTCCGGTCGTCAGCCACCCGGACACCTCGGTGACGGCCCGCAGCTTCAGCATGCTGTTGCAGCTGCGCGAGGGAACGCTCGCCGACATCTACGCGTTCCGCATGGTCTTCGAGCCGGTGGCGGTACGGATGGCCACCGAGACGGCGACCGACGAGGACCTCGCCCGGCTGCGCGCCCTGCTGGAGGAGGAGCACGAGGTCCGCGGCGACGCCGACCGGTTCCCCGAGGTCGCCTGGCGCTTCCACACCACCCTGGTCACCCTCTCCGGCAACATCACCATGACCGTGCTCGCCGAGACCCTTGAGCACATCTCGAAACGGCACGCACAGGCGGCGCTGTTGCGGTGGGCCGACGGGGACCGGCAGCGGGACAGCGCCTACCGGGCACACAAGAAGCTGGTCGGCCTGATGGAGAAGCGGTCCGGTGCGGAGGCCGAGCAGTTCTGGGCCGCGCACATGGCCGAGGTCGGCAAGAAGCTGCTGTCCAGCACGGACGAACTGTCCATCATCGAACTGATGGAGTGAGCATGGAGTGAGCTGGGCCGACACCAGCAACCGAAGGGGGCCGCCAGGCATGGCGGCCCCCTTCGTCTGTCCCGTGGCCGGTGCGTCAGCCCTTCCCGCGCCGACGGAAGGGTAGAGAGGAGCACTTTGACAACATAGTTTACTATGCTTATTATGAGCAGCCCGTAGCGTCGGACATTGGGAGGGCGTGTTGGAGTTCGGATGGTCTGACGACGACCAGAAGTTCCGGGACGAGTTGCGTGCGCTGATCTCGGCGGAGCTGCCCGACCGCTGGTCCGGCCTGATCCCCGGCGAGGAGATGGCATCGGACTTCGTGCTGAACTTCTGCCGCACACTGGGCGAGCGAGGACTGCTGACGCCCCACTGGCCCGCCGAGTACGGCGGCCGGGACGCGTCGGGATGGCAGTTCATCATTCTCGGCGAGGAGCTGTGGAGCGCCGGCGAGCCGCGCGGCTCGCAGTACATGAACGTCAACTGGATCGGCCCGGCGATCATCAACGCGGGCACCGAACAGCAGCGGGAGTACCACCTCAACCGGATCAGCCGGGGCGATGTGTTCTGGTGCCAGGGCTTCTCCGAGGCGGAGGCCGGAACCGACCTCGCCAACATGGAGACCCGCGCGGTGCGGGACGGGGACGAGTACGTCATCAACGGGGAGAAGCTGTGGACCTCGTACGCGGGTGCCGCGGAGTTCTGCTTCCTGCTGGCCCGCACCGACCCCGAGTCGAAGGGGAACCGCGGGATCTCGGTGTTCCTGGTCCCCACCGACACCCCGGGATTCACCATCGAACCCATACCGAGCGTGCTGGACATCCATGAGTTCAACCGGATGACCTTCACCGATGTGCGGGTGCCCGTCGGCGCCCGGCTCGGCCCGGAGAACGACGGCTGGCGGGTGGTGCGCGAGGCGCTGTCGCACGAGCGGATCGGCGGCCCGCGCTATGCCCGCGCCGCGCTGATCACCGAGCGGCTGGCCGCGCTGGCCGAGTCCCGGGACTGGATGGAGCGGGACGGGGTGCGGACCCGGTTCGCGGAGGCGAAGGCCGCCTGCGAGGCCGCGCGTCTGCTCGTCTACCGGGCCATCGACACCCGGATCAAGAACCGTCCGGAGGACCTCGTGGTGAGCCTCGCCCGGGTGGCGATCGTCCGCTCCGAGCGGGTCGTGGCCGAACTGGCGCTCGACCTGTTCGAGGACGAGAGCCTCGCCCTCAACTCGCCCAGTCGTACGCCGTCCAGGGCGGTCTCGGGCGACGGCTTGAGGATGACGGCGTTGCCCGCCAGCAGTGCGGGGATCAGTTTGACCAGCGCCGATTGCTGCGGGGCGTTCCAGAGGATGACCGCCGCCACGACGCCCACCGGCTCGCGCCGCACGAGCGTACGGAGCCCGGAGGCGTCCACGAGTTCTTCTTCCCAGGGGTGGTCGGCGGCCAGTCGCAGAAAGTCGTCGGTGCGGTCGCCGACGATGTTCTGCAACATGCGCGTGAACCAGATCGCCGAACCGTTCTCCGCGGTCGTCAGCGCGGCCAGTTCCTCGGCCTCGGCCCGGTGGAGGGCCGAGAAGCGGGCGATCACCCCGGACCGCTCGGACGGGCTCATCCGGGGCCAGGGCCCCAGGTCGAAGGCCCGCCGCGCGGCGGCCACGGCCCGGTCCACATCCAGCTCGACGGCTTCGGGAGTGCGTCCGGCGAGACGGCCGTCATGGGGAGAGCGGACCTCGAAGACGCGCTCGGAGCCGGGCTCGGCCCATCGTCCCCCGATCAGCAGCTCTTTGTACTGGTAGTGGCCCGACGGGTGGATGTGCTCGCTCATGATCTCCCCTCGCTCCCGGTTCACCTGCATAACCTAGTTAAACATCGACCCACAGATACCGCAACATCGTTGTGTTAGCGCGTGGCGGGCTGGCAGGTTGCGGCGGGCGCTCGGGGAGGGAGCACCAAGGACCGGGGCGCCGCTTACGGGGTCGTGGGGGCCTCTCCGATCCGCACCTGGTCGCGCGCGGGCCATCCGAGGTGGGTCAGGCCGAGGAAGGCCGTGTGCGCGGCGGCCTCCTGGGCCGAGGGGTGCCAGATGATCTCGACGCGGTTGCCGTCCGGGTCGAGCACGAAGGCGATGGCCGTCTCTCCCGGCCCCACATCTCCCGGCCCCACATAGGTGTGCCCCATCCGGCGGTACGGCCTGCCGCCCGCGGCCTCCACCGCGGCGAGCGTGCCCGCGAAGTCGTCCACGACCAGGCTGATATGGGCGAACCCCGGCTTCGATGCCGGGCGGGGCCGCTCGCCAGGGGGGTGCGGTGACCGGTAGGCGAGGAGTTCGAGCCGGAAGTCGCCGAGGGCGAGGAAGACGCTGTCGAGTCCATCGGGTTCGACGTCCATCAGCCCCGCGAGGCGGCGGCCGGCGGCCTGCCACGGTGTGCCGCGTACGAAGCCGAAGGCGTCGACGTAGAAGTCCGCCATCGTGTCCATGTCCGTGACCACCAGGGCGAGATGCGAGAAGACTCGCGCGGCGCCGGGCATCGGTGCTCCCTGTGGTGTCGTCATGTCCTCACTGTCCGCATGTTCTTCTCCCTGGTCACCGTCGCCTCCGTCGCCTCTGTCGGTACGGCGGGTGGCGTCAGTTCTGCGCCGCAGGTGTCTCGCCACCGCACTCACCGACGATTCCGGGCACACCGTGCTGTACGGCGGCCCGCATCACCGACTGGCCCGCGTCGGCGTCGATCGTGGTCTCGGTCCCGTCGGCGTGCCGGTAGACGACCTTCGGCATCAGCGCCGCCCGAAGGTGAGGACGAGCCGGCCGGGACCGCCCAGCATCTCGGCCGGATGAGGGCCGCGGTCGCGTTCGACGATGCCCACCTCGGTGAGCCGCGCCAGCGTCAGGCGCAGCCCTTCCTCCATGAGCAGCCGGGCCAGCGGCTGGCCGAGGCAGCGGTGCACGCCCCAGCCGAACGGCAGACGGGAGTCATCGGTGACCCGTGAGATGTCGAAGGTGTCCGGGTCCGGGAACTTCTGGGGATCGCGACTGGCGGCGAGCAGGTTCAGCAGGAACCGCGTGCCCTTAGGAAAACGGACTCCACCGAAGTCGAAGTCCTCCTGCGCGATCCGTACGACGAGCTGTGTCACCGGAGAGAAGCGCAGTGACTCGTTGATGGCCGGTCCGATCAGCTCGGGTTCGGCGGCCAGGCGTTCCCACTCCCCCGCCGTCACGATGTCGGCGACGGCGGAGGCCAGTTGCCGGGTCGTCGTGCCCATGCCGGCGAAGATCAGGTTGACGAGATTGCCGACGAGTTCGTCCTCGGTGAGCTTGTGCTGGTCCCGTTGCGCGGCGAGCAGCGCGCTCACGAAGTCGTCGCGGGGGGGTCGTGCGGCGCGCCTTCAGCAGATCGCGGACGTATGTCTCCAGTTCGGCGAGTGCCTGCTCGACGCGTGGAAGGCCGGGTGCCAGCGGCACCGCGGCGAGCAGATGCAGTTCGTGGGCCGCCGCGGCGAACGCGGGGATGTCCTCGCGGGGGAAGCCGATCATCTCCGAGAGCACAGTGATCGGGTAGTACTCGGTGAACTCGCCGACCAGGTCGACCGTGCCCCGTTCGAGCCATGGCTCGACCATCCGCCGGGCGGTGTCGGCGACGAGGGCGCGCTGTGCGCCGACCTTGCGGAAGCTGAGCGCCGCGAGCATCAGTCGGCGGATCGGGTCGTGCCGCGCCCGCTCCATCGTGGACAGCAGGCCGTTGTCGACCCAGCGCAGCAGGTGGGGCCCGGCTCCGAGTCTCGTGTAGTGCTCGGGCCCCGCGGTGTCGAGGTGTGCGGCGAGAAACGCCTGCGAGATCAGGTCGTAGGAGAGCACCTCGACGCCGCGCTTGCTCACCGCGAGCGGGCCGCGCGCCAATGTCTCGGCGAGCACCCCCTTCGGGTCGTCGGCGTACCGGTCGGACCGGAGATCCAGCTCTGGCAGTCCGGCCTCGGAGAGGGGGACGGCAGATGTTGTCGAAGACACCGCAAACTCCTCCGCTTCATATATGTCATAGTTATATAAGCAGAGTGTGGGAGGGTCAACCTTTTGACGGCAGCAGCCGCGTCGGCCGCGCTGGTCCCCGGCACAAACCACGGACACCGGCGCACGCCCCGTGCACATGGCGGCACCGGCAACCCACACCCGACACTGGTCACATCAGCGGTCGGGCGCCCTCGCCGGTTCTCACCCCACCCCCACCCCCACCCCCACAGCCAGACCAGAGGAGAGCATCCACGTGAATGGCGCAGGTTCGGCGGCCCGAGGCATCGGCCGACGGAAGATACTGGCCGTCGGCGCCGCCGGCGTGGCCGTTTCGGCGGTGCCGGGTGTGGCCGCGCAGCCCGCCCTGGCGGGCGAGCGGTCCACCGGCGGCAGGCCGACGTATGTGTACGTCACCTCCTTCGCCAACCGTTCCGCGAACCCGGACAGCAACCCGGACGCCGTCTCGATCTATGTCTTCCGGCTCGATCCGGCGACGGGTTCGCTGACGCCCCTCCAGCAGATTCCCGGTTCCGGTCCGGCCTGGATCGAGATCGATCCGTCCCGCCGCTTTCTCTACGCCTGCCATTCGCTCTCGGGCACGGACACACCGCGAGTGGGCGATGTCGTCGCCTACGCGATCGACCCGCGCGACGGCACACTGACTCTCCTGAACCGGGTGTCCCTGGGCGACAGCGGCCCCGCCCATCTGACGGTCGCACCCGACGGACGGCATGTCGTGGTGGCCAACTACTACTACGGCGAGTACGTCGTCCTGCCCATCGGGAGGGACGGACGGCTCGGTCCGGTCAGCGGCTCTCTGCGCAACACGGGCAGCGGACCGCACCCGCGCCAGGACTCGTCGCATCCCCACGCCGTCACCTTCGACCCGTCGGGCCGGTTCCTGGGAACGGCCGATCTCGGCATCGACAAGGTGGAGATCTTCCGACTCGTGGGCGGTGGGCTCCAGCGGGTCAGCGAGGTGTCGGTGCCGCCCGGCATGGGCCCTCGGCACATCGCCTTCTCGGCGGACGCCAGGACGCTCTACGCGATCGGCGAACTCGACGGGAACATCATGGCCTTCGCCTACGACCCGGCGACCGGAAGCGTGGGCCGTGCGCTCCAGACGGTCCCCACCGCGCCCGCCGACCACACCGGAGGGCAGAGCGGCGCCGAGATCGCCGTACATCCGTCCGGGCACTTCCTGTACGGCTCCAACCGTGGTTCGCGGACGATCGCGGCGTACCGGATCAACGGCTCTGCCGGAAGGCTCTCCTCCCTCGGCTTCGCCACGGAGGGTGTGAACGGTCCGACCAACTTCGCCGTCGACCCGACGGGCCGGTGGCTCTACGTCAACAGCACCCAGGGGAACAGCGTGGTGCAGTTCGCCGTCGACCCCCGAAGCGGCGCACTGGAGCCCACCGGCAACACCACGTCCGTACCCGCCCCCGGCGTGATCGCCTTCCGCACGCCGAACTGACCACGGAAATCGGGCCGGTCGAACCTCAGGAGGGACGGGTTCCCGCGTAGACGACAGGCTTTCCCCGGGGCATTGGAGTGAGCTGCCGTTACCCGTGATCGTTCTGTGGCGTTGAACGGCCTGGCGCGACCGGTTCCGGCGCGTCTTCCGGAGTTCCATAGGAGTAGTCATGCGTATGCGTTCTGCCCTGACCGCGTCGGTCCTCACCGCCGGTGTCCTGCTCGGTGGCGCCGGCGCCGCCCTGGCCAACGACGGTGGTAGTGGGCTTGTTCGCGGCACTGGTGCGCACGCGGCCGAGCGGGCCAGCTTCTCGCAGTTCGCCGGTGTCATCGACGGCGTCGGCCCCGTCTACGCCTCGCACGGCGAGACCGAGCGCGAGTGGGACCACCTGACGTTCCTGGGCATCTTCGGCTGGCACTGAGACGGCGGCCCGGCACCGCTGGTGTGGGGTGCCGGGCCTTCGGCGTGCGGGGCGGTCGACATCATGTCGGCCGCCCCCTCGCACGTGGCCGAGTTGACCCGGAGGCGTCAGGGCCGTCCGACGGGCCCCAGCCGTACGGGGAGTTCGAGCAGTTCGTTCTGTGTCACCGACGCCTTGTTTCGCAGGTCCGCTGCCGGAATCGCCAGGGTCAGGTCGGGGAATCTGTCGTACAGCGCGGCGAGGGCCACCTGTCCCTCCAGGCGTGCCAGTGCCGCGCCGACACACACATGAGGTCCGTGGCCGAAGGAGATGTGGCGGCTGGGGGCGCGGGTGACATCGAAGGTCCCGGCCGTTGGGCCGTGCCGATGCTCGTCGCGCCCGATCGCGCCGTAGCAGACGACAAGGGCCTCCCCCCGTGGCAGCACCGCACCGCCCACGGGGATGTCCTCGGTGGCGAAGCGGATGAGGAAGTTGGAGTTCGGCGCGCTGTAGCGCATCGTCTCTTCCACCACCGCGTCCCAGCCCGCTCGGCCTGCGCGGACCAGGGAGAGTTGCTCGGGGTGGAGGGAGAGATGGAGGACGGCGTTGAGAATCAGACAGACCGTGGTCTCGTACCCGGAACCGATCATCAGCTGCAGGGTGCTGACGATCTCCTCCTCGGTGAACCCGGGGCCTCCCGCACCGTCGTCGATGAGTGCGCTGGTCAGGTCCTGTGCCGGACAGGCCCGGTGATCCTCCATCAGGGCGCGCATCACCCCGGTCAGCGCGGTCTGATTGGCCGTCACCTGGTCGGCGGGTGTCTGAGTCGAGAGAAACGCGTCGAACATGGCTTGCAGTGCGGGCCGGTGCCCTGGCGGGACGCCCATCAGTTCACTGACGACCGTCATCGGCAGCGGATAGGCGAAGGCCGCCTTCAGATCGATCACGCTGCCGTCCAGCGGAAACGCGTCCAGCAGCTCACCGGTCAACTGCGCGATGCGGTCACGCATGGCTTCCACCGTGCGGGTGTTGAGGCCCCGCGCGATCGGGCTGCGCAGACGGCGGTGCTCGGCACCGTCCACACCGAACATGGAGCGGCCGTGGTTGGCCAGTCCGACCAGCGGCCACCCGGGCGGCACGCCGCCGCGGCGCCAGAGATCCCACACCCCGATGTCCTTCACAAGCCGGGGATCGGTGAGGAGTTGTACCGCCTCGGCATGGCGGGTCACCGCCCAGGCCGGCACGCCTCCGGGCAACTGCACCGCGGCGAGCGGGCCGGCCGCTCGCAGCCGGGCGTTCTCGGCCTCGCAGTCCCTGACCAGCGGATCGATGACGATGCGGTCGGCGCTGCCCTCTGCGTGGGCCGCCGGTGACAGGCTCATGCGAGTTCTCCTGACGGTGGTTCCGTTTGTGCTCGGCCGGAGTCAGCCCCTTGGCCGGCGAGGCCAGATGCCCTGCTTGCCCGGCGAGAGGATGCCGCCGGGATCCAGCACGTCCTTGAGGCGTTCCGTGATCCTTCGCTGGACGTGGGAGTTGAAGTCGTACTGGTCGGCGATCAGGTCCATGTGACGGAGGTTGGCGCGGTAGAAGGGATATCCCTCCTTGGCGAGTGCGGTGGCCATCGTCGCGTGTGCCGCGTACGCGTCGGCGGTGGCGCCGGGGTCGCTGGTGTCGAAGAAGCGCATGGTGGCGTGGATGGCGCTTCGACCCATGACGAGGATGCCCGTGGCATGGCAGTCGTCGCCGTATCGCGCGCAGAGTGCGTCCATACGGCGGATCGAGGCGCTGATCTCCTCGCCGGTGAAGGGCACGACGGGTACGAGGTCCACGTGGCCGGTGTGCTCGCCGTAGGGTTTGAACCTGTCGAATGCCTCCAGGCTCGGGACACCGCTCTGGATCATGTCGTCCGTCTGGTCCGCTTTGAGTCTGTCGCAGCCCGCGAAGGCCCGGAAGTCCACGCTGACTCCGGGGGTCGCGGTGAGGGCCTTCCGTACGATCGCGAATTGGGCTTCGACAAGTTCGCGGCGGCCGTAGAGGGCGAAGCGCAGGCCCCAGTCGGATCTGTGTGACTGCCAGTCGGCTTTGCCGTATCCCACGCCGAGGCCCCGCCCCAGAATCGGGCAGTTGCGGATGATGCCTTCCAGCATCAGGGCACGCAGCGCATCGACGACCGGCGCGATGGCGGCGGTGTCGGAGATTCTGGCCCAGCCCGAAAGGTAGTGCTCCGGTTCAGGCATCAGCCAGACGCCCATCTTGGTCACGATGCCGAGGTTGGACTGTCTGAACAGTCCGTCCAGCGAGGGTCCGTAGCTGTGCGGGTAGAGCTGCCAGGAGCGGCTGTGTGTCATCGCGCCCATGCCGGTGCGCAGCACGTCACCGTCGGGCAGTACCACCTCCATACCGCAAGCGCTGGAGGCGTGATCGCCGTAGGGGGTGTAGCCGCGTCCGTACTCCAGGGAGTTGCCGATGACGCTGCCCCAGCCGACATCGGGCAGGGAGGGCCAGAGCCGGTGGCCGCCGGCCTGGAGGTGGTCGTGGAGGTCGAAGAACTGCACGCCCGGCTCGACAAGCGCGTAGGCGAGTGCGCTGTCGACCTCCAGGACCCGGTTCATCCTGCGCAGATTGACGAGAACGGAACCGCGGACTCTGGGCGCGGGGCCTCCGTAGGCGTAGTTGCGTCCGCATCCGAAGGTCCACAGCGGGAAGTGGAACTCGTTGGCGGCGCGTACCACTGCCTGGACCTGTTCGACGGTCGCGGGCAGCACCACGGCCGAGGCGTCGAATTCGTCGCCGCCCTGGGCCCCGTAAGGGTCCCGGTACTCCCGCAGTTCGGCGGGCTCGGTCGTCAGGCCGGCGGAGCCGACTGCGGCCTCCAGCGCACGCAGTGCCTGCTTCCAGGTGGACTGGTCCAGGCCGTCGGGAAGGAGTGCGCTCAACTCGTCACCTCACTGTCAGCGATGCCCGCGAACGCCACCTATGAGTGGCAACGCCACGGTAAGTGCGCATATCGAAGGCTCTCACGACCACGCCAGGCACGCCCCGCGTGTGTCGCTTGCCCGGAATGCGCTGGGAGGGTTCGGGGGGCGGTCGGTGGTGGTGATGTCTGGCGTTGTCTGGTGATGTCCCTTCAGACATGGCCGGATTGCGGCAACAAACACACCATGCTCGAATGGTGACGGTACGTGTCTGTCTGGGCACATGCCTCGTCGTCACGGCATGGAGATGCCGCCTGAGGCTGCGCTCGGCCACGGTCGGTACCACGACCCCGCACGCGGGGGTCCGAACGAGGTGGAAGGAACGGCGACGTGGATCTGACGTACTGGCTCGGTCAGGCAGTGCAGGAGATCCAGGAGTGGGCCGACGATTGGGAAGCCTTCGACCCGCACCCCGCCATGGCCGTGGATGACGCCGCGCTCCACGAGGCCTTCGGTGAACTCACCGGGCGCCTGGCGGGAAGCTATCCCTTCTTCCACCCGTACTACGCGGGCCAGATGCTCAAGCCCGCACATCCGGTCGCGGTCGTCGGCTACCTCGCGGCCATGCTCATCAACCCCAACAACCATGCCCTGGACGGCGGTCCCGCCACCTCCGCACTGGAGGAGGAGGCGGTGGGCGAACTCGCGGCCATGTTCGGCCTCGACCCCTTCCTGGGGCATCT
Organism: Streptomyces sp. NPDC091292; assembly: GCF_044757265.1. Taxonomy (NCBI): domain Bacteria; kingdom Bacillati; phylum Actinomycetota; class Actinomycetes; order Kitasatosporales; family Streptomycetaceae; genus Streptomyces; species Streptomyces sp. NPDC091292. The sequence goes on along the minus strand of NZ_JBIVUQ010000005.1, from coordinate 376,048 downwards.
GACCAGCAGCGGAACCGTTGCGAACCTGGAGGCCCTGTTCGTCGCCCGGCAGTGCCACCCCGGCCGGGCCATCGCCTTCAGCTCCGAAGCCCACTACACCCACGCCCGCATGTGCCGCCTCCTCGGTGTACCCACCCGTACCGTGGCCGTCGACAAGAGCGGGTGCATGGACCTCGACGCACTGGCGGCGCTTCTCGCCACCGGTGAGATCGGCACTGTCGTCGCAACCGCCGGCACCACCAGCCTGGGCGCGGTCGACCCCGTGCACGACATCCTCGACCTCGCTCGCCGCCACGGCGCCCGCGTCCACGTGGACGCCGCCTACGGCGGGTTCTTCACCCTCCTCGCCCAGGACGAGCAGAGCCGGCTCGTACCTCCCGACCCCTGGCGCGCGATCCCGCGGTGCGACTCGGTCGTAGTCGATCCGCACAAACACGGACTCCAGCCCTACGGGTGCGGCGCCGTGCTGTTCAGCGACCCCTCGGTGGCTCGCTTCTACGACCACGACTCCCCGTACACGTATTTCACGTCACCCGACAGACACCTGGGCGAGATCAGCCTCGAATGCTCCCGGTCAGGTGCCGCCGCAGCCGCACTGTGGCTGACTCAGAAACTGCTGCCGCTCACCGCGCAGAGGCTGGGGGCGTGTCTCGCCGCGGGGCGTCGCGCCGCCCTGCACTGGGCCGACCTCATCCGCACCTCCGAGCACCTAGATCTGTCCAGCCACCGGCCCTCGACATCGTCACCTACTTCCCGCGTACGCGCCCTGCGGCGCTGAGCGCGATCGACAACTCCAGCGCCAGGGTGCTGGAACAGGGCATGGCGCGGCGGGAAGCCCCTGTCTACCTCAGCGTGGCACGTGTCGACGCCCACGCCTTCACCGCACGGCACCCGCAGATCCACGCCGACCTGAGTCAGGCGCGCATCCTGCGCAGTGCGCTGATGAAGCCGGAGGCCGAACTGTATGTGGAAAGGCTCCACGAGCGAGTCGAGCGGCTGGCAGGCGCCCCCGGGCCCTCCTCCAGCCAGGCCGACGCGGACCCGCAAGACGTTCTGCGATGACAGCGCCGCAGACACCCGACGGCGCCCCCGTCGAAAAGGTGTCGCTGCCTGACGACCTACGGGCACCGCAGCACGCGAGCGACGCCGAGTACGAACAGTATTTCCGGATCGCGAGAACCCAGGCCGGGCTGCTGACCTGGACACGCAGTTGCCTGCAGATCCAGGACAGCGTCCTTGAGGATCTGCCGGCAGCCGACCTAGACGAGGCGGAGCGCGCCCGGCTCGTCGCAGGACTGGCGCTGCTGAACCGCGCTGCCTTGGCGGCCTGGGCACAGCCCACATCCGACCCACCGGACACCGCCACGCCCGCTGAGCCGCCCACCCGCAGCGACACGGACCAGGACCAGTCGTACGCGCTGCGCCGCTGGCGGCTCGGGCACCAGCTCTTCCATCTGCAACTGGGGCGGATGCTCACGGTCCTGGACGGCGCACTGGCCGCCGCCCGGCATGGCCGGATCCGGCAACTCACCCTCGCGATGGACGAGTTGGTCATTCTCTACGACGCCGCGACCGCCACCATGACCTACACCGCCGCGTTCAGCGCCGACGCCTACCGGCGCGATGTGCGGCCCACCATGGAGCCACCTTTCCTGCCGGCAGGCTTCTCCGGAAGGCTCAACCGCGAGCACCGCACCATGACGGCACAGCTGCAGACACTGCTGCGGACCGTCAAGGATCTCCCCCACACACCGGAGCACGACCGCGTAGACATCCGGAGCACCACAGCCCGTCTACGTGAGGCTAAGCGCCGCAACCAGGCCAACCACATCAGAATCTGCGAGCACTTCGTCCCGGACGGAGTCTCCCTGCTCCAGGCACACCTGGCCGGTCACACCGAGCCGCGCCGCATCGGGCCTGCATTCGACGCCGAACCCGGCCCCGACGCCGACGCCGACGAATAGGCGCGCGCACCACAAGTCGCCTCGCAGAAAATCCCGTTGCGCCGGCCCGGCAGCCACCCGACTGTGTCTCTACGGCTGCAACCAACCACAGCCTGAAACGGTCGTCGACCTGTGGAAGAGGGGCCTCTATGTCAGCCGATGTAGTTGTTGTCGGTGCGGGAATCGTCGGCTCCTCCGTGGCCTACCACTTGGCACGACGGGGCGTCCGCGTCACCCTTCTCGAACAGGGGCCCGCGCCGGCCTGCGGGGTCACAGGAGGCTCCTTCGCCTGGGTCGGCGGCTCGGGAGGCGAGTGGCCCGGCGGGGCACAAGACCTGCGCGAGTACGTTCTGGCGGACTACGGGCGCCTGGAGAGCGAACTGCCCGATGTCACGGTCCGCCGGACCGGGTCGCTGTCCTGGACCGACACACCGGCCGAGGGCTCACGGCCGGGGCCAGGCCAGTTCCGCGTCGGGCGCAGTGACATCAAAGCCCTGGAACCCAACCTCCGGAACCCACCCGCCCAGGCCATCCACATCCCCAGCGACGCAGGCGTCGACCCCACGGCACTGACCCACGCACTCGTGGCAGCCGCCGTTGCCCACGGAGCAACCGTCCTCCACAACACCGCCGTCACCTCCCTGCGGATGAGACACGGACGCGTCGAGGGAGTGCTGTCGTCGAGCGGACTCCACGCCGCCGCAACCGTCGTACTCACCGCCGGAACCAACATCCCCCAACTCTGCGAGCCGCTGTCGGCCGACCTCGCCATCGCCGCATCCCCGGCCGCCCTGGCGCGGGTCACAGCTCCGCCGGGCCTCGTCAGGACCATCGTGGCCAGCCCCGATTTCGAGGTCCGGGAAGTCAGGGACGGCGACCTCCTGCTCGGCCTGCCGCACCCCGAAGGCGGCCCGGCACCGCTGGAACGGGACGCGCAGGACGTGCTCCAGCGCCTGAAGTCGGCCTTCCACGGAAGCGACCAGTGCCGCCTGGTGAGCCACCACACCGCCAGACGTCCCGTGCCCGCGCACGGACCCGTCATCGGATACCCGACACACGACCGGTCCGTCTACGTCGCCGTCATGCACTCCGCCGTCACCCTCGCACCGACCGCCGGACGACTCATCGCGGACGAACTCGTGACCGGCAGACCCGCCCCCGAACTACTCCGCTGCCGCCCGCGCCCCCACTGACACCACCTCCCGACAGACAACACCGAACGAGAAGATCGCTCCCCAGCCGAGGGTCGGCGGAGGCATGGCGCACCTCATCGCACTTGGTGACCGACCAGGCCGCAACCGGCCACGAGCCAGAAGCCGGTCAGCTGCCGCGGGCGGCGTTCGCCGACCCCAGGCTGCGCAACGACGTGCGGCACTCCGCCGACTTCGAGGACGACGGGCTGTACTCCGTCGGCCGCAACATGCTCCAGGTCGATCCGCCCGATCACACGCGCCTGCGGACGCTGGTGGCCCGCGGGTTCACCGCCCGCCGTGTCCAGGCGCTGCGGCCCCGCATCCAGGAGGCGGCCGGTACGCTCCTGGACGCCGTGGCCGCCGACGGCCGAGCCGACCTTGTGGCCGCATACGCCTACCCGCTGCCGCTCACCATCATCTGCGAGCTGCTCGGCGTGCCGGAGGCGGACCGGGCCGCTTTCCGGGCGTGGTCGACGAAGGTCGTCGCTCTCGACTACGCGGAACAATCCGCCCTCGCCTCGCGGGAGATGGCCGCGTACCTCGCGGGGCTGGCGGAGGAGAAGCGGCGGCTGCGGGACGCGGCGGAGAGCGACGTACTGCACGCCCTGGTCCGCACCCACGACGGGGACGGCGCCGACCGGCTCACCCCGGAGGAACTGATGGGCATGGCCTTCCTGCTGCTCGTCGCAGGGCACGAGACCACCGTCAACCTCATCGCCAACGCCGTCCACCTGCTGCTCGGCCGTCCCGGACAGCTCGCCGCCCTCCGCGCCGACCCCGAGCTGCTGACGGGCGCCGTCGAGGAGACGCTCCGCTTCGAACCACCCGCGCCGGCCGGTACGTACCGCTACCCCGCCGAACCCGTCGACCTCGGCGGCGTCCGTATCCCGGCGGGCGCGCGCGTCGTACTCTCCCTCGCCGCCGCGAACCGCGACCCCGCGCGCTTCTCCGCCCCCGCACGCTTCGACATCCACCGCGATCCGGCCGCCACCCGCGCCCACCTCGCCTTCGGGCACGGCCTGCACCACTGCCTGGGCGCCCCGCCGGCCCGCCTGGAGGCGACCCTCGCCCTGCGCATCCTGCTGGACCGCTTTCCCGGCCTGGCCTTCGACGGTGACGGCACACCGCAGTGGCGCACCAGTCTCATGCGGAGCCTGCGAGAGCTGCCGGTGTGCTGGTAGACACCCGCCCTTCCTGTTGAACCGGATCCCGACGGTGGTACCGGTCGTGCCGGTCGATTGATACCGGAGGGGTATCGGTGGAGACGGGATCGGTCCTTCAGGTTCACTGCCCCGCGGATTTGACTGGGAAGGACGAACCGCTCGGCGCGGCCGGGCAGGCCGGGGCCAGGCAGGGTCAACCCATCGAAGGACGGAGAGGGTCGTCATGACCGATCTGGACGCAGCGCGACTCGCGAACATCGAGCGCCGGCTCACACGGCTTGAGGACATCGAGGCGCTCCACAAGCTCCGCTACCGCTACCACGAGCTGGTCAACACCAACACGTGGGAGGAGCACGGGGCAGAGCTGTTCACGGCCGACGCGGTGATGGACTACGGACATCTGGGCGTGTGCCACGGCCATGAGGAGATCGCCGCATTCTTCAACGGGGCTGCCGCCGGGGTGACCGGCAGCGAGTCCCCGACAGAGCCCCCGTTCGTCAAACAGTTCATCCACGCGCACGACGTACGTTTCGACGAAGCGGACTCCGACCGCGCCATCGGCATCAGTTTCCTGGAGGCCAAACCGGTATACCGAGGGGAGAGCTTCCTGGTGTCCGGCCGGTTCGACGACGAGTACCGGCGCGTCGACGGCCGGTGGCTCTTCAGCAAGGTGAAGGCCGAGTACTGGTTCATGGTGCCGGCCCACGAGGGCTGGGCCTCCCCGGACCGCATCAAGATGTCGTTCAAGTGAAGCGATGCGACGTCGGCGGCGGGGACGCTCAGATCTCTGCTGCGGCGGTTGTGGACTCAGCCCGAGCTGCCTGGGAGGACGAAGCCGTTCTCGTAGGCGAACACCACTGCTTGGACGCGGTCCCGCAGATGCAGCTTGGCGAACATGCTGCCAACGTGGCTTTTCACCGTCGCCTCCGTCACGACCAGGTGCGTGGCGATCTCCGGGTTCGACAGGCCCCTGGCCACCAGGAGAAGGATCTCCCGTTCCCGGGGGGTGAGTTCGGCCAGCAGCTTGGCGCGGGGCCGTAGCGGTTCGGTGCGGGTGGCGTAGTCCTCGATGAGCCTGCGGGTGATCGACGGCGACAGCAGCGCCTCACCGGCGTGCACGACCCGGATCGCTTCCAGCAGGCGCTCGCGTGAGGCGTCCTTGAGCAGGAAACCCGATGCGCCCGCCCGTAGTGCGCCGAAGACGTACTCGTCCAGGTCGTAGGTCGTGAGGATCAGCACCCGGGGTGAGGACCCGGCGGCGGTCAGCAGGGAGGTGGCCTCGACACCGTCCATGCGCGGCATTCGGACGTCCATCAGGACGACGTCGGGGCGCAGCGCGGCGGCCTGGGTGAGTGCTTCATGACCGTCGGCGGCCTCGCCGGCGACCTCCAGGTCGTTCTGGGTCTGCAGGAACAGGCGGAAGCCGGTCCGGATCAACTCCTGGTCGTCGACGATCAGAAGGCGGATGGTCATGCCGTATCACCCGTATCACCCGTATCACCGGCGGGCAGCCGGGCGGTCACCAGGAATCCGACCGCGGTACGGCGGGCGTCGAGGCTGCCTCCTGCCACCGCCGCCCGCTCCCGCATCCCGAGGATGCCGTGCCCATCGGCCGAGGAGACCGGGTCGCCACCACCACCGCCACCACCTCCGCGACCGCCACCGCCACCACCTCCGCCGCCATCGTCCTCGACCGTGACGTTCAAATGCGTCCGGCTGTAGTCGAGCGTCACCGTGACCTGAGTGGGGTGGGTGTGTTTGAGCACGTTGGTCAGCGCCTCCTCGACGATCCGGTACGCCGACAGTTCGAGGCCGCCGGCCAGAGGCCGGGCCTCGCCGGTGAGCTTCAACAGCACTGGCATCCCCGCTGTCCGGTATTCGGCGACCAACTCGGCGAGCTGGTCGAGCGACGGCTGCGGTCTCCACTGCGCGCTGTTGTCCGGCGTCCGCAGCAGGCCGAGTATCCGGCGCAGCTCGGCCAAGCTCTGCTCCGCGCTGACCTCGACCCGTTCCAGGGTCTCAGCCGCGACCTGAGGTGAGGTCGGCAGGGTGTCCCGGGCGCCGCGCACGCCGATCAGCATGACGGTGACCGAGTGGGCGACGATGTCGTGCAACTCGCGGGCGATGGATGTGCGTTCCCGCTGTGCCGCGATCTGGTCGAGCTGCTCGCGCTCGCGTTCCAGGGTGGCCGCGCGATCCTCCAGCGCCCAGGTGTAGCGCCGCCGGGTCTGCACGTACGAGCCGAGGGCCCACGCCCCGATCGGGATGGGCAGCGAGGAGATGCTTGCCAGCAGCAGGAACAGCGCCGTCGGCACGAGCGCCGCCCCCGAGATCCGCCGGTCCCGCAGGTCGGCGAGCGAGGCGAGGGCGACCACGACGGGCGCCCCGCCCGGCGAGTAGCCCAGCGGCACGAGCACCGCGGCGCCCGCACAGGCCGCGATGAGCACCGCCAATGGTGCGCGGCGGCGGAGGAGCAGGGCGGAGCCGGCGAGCGCCGTCACCACGACCGGAATCACGCCGACCGGGGTCCCGTCGTCGAAGAGCAGCCCCAGTTCCACTCCGGTCGTGATCACCGCCAGCGCGATGTCGAACAGCGCCGAGCGGCGCGCGACCAGCAGGTCGTACGCCGCCCGGACCCGCTCAAGGAACCGGTTCACGCCAGATCGCGCCGTCGCTCGACGAAGACCGCGACGAGCGTGACCGCGACCGTCCATGCGGCCAGTACCCATCCGGCGGAGACCACCGACAGGGTCGTGTTGTGCGTCATCCGGCTCAGAACTCCTACCGCACCGAACGGTGTGAGGTTGACACCCGATTCCCAGACCCCGGACAGCAGCGGGACCACGGCGAAGTTCACGATCAGCAGGACGACCACTCCCAGGACCGGGCTACGGATCAGGGCGCCGAGGGCGGCACCCAGGATCGCGGACAGGACGAACGCCACGAGGTTGCCCGCCACGACGCCGCCGACGTCTCCCGAGGTGAGGTCGGGACCGGGCTGGTCACTCAGCAGCGGCAACGCGAGCCCGACCGACACCAAGGTCGTCAGCGCGCCGAGCAGGAGCCCGGTCAGCGCGTAAGCGGCAATTCTCGCCGACAGCACGACCCCTCGGTCACGGCGGCCCACCAGAGCCGCCGGCGCGGCCGTCCGGTGCCGGTACTCCCCGGCCGCGCCGACCAACCCCCAGAGCAGCAGCAGGATCGGCAACCCCGACAGTGCCTCCTCCTTCTCGGCCACCTCGTCCAGCGTGCCCGACGCCAACGCGACCACCAGAACGTTGAGGACCGCGAACGCCACCCCGCCCACCGCGAAACCCAGCACAGTCCGGGTCGTCACGGTCTTGATCAGCTCGCCTCGCAGCAGATGGTTCATCGGCTGGACCCTCCCGTCAGACCGAAGAACACATCTTCCAGCGAAGCGGTCCGCTGGACGATCTCCTCCAGCAGAACGTCCTCGCGGTGTGCCAGCCGTGCCACCTCCGCGACATCAAGACCTTCGACCAGCAGCCCGCCGCCGTCCTCGTTCTGTGTGCGGCCACCGGCCGCGACCACCAGGTCCGACAGGCGCTCGGCCTCCGCGGTACGTACCACGACCCCGCTCTCCCCGGAGCGTTCGAGGTCCCGGATCGGGCCTTCGTGGACCAGCCGGCCCCGGTCGATCACGATCACGTCGTCGACGGTCTGGGCGGCCTCACCCAACATGTGGCTGGACAGCAGGACCGTGCCGCCGTTCGCGGCCCGATCCCGCAGCAACGTCCGCAACCAGCGAATTCCCTGCGGGTCCAGGCCGTTCACCGGCTCGTCGAGGACCAGGATCTCCGGATCGCCGAGCAGCGCCGCGGCAAGCCCGAGCCGCTGCCGCATGCCCATCGAATACTTGCCGACCCTGACCCGGGCCGCCTCCGCCAAGCCGACCAGTTCCAGGACCTCGCCGACCCGGCGACGAGGTAGTCCGGCCAGCGCGGCCAGCGACCGCAGATGCGCCCGGCCGGTCCGCCCGGGATGGGCCCCGCACGGTTCGATGTGTACGCCGAGCAGGCGGGCGTCGGGCTTGATCGCCGTAACCGGCGTGCCTTGAACGAACGTCTGGCCCGCGGTGGGCCGTGACAGGCCGACGACCGCTTTGAGCGCGGTGGTCTTTCCGGCCCCGTTCGGGCCGAAGAACCCCGTCACCCTTCCGGACCCGACGGTGAACGACAGGTCGGCCACTGCCGCTCTACGGCCGTAACTCTTGGTCAGCCCTTCGACCCTGATGGCCACCGGGTCCCCGACGCATGCTTGTGAAGAGGTCATGCCCGAAGCTTCCGACGCGGTGATCTCCCGGTCATCCCCCCACGGTCGAACCCCGAACTCCGACCAGGGGCGGAGACCACCGCCGAACGCCGTCCCCTTCTACGCCCTTCCGACTTGCACCTGACACCGGCGTCAGCTTTTAGCGTAGGGGCGTCGGCGTCGGCCGGACATTCACCCCACTGATCTCACGAACGGCCAGTTCAGGCCGCGTGGAAAGGCAGAACGTCATGCGCGCAGTCCGCTATCACGAGTACGGCGGTGTGGAGACCCTTGTGGTCGAGCAGGTGCCGGACCCGCATCCCGGGCCCGGCGAGATCCGCGTCCGCGTCGCGGCGGCCGGTGTCAATCCCGTGGACTGGAAGGTGCGTTCCGGTGCGGTGCACGAGGTGCTTCCCGTGGACCTGCCCGCCATTCCTGGGCGTGATGTCGTCGGCGTGGTCGACGAGACCGGTGAGGGTGTGCAGGGGGTGAGCATCGGCGATCGTGTGTTCGGGCTGGGCGGCGTGACCGGCGCGACAGCGGAGCTGGCCGTGCTGTCGGCCTGGGCCCACGCGCCCACCACGTGGACCGACGAGGAGGCGGCCGGCGCCGGTCTGGCGTCCGTGACCGCGATGGGCGGGCTGAAGGCGCTCGGTCCGCTGCGGGGGCGCACCCTTCTCATCGAGGGCGCCGCCGGAGGTGTGGGCAGTGCCGCGGTCGAGATCGCGGTGGCTCAGGGCGCCACCGTGATCGGGACGGCCAGCGAGCGCAACCACGAGTTCCTCAGCTCTCTCGGAGCCGTTCCCACCACCTACGGCAGCGGCCTCGCGGAGCGCGTGGCCACTCTGGCTCCGGACGGTGTCGACATCGCGCTCGACACCGCGGCCTCCGGGTCCCTGGCCGATCTCGTCGCGATCGTGGGCGACCCTGCTCGTGTGTCGACGGTCGCCGACCACACCAACGCGCATCGACTGGGGGTACGTGTGGCCAACGCCGAGAACGACTCCACGCTCCTCGCCGAAGCGGCCGAACTCGGCAGGCAAGGCCGCTACACACCACGCGTCGAGCGGACGTACCCGTTCGAACGGACGGCGGAAGCGCACGCATACGCGGAGCGCGGACACACGCGGGGCAAGATCGTGGTCAGCGTCTGACCTTGCCCCACCGCGCGGACGTGATGTCGCAATCGGAAGGGGGTGGGGTGTGGGCAACTGCCGGCGGAGGATCGAGCCGGGCGAGACGCCACTTGCGGCGTTGCGCCGCGAACTGCGGGAGGAGGTCGGACTTGCTGTCGGGGACGATCCGCCGCACGTCTGACGCGCTGGGCACCTGTCTCTGTCGGTGTCAGGACGGGAAGCAAGGATCCACCGGCCGCCGGGGTGTCGGTGCCTGCGAAACGCATCAGTGGTGCGGCCGTCGGCTTGGACGTGGCGTCTGATGACGAGCGGGCCCGTTCGTCCTGTGTGGCGGGTCGTTCAGGTGTCTGTCGTGTGTCCGGGCGCCGCGTTCTCCAGGTCGTCGATGCTGCCGGACATGATCGTGCGCAGGTGTTCGGTGATGTGCTGGAGTGGCCAGTCCCACCAGGCCACGGCCAGGAGGCGGTTGATGTCTTCGTCGCTGTAGCGGCGGCGGATCAGACGGGCGGGGTTGCCGCCGACGATGCCGTAGTCGGGGACGTCGTCGACGACGACGGAGCCGGAAGCGATGACCGCTCCGTGGCCGATGCGGACGCCCGGCATCACCATGGCCCGGTATCCGAACCAGACGTCATGGCCCACCACGGTGTCACCCCGTCCGGGCAGGCCGGTGATGAGGTCGAAGTGTTCGGCCCAGGAGCCGCCCATGATGGGGAAAGGGAACGTCGAGGGGCCGTCCATGCGGTGGTTGGCGCCGTTCATGATGAACCGCACACCCTCGCCCAGCGCACAGAACTTTCCGATGACAAGCTTCTCCGGCCCGTAGTGGTACAGCACATTGCGGGTCTCGAAGGCGGTCGGATCGTCGGGATCGTCGTAGTAGGAGAACTCACCGACCTCGATCAGCGGCGAGGTGATAAGCGGCTTCAGCAGCACTACTCGCGGCTGCTCGGGCATCGGATGGAGCGCGGTCGGGTCGGCGGGAACAGGCGGCATGAGGAATTGCTTCCTTTCTCAAGGGGTTTCGGTACGGCTTGTGTCCGGAGTGGCTCAGGCTTTGGCGGTGGACAGGGGAGTCGCCCGCATGGCCAGGTGGGTGCCTCGCCAGTTGCGGCGGAGTCGGCGATCGTGGCTGACGACGACGAGGCTGCCGTCGTACGCGGTCAGAGCGGTTTCCAGCTCCTCGACCAGGGCGAGCGACAGGTGGTTGGTGGGTTCGTCGAGCAACAGGACGTCGGACGGCTCGCTGAGCAATCGCGCCAGGGCGAGTCGCTGGAGCTGCCCGGCGGACAGCCGGCCGAGCGGCACGTGGAGCTGTTCGTGGTCGAACAGGCCGAGGGACAGTAGCTGTTCGGCGAATCCGGCGGCATCTCCCGCCCGTCCTCGCGCGAAGGCGACCAGCACGGTCTCGTCCGGGTTCCCGGGACGCGGCTCTTGGGGCAGGTGGCCGATCCTGGCGCGGCGCGTGACGCTTCCGCTGTCGGGGGCGACTTCCCCGGCCAGGACGCGTAGCAGGGTGCTCTTGCCCGCCCCGTTCGGCCCCGTGATCAGCAGGCGCTCGCCCGCCCTGACCGCGAGGCTCGTACGGTCGAGTCGGTCGGTGACGGCGATGTCGGCGGCTTCGAGTACGACGCCGTCCAGGCGTCGGGCTCGCAGTACGGGGGTGAAGCTCAGCGGCTCCGGCGGGGGTGGGACCGGGTCGGCGAGGAGGCGACGGAGCCGTTCCTCGGCGTTGCGCACCCGGCTGGCGAGCGATTGCTGCACCCGGCCGCCCGCCCGGTCGTAGGCCATCTTGTTGCCGTCCTTCATCGCCCGGCCGGGGGCCACTTGGCGGGCGGTGGTCGCGGCGGCCTCGCGCAGCCGGTCGATCTCCGCCCGCCACGCGTCGTGTGCCTGGGCCCAGCGCTGCCGGGCGGCCGTCTTCTCGGCGAGGTAGCCGGTGTAGCCGTTGCCGTACCGGACGACGCGGCGCCGATCGGCGTCCACCTCCAGCAGGCTGGTGGCGACACGTTCGAGGAAGACCCGGTCGTGGGAGACCGCCACCGTGGTGCCCCGCCGGGTACGCAGGTGTTCTTCCAGCCAGCTCAGGGCGTCGTCGTCGAGATGGTTGGTCGGCTCGTCCAGCAGCAGCACCTCCGGCGCCGCCGCCAGGACGGCGGCCAGCCGCAGCCTGACCCGTTCTCCGCCGGACAGGCTGCCCACGGTACGGTCACGGCCCACCAACCCCAGGCCGAGTCCGTGCAGTGCGCGTTCCACGCGGGCGTCGGCGTCGTAGCCGCCACGCAGTTCGAAGACCGTCATCAGTTCGCCGTACTCGGCCATGCCCGACTCGTCACCGCCCGCCATCACGGCCTCCAGGCGGCGCATGCGCCGCTCGATGGTGCGTAGATCGCTCAGGGCCCGGTCGATGATCTGCTGGACGGTGGCCGACTCCATCCGCTCGTCCTGGGCGAGGTAGCCGACGCCGCCGGTGGCCTGGACGACAACCCTGCCCTCATCGGGCCGTTCACGCCCGGCGAGCAGGCGCAGCAAGGTGGTCTTGCCGGATCCGTTCTCACCGATGACCCCGGTGCGCTCGCCCGCGGCGAGCGAGCAGGTCACCGAGTCAAGAACGAGCCTGCCGTCGAAGGACTTGCTGACGGCGAGCGCGGTGATCTGTGTAGGCATGCGGAGACTCCAAAGCATTCGGGTACGAGACGGCCATCGAGAGCCGTGCGGCCGGGCGAACGCTTCGGAAGAACATCGATCACTCCACTAGTGCGACAACTGATGCATTAAGATGCTGCCACAAGGCCGCCCGCTGAGCAAACAGATAACCGGTGATGACTCCAACCGACCCAGCCCCAGACCGAGACCCAGCCCCTGAGTCGGATGGCACCCGGCCGCCGACGACCCGACGACGCCGCCCCGGAGGCCGTACCGCCCGTATTCGTACGCAGGTACTCGACGCGGTCCTCGGGGAGCTGGGCGAACACGGCTACGACGGGCTCACCATGGACGCCGTCGCCGCCCGCTCCGGCGTGCACCGCACCACGGTGTACCGGCGCTGGGGGGACGTCGGCGGCCTGCTCGCCGACGTTCTCGACGCGGCGGGCGACGACGACTGGGAGCCACCGGACACCGGCTCGCTGGAAGGCGACCTGGCTGCACTGAACCAGGAGATCCAGGCGGCCCTGACCGCAGAGCCGCCGATCGTCACGGCTCTGATCGCCGCCTCGTTCCGCTCCGAGAAGGCCGCCGACGCCCAACAGCGGCTCTGGGAGGACCGCTACGCCCGCTGCGAGATCATCGTCGGCCGAGCTGTCCGGCGCGACGAACTTCCGCCGCGCACTGACGCTCGGCGACTGCTCGTCGCGGCCACGGCGCCGCTGTACCACGAGCTGGTGCTCCTCCGCACGCCACCCGACCCGCACCTACCCGCCTGCGCGGCCAGAACCGCCGCCCTCGCCGCAACAGCGGGCGCCTTCACCGAACCACCGTCAGCAAGCGACAGGTGATCGGGACTTCACCACTACCGACACCCCTTGACCACGTACGGGATCTTGAGACCATGAGCAGGCCATGGCAGGCTCAAGCCGCATGATCGATGAGTTCGCGAAGGACAATCTGCACGGGAGACTACGGCGGGACCGCGAGGCGCTGCTCTGGAAACTCGACGGCCTGTCCGAATACGACGCCCGCCGACCTTTGACGGCGACCGGGACCAACCTCCTCGGCCTGGTCAAACACGTGGCCACCGTTGAGGCCAGGTACTTCGGCGAGGTTTTCGACCGCCCTTCCCCGGAACCGCTGCCCCGATGGCAGGACCACGACGGCAGCGATCTGTGGGCCACCGAGGACGAGACCGGCGATCAGATCATCGGGTTCTACCGGCGCACGTGGGAACACTCGGACGCGACGATCAACGAGCTTCCCCTCGACGCCCCCGGCCACGTGCCGTGGTGGCCTGAGCCATATCTCAACACGAACTTGTTCGCCGTCATGGCCCACGTCCTCAGCGAGTCCGTCCGGCACGCCGGACACGCCGACATCCTGCGCGAGGGCCTCGACGGCCGGACCGGGCTGCGCGCAGAACACGAGCAGCAGATAAACGAAGAAGCCCGCGCAGCGTACTGCGCGAAGATCGAGGAGGCCGCCAGGTCGGCCGCACCGATCAAGGCATAGCTAGTTTTTAACGTCGTTACCGAGACGGGGAGTTGGCGCTCGCCGGCTTCTCGGGGCTGGTGCGCGGCGGCGGTGCGGCTCTGGTGTGATCATGTGTGTTGTCGAGACCCTGGCGGCAGCCCAGGCTCTGGGGAGCGGGCGCCGTGCTCATGCTCGTCAGATGGAACGTGCACTCACCCACGCTTCTCGCCGTGGGAATCGGGCTCGTCGTACCGGGACATGTCGCGTGACTTGATGTTCGTGCGGCATGACGCCGGTCGTGCCGGCGCGTTGTGGGTGGCGTGCAGGTAATGTGCCTCGGTCGGTCACACATGTCTCCGCTGCCGCCGACTCGTTCGAGACCCGCTAAGAAGGCGCCCCTGACCGTATCGAACGCGTCAGCGCTCCGAACCAAGGAATCTCCCGTACGTCGTCCAGATCGGATGCAAGACATGCCATCCGCGAGAACCGGCGAGGGAGCCTGAATGACGAACGATGATGCCTCTTATTCAGAGCGAATATTCGAGTCCAGCCTTGAGGGATTTCCGCACACCCTGCAAGGAATCGGCACCATTGCGAAGAACACCAAGGTGTACGGGGCCGGGGTGGCTGTGAATGGGGCGGTGGGAATAAAGCAGATCGCCGATGAAGCCGGTCGATATTTGCACATCCATCGGCACCCGATTCAGGAGAGCCGGGAGAGCCAGGAGCCCAATTACTACCAAGTAGGCAGCGGGATCGTCAATACGGCTGGAGCGGTCATCTACGGCGCATCCAGTGCGGGCGCACTCAGTTCCACCTTGGGTGGAGTGGGTGCTATAGCTCAGGGACTGTCCTACTATGCGGCAAAGTTCCTCCCCCGGGCCGTGGGGGAATTCAATGATTCCTCTTTCAGTCGAAAGATGGCGGACGCCAGTCGTGAGGGGTTTCCGCTCATCCTTCAGGGGATCGGTACGGTCACGGACAATCTCACCGTCTATGGGGCCGGAATCGCGGTGAATGGACTCGTGGGACTCCAGCAAGTCGTCAACGAAGCCGAACGGTGTCTGAAAATATACTGGCATCCGAACGACGCCCACCCGAAGCCGAACTACTACAGGATGGGCAGCGGATTCGCCAACATGGCCGGAGCCGCGGTCTACGGTGCGTACAGCGCCGGCATCCTCGGCCCCGTAGCGGGTGGGGTTGGTGCGATAACCCAGGGAATGACTTACTACGCCACCAACCTTCTGCCTCAGGATGCAGGGAATTACTGTCCGCCGCTTCCCGTGCACAACAGCCGGACCGCAGACCCTGAAGCGTTGCTGCATCAAATGCCCGCGCACTCCATTCCCCGGCCCGCCACTGCTCCAGGCAGTACCGCAATGGCCGAGGTGGCCGCGCTCCGTGTCGCAGGATACGAGAACCACGGCCCCAGGGAAGGATCAGCGGAAGCCCATAACGCCTCCAAGGCGAATCAGCCGTATGTACGGACGGCGGTGAACGGAAACTCCGCACACCACTCGCGCAGGGCCACGATTTAGCCATCTGCCGATCCGGGCATCCGTTCAACTCCCCCGCCGTCGCCGGTGTCCCGCGTACACGACGATCCGCTCGCCGCGTCGATCCGCTCGCCGCGTACCGGGACACGGACGGGTCTTGCCCCCTTCGCGTTCCGTGTGCAATCTTTGAGGCATTCGCGCCATGGAAACGTTTCCACGAGGAGGTGGAGCCGGTGACCACGATCAAGGACGTCGCGGCACGGGCCGGAGTCTCGCTGGGTACCACGTCCCGCGTACTCAGCGGGAGCAGCCAGACGTCGCCCGATTCCCGGTCCCGCGTTCTCGCCGCCGCGGCCGAGTTGGGCTACATCGCCAACGGTCCTGCCCGTTCGCTGCGGCGCTCCCGTACCGATGTGCTGGGGCTGCTCGTCTCGGACATCCGCAACCCGTTCTTCTCCGAACTCGCCCACGCCGCGGAGCAGGAAGCCCGTCACCACGGGTACACCGTGCTGCTGGCCAACGCGAACGAGGACGCCGAACAAGCCGACGCATACCTGCGGACGTTCGCGTCGCAACGCATCGACGGCCTGCTGTTCTCCCCGCAGGGCACGGTCTCGCCGCAGCTCGCGGCCACGCTCGCCTCGGGGCTGCCGCTCGTCTTCCTCAACCGTACGATCGAGGGCGTCGACGCCCCGCTGTACGGCACCGACAACGCCGAGGGCGTCGGACACGTCCTGGCCTGGCTACGCCGACGCGGGCACCGCGACGTCGCGTTCATCGGCGGACCCGACACGATCTCCACCGGCGCGGAACGCCGTGCCGCCTATCTGGCCGGGCGAGAGCAATACGGGATCAGCACAGACGACAGGCTCCTCGACGCCGGTGACTTCCTGGCCGACGGCGCGGCCGATGCGATGGGCCGCATCATCGACCGGGGCGTGCCCTTCACTGCCGTCTTCGGTGCGAACGGCCTCACGACGCTCGGAGCCGTCCGCGCGCTGCGTGAGCGGCTCGGTGTGGAGCGGGCCGCATCCGTCGAGGTCGTCTCCTTCGACGATCTCGACTGGTTCGAGTTCGCGTCACCACCCATCAGCGCGGTCCGCAACGACGCGTCGTCGATCGGCCGCCTCGGGGTGCGCGGACTGGTCGACCTCCTCGCCGGCCGCGACGCACCCGGGCAACGTATCGCCACCTCATTTGTCGACCGGTCCCCCGGGGTCGTCCGATGAGGGGTCGTCCGATGAGCGCGTGAATCACCGCCGTGGGCCGTGTCAGCTCGGGCGATGCCATGTGCCTGAGTACGCGGTGGAGCACCCCATCACCACGGCGTCCGACGCCGGCCACGTGACCCCACCTCCCTGCGCACACCCCGTGCGCCGCCATCCCCTACCGGGCCGAACTCAGGCCCTCCCCTCCGAAAGGACCAGCCGGTGAAAGTCGCTCTCGGAGCAGACCATGCGGGATACCCGTTGAAGGACGCCGTGCGCAGGGCCATCGAGGACCTCGGCCACGAGATCGTCGACTGCGGCACCCACACCTCCGACCCCGTCGACTTCCCAGACATCACCCGCGCCACCTGCGACATGGTGCTCTCCGGCACGGCGGACAGGGCCGTGCTCGTCTGCGGCACCGGTCAGGGTGCCGTGATGGCCGCCAACAAACTGCCGGGCATCCGCTGCGGTCTGGCTCACGAGCCCTACTCCGCCCACCAGGCCGTCGAGCACGACGACGCCAATGTCATCGCCATGGGCGCCTGGCTCGTCCCGCACGCACTCGTGCCGGACATCGTCCGCGAGTTCCTTGCCGCCACCTTCGACGACGACGAGGACACCCGCCGCAGGGTCGCCAAACTCAACGCGCTCGACACTCTGACCCCACCGGCCTGATACCGCCCGCCTGACTGGTCGCCGGCGGGCGAGATCCCGCCACGCCCTCCCCGTACACCCCCACCGAACGCCGCCGAACGCCGCCGTGCATCGACGTGCGTCGCCTCGCCATACCCAGATGCACCGGAAAGGGCCCCCGGCCCAGCCCGTGCGGCGGCCCGGAACTCCCCCACCACGCACACCCCCCACCACGCTCACCCCCACCACGCACACACGCGATCCGGAGACCACCCGCAAGGAGAACCGTCATGTCCACCAGCACCGTTGCCGGACGGCGGAGCGTGCTCGGCTCGAAGGACCGCTTCAAGACCGCGGTCGCCGCAGCCGTCGGCACCAGCGTCGAGAACTACGACTTCATCGCCTACGGAACGGCGTCCGCGCTCTACTTCGGAGCCGTTTTCTTCCCCGAGAGCGACCGGTTCGTGGGCACCCTCCTGTCGTTCGCCACCCTCGCGGTCGGCTTCGTCATGCGCCCGCTCGGAGGCGCGATCGGCGGCTACTTCGCGGACAAGTTCGGCCGGAAGCCCGTCCTGGTCGCCGCCATGGTCGTCATGGGCGCCGCCACCTTCCTCATCGGCGTGCTCCCGACCTATGAGCAGGTCGGTGTGCTCGCACCGATCCTGCTTGTGGCGATCCGCATGGTCCAGGGCCTGGCGTTCGGCGCCGAATGGGGCGGGGCGATCACCATGGCCTACGAACACGCCCCGTGGCACCGCCGCGGCATGTTCGCCGCCATCCCCCAGTCCGGCAACCCCCTGGGTATCGCACTCGCCAGCGGCGTGTTCGCCTGGAGCGCCACACTCAACGGCGACTGGCAGTGGCGAACGCCCTTCCTGCTCAGTGCCGTCCTCGTCGTCGTGGCGCTGATCGTGCGCTCCCGGCTCTCCGAATCCCCTGAGTTCCAGGAGGCCCAGGCCAGTGGCCGGACGGAGAAGAACCCGCTCCGTGCGTCCCTCCGCGACGACTGGCGGAGCATTCTGCGGGTGATCGCCCTGCGCGTGGTCGAGTCCTTCGCCTACTACTCCACCGCGACCTATCTGCTCAGCTATATCACCGAACGCGACGCGGACCTGCGCCCCGTCGCTCTCGGGGCCATCACGGCCGCGAGCATCCTGGCCATCGTGGTCACCTTCCTCGCCGGCACGCTCACCGACCACATCGGGCGCCGCCCGATCTACATCGCGGGCTGCACGGCAGCGATCCTGTTCGCCTTCCCGATGTATCTGCTCACCAACACCGACCGGCCGGTACTCGTGGTGTCGGTCTTCATCATCGGAATCGGGTTCATCCACGCCTCGCTCACCGGGACGCAGGGGTCGCTGCTCACCGAGCAGTTCCGTACCGCCACACGCACCTCGGGAGCCTCGCTCGGCTATCAAGTGGCCGCGGCCGTCGGCGGCTTCGCGCCGCTGCTCGCCGCCGCCCTGGTGGGGGCCTTCGGCTGGCCCGGCGCCGCTCTGCTGTATCTCGGCGCTGCCGTCATCGGCCTCGTCGGAATCCTCAGCACCAAAGAGACATGGGGACGCCAGGAGCGGCAGCGAATACGCGCCCTGGTCGCCGAGGAACGCCGTCTCCTGACGTCGTAGAAATGGTCGCCCTCTTGACGGCCGCTCACCTCATGGTGATTAGTTGAGAGCGCTTTCTGTCGCGGACATGATCAGGAGGAAGCCTGATGTCCCTCTCCCGTTGGCTCGCCGGCATCATCCCGCTCGGACTCGTCGGCGTACTTGTCCTCGGGCACGTCGCGACCACCGCCGGACCCGCCGAAGCACACGCCTCGGTGACGGACGGACGGCCGTCCACGCTCGGCCGCCCCCTCGTGGGCGGCGCCGACCCGAGCGTCATCAAGGTCGGCGATCTGTATGTCTCGGCCAAGTCCGTGGACGGCGGGATCGCGGTGCGGACGGCGACCAACCTGGAGGACGTGGCCACCGCGCCGAAGCACCAGGTGTGGCAGGACACCGGCGATCTCGGCGAGGTCTGGGCTCCGGAAATCGTGCACCATGACGGTCAGTACCGCATCTACTTCGCCGCTGGGCGAGGCGCGGCCCATCGGATGTACCACATCGGCTCGGCCAGCCCGGACACCGGATACTCCGCCGCCACCAAGGTGGCCCTGCCCGACGACAAATGGGCCATCGACGGGGTGCCCTTCACCTTCGGCGGCCAGCGCTGGTTCGTGTGGTCCGGCTGGTCCGGTGACACCAACGTCGAGCAGAACCTCTACGTCGCCAGGATGAGCAGCCCCACCGCGGCGACCGGCGGCCGTTACGTCGTGTCGCAGCCGCGCGAGCCGTGGGAGCGGGTCGTCGGCAACCCGTACATCAACGAGGCGCCCCAGCCGATTGTCGACCCCAGCGGGCAGTTGCACATCGTGTACTCCGCGAACGGCAGTTGGAGCAGCAACTACTGCATCGCCGACCTGCGGCTGCGCGCCGGCGGCGATCCCACGTACGTATGGGACTGGTACAAGAGCAACGGCTGCTTGTTCGGCTCGTACGCCTCCACGATGATGTCGGGCTGGACCCCCACGCTGAACGTCGACGGCCCCGGCCACCACACGTTCGTCCTGCCGCGCGGCGACGTCGCCGCAGGGCCGCCGTCCGGCAACCGGTTCCCGACCATGTTCCACGCGGTCGCGAAAGGCACCCCGTACTCGTGGTCCAACCGCTACTGGTACTCCGGTACGGCCGTCTGGTGGAGCAACACCACGTACCGCAGGGCCAATGTTCCCGGCGCCCCGACCGACGTCGGGTACAGCCTCAAGTTCTTCGAGTAGGAACCCGTCCGACACCTCTCGCGAGGAGGAGTTCTGCTGTGTTCGACCTGTCTCCGCTTTCCCGGCGCCGCTTCCTGGAAGCGACGGGCGCCCTCGGAATCGCCGGTGTGATCGGAGCCGGTACGACGGTCTCCGCCCAGGCAGCGGACGGCGGCAGCGTCGTACCGATCAACTGGCCGGGGCTGGGTTCCTACTCAGGAGCGGACGCGGCCGGGGTCCGGGTGACAACTGTCCTGGCCGGGAGCGCCCGTTACCTGATCGGGCCCTGGTACGCCGCCACGTACACCCACTATCTTCCCGACGGCTACATCGATCTCAGGGGAAGCGACGAGCGGGCCGTCCGCCTGCCTGCAATGGCCGCGGTCGCCGCCACCACTGCCCTGGTCACGGGCGTATACGACCCGCGGACGCTGTCGGCCGCGAACGCCACCATCCGTACCCGCAATCTGATCCGGACCCTCGCCGCCCGGCACCTGGCCAACAACACCGACACCGCGACCCGTTGGGGCGGCGGCTGGCAGACCGCATTGTGGGCGTACTACACGGCGCTGTCGGGCTGGCTCTTCTGGGACCGGCTGGACGACACCACGCGCGGTCATCTCGTCGCCATGCTGGTGTGGGAAGCGGGCCGGCTCACCACCGGCAACGGCGTCCACCTCATCGGGACCAGCGGTGATCAGCTCTACATGACCCGCCGGGACGGCACCGTCGTCACCCCCGGGGACAGCAAGGCCGAGGAGAACAGTTGGAGCGCCGCCGCGCTCTCCCTGGCCGCGTCGATGATGCCGGGCCACCCAGGCGCCGCGCGCTGGACACGTCGCAACATCGAGCTGCTGCTGGCAGCGGCAGCCAGACCGGCCGACCTCACCGGCTGCACGACCGTCAACGGGATTCGCCTGTCCACCTGGTTGCAGGGGACCAACATCGCCGACGACGGCACGCTGGAGAACCACGCACGGTTGCACCCCCTGTACATGGTGTCGTTCGACCAGAGCCTCTACCAGGGCTTCGTCTTCGGCCTCGCGGGCCGGGCGGCGCCGAAGGCGGCACTGCACAACATCAAGCAGACGTACGCGGCCCTGGTGGACAAGCCGTTCCCGCTGCCGGGTGGAGGAGCCACACCCATCTACCGACCGGGCTCCGCGGAGATCCACTATCCCGAGGGCAACGACTGGGGTAGTCACTTCCCCTTCTACTTCGGCAACTTCGACCTTCTGGTCTCCCTCACCGGGCAGGACCGGGGCATCACCCCGCGCGCGGCGGAGTGGGAGCGCCTGCACAACGACGCACAGCTCGCCCTGATGTCCCGCTTCAGCGACGGCCGGACCTACGGCGCCACCGGCGAGAACACCTACTACGGGCGGGAACACCGCATCGGCGCCATGGCGGGACAGCTGTATCTCACGCTGTTCCTGGCCCGCAACGCGACGGGCAACCGACTGCGCTGGAGGTGAGACAGAGCCGGCCTCCGCCACCGAGGGGGCGGAGGCCGGCTCTGTCAGTTCGTTTCGCGTAGACCTCGGCTCAGTTCACATAGACCTCGGCACGGTCGACACTCACGAAGGAAGCGCCGGACTGGGAGTTGTGCTCTCCCGTCACCCGGACGCGCAGTGTGTGGTTGCCGTGGGGAAGCCTTGGGCTGACGTACTGCACCGCCTCGCCGACGCGAATCGCGTTGTGGAAGTCGACCTGTTGCTCCGGACCGCCGTCGACGCTGATGGCCGCGTAGCCGTTGCCGGTGTCCTTGACGGAGAGCAGGGCGATGCGGGTACCGGTGAAGGTGAAGGTCGCTGTGGCGCCCGCCCGGTCGCTCCAGTGGTCGTCGCTCCAGAAGCACTGCGTGGCACAGCCCGTACCGGAGTTCCACGTACCGGTGTAGGTGACGCCGCCGGGCCCGCTGGAGCGGCCGTCGTCGTTGATCCAGTAGTTGCCGGACCCGGGGTCGCCGGAGGGCAGGTCCTGGGTGGCGCCCATGGCGAGGGGGCGGCCGAAGTCGGGGCTGCCGTCGGCCCGCCAGGTGAACTTCTGCGCCCGTGTCGTGCGGTTGCTGTAGGTGTTCACGGACGTGGTCTTCGCGTGGTAGACGATCCAGTCCTCCGTGCCGTCGGGAGACTGGAAGAAGGCGTGGTGGCCCGGTCCGAACACCCCCCGGTCGTCGGCCCGCGAGAACACCGCACCTTGGTGCTGACTCCAGTTGCCCGGCACGAGCGGGTCGGCGCCCAGTGGCATCGACATCATCCAGACCTGGTAGTCCGGTTTGCCCGTGTCACAGGTGGAGTAGGTCATCCAGACCCGCCCGTTGCGATACAGGAACTCCGGCCCCTCCCGCACCTCGGGGCAGCCGCCGGCGCCGTTGATGGCGACGGCGTCGCCGGAGACGGTGTACGGGTTGGACATCGGGGCGATGTTGAGCCCGTTGTGCTGGTACTGGTTGATGCCGCTGTACGCGAGGTAGAGCCGGCCGCCCAGTTGGAGGATGCCCGCGTCGATGGCGAAGTCGTTGGCGTGGTTGGGCGGGGCGAGTTTCGCCTTGAAGCGGTACGGACCGGCTGGGTCGTCGCCCTCCGATTCCAGGACGTACAGCCGGTGGTGTTCGTCGACGCCGTCGTCGGCGGTGTAGTAGAGGTACCAGCGGTCACCGAAGCGGTAGAACTCCGGCGCCCAGATGTTGCGGTTGCGGGACGGGTCGGAGTCGGTCCAGACGGTGACCGGGTCGGCGGTCACCAGTGTGCCCAGGGACGGCGAGCGCCACATCCGGATGCTGCTGCCCTGGGTCGAGGTGAGGTAGTAGTTCCCCTTCCAGTGCGTCATGAAGGGATCGGGGCCGGTGTTGAGGGGGTTGCGGAACGTGCCGGCCGCCGCGGCGGGGACGCGCGGCGCGGCATCAGGTGCGGGCTCCACCGCGCCGGCCGGAACGGCGGACACGGGCAGCAGGCTCACGAGGAGCCCGAGGAGGGCGGCGACGAGGAGGGCGGTACGCGCCCGAGGAGGGTTGGCGGCGCTGGGAAACATGGGGGTCCTTTCCGCAGCTCTTCGCATCGACATGCCGGACATGCCTTTACATCGATGTAATGACGGGGCGTCACGCTAGGAAGGACGGAACGCGGTGTCAATGGTCGAGAAGCCGCCGCTTCGACTCACGGGCTCCACAGCGCACCCGCGCCCTCCGCACCCCGGGCGGCCTCCTCGGGACCGTCGTCCCGCCCCCGCTCAAGCCGCGCTTCAGCGGCGCTGTCTATGGTCACGCCCGGCGCTGCCCTCGGGTGGGTGGCGGCGGCTACCGATGGAGGCGCCATGGAGATCCCCGTACGGCTGCGAAGGGCCCGCTCCGCGCTGCTCCTGGTCTTTCTCGTCCACGGCGCGGTCTTCGCGCTGCTGGTCACCCGGATCCCGGCGATCCAGGACCGTTACGGGCTCAGCGACGCCGCGCTCCCCATGTTTCTCGCCGCCGTGCCGGTCCTGGCCGGCGTCGGCAGCGTCACCGTCTCGCGTGTGGTGCGCCGGGTTCCCGCCCCCGTGGTGGTACGTGTCCTCCAGCCCCTGATCTGTCTGTGCCTGGTCGGGGTCGGCGCGGGCGAGGCCGTCTGGCAACTCGTCGCCTGTCTGGGGGTCTTCGGGCTGCTGGTGGGTGCCATGGAGGCGAGCCTGAACATGACGGGCGTGGGGATCCAGCGCGGCTACGGTCGCAGCATCATGCTGGGCTTCCACGGTGCCGCCAGCCTCGGCGGCATCCTCGGTGCGGTGCTCGCCTGGGCCGGAGCCCACTGGCACCTCTCTCTTCTCGTCCTCTTCGCCGGTTCGGTGGCCCTGTTGCTGCCGTTCGCGGTGCTGGTCGGCTCGCGCCTGACCGGACAGACCGGCGGGGCAGGAACGGTGGCCGACGGCCGTGCCGCGGCCGAACCGGCCGCGCGCTCCTCGTCCACGCAGCCCCTTTCCTCACGGTCCGACCGCCCGCGCGGAGGAGTCCCCTGGAAGCCGCTGCTGCCGCTCTGCCTCATCATGACCGTGGCCGTCGTCGCCGACTCCACCGCGACCAACTGGAGCGCCAAGTTCCTTGAGGACACCCTGCACAGCTCGGAGGCCATGGCGACTGTGCCGTACGCCCTCTACATGGCGACCACCCTGGTGGGGCGCGGTCTCGGGGACGGCTGGGTACGGCGGTGGGGAGCGGTGACCGTGGTACGGGTGGGCGCCCTGCTGGCCGCCCTGGGGTTCGCCGTCATCGCCGCCGCGCCGGAACCCTTCACCGGAGCGCTCGGCTTCGCGGTCCTCGGCGCGGGCCTGTCCGTGATCCTGCCCCAGCTCTTCGTGGTCGGAGCGCAGCGCCTGCCGGGGGCCGTGGACACCGCCGTGGCCCGCGTGAACCTCTTCAACTACGTGGGCTTCCTGATCGGCCCGCCCTTGGTCGGCGCGGTCGGCGCGGCCGTCTCATACCGGGCGGCCATGTGCGTACCCCTGCTCCTCATCCTCGGCGTCCTCTTCGTCGCCGGCACCCTGGCCCAACCGGACGCCACCCCGGCCGACTCCGACTCCCGCCCCGAATCCGACTACGGCTCCGGCCCGGAATCCGCCCCGCAGGTCTCGCGGTCCGAGGCGTCCCCCACCACCACCGGCTGACCGCGCCGGACGGAACCTGCGAGCGGGAGATGCGCCGACCCGCAGGAGCAGACCATCGTCCAGAATCAGTGCATGGACGTTCCCAGGCTGCTGGAGGCGGCTTCCTTGCTGGTCCCGGAGGAGGTCGCCACCGAGAACGACGTCACGGTGAACGACGTCTGGGAGTACCTCACCCGTGACGAGTGGGAAGTGACTCTCGGTCTGCTGGAGGAGCTACTGGAGGAACGAGCTGAGGTCCACCCGCTTCCGCTCGGCTTCTGGCAGGCACTCGCCACCGCCGCCGAGCAGTTGCGGCTGGAGAGAAGCGCGGCCTGGTCTCATTGGCGCTGCTACGAAACCCGGCATGGCATCATCCGAGCCGACCTCACCCTCACACCTGCCGACAAGGCCCGCCGAAAGACACCCTTCTCGGGAGCCGGCGTACTCCGACCCATGTGGGACATCGGGCGCCGGACCCCGACAGGCGAACCGGACCTCTGCGTCGCCGCCCTGTGGGCGGAGTTCACGCCTTCCATGGAACCCGGCGGGCGCGCCACGGTCCGCCTCGCACCACTCTCCCCGTCGAACTGGCAGCACCTTCAACCCGGTCAAGTGATCACCATGCACGAGGACCGGACCCTCGCCGGAACGGCGGTCGTCGTGGACATCCAGCGCCCGCCGACCCCGGCGACCGCACCACAGCACCCGTCACCGTTCTCACGCTGACACACCAAAAACCAGCACCCACATGCTGTTCCTGGGAATGTGGAATGGGGAATGTGCGAAACCGATCGTGGCCCCCGCTGCGCGGCTACCGGTACCCCCGCTTGAGCAGGTACTTGGCCCCTGCCTCGAAGCCCTCGGGGCTGAGCAGTTCGAACCCGAAGGCGTCGGCGAGACGGTCGGTGGTGTTGAAGGCGGCGCAGACCGCCAGTGCGTCCTGGATTTGCCTGCGGGAGACGCCGGCGGCCAGCACTGCCCGCATGTCCTCGGCGCTGATGTTTCTCTCCTGGGTCAGCTTCCCGAGCATCCGTAGCGTTGCCCGCAGTGGCTCCGCGACGGGGGCCGATTCCAGGTCGGCCAGTACCGCCGCGACGCGCGGGCCGTCCTGGTATGCCTGACTCGCCGTCGCGGTGTGTGCGCCGACGCAGAACGCGGACCCGTTCACCTTGGACACGTAGGCCGCCATCAGCTCCCGGTCGCCCACCGACCAGTCGGACGGCCCGCGCATCGCCTCGTGGGTGAACACCTTCGCCCGGGTTCCGTAGAAGTCGGGCCGGTAGAAGACCAGTTTGGCGGCGTCAGGTAGCGGGTGCCTGGAGAACAGCCGGATGACCGCGAACAGCAGCTTGGTTCCGGGGCCGTAACCGTGGTTGAGGATGTCAAGCCGCATGATCCGGCCCGCCCTCGCCACTCGCTTCGGCCAAGGCCGCCAGTCCGGCTTCGTACAGCCGGTCGGACTCGCCCACCGCAGCGCATACCACCAGCTCGAACAGCTGGTCCTCGGTGCAGCCCGACGCCTTCGCCGCATCCAAGTCAGCCGCGGTGACCTGCGCAGGGCTGTCCGCGACCTTGCCGATCAGCGCGTCCAACGGCGGGGCGAGGCCGTCGTTGCTGAAGGCACGTGAGCGCTGCTCCCTGGATGCCCTGCCCTCCCCGCTCAGCACGCGAT
This sequence comes from Streptomyces sp. NPDC091292, assembly GCF_044757265.1. Taxonomy (NCBI): domain Bacteria; kingdom Bacillati; phylum Actinomycetota; class Actinomycetes; order Kitasatosporales; family Streptomycetaceae; genus Streptomyces; species Streptomyces sp. NPDC091292. The sequence continues at coordinate 349,784 of NZ_JBIVUQ010000005.1, read as the reverse complement.
CCACCAGGGCTCGGTGAGCTGCCCGCTTCTTGTCCTCGTCCGGCACGGCTTCCACGGCCTCTCTTACTACTGCTGGGCTGTCCGCCCTCATGAACTACATGAACACGACGACCGGCACACCGCTGAATGTGACAAGCAGCGGCAGAAAGCCGACCACTGTGACATATCCGCAGGTCAGGCAGGCTCTTTCCCGGCCGCCGTCTTATGCACCGTCGGACTTCATGGCCGGACCTTACCTGGAGGAGGTGACGCCCGCCGGACGGGAAAACGTCGACGGCGTCGGCACGTCGTGACCCGCGCGACCTTCGTGACCTTGCCACAGGGCGGCCCGTACACCGGATGCCGACGGAGCCGCAGGCGTCAGACGTCGGCCGGTGGGGATGCGGCGCCCCTGCCCTGTCCGGCCTGTCCGACCTGCGTGGTACGGGGGCGGTCGAGGAGCAGGTCGGCGGCGCGGTCGAGTACCTGGGTCCGGGTGAACTCACCATGGTCGGCCGCCAGGAAGTGGGCGCCGATCGCCGCGCAGAACGCGAGCAGGCTCCGGGCCTCGACTTCCTCGGCGTCGGAACAGAAGGTGCCGATCATCTCGCGCAGCAGTGCCATCCGCCGGTTGTCGACCCGGCGCAGGCGTTCCGCGACGGACTCGTCGTGCCGGGCCCAGGCGCGGATCGCGAGGTCGATGGGGAGCAGTCGGTCATCGGAGAAGGTGAGCATGCCAGCACGATGGATCTTGGACTTCGGGTCTCCGCCCTCCTCCTCGATACGGTCGATCACTTCCTCGGTGCTCTCGCGCTCCCAGGTGTCGAGCATGGCCGCCAGCAGTGCGTTCCGGTCGGCGAAGTACCCGTAGAAGCCACCCTTCGTGACGCCGAGCCGCTTGGCGAGCACCTCGACACGGACGGCGTCGGGGCCCGCTGTGGCCAGCGCCCGAAGACCCTCCTCGATCCATCGCTCCCGCGGGGTTCGTAGCGCACCCAACTGTTTCCCACCTCACCCGCAGCCACTATACGGCTGCGTATAACTGAGCTAGCGTCGTCCTATACGCCACCGTACAACCAGGCGGAGGACACCATGCCCTTCTACAGCCGCAAGCCGGAACCCGTGCGCCGGGGGCCCGACCGCACCACCCGTTCGCCGGGCACCGTGTCAGGCACGGTGGGAGTGCATCGGATCCCCGGGCCCTTACGCACCCTGAGCGCTCTGCCGGGACTCGACTACGCCGATCACTTCGCCCTTCCAACCGAGGCCACCGCCACGCCGGAGCGATGGGCCCGTGCCCTGTTCGGCGACATCCCGAGCCCGGCCGAGCGGTTCATCTGGCGCGGCCTGCTGGGTCTGCGGCTCAGCGGTGGACGGTCACCGGACACCGTGGCCGGCTGGCGTATCGCCGGTCGTGGTGAGGACTGGATCCGGCTTGAGGCGACGTCCTGGTTCCTGGACTGCACCCTTGTCGTCCGGTCACCCCGCGGGCAGTTGTCGCTGGGCACCTTCCTCCACTACCGCCGCCCTCCAGGCCGCGCGATATGGCGCCCGCTGTCCGCCGTCCACCGGCGACTCGCTCCGGGACTGCTTCGCGACGCCGAAGCACGCATGCGCGCGTCCGCGCATTGCGGCGAGCCGAACGCGGCCGGGAGGTAAGGGGCAGCGGTCACCCGTCAGGGCTGGATCTTCTCCAGATCCTCCAGAAGACCGGGGTGCTTGGGCTCCCAGCCGAGCGTCTGCCGGGTGCGGGCGCTGGACGAGGGCTGGTCGGCCTCGAAGATCGGGCCGAGAGGGCCGTAGGTCGCCGCCGGCACCTGCTCGACCGGCAGGCCCAGCCGCCGACCGATGACCGCCGCGATGTCACGCACCTCGTCCCCCTCGTCGGCCACGGCATGCCAGGAGGAACCGGCCGGCGCCTGCTCCAGCGCGAGCCGGAAGAGGACTGCGGCGTCGAGCGCGTGCACGGCCGGCCAGCGCTGCGTGCCGTCTCCCGGGTAGCCGGACACTCCGGACTGTCGTGCGATGCCGGTCAGCATTCCGGCGAACCCACCCGTCCCCTGGTTGTGGACCGTGCGCGGCAGGCGTACGGCTGTGCTGCGCACCCCCTTCTCGGCCAGGTCCAGCGCAGCCGTGACCGCGCGGCCACGGCCGCCAACGGGCCCGTCGGTCGGCGGCGGGTCGGCCTCGGTGGAGGCGCGGCCCGGCGTATGGGGCGTACCCGAGACGGTGACCAAGGGCCGGTCGCTGTCGACGAGTTCCTCGCCGAGGGCCGCGAGGGCGGCACTCTCCTCGGCGACCGACTTTGCGAGGGCATCGGGGCTGCTGAAGTCGTTGCTGAACGCCAGGTGGATCACCCCGTCGGCCTGGGCGGCGCCCGCGCGAAGGACGTCCAGATCGGCGAGGGCTCCCCGGAGCGGCTCGGCGCCGGCCGCCTCGGCGGCCCGTGCGGACGCGTCGGAACGGGCGAGCGCGAGGACGGTGTGGCCGTTGCCGACCAGTTCGGCGACGACGGCGGAACCGATCAGACCGGTGCCGCCGGTGACAAATACACGCATGGAACCCTCCCACAAGTGATGGGACTCTTGTCCCGTCACTCTAACAGGGTGACGGGACAAGAGTCCCATCACATAAGGTGGACCCATGAGCCGATGGGAACCAGGTGCACGCGAACGCCTCGTCATAGCCGCCGTCGACCTGTTCACCGAACAGGGCTACGACGCCACGACAGTCGCGCAGATCACCGAGCGCGCCGGAGTCACGAAAAGCACCTTCTTCCGGCACTTCCCCGACAAACGCGAACTGCTGGTCGCCGGGCAGGAGACGCTGAGCCGGCTGCTGACCGAAGGAATCGCCGAGGCGCCGGACAGCGCGAGCCCGCTCGAAGCCGTCGCCGCCGGACTCCAGCGCGCCGCCGGCGCAATGGGCCCCATGAACCGCGAACTCGCCCCCCGTCTCAAAGCAGCCGTCGCCGCCAGCACCGAACTCCAGGAACGCGACGCCCTCAAGACCGTCAGCCTCGCCGCCGCGATGACCACCGCCCTCATCGCCCGCGGCATACCCGACCCGACCGCCGCCCTCGCAGGCGAACTCGGCGTCCTCGCCTTCAAACGCGGCTTCGCCGAATGGTCCGAGAGCGATCGCGGCACCGAGGACGGACTCGCCGGATACGCCCTCGCGGCCCTCGACGAGTTGCGAGCGGCGAGCGCATCCCTGGGCTGACCCCATCCCCCAAGCCCTGGCGCGGCGACGCGTTGTCCCTCCGGACCGTCAAGGACACGTATGCGCAGGTCCGCATCCGCATCCACATCCGCATCCGCATCGGGGCAACGCCGGTTGCCGATCGAAGATCGCCGCGCAGTAGGCTCGTTCCGCAACACGACGCGAAGGGGTAGCTCAGTGGCGCGGGTTGCGGTGATCGGTGCGGGTATCAGCGGGCTGGGGACGGCGCTCATGCTTGGCCGGCGGGGTCACACGGTCACGTTGTTCGAGCAGGACGCGCGTGAGGCCGGGGAGGACTTGAACCGGGACTTCTTCCGGTGGGCCAGGCCCCGAGTGCCGCAGGCGAACCAGCCCCACTCCCTCCTCGCGCCCGTCCGCACCGTGTTGCGTACGGAGGCCCCTGATGTGTACGGGGATCTGCTGGCGCGCGGAGCCCGGGAGTACCACGACTTCGACTGGTTCGGTGAGCATCCGCCGCATCGGGCCGGTGATGAGGACTTGGTGACCCTGCGCACGCGCCGCATCGTGCTGGAGGCCGCCTTGAGCGCGGCCGTGCGGCGGGAACCCGGCGTTGATGTACGGCAAGGTTGCCGGGTGCACGCCCTCGCCCTGCGGGAGGGCCACCGCCCTGCCCGGGTCACCGGCGTTCAGGTGGGCACGGAAAGGCACCAGGCCGACCTCGTCGTCGATGCGTCCGGTCGCCGCTCGCCGGTTCCCGCCTGGCTGATCGCGGCCGGCTGCCGCCCGCCCGTGGTCGAAAGCCACCGCACGGGGATCGCCTATCTGTGCCGCTGGTACCGCGTGAGGGCCGAAGGCCCGCGTGACCCCGGGCGGGTGAAGACCGGCTCGACCGCACCGTTCGCCCTCGCCGGTGTCTTCCCTTCCGACAACGACACCTTCGCGGTGAGCCTGGTGCTCTCCACGAGTGATCCGACTCGCGGCGCACTCACCGACCCTGCCGTGTTCGAGGCCGCCGCCCGCCGCTTCCCAGCCACCGCCGCCTGGCTCGACCTGGGCCCCGAACCACAGTCACCGGTCCTGGCGATGGCCGGGCTGGACAACCGCTGGACCGCGCTCGCCGATGACGACGGACCGGTCGTCACCGGCCTGGTCCATGCCGGGGACAGCCTCATCCACACCAACCCGACCTTCGGCCATGGCGTCGCCCTCGGCCTGCGCGCCGCCCAACACCTGGCCACCCATGCCGACCAGATCGCCACGAACCCCACCGGCTACCACACTTGGGCAGCGCAGACCCTTCGCCCGTGGTTCGACACACAGGTGAGGTCCGACCGCGCCGACGGGCAGCGCCTCGCCGAAAGCTCACCACCCACAGACCGGCGGGCAGCCGCTCTGGCGGCCAGCGCCTTCGACGATCCCGTCGTCATGAGAGCCCGAGCCCAGGTACGCCACCTCCTGCGCCCGGCCCACGACGCCTACGGCACCGACGAAGTGAACCGACACGTCACCGCCTGGCTGACCGCCCACCCGGACTTCGCGCCTCAACACGACGGCCCGACCCGCGAGCAGTGGGACGCACTCATCCCCGCCCAAACTGCTGGTTCTGGTCGGATGTGAGGCTGCCGGTTCCCGTCAGTGGGTGTCTCTGATCGCATGGCCCTCGTCTTGAGTTGGTACTTGAACAGCTCAGTTGGCATTTTGGGGGTGTGACCGCACACGCGGCGCTGGGGCACGGGTATGGACGCGGCTATAAGCTCGCCGGACGAACGGGTGTGGGTGTGGGAACGGGTGAGACACGGGAGCGCTGGGAACTGCTGCCCGAAGTCGGTGTAGGACCCCTGCGGTTCGAGATGAGCCCAGCCGAGGTCGCCGACGCACTGCAGGTGTCTGGCCGCAGGTACAGGTGGGTGGCCCATACGGGCAGGAAGACTTCGCCGACGGCGTGAAGGCGTTCTACGACGCGGGCAAGCTGGTGTGCGTGTCGCTGGACGCGGTCACCGGCCCGCAGGTCTTCCTTGGGGGCTTTGCGCTGGCAGGCCGCGATCTCAAGCAAGCGCACCAGTACCTCCTCGACTTCGCCGCCGAGCATGGGAACTGCCTGCTGTACACCCCGATAACTCGCTTTCCTTGACCGACCTCGGGATACTTATGCGGTCACAGCAGATCGGGGACGTGTGCCTCTCCCGCCCACTCGTCGTAGCGGAGGAGTGGCTGGAGTCGGAGTACTACCGAGACCGGCTGCCGCTGGAGGGCATCCCAGCCACGGATGAATAGCGGTGCCAACGCGAGTGCGGAGAAGCAGGGTTAGTCAGCCCTCGGACGACACCAGTTTCCTGGGCCGGCTACAGGTGGCACTTTGCCGGGCCAGGCGCCTACCCAAGAGGTGGGACCGGCTCCACCCCCGTCTGGCTGTGGTGGTCCGGCACCGGTGCCACCACACAGGACACCGACCGCTGTTGGCAGTCCTTCCTGAGGCGCTTCGACGCCGAGCACACCTTCCGACGCTCAAGCAGACCCTCGACTGGAGCCGGCCCAAGCTGCGGGACCCGCGGGCCGCCGACCGCTGAACCTGACTCGTCCTTGCCGTGCACCGAAACCCAGCCGGCCCGGCCCCGGCCGCCCACTCGGCTCGAAGAGCCGGCGGAGAGCCACCCGCTACGACGTCGGACGGGTTCTCGCCAGGGGCGAGTCCTACAGCCAACCCGCACACCACAAGAAGGGGACGAAGCCCCGGCGAACAGCCGATGATGGCTGTCAACAGGCTGCTCGGGTTGCAGCTTCAGTCGGAGATTTTCAGGGGGCAGCCATGGAGCACAGCTCTGGGCAGAAGAACAGCGAAAGCGCCGCTCGTTCTCGGTACGCCCGGGACATGCAGGCAGAACGGCACGCTCTGCGCGAGGCTTTGCGTTCTGACTTGCCCGCCGCCCATCTGGGTTTGGGTGTGACCGTCATCGCCTTGATCGTCGTCGCCAGTTTCTCCGGCCCTCGATGGACCTTGATCGTTGCTGGCGCGTTCACGGCCTGGTTCCTTCTTGCACTGGCGGTGATCCACGTCGGTAGCGGCCGTGGCTGGGACGCTGTTCGCCGGGCCTACATCGCCACGTTCGGCTGGGGCAACTGGATCTGAACGTCCTTCGCCGCGAGCCTCCGCCGGGGCCAGACGACAAACGACAAGCTCAGAACTTGCCCATGTGCTGCGCGGTGCGATGCCCCAACTGCCGACTGAAGGCCGTGCAGAACTCGTCGGAGAGCGGGGGCCAGCCCCAGAAGTCGAAGGCGAGGGCGCCCACCGCGAAACCGGACTCCCACTGCCAGTCGGTAACCGGGACCGAGGCTCCGCAGGTGGAGCAGGGGGCACTCCCCTCTCCCGTTTCCTTCCAGGCGGCGATGCCGTCCCTGAACGGCCGCCACGCGTCCTCGTCCGCCTCGAACTCCTCCGGATAGTCGATGATCACGGTCCTGGTTTCGCACCTCGGACAGACGGCGTACGCCGCTTCGTCCGCTCCCTGACCGCCGACGTGGTAATCCCGTCCGACGATGACGGCCACCGGGCCCGGCAGCCAGTCCGGGTCAGATGAGTCGGCAACGGCCCGTGCCCAGTGGGGACCTGGCACATAGCCCTGGTCCATGGTCAGGCTGTACACCCCGTCTCTGGACAGCTCACGCGTGATCACACCCTCTGTGACCATCCAGTCGACCACCCGCTCCGCCAGCGGCCCGGCCTCCTCCCCGGTCACCTCGACATCAACGATGCGCTCGAAGAAGTCACCCACCGTCCCCCACCTCCTGTCGATCAGCCTCGGAGACCCACTGTGCCACCACCCTCCGACACCAGCCCGGCACCGGTGAGGAAATCGATCTCCCTTGGCAGGTGATGGGCTTTCAGAGATGATCTTCGGATGAAACCCACCAGTCGTCGTACCGTCCTGACCTCCGTGGCGGCCGTTGCCGGCCTGCCCCTGTTGACCGATCTGTCAGGCCGGAGTCAGACCGCCGCGGCGGCCACGGCCGAGCCACAGCCGCCGTACACCTCCTACACCAACCTGTTCAACAGCAAGATCCACACGCAAGGCAAGCACTGGGCGCGCCGTTTCCGCCGTACGCCGTTCGAGCTGATCGAAAATTCCAGCTCCACCAGCGAACCCATCCGCAGCACGGCGATCATCGCGCCGCACGGCGGCGGTATCGAAGACGGCACCAGCGAACTGTGCCTGGCCATAGCCGGCTACACGCTCACCGGACCGGGAGCCACCCCTCCCGCTCCGCTTCCGGGTGTGCCGCAGCGGGACTACTGGATGTTCGAGGGGGTGGCCGACTCCAGGAATCTCCATGTCACGTCCACCCTCTGCGACGACCCGGCTGCGCTCCATATCTGCGGCGGCAGCATGTACGCCGTCTCCCTGCACGGGTTCGATGACGGCGACGCGGCCCGGAAGATCATCATCGGGGGCGCACCCGAGGACCCGAACAATCCCGACCTCAACAATCCTGTCCCGGGCAGACCCGACAATCCGTTGCAGTTGAAGAAGAACCTGCGGGCCGCCTTCGCCAAGTACTACGCCGCCGGCGGCAGCGACCCCGCCCGCGCGGTAGAGGTGGTGATGGCCCGCCCCGGTGACCGGCTCGACGGCGACGACGCCGACAACATCGTCAACCGCACCCGCACGGGATTCGGCGCCCAACTGGAAATCTCCCGCGCCCTGCGGGACGGGATGTTCGGCGACATCACCAGTGCCGCGAACCGCAGGAACACGGCGGGCGTGGGCACCCGTAACGAGAGCTACTTCTGGAACGGCTTCGTCAGCGCCGTACGCCAGGCGGTCGACGACTACGAACGCGGCATCATCACCTCTTAGGACTGTCCGGCCGATCATGTGGGAACGGCTCCGGCCGTTCCTGCCTGTCAGCAACAGGCTTTGTTTGTGGCCGGTGGCGGGACGTACGGGGCCGTCGCGGGTAGTTCCACGGTGACACGTATTCCGCCGGCAGAGCGCGGGGTGAGGGTGAGTGTTCCGTCGTGTGCGTGGGTGATGGTCTTGACGATTGCCAGGCCGAGGCCGACGCCTGGATGGTCGGCGTGTACGCGTTCGGTGCCGCGCTGGAATGGTTCGGTGAGTGTCGAGGCCAGTTCGGGGGTGAGTTCTTGGCCGGTGTTCTCGACCGTGAGCATCACAGTCTTGGGGAGGACGCTCGTATTGATCCACACGGTGCCCTGATCAGGCAGGTTGTGGACGATCGCGTTGTGCACGAGGTTGGTGGTCAGTTGCAGCAGGAGCGCTTGCGATCCGATCGTGGGGGTGATGTCGCCGGAGGTCTCGATAGTGACGCCGCGTTTGTCCGCGAGCGGGAGGAGTGTTTCGGTGGCGTCTTCCACCAGCAGGGACAGGTCGACAGGTTCTCGGGTGAAGGACCTCTGATTGGCGCGGCTGAGCACGAGCAGTGCTTCAGTGAGGTTGATCGCTCGGGTGTTGACCGCATGGAGGCGGTCGATGACTTCACCGGCGTCGTGGTCCGGATCGGTGCGGGCCACGTCGAGAAGCGCCTTCGATGTCGCCAGTGGGGTACGCAACTCGTGAGAGGCGTTGGCTGCGAATCTCTGCTGTTCGGCGACGTGTGCTTCGAGCCGCGCGAGCATCGTGTCGAAGGCGTCGGCGAGTTCGCGGAACTCATCATTGCGGCCCGGTAGCCGGATTCGGTGGGAGAGCGATCCGTTCGTGGCCATGCGCGTGGCGCCGGTGATGCGGGTCAGCGGGGCGAGCATCCGACCGGCGAGGAGCCACCCTCCCACGAGGCCGAACAGCAGCAGGAATGCCAGTACCGCCGCTGCCCTCGGGGCGAAAACGTGCAGGAGGTTGGACCGGACGGGGAACAGATCATGAATGGGGGTATCCGTGGAGCCGGGGACGATGAGCGCGCGTTCGGGGACGTATCGCAGGAGAAACACCCACACCGCCGCGAGCAGCATGACGCCGGCGACCATGAGGAATCCGGTGTAACTGAGGGCGAGTTTGAGGCGGACGCTCAACCCGGGTGCCCTATCCACGCTCGCCTCCCTTGCCCCCGGCGGGACTGTCGCCGGCCTCTGGGCTGTCTCCGGCCTCTGGACTGCGTCCCGTCTCCGGTTGCGTGTCGATGCGGTAGCCGACGCCTGGCACCGTGGCGATCATCCAGGGTTCGCCGAGGCGCTTGCGCAGTGCCGAGACGGTGATGCGTACGGCGTTGGTGAACGGGTCGGCGTTCTCGTCCCACGCGCGTGCCAGGAGTTCTTCGGCTCCCACGACACCGCCATCGGCGGCGACGAGGACTTCGAGTACGGCGAACTGCTTCCTGGTCAGCGCCACGTAGCGGCCGTCCCGGTAGACCTCTCTGCGGAACGGGTCGAGCCGCAGACCTGCGATCTCCCGCACGGGCGGCCTGTTGTAGGCACGTCTGCGGTCGAGCGCTCTGAGCCTGAGCGCGAGTTCTCGGAGTTCGAAGGGTTTGGTGAGGTAGTCGTCGGCGCCGAGTTCGAACCCGGAGGCCTTGTCGTCGAGACGGTCGGCCGCGGTGAGCATGAGGATCGGCATGCCGCTGCCGGAGGCGACGATCCGTTTGGCGATCTCGTCACCGGACGGTCCGGGAATGTCCCGGTCGAGGACGGCGATGTCGTACGTGTTGATACGCAGCAGTTCCAGTGCGGTACCGCCGTCACCTGCGATGTCGGCCGCGATCGCCTCCAGGCGCAGGCCGTCGCGGATGGCCTCTGCCAGATACGGTTCGTCCTCGACGATCAACACACGCATGCTGTCGATGCTACGAGTCGACACATATCGTCGGCGTATCGAAAACCACATACGTGCCGGCAACACCGCACCGCCTTGACTGGCGGCATGGCTCAAAGCCCACCCACAGCACGAACCACGACCCGCCGGACTCACGCGCTCCTTGCCACGGGCCTCGACCGCCCGGAACGAAACCTGGCGCTACGAACTGCGCACCACTCCCTGCAATCCGACTCCGGGTGGTCGCTAGGTTCGGATCATGACGATCACGTATGAGTGGCGGGGCGACGTCGACAACTCGGCTCTCAACAAACTGCATGCCGAAGGGTTCGGTCATCCGGTCGGACAGACGGACTGGCGTACAAGGCTTCGACGTCACAGCCTCGGCTGGGTCTGCGCCTGGGAGGGTGATCGTTTGGTCGGCTTCGTCAACGTCGCCTGGGACGGCGGCGTCCACGCGTTCGTCCTGGACACGGTCGTAACTCAGCGCAATCGTTCGAACGGGGTGGGAGCCGCGCTGGTCAAGGCTGCCGCAGAGGAATGCCGTGCCGCAGGGTGTGAGTGGCTGCATGTCGACTTCGAAGAGCACTTGCGATCGTTCTACTTCGATGCCTGCGGCTTCAGAGAGACGGCGGCAGGGCTGATTGCCTTGTGACCTTGGGCCTCCCGGCCCTGGGGACATGTCGGTGAAGACCTTGGTCCAGCCGCCGAAGGGCTTGCCGGTGCCGGAGTCTCCGATCACGCAGAGCGGCCGGCTCTTCTTGATCCACCGAGGATGCAGCAGTGACCGGCAGTCAACGAGAAGAGGCGGTACAGACGATGACGCAGGTGGACACGCCGGAGACCCAGCAGGGCGGCGCCGGACTCCGGGACAACGGCCCAGGAACCCGGCGCCCAGGTGACAGGCGCGCGCGCATCCGCCGGGCGATCCGCATCGCCTCCCGGCCAGGGCCCTGGAAGCGCGGCCCGGTGCTCGCGGCGCTGGCGCTGCTGCTGGGCCTGTTCATGCTGCTGCACGCGCGGATCCCGAACCGGATCGGGAACCTCGGCAGCCTGGTGGAGACCGTCCTGCCGTGGTTCGGCCTGTTCATCCCGGTGCTGCTTGCCGGGGCGCTGTGGCGCCGGTCCGCCTCAGCGGTCGCCGCGCTGCTGCTGCCGGTCCTGGTGTGGCTGAACCTCTTCGGCGGGCTGCTCAGTGACAAGTCCCACCCGGGCAGCGACCTCGTGGTGGTCGGCCACAACGTCGGCGCCGACAACCCCGACCCGGCCGGCACCGCCCGCGACCTGGCCGCGTCCGGCGCGCACGTGCTGGCCCTGGAGGAAATCACCCCGCAGGCGAAGCCGCTGTACGAGAAAGCGCTGGCCGAGGCATACCCGTACCACACGGTGCAGGGCACGGTCGGGCTGTGGAGCAAGCTGCCACTGTCGGACACCCGGCCGGTCGACATCGAGATGGACTACGGGCTGCTGGCCGACACCAAGCCGGTCGACATCAAAATGGCCTACAACCGGGCGCTGCGCACCACGGTGGCCACGGACCAGGGTCCGCTGGCGGTGTATGTGGCCCACCTGGGGTCCGCACGGGTGAATCCCAGGACGGGCTTCTGGACGGACTCGCGCGACGGAGGCGCGCAGGCGCTCGGCAGGGCGATCGCCGCCGAGCGGAACGAGCGGGTGGTGCTGCTGGGTGACCTGAACGGCACCATGGACGACCGCGCGTTCGCCGACATCACCTCGCGGATGCGGTCGGCCCAGGACGTGGCCGGGAGTGGCTTCGGCTTCAGCTGGCCGGCGAAGTTCCCGGTGGTGCGGATCGACCAGATCCTGGTCAGGGGCGTGGAGCCGGACAGCTCCTGGGTGCTGCCGACCACCGGCAGCGACCACCGTCCGGTGGCGGCCGGAATCAGCTGGTGACACCACGCAACGGCTCGTAGTACTTCACCCTGCTCGCCGTCGGCTACGAGCTGCCGGCGAGCAGGGTGACGTGCAGTGACGTGGTGGTGCGTGTCCGTCGGGCGGGCGACAGCGCCGTGGGCGGAGTTCTCCGTCATCTCCGGGACACGAGGGGATGCGGACGCCGGGACGCCTCCGGTCGGCATCACTGGGCGGAGACCTTGTGGACGACGGTGTCGTCGGGGTCCAGCCGCCGCCCGTCCGCAGACAGCACCTCCAGTGTGCGAAGGCGGTCCCCCTGCCCGCGGTCGACCAGCTCCGAGTGCGGCTCACCGGGGGCGAAGAAGTTCTCTTCGCCCCATTGCCGCAGTGCCACGATGACGGGGAAGAGGGCCTTGCCCTTCGGGGTCAGTACGTACTCGCGGTAGGCGCTGCCGTCCGATGCGGGGACGGATTCGAGGACGCCACCAGCGACGAGCGTGCGCAGACGCGCGGTGAGGATGTTCTTCGCCACGCCCAGGCTGCGTTGGAACTCCCCGAAGCGCCGGCTTCCGTCGAAGGCGTCCCGCACGATCAGCAGCGACCACCAGTCACCGATCGCGTCCACCGACCGGGCGACGGGGCATTCGCTGTCGTCGAAGCGCGTCCTGGTGACCATGGCGTCCCTCACTTTCACGACGGTTGCAACATGCTACCAAACAAGGTTACCGTCAATGAGCATCATTGGTAGCAAGATGAAACCAGATCTAAGGAGTGATGCCGATGTCCGGCAGCGGTGAGGCTGTGACACGACAGGCCGAGGCGCGAAACGGCGAAAGTTCCGCGTTCGTCATGTCCCGTGGCGTCGTCATACTCTTCGCCGTCGCCTGCGGGACCGCGGTGGCCAACGTCTACTTCTCCCAGCCACTCCTGGTGACCATCGGCCACGACCTCGCCATGAGCCCGGCGCTTGTCGGCAGCGTGGTCACTCTCACGCACGTCGGATACGGGCTGGGGCTCTTCTTCCTCGTGCCGCTGGGTGACATGGCCGACCGCAGACGGCTCATCGTGGCCCAACTGCTTCTCCTGGTGGCGGCACTGGCCGTGGTGGCCGCCGCCCCCACGGCGGCCATCCTGCTCGCGGGCATGGCCGCGACAGGGCTCCTCGCGGTCGTCACCCAGACGCTGGTGGCCTTCGCGGCCTCTCTGGCCCCTCCCGCCGAACGCGGCCGGGTCGTCGGCCTCGTGACCAGCGGCGTGGTCATCGGAATCCTGCTCGCCCGCACCGCTTCCGGCCTCATGGCCGACCTCGCCGGATGGCGCTCCGTGTACTTCGCCTCGGCCGCGCTCACCGCTCTGCTCGCCCTGGTCCTGTACCGAGTGCTCCCGCGCCACGGCGACGCCGCCCCGTCGCCCCTGCGGTACGGACAACTCCTGCGCTCCACCATCACCCTGTTCGCACGGGAACGACTGCTGCGCCTCCGGGCCCTGTTCGCCCTGCTGACGTTCGCCGCCTTCAGCACCCTGTGGAGCAGCGTCGCGCTGCCGCTCAGCGAAGCCCCGTACTCCATGTCCCACAGCGCGATCGGCGCGCTGGGGCTGATCGGTGCCGTCGGGGCCCTGGCCGCGACCGTGGCGGGCCGCCTCAACGACCGCGGAATCTCCCGGCAGACCACCGGAACCGCCCTCGCCCTGCTCGCCGCCTCCTGGCTGCCCTTGGCCTTCACCCGCAGCTCGCTGTGGGCCCTGGTCGTCGGAGTGATCCTTCTCGACCTCGCCGTGCAGGCGGTCCATGTCACCAACCAGCCGTTGATCTACGCGCTGCACCCGGAGGCGGGCAGTCGGCTGATCGGCGGATACATGGTCTTCTACTCGATAGGCAGCGCCACCGGCGCCATCGCCGCGACCTCCCTCTACACAGTGGCCGGCTGGGGCGCCGTGTGCGCACTGGGCGCAGCGTTCAGCTCCCTCGCGCTCGCACTGTGGGCACTCACACGACACACCACCCCGGACACCAACGCCGACGCCAACACCAACACCAACACCAACACAGCCGACCGCAAGGCAGCGTGAGCTTGGTGGCCGGTGCCTTCACCCGGCTCTCATCTTGACGTTGGACACTTCCGGCGTGAGCGCCGGGCGAGAACTCAACAGCACAGGAGCAGCCTCCATGGTCACTGTGTACGGGGACGGGAACCGTTGAAGACTCAACTCGGTCGGTTGACTCTGAGGGCCAGGCTCGGACTGCTCGCCGCGGTCGCTGTGGCTGTCGCTGTCAGCGTTGCCGCTGTGGCCGCCTGGCTCGTTACGCGTCAGCAACTGATGCAGCAGCTCGATTCAAATCTGCGGAGCGTGCAGGCTTCGCCCGGGTACGTACAAGAACTCCTGCGCATGTGCGGGATCGAACGGCCTCGACCGGATCAAGTGGACGACACACCGACCCCCTACACGGTTCAGGTCGTCACCGCCGACGGCACCGTCTGCGCGGCCCCCGGCAGCACACCTATCGAGGTCGCGGACCATGACATCGACGTGGCCCGCGGCATACAGGAGGACACACTGCACGACGCCAAGTCCGAGGACGGGCAGGCGATGCGCGTCGCCACCTCGCGCACCGACCTTCCACCCGGACTGAGTGGGCCCTACGCCGTTTCCATCGCGCAGCCCTTGAGCGGTGTGAGTGACCCTCTGAACAGCCTCGCCTTGCTCCTCCTCGGCGTTGCGGGCCTCGGAGTCATCGGTGCGGCGACGGCCGGACTCGGAATTGCTCGTGCCGGTCTCCGCCCTGTCGAGCGCCTCACCAGCACCGTCGAGCACATAGCGAGGACTGAGGACCTTTCGGTACGTATCCCTGCTGACGGGGATGACGAGATCGCTCGGCTCTCCAGATCCTTCAACACCATGACCCAGGCCCTCGCCTCCTCCAGGGACCGACAGCAACAGCTGATCGCCGACGCGGGTCACGAGCTGCGCACCCCGCTGACATCGCTGCGTACCAACATCGAACTCCTCATCCGGAGCGAGAAGAGCGGCCGTCAGTTGCCACCGTCCGCCCGTGGCGATCTTCTGGCGTCCATCGGAGCGCAGATCGGGGAGCTGGCCGGTCTCATCAAGGATCTTCAGGAACTCTCCCGCCCCGATGGTGTCCCCGGGAGCCTTTCCTTCCAGCCTGTCGGCCTGCACGAGGTGGCCGAGCGGGCCCTTGAACGCGCCAAGCGCCGCGGCACGGAACTGCACTTCGCCTGCGAGCTGGACCCCTGGTACGTGATGTCCGACCCCGCGGCACTGGAGCGTGCGGTGGTGAACCTGCTCGACAATGCCGTGAAGTTCTCGCCTGCCGGGGGAACCGTGAGCCTGAGACTCGCCGGCGGCCGGCTCAGCGTGCGCGACCAGGGGCCGGGGGTCGCGCCCGACGAACTGCCGCACGTCTTCGACCGCTTCTGGCGCTCTCCCGCGGCCCGCAGCCTGCCCGGAAGCGGCCTCGGCCTCGCGATCGTCGCGCAGACCGTGCACCGGTCGGGCGGGACCGTGACCTTGCAGCCCGCCGAAGACGCAGGCACGGAAGCGGTCGTCAGGATCCCCGGATCACCCACCGCTCCACCCGGCCCACCACCACCTCAGGGTTCGAACTGAGTTGCGTCTGCAAGTCCCGGGGGCCGCGAAGCACCAACGTGGCATCGGCGGCTGGGACATCGCGCTCCCCGCCCGCCATGATGATCTCCATGACTTCCATATCTGGGACCGGCACCCCGCTCACTGGCATGGACCTGACGGGTTTCACGGAGCGCGAGCAAGGCGTGTGGACGGACGCACGTGGACTCGTGGTGTCGGTCCACTTCTTTCCCCTTGTACCCGACCTGCCTGCCCGCCTGGACGAGCCGGAGCGGCTCCTCTTCGGACTGGCGCAGAACACGGCCGGAGTCGGTGGCGGTCTGATCGAGGCGGAGTTCGGTGCCGTGGACAGGGTTCCGGCGGTCCGACAGCTGATCAAGGTCCCTCGGCCGGGCGGTCCCGGTCAGGTGTTCCTCGGATCCTGGACCGTGCCGAAGGCCGGTTGCAGCACCGTACTCAAGGTCCAGGCCGGGGAGGGCGCGACGACCGGTTTCCGCGAGGCGACGGTCTTGGCGCAGGTGGGCCCGGCCGACTACTTCCGCCCGCACCCCTACGCGACCGGCCTTCAAGGAGGGCTCCCCTACCACGTGGGTGATCACGAGGGGTGGGACCCCCAGTTCCCCGACCACCCGCTCACACTCGTCCGCGCGACGCTCCGACGGATCACACCGACCGTGACCTTCGACGAGCGCTTCAAGGTCCTCCCGCCGTTCGCCGGCCCGACGCCCCCGCCGGCGTTCCCGGCTTCTCCGACGACGGACGCGCCGACCACCAAGCGGGGGTGGTTCCGCCGTCGGGACGGCCAGTGACACACACACTCCAAGTCGACTCCCAGGCGGGCGGCTCGACCTGATCGCCAACCAGGGAACAAAGGAAACTAAGGAAACTACGGATGTCGGGGCGGCCCGGATCAGGGCCGTCCGCGGCCTCCGCGGGGTGCCGGACGCGCTGTGACCGCTGTCCGCGGCTCCCGGTCCGACCGCCTCCTGACGGGCCCCCACGCACCGGCTCACACCCTCAGGAAACCTAGTCTGACCTGGTGTTATTCGGGAATCCACGTAGGGTGGAGGAGTTCTGCCGGACGGTGTGGGAGGGGACTCCGTGGGTGACCGAGCCATCAGCTACGACGCGGTTCACATCGAGGTGTGGGAAGGGACGGAGGCCATTCGGAAGCGGCCGGGGATGTATGTCGGCTCGACCGGCATACGCGGCCTGCATCAGCTCGTGTTCGAGGTCGTCGGCCGGGCGGTGAACGAGGTCCTGGCCGTCGGCGGTGGCTGCGTCGACGTCACCCTCACGCGCGACGGCGGCGTCCGTGTCACGGACGACGGTCCGGGTGTCCCGGTCGCGGCGGCCGGGGACACCCACGGTGTCGGGCTCGAAGCCTCGCTGACCCGCATGCACTCAGGGGCCGGAGCCGGATTCGGGGCCGGCACCGGGACCTCACGCCGCGACACCGTGACCATGACCGCCTTCGGCATGGGAGCCTGTGTCACCAACGCTCTGTCGAGCCGCCTGACGGCCGAGGTGCGGCGCGAGCAAATACGCTGGGTCCAGGAGTACGCGAGAGGTGTCGCGGTCGCCCCGCCGACCACCGCAGGACCGGTGACCGGCGCTGAGACCGGTTCCGACACCGGTACCACCATCGCCTTCTGGCCCGACGCCGACATCTTCGAGACGACACGGTGCTCGTTCGCCGTGCTGGCGAAGCGCTTCAGGGATGTGGCCCTGCTCAACCGGGGCCTGAGCATCTCGCTGACCGACGAACAGCCCCTTGGCGGGCCCCGGTTGGTACGGTTCCGGTTCCCCGGCGGACCAGGGGACTTCGTCGCCTTGCTCGATGCGGAGGCCGGGGCGCACGTTCCCCCGGATGTCATCGTGTTCGAGCAGGAGGACACGCGGATGGCGGGAACGGTGGATGTGGCCCTGAGCTGGTCCGACTCCCACGAGGAGCACGTGCGGACCTTCGCCAACAGCGTGCCCACCCCCGAGGGCGGCGTGCACGCGGAGGGGTTCCGCGACGGGATGGCCGCTGCGGTCAACGCACACGCGCGACAGCACAGGCTGCTCACGGCGGCGGAGCCCGATCTCACCGCCGACCGGATCGGCGAGGGCCTGACGGCGGTCGTGTCGGTGAAGCTGGATCACCCCCAATACCTGGGCTCCACCCACGGCGAGTTGGGTGGCGCCGCCGTGCGCGACTGCGTCGAGCAGGCCGTACGGGAACACCTCGGCACATGGCTGGCGCGCCACCCGCAAGAGGCCGCCGTCGTCATCGGCCGTATGGTCCGGACAACATGCCGGGAGGAGTGAGACCCTGCGACACGGCCCTCGCCGTACAGGGGACGGGTCCGGGAGCGTACGTCACGCCCCCGGACCCTCGCCCCCTCGGGCCGAAGGCCGTGTCAGCCGTGTCAGCCGTATCAGCCCACCAGCGGCAGCATCCTGCGCGACGGCGCCGCGCTCAACAGCTCCGCCCCCACCGGCTCCCCACTGTCTGCGTCGAGGAAACTGACGCGGACGGCCGGGTCGCCGGGGGTGTCGCGGCTGGATGTGGCGTCCAGGGCGAACACCACGGAGACCGGCCGGGCGCTCGCCTCTGTCCCGTACACACCCGAGAACAGGAGAATGCGCCAGCCGTCCTGCTCCCAATGGTCCAGCAGAGCAGACCGGACCACCGGTGAAGCGGCCTGCCAGGCAAGGGAGTTCTCCAGCAGTTCGACACTCGCCGCGACAGACACCCGCTCGCCCGAACCGGTACCGAAGAGCGGATGCCCGAAGACACGCAGCCTCGCCCGGCGCAGCGGCAGCAGCCACCACCGGTCGAGATCGGCCGAGAGAGCGATGAGTACGACCGCGGCGGCGGCCAGGAATCCGAGCGACCCGGCGGGCCGATCGGAGACCACCGGCCACCAGCCGGTGTGCGCCACGGCCGCTGTCACACCGCCCACCGGCACCACCCCGGCCCGTGCGAAAGCGCGCCAGGTGATCGGCGTGTCCTCGTTCGCCGAGCAGCCGCACGAGGACTCCGGTGCGAGCGCCCGCCCGTAGCCGAGATAGCCGAGAAATCCCGCGCCGAGAACAGCGGCTGCCGCTCCCGGCAGCGGGCTCGCCGGTACGGCCACCAGCCCCGCGGCGACGAGCAGTTCACCGGCGCCCACCCCGCGCAGCACCAGCACCGCCCGCTCACTGCTGCTCAGCATGCGGGCCAGCGCCGTCTTCGGTGCCTGGAGCACGGTGCCGCGGCTGAGCAGCTTGACCGCGCCGGTCCAGCCCAGCAGAGCGGCAAGGACCAGCGGTGCGAGGCCCGTTGTGAGTGTGAGCATGTCCGCGTCCACCTCCTCCTCGTCTCCCGCTGTCAGTGCCCGACCGAGATACGGACGACGTCCACGGAGTTGTCGGACGGCCGCCAGGCCCCGAGGACCTGGGCGCTCTGCCCGATACGCAACTGGGACAGGTCGGACGTGAGCGCGCGGCCCGCGTACGAGGCGTTCGTGGTGTTCGAGATGACGTTGCCGACGACTTCGTGCCGGCCGTGGGCGAGGTGGAGCCGGTTCTTCGCGATGCCGCGGATCTGGGTGTCGAGGTTCACGATGTTCACCCACACCGCGTCGGCGGCGACGGTGCCGTCGGGCATCGGCACACCGCGGGCGTAGAGCCCGTCACCGATCTCGATCACCTCGGCGGTGGTGGCGCGCACCTTCCACACACTGGTGGCATTGGTCATCTGGACGCGCGCGTGGTCACCGTAGGAGCCGGCGACCTCCAGGACGCTGCCGGTGATACCCGTGATCCGGCCCTCCACGAAGGACGACTTCGCGATCGCGGGGTCGAGTGACGGCTCGGCCGCGAACGCGGCGTCGGCGTCGATTCCGCCGAGCGCGGTCGCGCCGACGATCGTGGCGCCGCTGAGGGCGGCGGTGGTGAGGAAGCGACGGCGGCCCAGGCCGCGGTGGCCTTCCTGACGAGAAGTCATGTCCGTGTGCCTCCTCACTCGTAGATGTAGACGGGCAGCTTGCCGGAGCTGAGGTTGCCGATGGCCGAGAACGCGGCCGGCGTCAGATCCAGGACACGGTTGGTGCGGCACGCGCCGTTGCAGCAGGCCGCCTCGCCGCACCACTCCTTGGTACGGGGCCCGCAGTCGGTGATCGTGATGCACACCGTCGCGCCGGAACACTGGTGCCTGACGTTCATCACGGCACCGCAGCCGCGTCTCGGGATGCTCTCACCGCACAGGTCGGGCCGGGTGATGTCCCAGCATGCCTGCGACGCGTTGGGCCAGGCGCCGTGATTGGCGCTCGACCGGCAGTTTCCGCAGGCACCGCCACCGGCGCTGCCGCACGGACCCCACGCGGATCCGCAACAGAACCAACTCGTCTCACCAGCCCACAGGCTGGTCGATCCACAAGCCATCGTGCCGCCTCCCTCAGTTCAGAACTGACGCGTCCATGACAAACATAGAGCGAAGGTCGTGCGCTCGAAGCAACTCCATGATGCTGACGTCTACGCGCGTTGGCTAGAGGGCACCCCAGCGTCCGTCAAGCCCTCCACTCATTCAATGGTTCAGACCTCCGGCATGGGCGGCACGGCTGGCAGATGTTCCGCGAACGAGTCGAGGCACCTTGGGAATTCAGACGTGAACCAACTCCAACGCCTGCTTCAGGTTGTACTCGGCGATGCCCGCCATGAACGCCCGGTCGGGGAAGTCGCCGTCGAGGAGCCGCAGCGGACCCGCCGTCAGCGAGAGTCGCTGTGCGAGCAGGTAGAGCGCGAGCCGGTCCTCGTCCAGCCCGTCCACCTCCAGCGGCCGGTAGGCGTCGTGCAGGCGGATCCGCAGAAACACGTGCTCCCACTCGACGTCGAAGTACATCAGCCCCTCGATGTCGATCGCCACGGGGTTCCCGTCCGCGTCCACCAGCACATGGTCGGGCCCCAGTTCGCCGTGCACGACCGCGTACTCCGTGCGCGGTCGAACCGCCGCCGCCAGGTGCAGCAGCCGCTCCTCCAGCCGGTCACGGGCGCCCGCGATCCGCGCATCGCGCGAGGCCGCCTCGGCGAGGTCCCGCAGCGCACGGTCGAGAACCACCCCTTCGCACGACGCACCGCGCGACGTTCCCCCTCCGTCCACCACGGCCACCTTGCCGTACGCCGGTGCCCGGTGCCCCCGCATCGCCTCCAGCGACTCCGCGAGCCGGGCCATGACCGGAGCAGCCGCGCCGGGGTCCCGCGCGAGCAACTCCTCCAGGCTCTCCCCCGTCAGGTCCTCGACGATCGCAAGGTCGGCCGGGCAGTGGGCGCCGTCCCGGTCCACAAGACGGAGCGCCGGAACGCGGACGCCGAGCGCGTCCAACCGGGCGTGCGCGGCCTGGAACAGATCGAGCCCGAGGCCGGGCGAGAACGGGTCGGTGAGGTCGTCGTCGCCCTCGGCCGCCGGCCAGTAGTTCTCGGCGTCGTCCCACAGATAGGCGATCGCCGTCGTCCCGTCGTCCATCACCAGGCGGTACACACCCTTCTTACTCCCGCCCGCGACCCGCTCGACCCCCTCCAGCCGCCGCCCGCCGCCCAGCGCGACCCGCGCCGCACTCGCCAACCACTCCCACGCCACTGCCTTAGGTGCCACGCTCCGAACCACCTCTCCGCCACGACAACCCACGCACCTTACGGGAGAACGGACTTGGGAGGCGGGCGAGGTCGTGTTCGGTGTCGAAGATGTGGTCGGTGACATGGGGCGACGGATCAACCCAGCCGTATCAGGCCCGCCCTTCGAAAGGCGGTGCGGGTGCGGGTGCGGAACCATTCGTGTCTCCGTCCGGTCGTGTCGCCGTCCGGCTCACCAGGTCTTGCCGGCCTGCTCCCGGGTCGTGCGGTTGATCCGGTTGAAGAAGTTGGTCATCGCGATTTCCAGGATGATCGCGCCAAGTTGCTCCTCGCTGAAGTGGTCGGCGGCGGCCTCCCAGATCTCGTCGGTCACGCCCGGTGCGCCGTCCTGGAGTCGGGTGGCGGCCTCGGTCAGGGCGAGGGCCACCCGCTCCTCCTCGGTGTAAAAGGGTGTCTCGCGCCATGCGACCACGTTGTGCAGCCGCTCGTCCGCCTCCCCTGCCTTCCGCGCCGACTCGATCGAGGCGAAGACGCACGGGCTGCAACCGTTGATCTGGCTGGTGCGCAGATGGATCAGCGACAGCAGGTGCTTGTCGACGCCCGCGGAGTGAATCGCCTTGTAGAGGTACTGGATCGCGGTGATCACGTCGGGGTTCGCCGGGCCGTTCATACGTGCTTCCATCGGTGTCGCTCCTTCATCGGTTACCTGAGCCCCTTCGGGCCCGTCATCACCCACGACGGAGCAGAGCCGAGGAAGGTAACAACATGTCCGACACCAGCCCGGCGGACCCGATGGCCGAGGCGTTCGAGGCCCAGCGAGCCCGGCTGCGCGCGGTCGCGTACCGCATGCTCGGATCGCACGCCGACGCCGAGGACGTGGTCCAGGAGGCGTGGCTGCGCCTCTCCCGCCAGGACGGACCGTCCATCCGCAACCTCGCCGGCTGGCTGACCACGGTGGTCGGCCGGATCAGCCTCGATGTCCTGCGATCGCGCCAGGCCCGCCCGGAGGCGTCCTACGGCGACCGCATGTCCGAACTCGTGGTGACGCTCGACGACAGTCCCGTTCCCGAGGACGACGTGGTGCGCGCCGACTCGGTCGGGCTTGCGCTGCTCGTCGTCCTGGAGTCGCTCGGGCCGAGCGAGCGGGTGGCGTTCGTACTGCACGACCTGTTCGCGGTGCCGTTCGCCGAGATCGGCCGGATCCTCGGCAAGTCCACCGCCGCCACCAAGATGCTCGCCAGCCGCGCCCGCAGGAAGGTGCAGGCGAGGGAGCGGCCGACCGGTGCCGGACCGGAGCAGCGAGAGGTGGTCCGGGCCTTCCTGGCAGCGGCTCGCCACGGCGACTTCGAAGAGTTGCTGCGGGTGCTCGACCCCGAGGTGAGACTGACCGTCGACACCCCGACCGGCGTGGTCGTCACCCTCGGCGCCACCAAGGTCGCGGCCGGCGCGCGTCTGTCCGCCGGCGCAGCCGCAGTGGGGCGGGCGGTACTCGTCAACGGCCTGCCCGGGATCATTTCCTGGCGCGAGGACGGCACCCCACTGTCGGTCGTCGCGTTCACTGTCGCCGACGGCCGGATCACCGACATCACGATCATGATCGACCCGGCCAAGCTCGCGCTGATGGACCTGCCGGATCCGGCGTGAGTCTGGGATCCGCCGGGGCGCCCGCGGACATGGAGTTCGTGTACCGGGGCTATCCCGTCCCCCACACATCTGACAAGACACACAGTTAGCGTGCGGCCATGAATGCAGCGATCATCACCGTCGGGCTGGCCTTTGCCGGGTATCTCGTGACGTACCTGAACAGTCTGCGGCTGACACAGCGCCAGGAGCGGCTGGCACGGGTGAGCCGCCAGCTCAGCGAGTTCTACGGTCCGCTGCTCGCGCTGACCGAGATCAACAGCCGGGTGTACGGGACCTTCTCGGAACGGCATCCCCGCCCCGACGGCCGCTCGCCTCTGCAACACGGTCCGGACGAGCTGCCTTTGACCGAGGAGGAGTTGGCGGAGTGGCGGTTGTGGGTCACCGGGACCTTTCTGCCCAACCACCGGGCCATGCGGGACATCCTGGTCAACAAGGCAGACCTCCTGTCGGAGCCGCGTATGCCGCCGATCCTGCTGGAGGTGTACGCGCATGCCTCCTGGCACGAGATCACCGTGACCAGGTGGGAGCAGGGGGACCTCACCCTCGAACAGCCTCCGCAGCCCTTCCCCATGACGGAGATGCGCCGGTACGTCCGCGAGAACTTCGACCGGCTCAAGCAGGAACAGTCGGGCCTGCTGGGACGCCCTCGACGTCGCGGCTGAGGGCATCAACCCTGACGTCATTCCGATGACGCGGGCGGATGGCGGTGCCCGTGATCGTGGCGTTCGCCGACCGGGGCTTGAGCAGGTCGGCCATTCCGAATCGCGATGGTGTCCGCGCTCGACCGCTGCCGGTGCGTCATTGCTGATCGGCGAGTTCCTTGTCGAGATTCGCGAGGAATCTGCGCAGCAGACTTTGCAAGGTCTCGATTTCCTGGGCGCTGAAGCCGTCGAGTGCCCGGTTGTTGGTGTCCAGGAGTGCCGAGTGGGCCTGAGGCAGCTTCGCCATGCCCTCATCGGTCAAGGAGATCAGGCTCACGCGACGGTCGTCGGGATCGGGTGCGCGTTCGACCAGTCCGTCGCGCTCCATGCGGGACAGCAGTTGCGCCATGGACGGCTGTTCGATCCGGGCCAGTCGGACCAGCTCCTTCTGAGGGAGCGGGCCTCCCGTTGCCAGTGCGGCCAGCACCGGCATCTGTCCGAAGCTCAGCCCGAGCGGTCGCAGACGGCGGTCGTTGAGCCGCGCCAGCACGCGGGCGGCGGTGTTGACCAGCGAAGCGGGCGGCGAACTGGAAGTTGGAAGCATCACGCGCACATCATATAGGTACCTATGTATTATGGATGCATAGGTACCTATGCATTTAGCCTGCCCCCCACGGAGACACACATGATCATTCGGAACGTGACTGTCGTCGACGGCACCGGCGGCGCCCCCCTTTCCGACATGGAGGTCGTCGTGTCCGAGGGGAGATTCACCGCCATCCGGCCGACGACCGGCGAGGGGCCGTCCATCGATGGACTGGGCGGATACTTAGTTCCGGGACTGTGGGAGGGCCACACCCATCTGGCCGGGGCCCACACCCGGGCCGTCCCCGAGAACGAACGCGTCCAGCGCATGTCACGGCTGCTCTCCGACTACCTGGCCGCCGGGATCACCAGCGTCGTAGATCTGGGCGGCTCGCTGGATGTGGCACTGGAGATCCGTGGCTACCGGCAGACGGCCTCCGACCCGGCCGCCACGCTGTTCTTCGCCGGGCGCCTGTTCACCGGAGTCAAGGGCTGGCCTGTCCTCGACGACACCGAGCGCGCCGCGATCGCCTTCCAGGTCGATGATCCCGGCCACGCCCACCAACAGGCTCTGGCACTGGCCGATCAAGTCGACTTCATCAAATGTGTGTACGACGGCGAACCGGGCGCACCCGACAAGCTGTCGTTCGACGCCCTGCGGGCCATCGTGGCGGCGGGGCACGAGAAGGGCAAGAAGGTCCTCGTTCACGTCCATCGGAGCCGCGACGTCGAGGAGGCGGTCGCGGCCGGCGCGGACGGCATCGAGCATGCCTTCCTGCCCCAGGACACCGGCAGCACACAAGAAGCCGTCGACATCGCCGCATTGCTGGTCGAATCGAACACCTACTACTGCCCCACTCTTGTCACCTGGGAACAGATCGGACGCAACGGCGACGCGAGTTACCTCGACGAACTTGCCAAGGACGGCATCCTCACCGCTGCGGACATCCCGCGGATCGCCAACAGTGCCTGGTACGGGCGCCCTTTCCCGCGCCACCCCGCCCAGGAGTCCCGCATCCGACTCGACTACGCGATGCGCACGCTGGGGCTGATGCACGAGGCCGGTGTGAAGATCGCCGCCGGGAGCGACATCGCCATCCTGATGCCGTCCGCACCGATCGCCCTCCTCCGTGAACTGCAACTACTGGCCAAGGCGGGCCTACCGCTGCCCGCCGTCCTGGCCGCCGGCACCCGGTATGTGGCCGAGAAGATCGGTCAGGGGGCGCATGCGGGGACGATCAGGCCGGGGGCCGTCGCCGATGCGTTGTTGCTGAGCGCCGACCCCTGTGCGGACCTGACACACCTCATCAGTCCGGCCCACCGGGTGTGGACACTCCGGGGTGGCCGGCTGCTCTGACCTCCGGTCCATGCCCGTCGGCTGAAGCGGCTCTCGCTTCCCACGTCCCACTTCCCGCTTCCCGACCCTTGACAGCGCACGGCAGAACAGAATCGAGGCAGCATTTTGATCATCAAGAATGTGACCGTCATCGACGGCACCGACACAGGCACAGGCAGCGCCCCGCGGGCTGGGATGGATGTCCACATCGCCGACGGACGGTTCACGGACATCCGTCCGTCGAGCACCGAGAGTTCGTCGACGCCGACCGGAGAGCCGGTGCTCGACGGCCGTGGCGGCTATCTGCTGCCGGGCCTTTGGGAAGGTCACACCCACCTCAGGGACTACGGCGCGGCGCTCCCCCGCCCTGAGAGGGTCGCCCACTTGCAGGACGTGCTCGCGGGGTATCTCGCAGAGGGCGTCACATCGGTGTGCGATCTGGGGGGTATGCCGGAACTGAGTCCCGAGTTGCGCGACGTGAGCAAGGCGGAGAGCGCCATGGCGTCGCTGTTCACCACTGAAGTGGCGTTCACCGGTATCGACGGCTGGCCTGTGACCGGCATCAAGGGTGACCGTTCGGGGGTCATGGAAGTAGGCAGTGCCGACGACGCACGCCGCTACCTTCGGGGGCTGCGACTCAGTGAGGTCGACTACATCAAGTGCATGTTCGACGGCAAGCCCGGAGGCGGCCGACGCCTGCCCCTGGAAGCGCTTGAGGTGATCATCACCGCCGCCCACAAGGCAGGCAAAAAGGCATTCGTACACATCGCGACGGTCACCGACATGCGGGAGGCCGTCCAGGCGGGCGCCGACTGCATCGAGCACTCTCCGATCCCGCGAGACCCCCGCGACCTGAGCGAGGCCGAGCAACTCGCCGCCATCATGGCCGGAGCGGGAACGCTCTACTGCCCGACGATCGCCACCTGGGAGCAACTGGCTTTCGGGGCGTACCCCGACTATCTGGACCGGCTCAACACCGACGGCATTCTCCACCCGGACGAGGCCGAAGAGATCGCCGCACGTCCCACCTACGGTCAACCGTTTCCCAAGCACCCTGCGGACGAGTGCCGGATCCGATTCGACTACGCGATGCGTACGCTGCCGATCTTCCACGAAGCCAACGTCAAACTCGTCGCGGGCAGTGACATCGCGAGGGTCATGCCCACCCCCGCCCGCGCACTGCTGCGTGAGCTGCAGTTGTTCGCGAAAGCCGGCGTGCCGAACTCTGCGGTCATCGCCGCCGCCACCAGCCGGGCGGCAGAGAAGGTCGGTCTGCTTTCCACGAGGGGAACCATCACCGTGGGAAGCGCTGCCGACGCCCTCCTCCTGGACGCCGACCCCCTCGCGGACATCTCCCATCTGGTCGAGCGGCGACACCTCCGTACCGTTGTCAGCTCCGGCCACATCGCCGCTCGCTGACATTGGAGACCCCGCCGTACACCCGACCAGCTCCCCTCGAAGCTGCCGAAGCGACCGTCAGGTTTGGGCAGGCGCGCTGCTCGACCCCGTCAAGCCTGGAGAGTCCGTGCCGCGGCGCCGGGCTATGAGTTCTTCCTCGATGCGTCGGAGTGTGGCGTTGACGGCGCCGATCGCGGCGGGGTCGTCGACGATGCCCCGGAGGGTCCTGTCCCAGTTGTCGCGGAGGTACTGCAGATTCCGGCGGGCTTTCTCCGTGGGGTACAGGCAGACGCTTCGGGCGCTGCGGTCGTCCACGACGCGGTCCACGAGGCCCCTTTGCTCCAGTCCGCGCAGAACGCGGCTGAAGTTGCTCGTGGGCAGAAGTGTCGCTTCCGACGCGGCGCGCGCAGAGGTTCCCGGGTTGTGGTTGATGAACCTCATGACGCTGATTTCGATCGGCGTGCACGGCTCGAACGAGGGGTCGCTCGGGGGCCGCAGTTGTCGCCCCACGGCGAGGATCAGGTCGGCCAATTCGTGGAGGCTGGCGGCTTCGGCATCGCTCATACCGCGAGAATACATTCCTGTCATATGATAGCTATCATCTGATAGTATTTGCTTGTGCGGGGGCGGTCGGCCCATAGACCGTGCCGCCGCGGGTGCGAAGCCATCTCTGATTCACACACGAGGAGACCTTCCATGGACATCGACGGAGCCACAGTGCTCGTGACCGGAGCGTCGTCGGGCATCGGAGCGGCCACCGCGCGAGCCGCGTCCCGGGCCGGTGCGCGAGTGGTGCTCCTCGCCCGCCGTGAGGACCGCATCCGGCAGCTCGCCGAAGAACTGGGCGAGGCCCTGGCCGTGCCGTGCGACGTGACGGACCGGACCCAGGTCGAAAAGGCCGTACGAGACACGGTCGAGAAGTTCGGACGGATCGACGTCCTGGTCAACAACGCCGGTCAGGGACTCCAGGCCACTGTCGACGCCATCGACCCCGACGATTTCCGGGCGCTCCTGGAACTCAACCTCGTCGCGCCGCTGGTCATGATGCAGGCAGTCCTCCCGGTGATGCGTCAGCAGGGGGCCGGCGCCATCATCAATGTCAGCTCCGGTATCACCTGGTCGACGCTGCCCGGATCCGGCGCGTACGCCGCATCAAAGGCAGGTCTTCAGAAGCTCTCGGCCATCGCCCGCGCCGAAGTCGCCGACGCCGGCATCGCCGTTTCGTTGATGTTCCCGTCGATCACCGAGACCGAGTTCGTCGGGACGCTCCGTGGCAGTGTCGAGGACGCAGTGCGGATGGAGGCCTCCAGCGGACTGAAACCTCAGTCGCCCGAGGGCGTCGCCGACGCGATCCTCGGCCTGATCAGGAGCGGTGCGGAGCAGGCCGACCTGGTCCCGGAAGAGTTCGGTGGCACGCTCAAGAGCTGACTCACCGCGAGCCGAACCTGCCCCCCGACGCACGCCGCACGGCCCACGGGCAAGGCCCTCGTCACGACCGAGAAGCACAAGGAGCCGAGATGGCGAACGAGTTGAACCACATCATCGTCCACTGCCGCGACCGGCGAGAGTCCGCCGCGTTTCTGGCCGGCCTGATGGCGGCCCCCACCCCACTCGACTGGGGCCGATTCACCCAAGTGACCACATCCAACAACGTCGGCATCGACTTCGCCGACGATCTGGTCCCTCATGACCGCATCAACGAAAGCCACATCGCCTTCCTCGTGACCGACGAGGAGTTCGACGCGATCCTGGCCCGCCTGAAGAGGGACTCCGTCCCCTTCTGGGCGAACCCGAGCAAGTCCTCCGAAGGCGAGATCAACCACGGCTACGGCGGTCGTGGCCTCTACACACTCGACCCCGGGGGTACGGTCCTGGCCGAGTTCATCACCACGCCCTACGACCAGGGATGATGTGGCCTTCGTTCGGTCCGGGCCACCCCGGAGTCCACCAGTTGGTGGACCCGAGGTTCAACCGGTAGAGCCTGTCACCGCCACCACCGCTCCGAACAGCATGAATGTCATGACGACGCGCTCCTCGAACAGACCGCCGCCGTTCAGGACGCCTACCACAACTGTGGCTGGAGGAGGTCGGCAGCCCCTCCATCAGCAAGGGCGTCGACAAGCTCCGTAGCGAAGACCTCGCCCGCAGCGAGATGATCGGGCTGTCCGTCACCCTGATCACCCTCGTCTCCCTGGTCGCCGTCCTCAGCTCGCTGACCGTGCTGCCCGCACTGCTGGCCAAGCTCGGCGGGCGCGCCGAGCGCCGCAAGGCCCGCAGGGCGGCCCGCGCCGACGCCAAGGGCCGTACCCCGCGCGTCAGGCAGCCGAGGACCGGGACCGGCCGTCTCACCGCCGCCGTGCTGCGCCCCACCGCCAAGCACCCCGCCACCACGCTGACCGTCGCCACCCTCGCCATGGTCGCCCCTCGCCCTGCCCGTCCTGAACCTCACCGACATGGGACGCGAGACACACTCCCGCTCCATCGATGTGGCCCTGATCGATCTGCGGATGCCGGTCATGGACGGGGTCGCGGCCACCGCCGAGATCGTGGCCGGACCGGCCGGGACCCGGGTTCTCATCCTCACCACGTACGACACGGATGTGGAGATCGAACGGGCCGTCGAAGCCGGCGCCATCGGCTACCTGCTGAAGGACACCACCCGCGAACAGCTCGTGGCCGCTATCCGCTCGGCGGCGCGGGGCGAGACGGTACTGGCTCCTCGGGTGGCGGAGCGGCTGGTGGCCAGGATGCGCCGGCCCGCCCCGGTGGTACTGACCGCCCGTGAGCTGGACGTGTTGAGCGCGGTGGAACACGACCGACGACACACCCCCGAGCCTGCCGTCGGACCTCCTTGCCCTTCAGCCGCTGCGAAGGATCCGAAAGCGATCGGGTTGCGCCGGGTCCCGGTCGACGACCTGAATGGCCGGCCAAGCCCATTGCCACACGCCGATCCCTGGCGTGCGGGAGAACTGGATCAGCCCGCGAGTGCCTTCGACCGCGACGCGCGGCCAGGATGCGGCGATGCGCGCCCGGTCCGTGCCATGAGTACGCAGCACATCGGCGAGGACGGTGACCGTGTCGTAGCCTTCGAAAGCGACGAACGAGGGCGCTTCGGCCAGCCTCTCGCGCAGGGCCGTCCCGACTCGTGCACCGAGGGGGCCGAGGCGCTCGGGCAGGTAGCGCAGGAACGGGATCGCGGCGCCGTCGTCGCCCAGGAGCTTCGCCCATGAGGCGAACTCCGGTTGCCCGGCCGGAGCGCCGATCAGGATCTCGGCGAGGCGCTGGTCGCCGCGTACGGCCTTCACGATCGGCACAGCCGGGTCCGGTTGGCCGACCAGAAGGAGGAGGGCTGTCGCACGCTGGTCGACAAGTTCGTCGCACACAGCCGTGGGCGCGAGCGTGCTCATGTCGAGTTCGATGACGGTGCCGCCGCGTGGAGCGAGGTGGTCCCGCAGAATGCGGGCGCCGGACGCCCAGTAGACGCTTGGCTGGGTTGCCACGGCGATGCGGCTGTGGCCCGCGCCGATGAGGTGGTCCGCGTAGATCCGCCAGCCCCGGGACTGCGCCGGGGCGAGGCGCGCGACCCAGTCCGTCGGCTGTTCGGTGAGTGCGTCGAGCACCGCCGACGAGCAGAGGAACGGCAGGCCGAGGGCGTCGGCCCTGGTCGCGGCGGTGCGAGCGACGACGCTGTGGTACTCCCCCGCCAACGCCGCCACGCCCAGTTCGGCCAACTCCTCCACGGCGGCAACGGCCTTCCGGGGATCGGCAGCGGTGTCGCGGACCACCAGCTCAAGCGGTCTTCCGTCGATCCCGCCGGAGTCATTGACGTCGCGAGCGGCCAGTTCGAGGCCGGCGAGCAGGTGGTGGCCCGCCTCGACCCAGCCGGGCCGAGTCAGCGGAACGAGAGCGCCGATCCGGACGGATGAGCCGTCAGCCCGCTGCACTCCAGGTGGCGATGGTGACGATGATGGCGATGGTCGCGTACTACTCATGCGCTGACGTCTCCCCTGTGCCTGTTCAGTTGCGGACCACCCGGATGACAGAGTGGCGACACCCAGTGGTACGTGTGCGTCTCATCCCGCCGTGATGTGCACACCCGGCCGATCATGCCGAACATTGCATCCACCACCATCGCCCACGGGCAACCGATTTTGAACAGAACCCGCGTGGGAGGCGGCCGACCACCGCTCCGTGCCCCATGGGATGCTGCCCAGCGACAGGTACACAACCAGAAGGACCACGTGACCAGCGCTTTCGGCTTCGCGCGAGCACCCGTGCTCGGCGGCTTCATGAAGAGTTCTTCATCTGGGGCTCATGTGGACCGGCGGGTCCTCCTTGCAGCATCGTTGACATGGACTTCTCCCACCGCATGGCGGCCCTGGCCGCCGTCGTCGTGATCCCGCTCGGGATCGCCGCCACCAGCTTCGCCCTCTCCGACCGGCCGGAGTCCCCGAAGGTGCCCGCCAAGGTGGAGCTGGAGAGCGGCTCCCCGAGCGCGAGCCCCGACCCCACGGCCCCGGACCCGAGCGACGAGGTCGTCCCGCCGCCCCCGGCGACCGACGCACCACCCACGACCAGCCCCACCGGCGGAGACGATGACGACGACCGAGGCGGATCAGCCGGCAGCGGTGCCGGAGACGACGACGGGGACGACGACGGACCCAGCGGCGACGGCTGAGCAAAGGCGCGAGCGAAAGCGAAGGGGCCGGACGCGGATCTCGGCCCGCGTCCGCATCCTGCTGTGGCTGCTCCTGGTGATGACGATGGCGTTCGGCTCGGTCGCCACCACCGTACGTACGATCCTGCTGCGCGACACCGATCAGCGCATAGGGGATCTGCTCGCCCAGGAGGCCATCGAGTTCACCCAGTTCGAGGAGCAGGGCATAGACCCGAAGACCAAGGGCCCCTTCACCGACCCGGCCCAGTTGCTGCGGGTCTTCCTGCAGCGTCAGCACGCCGACGCCGACGAGGAGCTGATCGGCCTGGTGGCCGGCTCGAACGGCGACCTCGCGAAGATCATCCAGACGCGCGAGATCCCTGCGCGGGTGCCGTTGCACCAGGACGCCGACGCCCGCCGACGCATCTTCGACTCCCCCGGCACCACAGGCACCCTGGAGCGCCCGACGGGCGAGATCCGCTGGGCCAAGGTGGCGATAGCCCCCTACGGCGGTGACCCGGAGGCGGCCTTCGTCGTCGCGTTCCACCCGCAGGCGGAACAGGCGCGCGCCGATGAGGTGTTCCGCGTCCTGCTCGTCATCTCCGGCGTCGCACTGCTGATGACCACCGGCATCGGCTGGGTCGTCGCCGGGCGGATACTCCAGCCCGTCCGGCTCGTGCGCACCGCCGCCGCGCAGCTCACCGAGCAGGACCTCACCCAGCGCATCCCGGTGCACGGCCGCGACGACATCGCCGCACTCGCCGAGACGTTCAACGCCATGCTGGACCGGCTGGAGCGCGCCTTCGCCGCCCAGCGCGAGTTCGTGGACGACGCCGGGCACGAGCTGCGCACCCCGATCACCATCGTGCGCGGCCACCTCGAAGTGATGGGCGACGACCCGGCCGAGCGCGAGGAGACCCTCCGTCTGGTCACCGACGAACTCGACCGGATGAGCCGGATCGTGGAGGACCTGCTGCTGCTCGCCAACGCCGAACGCCCCGACTTCGTCACGCCCGAGCCGGTCCAGCTCGGCGAACTCACCGCCGATGTCTACGTCAAGGCCCGCGCCCTCGGCGCACGCGACTGGCGGCTCGCCGAGGTCACCGACGCCGAGGTCCGCCTCGACCCGCAGCGCATCACCCAGGCCATGGTCCAGCTCGCCCAGAACGCCGTCCAGCACACCGCCCCCGGCCAGCGCATCAGCATCGGCTCCCGCGCGGACGGCCCGCTCGTGGAGTTGTATGTCGCCGACTCCGGCTCCGGTGTCCGGCCGCAGGACGCCGAGGTGATCTTCGAACGGTTCCGGCGCGGCACCACCCGGCGCGGCAGCCATGGCGCCGGCGCCGGGCTCGGCCTGTCCATCGTCCGCGCCATAGCGGAGGCCCACGGCGGCCGGGTCCGCCTGCACGACACCGAGGGCGGCGGCGCGACGTTCGTCCTCACCCTGGACGAGACCCGCCCATGAACCGTTCGAAAGATCCGGAAGAGAGGCACACATGAACCGCATCCTGATCGTCGAGGACGAGGAACGCATCGCCTCCTTCGTCGAGAAGGGCCTGCGCGCCAACGGCTTCACCACGACCGTCGTCACCGATGGCGACGCGGGCTACGAGTACGCACTCAACGGCGGCTTCGACCTGATCGTCCTGGACATCGGGCTGCCCGCCCGCGACGGCTTCACCGTCCTGCGTGAACTGCGCGAGGCCCGCGTCACCACCCCCGTCGTCGTACTGACCGCACGCGACTCGGTGCGGGACACGGTGGCGGGCCTTGAGGGTGGCGCGGACGACTGGATGACCAAGCCGTTCCGCTTCGAGGAACTCCTCGCCCGGGTCCGGCTCCGCCTGCGTACGGCGGCCAGGGCGCCCGAGGTGACCGTCCTCAGGTCCGGCACGCTCACCCTCGACCTGCGCACCCGCCGTGCCCGCGCCGGAGAGCGGACCGTCGATCTGACGGCCCGTGAATTCGTCCTCATCGAACTGTTCCTGCGCCATCCCGGCCAGGTCCTCTCCCGCGAGCAGATCCTGTCCCACGTGTGGGGCTACGACTTCGACCCCGGCTCCAACATCGTGGACGTCTACGTGCGGGCGCTGCGCAAGAAGCTGGGGGCGGAACAGGTGGAGACGGTACGGGGGATGGGGTACCGGCTGCCGGTGTGAGGTCCCGGTGTACGGACGTATGCGTGCGGGGTGCGGGCGTAGGCGGGGAGGCGCCGCGGAGGCGTACGCCGGGGCCCGGTGGAGGTGTGTCGTCACCGTGTCCGAACGCCTGCCGAGCGCCCGCCACCAGGCAGCATGAAGTCTCTTTCATCAACGGCTCATCGAGGGCTCACCCCCCGCATGAACGCTCGATGATGTGACACTGAACCTCCGACTGACCGTGGGCCTGTGCCTGGCGCTCTCGCTGTGCGCCGCGCTGGCGGTCCCCGGCACCTTCCCCGGCCTGTCCGGCACCGCCCGGCTGACACTCGCCGTCTTCGCCCTGGCGACCTGTGCCTGGATCGCCACACCCATCGACGACACCTACATCGCGCTCGGCGCCGGGCTGGCGCTGACCGTGACCGGGGTGATCAGCAGCGAGACCTTCTTCGGCACCCTCGGCGACTCCACGGTGTGGCTGCTGATCTGCGCGTTCGTCCTGGCGGCTGCGGTCACCCGGACAGGGCTCGCCGGACGGGCGGCGGCGTTCCTCGTCGGCGGGGCGCGTTCCGTGCGGCAGCTGACCCATCTGACGACGGCCGCGGTGGTGGTCACCGCGTTCGCCGTCCCCGCCACGTCCGGCCGGGCCGCGCTCGCGCTGCCGGTGTTCCTGGCCCTCGCCAAGGCGCTCTCCGCGCACCGGCGGCTGGTCGTGATGCTGGCGCTGCTGTTCCCGACGGTCATCCTGCTGTCGGCGGTGGCCACCCTGATCGGCGCCGGGGCGCATCTGATCACCGTCTCCGTGCTGTGGGAGTCCACCGGCGAGCGGGTCGGGTTCACGCAGTGGCTGCTGCTCGGGCTGCCGCTGGCCGTCACGTCCTCGCATCTGGCGGCGGAGGTGGTTCTGCTCACCACGACCCGGCGCGCGGACCGGAAGCTGCCGATCGCGATCAGCGCGGAGGACATCCAGCGGCACACCGACGACCCGGTGACCGGCCCCTGGTCGCCCGCCGAGTCGCGCTGCGCGCTGCTTCTCGCGACGGTCGTTCTGCTGTGGTGCAGCGAGCCGTTGCACCAGGTGCCGCCCGCGCTGGTCGCGCTGATCGGCGCGGTGGTGGCGGCGTCACCGGCCCTCGGCACGGTGGGACTCAAGGACGCCCTCAAGACCGTGCCGTGGTCCCTGCTGATCTTCATGGCGGCGACGATGGCCATGGGTGTCGCGCTGTCCGACTCCGGTGCCGCGAAGTGGCTGGTGTCGGGGGTGCCGACCGGGGTGGGGCCGACGGTGTTCCTGGCCGCCGTGATCGTGGTCAGCACGTCCGCGCACCTGGTGCTGCAATCGCGGTCGGCGCGGTCGTCCGTACTGGTGCCGTTGGTGGTCGCGGCGGCCGTGGGCGTCGGGGTCAACCCCGTTGCCGCAGCTCTCGCGTCCACTGCCGCGGCGGGCTTCTGTCACACGCTGCCCGCGTCCGCGAAGCCGGTGGCGCTGTTCGCGGATGTGCCGGGCGTCGCCACGTACACACCTCGCGACCTGCTCAGACTCTCCGCTGTGCTGGGGCCGTTGACGGCCTTGTTGGTGCTGCTGTTCGCGCTGGTGGTGTGGCCCGTGCTGGGTGTGCCTCTGCGGTAGCGCCGTTCTCCGGTCCGTCGGACGCGGATCGATCCGTTGTGTGCGGACTGCGGGTCCGTGAGCTGTCCGACGGTCTCACCGTCGCCGGCCACGCGCGGAACCTCCGGGTCCCGCTGCTTCTACGAATGATCACGTCGAACCCCCCAGAAAGGCAGGGCATCCCTCATGCTCTCTCGTATCGTCGTCGCCCCGAGTGGGTTCAAGGAGTCGTTGTCGGCCCAGGCCGCTGCCGAGGCCATAGCGGCCGGCGTGCGGCGGGTACTGCCCGATGCGGAAGTCGATCTGATTCCGCTCGTGGACGGAGGTGAAGGCACGGCGCGTGCGCTGGCGTCGGCAGGCGGGGGGCGGCTGGTCGCGCTGTCGGCGACCGGGCCGCTCGGGGAGACCGTCGGGACGCACTTCGCCCTGCTGGACTCCGGTCGGACCGCCGTGGTGGAGATGGCGGCCGTGGCAGGGCTGTCACTGGTTCCGGCGAGTCTGCGGGACCCGGGCGTGACGACCACCTACGGCGTCGGTGAGCTGATACGGGCGGCGCTCGACGCCGGCGTACGGAAGATCGTGGTCGGGTGCGGGGACTCGGGAACCTCGGACGGCGGCGCGGGCGCGCTCCAGGCGCTGGGGGCGCGGCTCCTCGACGCCGACGGCTTCGAACTGCCCTCCGGTGGCGGCGAGTTGGTGCGGCTGCACCGGATCGATCCGTCCGGGCTCGATCCGCGGCTCGCCGGGACGGAGCTGCTGGTGGCGTGCAATCCGTACAACGTGCTGTGCGGCGAGCGGGGCGTGGCGCGGGTCTTCGGGCCGCAGAAGGGGGCGACCCCGGCGCAGGTCGAACGGCTGTCGAAGGGGCTGGAGAAGTGGGCGTACGTGCTGGAGCGCGACCTCGGGCTGTCGGGTGTCGATCTGCGGTCCGGGCCGGGGACGGGCGCCTCGGGCGGCCTTGGCGCCGGGCTCGCCGCGCTCGGTGCCCGGCTGCTGCCGCGCTTCGACGTGCTGCTCGACCATCTCGACCTCGACGCCCGGCTGGCCCGCGCCGATCTCGTACTGACCGCCGAGGGCGCCCTCGACGAGCAGACTCAGCGCGGCAAGGTCCCGGGTGAGGTGGCCCGCCGCGCCAAGCTCTACGACCGTCCCGTACTGGCGCTCGCCGGAACCCTCGGCACGGGCGCCCACGAGGTGCCGGGCGTGGACGCCTGCCATGGCATCCTGCCCGCGCCGATGGCGCTGGCCGAGGCGCTGGTACGGGCCGCGGAACTGCTCACCGACGCCACTGAGCGGGCGCTGCGGATGATCGTGCTGGGCTCCAGGCTGCCCGCTCAGGCTGCGGCGGAGGCACAACGTCCGTCGGCTGTGCGGTAGTTCCGGGGACGCCGAAGGTCAGTCCCCGAGCTGCCGGGCGCTGGCGTATATGGACTTGTACTCCAGGTAGTTGTCGAGTGCTTCGGGACCGAGTTCCCTTCCGATGCCGCTGTCCTTCATGCCGCCGAAGGGTGCGCCGAGGTCGAGGTTGTAGTTGTTGAGGCCGATCGTGCCGGTGCGGATGCGGCGGGCGACGGCCAGGGCGCGGTCCTCGTCCGCGGACCAGACGGATCCGGCGAGACCGTAGGCGGAGTCGTTGGCGATCCGCACGGCTTCGTCGTCGTCGGTGTACGGGATCACCGCGATGACCGGTCCGAACACCTCTTCCTGGGCGAGCTGGTCGCTGTTGTCGACGTCGGCGAAGACGGTGGGTTCGACGAACCAGCCGTGGTCGATGTCGGCCGGACAGCCGCCGCCGGTGACCAGCCTGGCGTTGGAGTTGCAGCCCACGTCGATGTAGTTGAGTACACGGTTGAGGTGGGCCTCGCTGGCCATGGGGCCGCAGGTGGTGGACGGGTCGAGGGGGTTGCCCAGGGTGAGACCTCTGGCGAACGACGCGACGGCGTCCACGACTTCGTCGTAGCGGGACCGGGGGGCCAGGATGCGCGACTGGGTTGTGCACGTCTGGCTGTTGTTCATGAAGGACGCGTTGTACAGCCCGGCGTGCAGGGTGTCGGTGTCGCCGTCGTCGAGGAAGATGGCGGCCGACTTTCCGCCCAGTTCCAGGGTGCAGCGGCGGATGAGCCGACCGCACTCCGCGCCGATGCTCCGGCCCGCCGCAGTGGATCCGGTGAAGGCTATTTTGTCGACGAGAGGATGGGACACCAGGGTGGACCCGGCGTCCCGGTCGGCGAGCACGATGTTCAGCACGCCGGGCGGAAGGCCGGCTTCGTCGGCGGCTTCACCGAGGACGTAGGCGTCGAGCGCGGTCTCCGGGGAGGGCTTGAGCACGATCGTGCAGCCGGCGGCCAGTGCGGGGGCGATCTTGAACATCGCCAGCGCCTGGGGGTAGTTCCACGGAACGATGGCCCCCACCACGCCGACGGGTTCGCGGCGCACGATCGTCGCCCCGGACGAACTGGGACGCACCGACTCCAGTGGAAAGTCCTCGATCAGGTCGGCGTACATCCGCAGCAGGCCTGCCGGGACGGCGCCGTTGAAGGGGTTGGAGAGGGTGATCGGCATGCCGTTCTCGCGGCTCACCAGCGCCGAGGTGGCTTCGGCGCGGGTGGACAGCGCGTCGGCGAAGCGCCGCATGACGGCGGCTCGTTCGGCGGCGGTGGTGTGTCCCCACGGGCCTTCGTCGAGGGCTGTGCGTGCGGCCCTGGCGGCCGCGTCGATGTCGGCTCCGGTGCCCAGGGCCGCGACGCCCAGTAGTTCGCCGGTGGCGGCCTCGATCGCCTGAAGTGTCTCGGCTCCATGGGGCTCGGTCCATTTCCCGTCGATGAAGAACCGGGTGCGGTCGAGTTCTGTCCGGAGTCCGGGCATGACGGTCATTGCTCCTCCATGGGGTGGGATGGTGCACGGCTCAGGGGTGTGTCGTCGGCGAGGCCGGCCAGTTCCTCGGCGTAGCGGATCGCCGGACCCGGGTCGAAGGAGCGGATCATCTGCAGCTTCTCCGCCTCAAGCGAGCCCTCGGCGTGGCTGTTGAGCGACATCTGGTAGCCGCCGAAATCGCGTACGGTCAGGTCGGCGACCAGATGGGCGATACGCAGTCGCCGCTCGCCGGGGACGGCGCCCGCGTAGTACTTCTCCAGCACCGGCCTGATCTCCGGGTCCGCCCAGTCCTCGGCGCCCGGTCCCGTGACCAGCAGCCCGCCTGCCAGGTCGACAAGGACGGCCGCCGCCTCGGGATAGCCGTGGGCGAAGGTGTACTTGGCGAGGTTCACCACGAGCGGATCGGGCCGCCACACACCGCGGTCATCGGGCTTGGCGCGGATGTCGGACAGTTCGGTGAGCCCGCGGACGGTCTCCGCCCACGACACCATCCGGGAGACTTTGTCGCGGACGTGACCTGCGCGGCTGATGCCGTTCGCCTCGGCGACGAGATGCGCGGCGCCGAGCATCAGGTCGAGGAAGGGCAGCTTGTAGTTGATCGCGGTGTGCCGGTGGAAGTCGACGAATGCCAGAGTCAGCGGGCCTGCCGTGGTCGGATTCCGTTCCAGGAAGACCCGTTCGCGGGGGATGCGGACGTCGTTGAAGACGGTCAGCGACTCCAGCATGCGGTGCTTGCTCGACAGCGGGAACTCGAAGGCGTTGCGCTGCCCGGCCGAGTAGGGGGAGACGTACAGGGTGAGACCCGGGGTGGCCGGCGGAATCGCGAAGGCGACCGCGTAGTCCGCGTCGTCGGGCCCCATGGCCCGGGTGGGGAGTACGAGGATCTCGTCGGCGTTGGGCGAGTACGTCGTCTGCGCCTTGGCACCGCGCACGGTGATCGAGTCCGCGTCGGAGTCGATGACCCGCAGATACAGGTCGGGGTCGGCCTGCCGGGACGGGGGCAGGGCACGGTTGCCCTTCGCGTCGGTCTGGGCGACCGCCAGCGCCAGATCCTCGTCCAGGCAGCGTCGGTGGAAGGCCCGCGCGCGCTCAAGCCCTTCGCCTTCGCAGGCCCGCAGAAGGGCGAACAGCGCGTCGCTGCCGACCTCTTTGAGGACGATCGCCCCCGCGCCGCGCCGGGAGATCTCCCGCAACAGGGCGCTGCGGGCGACGAGGTCCTCGCGGGATCGGGGCAGGTGGTAGAAGGCCGAGTACCCGTTCTTGACGGCGAGGTCCGGACGGTCGGTCGAGAGGGAGAAGCACAGTGCGCACCGGTCGGTGGCGGACCGGATGTCCGGCTCCTGTTCCACATCGGTTACCCGGCGGCCCCGGTAGACGATCGTGCGGTCGTCGGCGAGCCCCTTGCGGTACTGCTCTGCGGTGCGGATACCCACGGTGCTCCTTCGTGAAGTGCCGTTCGGCCCTGCTCGGTTTGCGGGGATCGTCAGGTGCTGCGCGCCTTGTGTCGCGGCGCGGGAGGTGCGGCCCCGTCGGTGGCCGGTGGTGTCGCGCACGCGGTTTTGAGTGCCTGGCGGTCGATCTTGTTGCTGCCGGTGCGCGGGATCTCGGTGACGATCTCGATGCGGCGAGGCCGATGCAGTCCCCGCAGTTCGGGTCGGGCCTCGCAGAAGTCGGCGATGTCCTGCGCGGTCACGTCCGGGCGGGCGGGCACCACGACGGCCGTGACCTGCTGGGTGAACCGCTCGTGCGGGGTCCCGATGACGGCGACCTCGGCGATCAGGGGGCACGCCTGCAAGTGGCCCTCGACCATCTGCGGGTAGATGTTCTCCCCACCGCTGATGATCATGTCGTCCATGCGCTCGACGTAGTACAGGTCGCCGCCGTCCCCCTGGCGGACCAGGTCGCCGGTACGGAACCAGCCGTCGACGAACCGTTCTTCCTCGACCTCCGGCAACCGCCAGTAGCCGGCTGCCACAGCGTCCCCGCGTACCTGGAGTTCGCCGACGCCGCCGGGGTCGGCGGGGCGTCCGGTCGCGGTGTCGGCGATCCGCCACTCGACGATCTGCTCCAGGGGTCGGCCCAGCGAGCCTTCCTGGCGCGGCCGGTCGGGGTGCTGGGTGATGGCGAGGCCGCTCTGTTCGGTCTGCCCGTAGGCGTTGACCGGCGTGACCCCGACCGCCTCGGTGAAGGCCCGCAACCGGGCCTCGGGCAGGGCCGAGCCGCCGATGCCGCAGATCCGCAAGGAGTCCAGCTTCCGCCGCCGGTTGCCCAGGTGGTTGACGATGTCGATCATCATCGTGGGCACCAGGGTGACGACCGTGGGCCTCAGCGCCTCGACGTCGTCCAGCCAGGCGGACACGTTCCAGCGGCGCACGGTGACGGTGCCTCCCGCCAGGAACAGCGGGAGAGCGGCCCAGCACAGTCCGCCGACGTGGAACAGCGGCGTGGCCACGAGACCGTGGTCGTCGGGTCCGATGCCCCACAGGTCCATGACCGCCTCGCACTCGGCCGCCACATTGCGGTGGGTCAGGCGTACGCCCTTGGGTACGCCCGTCGAGCCGCTGGTGTACATGAGCAGCGCGTCGTCGGTGTCCCGGCGGGGAACGGTGGTCTCCAGCCGGTCGCCTGCGATCACATCGCGGAACCGTACTCCCTTGCCGGGGTATGCGGCGCCGACGGTGACGACATGGTCCGCCGTGACCGAGTCGACGCTCTCCAGGAGGCGGTCGACCTCCGCAGCGAGCGTCACCAGCCATGACGCCCCCGAGTCGCGCACCGCGTGCGCGAGCGTCGATGCGGCGAACATGTAGTTCAGCGGTACGGCGACGCCGCCGGCCTTCCACACGCCCAGGAGCGCCGGCAGGTAGTCGGGCTCGTTGTGCAGGAACAGGCCGACCCGGTCGCCGGGGCGCACCCCGTTGCGGACGAGGTGGCCGGCGAAGGCCGACACGGTGTCGAGCAGCGCGCGGTAGTCGAGCGTGGCGGTGCCGCACCGCAGCGCCACGGTATCGCCGTGGCACCGGGCGACGCGTTCGAACGCGTTCAGGATGTTCATGGCCGCACTACCGGCGGGTGAAGCCGGGGTAGTCGGCGTCGATCTCTTCGTCGAGGGTGGCGAAGTAGTTGTTGGCACCGCCGTGGTAGTTCATCGCCACGATCGGCTTGCCCGGGATGTTGCCGCCGAGGAACCACGCATGGACGGAGGCGCCCTTCGCGAGAAGTGTTCCCTGAAGCAGCTCGGACATGAGGTTGGTCCACTTCTCGACCGCGTCCGGGGTGGGTTCGATGACCGTGTGCGCCTTGTCGCGCATCTCGGTGAGCGTCCGGCCGATCCATCGGACCGAGCGGTCGACGACGGCCGGGATGTTCGCGAACGGCACATGCGGCCCGTCGACCATGAACAGGTTCGGGAATCCGTCGACCATCGCGCCGAGGTTGGTCCGCGGCCCGTCCTTCCATGTGTCCATCAGGTGGGCGCCGTCACGACCGACGATGTCGAGGGTGTGATAGCTGCCTGTCACCGCGTCGAACCCGGTCGCGAAGACGATCACATCCACCGGGTACTCGGCATCGGCCGTGCGCAGGCCGTCCGGGACCACGTCCTCCAGCGGCTTCTCCGACACGTCGACCAGGGTGACGTTGTCGCGGTTGAAGGACTCGTAGTAGAGGGTTCCCAGCGGTGGTCGCTTCGCCAGCAGCGGGTACCTCGGGCAGAGCAGCTCGGCCGTGGCGGGGTCTTTGACGGTCTGCCGGATCTTGCCGCGCAGGAATTCACACACCAGCTCGTTGGTCTTCTCGTCGACCAGGACGTCGTCGAAGGTCTCGAACAGGAACTGGAAGTGGCCGATCCGGTAGCCGCGTTCAAGGATGTCCTGCTGTTCCCGCGGCGTGACGTCGCTCGCCACGCGGTGGGCCGAGTCGTAGGGCAGCGCGAAGTTCTGCGAGAACACCTTCTGCCAGATGGCGTCGTAGTCCGCGCGTATCTCGGCCCAGGTCTCCTCGTCCAGGGTGTGGTTGCGCGCCGGCAGCACCCAG
The DNA here is from genome assembly GCF_044757265.1 of Streptomyces sp. NPDC091292. Taxonomy (NCBI): domain Bacteria; kingdom Bacillati; phylum Actinomycetota; class Actinomycetes; order Kitasatosporales; family Streptomycetaceae; genus Streptomyces; species Streptomyces sp. NPDC091292. Next base: position 307,862 of record NZ_JBIVUQ010000005.1, on the reverse strand, counting down.
TTGGGTGTGCGCTGGAAGACCGTCAGGTGCTCGGCCTGATCGGCGATGGCGGGCACGAGCTGCACACCGGTGGCACCGGTGCCGACCAACGCGACGCGCTTGCCTCGGAAGTCCACCTCCTCCTTGGGCCAGCGGGCGGACTGGTACCACTCGCCGCTGAAACCGTCGAGGCCGGGGAACGGGGGCCGGTACGGGTGCGAGGAGTGGCCGAGGCCGGTGATGAGGTACTGCGTGCGGTAAGTGGCGCCGCTGTCGGAGGTCACGACCCAGGTGTCGGTACTCTCGTCGAACACGGCGGAGGCGACATGAGTGTTGAACTGCATGTCCTTGCGCAGGTCGAACTTGTCGACCACGTGGCGCAGATAGCGCTCCACTTCGGGCTGGCTCGGGTAGCGCTCGCTCCACGACCACTCGTTGAGCAGGTCCTTGGAGAAGCAGAACGCGTACACCCACGCCTCGCTGTCGGTGCGTGCGCCCGGGTAGCGGTTCCAGTACCACGTACCGCCTACGTCGGAGCCCGTCTCAAGGACTCGGGCGGTCAGGCCGATCTGGCGGAGTTCGTAGAGAGTGCGGATACCGGCGAAACCGGCGCCGACAATGAGGGCGTCGAAGTCGACCGCGGACTCGCTCGCACCGCCGGACAACACGTCACTGTGAGCAGACATACTGACCTTCACCTTCCAGATACAGGGGCGCAGGTTCCAACCGGCCGTCAGTCGAGTCCGAGCCGGGGCCGCAACCAGGCTCCGATCGCGGCAATGGTGGCGTCGGCCTCGGGGGCCCTACCTGCCATGTAGATGTGCACGTGCTGCATGCCCTCATTGATGTCGAGGGTGGTGTCGGCCCCGGCCTTCGATGCCAGTGCGGCGAAGCGGACAGCGTCGTCCTGCAACATCTCGTGGGTGCCGCAGGACAGGTAGACGGGTGGCAGACCAGTGAGGTCCGCGTACAGCGGGTTGGCCAGTGGGTCCTTCACGGAGCCGTGCTCCCCCAGGTACATCGCGGCCTTGTCCAGCGGCAGCTTGGAGAGGATGGCGTCCTTGTCCCTGTTGGCCTCGATGCTTTCGCCCGTCGCTTCCAGGTCGTACGCGGGCGAGACGGCCACGATCGCCGCCGGGAGCGGCATGCCTGCGTCCCGCAGGGCGAGGACGGTGACCGTGGCCAGGTTACCGCCCGCGGAGTCACCCACCGAGGCGATGTGACCGGGGGTGTGTCCCTGGGCGAGCAGCCAGTGGTACGCGCCGACCGCGTCCTCGATCTGCGCGGGATAGGGGTGCTCGGGGGCGCGCCGGTAATCCAGTACGAGTGCCCGGACGCCCGCCGCCTTGGCCAGGTGTCCTGCCATCTTGCGGTGGCTGTCCGCCGAGTTGGTGACGAATCCGCCACCGTGCAGGTAGAGCAGCACACGGTCGGTGGCCGCGTCCAGCGGGTCGCACCACACGGCGCGGCAGGAACCCGCGGTGACCTCCTCGTACGTCACGTCCGTGGGTTCGGCGGCCCGTGCGTGCAGTTCCTCGAACAGGGCGCGCCGAGCGGGAAGCGGCATATCAGGGGTGGCGGCCATACGGTCTGCCATGTCCTGATAGTGCGCACGGAGCGCGTCGGACTCCGGGCTGGGCATCATGGCCTCCTTCTTGTTCGCCGTCTTCAGCGGCCACCTTGATCGAGGTGTCGTCCCCGCCGGTGCTGTGCCGGCATGGGTGCCGACATGTGTGCCCGCTTGCTGTGCTGCCGGTCGCCGTCCCTGCCACCGTCTCCTCGATCGCCGGCCAGGACGGTCGCGTTGTCCTGTCCGATCTCCGGGGCGGGGCGCGGGTCCGGTGGGCTGTAGCCCAGTAACCGCATGGGGAAGCCCTTGCGCAGCGGGGTGTCCAGGAACACCCGGCGGTTCCTGAACCGCGGATCCCGCTCCCGGTCGGCGGCGGTGTACACGGGTGCGCAGGGCACTCCCGCTTCGGTGAGCGCGCGTACGCACTGGGCTCGTGAGCGACGGACCGACCAGCGGGTGATCGCCTGGTCCACGTCGTCGGCGTGGTCCCGCCACCACTCATGAGACTGTTTCACCCAGCCGGGTCGGCCGAGGAGGGCGGCGAGGCCTGCGCGTTCGATGTCCTGGAGGCAGGCGATGGCCACCCAGCGGCCGTGGTCGGCGCACGGGTACAGATCGTGCGGTGTGCGCCCGGGGCGCCGGTTCCCCTCGGGTCCGGGGACCTGCCCGGTGTCCGCGTACTCGGCGATGCGGTCGGCCAGTGTCCAGCTGACCACCTCGCGCTGGGACACGTCCACGTGCTCGCCCCACTGGCGGAAGTGGAGGCAGTGGACGATCAGCCCGGCAGCCATCAGGGAGACCAGTTGGTCGGGGTAGTTCACGTCGGCCGAGGACCAGATGGGGCCGCCGCCAGGGTAGCCGGTCACCGAGGCCAGGCCCGACAGCAGGTCCAGTGTCGAGCCGTAGGACCGGCCGTGTGCGTCCGGCCCGGACTGGCCCTGGCTGGAGAGCGAGGCGAAGATCAGTCGCGGGTTGATCTCCCGCAGGGTTGCGTGGTCGATGCCCAGCCGCTCCGTGACGCCGACGGAGAAGTTCTCGACGAGTACGTCGGCATCTGCGACGAGTCCGGCCATCTCCGCGCGGTCCGCGTCGGACTTGAGATCGAGCGTGATGGCGAGCTTGCCCGCGTTGTTCGACGCGAAGAGCGGAGAGGTTCCGGTTCCGTCTGCCGCGCCGGGTCCGCTGGCCGACCATGCGCGGAACGCGTCGGGCCGATCCGGCGCCTCGATCTTGATCACCGTCGCGCCGTAGTCGGCGAGCAGGCGCCCGGTGGCCGCTCCGGCCGTGATGGTGCCCAGGTCCAGCACCACCACCCCGGCCAGCGGCGCGCTGTCGGACTCCGACGACCCACCGCGCCGAGCGCCTCGGGTGAGCGGCCGGTCCTCCTCGCCCGGCTCCGGGGATTCGGCGCCACGAGTAAGCCTCGCGGAGCGTGCGAGCGGGCCGACCGTCTGCGCCCGGCCTTCGGCGGTCTCGGCGAGGAAACCCCGGGCCCGGAACTGCGGGTCTGTGCAGAGGTCCGCGATGTCCGCGCTGTAGCCGAAGGGCAGGCCGAGCAGTTGTGCACGCCGGTAGATCTCCTGCTTGGGCAACTGGAGGGCCCACCGGGCGACAGCCGGCCACCATCGTTCGGGCTGCGCCGACCGTGTGGCCAGGTCCCGCAGCTCCGGATCCGCCAGGGCCGGGTCGCCGACGAGCGCGACCACCGAGTCCCACTGCTCCGGCTGGAAGATCACGCCGACCCATCCGTCGGCGGCGGGCACGATCCGCCACAGCCCGGTGCTCGCCCCGGTCCGTGCTGGCAGGCGTCCGTCGTGCGCGTAGCTGATGGTGCTCTTCCAGTCCATGTACGCGGCGACGTCGCACAGCGCGACGTCCACGACGTCGCCGCCCCGGCACAGGGCCAGCATCGCGCCGAAGAATCCGACGAACGCGGAGGCGTGCGCTGCCTGTTCCCCTCCGAGGCTCAGGGGCGCCCGATCCGGTTCTCCGATCATCCAGGCCAGGCCGCCGTAGCTCTCGGCGAGCAGGCTGTCCCCGTACGTGTCGGACCGGCTGTCGTCCAGGCCGTAGGGGGTGAGCCAGACCACGGTCAGGTGGGGCCATTTCGTACGCAGTTGGGCCGTCGACAGGCCGAGTGCCGCCGCCGTGTTCGGACCCGTGTCGATGATCAGGACGTCGGCGCCGGAGAGTTGCCGGAACAGCTCCACGCGGCCCGCTTCGGTCGCGGCGTCGATCGGCCGGCTCTGCTTGCCCGAGTTCAGCGCGGCGAAGGTGCGGCTCGTTCCGCCCTCGCCCAGCGACGCATGCGTGCGGAGTGGGCCGCCGCCTGGCGGCTCGCATCGGAGCACGTCGTGGCCGAGGGCGGCGAACAACTGGCCGCAGGCCTGGCCCGCGACTCCGGTCGTCAGTTCCACCACTCGCAACGTGGCCTGCGACGTATCGGCGTGCGTACGCCGGGACCGTTCCCCTTCGTTCATGACGCCCCTTCGGCGGAGGGGCCGCGCACGGCTCGCCGGTGCAGGGCCTGGCCGTCGTCCAGGACGTGGGAGCGGACCTGGATCTGTGCCCTGACGCTCTCCCCGTAGCGCAGTGCGGCGGTCCAGTCGGAGAGGTGGGTCGGGACGTGGTGCAGTGCTCGCTTCGACCAGTCGAGGGTGACCGCGTCGTACCGCGCGATCCGGCGGGCCAACTCCACTGCGGTCCCTTCCAGTTGATCGGCGGGCACCGCCTGGTTCACCAATCCCCATTCGGCTGCTGTCCGACCGGTGATCCGGTCCGCGGTGAGAACCATCCAGGCGGCCCGTTTGGGGCTCAGCCGCAGTTGGGTGGAGGGGCCGGCCAGGCCCGGGTAGATTCCGAAGCCCACCTCCGGCATCCCGATGGGGGCGTCCTCGGCGGCGACCGCCAGGTCACTCGCATTGATCAGGGTGAGCCCGCCGCCGAGTGCGGAGCCGTTGACGGCGGCGATGACGATGGCGGGGTGGTCGTGGATCCGCTGCTGCACCGTCAGCCAGTTGGAGTGGCGGCCCGGCAGTTCCGAGTCCGCGTAGGGCCCGTCCTCGGCGGCCTCTTTGAGGTCCATCCCGGCGCAGAACGCGGGCCCCGCACCGGTGAGTACGATCGCCTTGGCCGTGCCTTCGCAGGTGTCCAGTACGTCCAACAAGGCTGTGCGAGCGGCGCGGTTCATCGCGTTGCGTTTCTCGGGGCGGTTCAGGGTCACCCGCGCGACACCACCACCCAGGTCCTCGTGCCGCACGAGTTCTTCGGCTGCTGCCCGGCCCATCACGGCTCCTTTCGTCGCGGCCCTTTTCGCCCCGGCCCCTCTCATCGCGGCCCCTCTCATCACGGCTCCTTGGCCGGATCGAGCGCGAACTTCAGCACCGCCCGCCCGGTCGGGTCCGGCTCGAAGACCGCCCGTACGGGGTGGTCCAGCCACTTCTCGGGCGGCTCACCGACCAGGTGGCTGATCACGCAGGGCCCTTCGGTGAGCTTGATGAAGGCCACCGTGTAGGGCGTTTCGTCGGCGTACGCGGCCAGGTAGCGCTGGTGAATCCGGGTCCACGACCACAGTCGGCCCGTCCCGCCGGTCGCCTTCCAGGTGAAGGTGTCGGACAGGCACCGGGGACACACCGGGGCGTCAGGGAAGCGGTGGCTGCCGCAGGTGTCGCACACCTGGAGGCGCAGCTCGCCTTCGGCGCAGCCGTCCCAGAAAGGCTGGTTCGTCGGGGTGATCGCCGGCAGCAGGTCGGCATACGCTTCGACCTTCATTCCCCACCTCACCTGTCCACGGTCAGCACATGGGAGGTCACGATGGGCGAGGCGCACATGTACTGCACCGATGCGCAGTCGGTGACTTGTCGCTCGCCTGCCTCGCCACGGATCTGCCGCACCGCCTCCACATGCAGCGCGAACCCCTGCATATAGCTCTCGCTGGTGTGGCCGCCCGAGGTGTTCAGTGGCCGCGGCCCCTCCCGGTGGATCCGGCCGTCCCGCACCCACTCCCACGCGGTTCCTTGAGGGGCGTGCGCGAAGCCTTCCAGGGTGAACAGGATCGTGGGCAGGAAGTTGTCGTACACCTGCATGCAGTCGATCTGCTCGGGCCTCAGCCCTGTCTGGCCGTAGAGGCGGCCGGCCACGTCATCGCAGGCCGAGTAGAAGAAGTCCTCACTGGTGTAGTAGTTGGTCAAATTGCTCATGCCCGCCGTCCCGGCGACCCGTACCGGCGGCTTCCGCATCGACCTCGCGCGCTCCAGCGAGGTGACGATGAAAGCGACTCCGCCGTCATTGATGATGCAGTAGTCGAGTTTGCGCAGCGGCTCGGAGACATAGCGCGCGGACAGGTATGCGTCGCGGTCGATTTCCTGCTGGAAGACCGCCACCGGGTTGCGTGCCGCATTGCGCCGGTTGTTGATGGCCAACGCCGCCAGTCCGTCGTCCGGGACGCCGTACATCTCCCGGTACCGCTGGTACATGAGCGCGACGTAGGCGCCCGGCGATGTCATCCCGTACATCGTGTCGTAGCCGGCGGTGGGGCCGGCCTCTTCGCCGCCGTAGGTGAGCCTGGCCGAGCGCCCGTTCGTGGCGTAGACGCAGGCGACCACGTCGGCGAGGCCGGAGCGCACCAGTGCGCAGGCTTCCTGCAGAGCGATGCCGCTCATGCGGCCACTGCCTTCGAGGTCGTGCACGAACCGTACGTTGTGCATGCCGAGCACGTCGGCCATGCGGCCGTACTTGAGGTTGGTGCACAGCAGGCCGTCGACCTCGCGCTTGTCGATCCCGGCGTCCGTCAATGCCTCGCGAAAGGCGCCGGCCGCCAGGCTGTAGAGATCGCGAGGTGTGTCTTTGTTCGCATACATTTCCTGGAAGTTGGACTGACCAACGCCCACTACAGCCACGTCGGCTATGCTCCCGGACATTTCACCCCTTAGTCGCCGCGACAACCGCGTACGTACGTCACTGATCTGTGCGCGTCACCGATCCCGCGCACCGCATTCGAAGCGAGGGTGCGAGTAGGTGGAACGGGGCCGGGAGTTACGACTTGTGTTCCATCAGTTCGACGGCTTCCAGCGCCGCCTTGGCCGCCGCCTGTACGTGACGGCGCGAGGCTTCCGCGGCTCGCTCGGGTTGGCGTCCCTTGATTGCCGCGGTCAGGTCCAAGTACTCCTGGAAGGACTGCTCCTTGCGGCCGGGAACGGTCACGGAGAGGCTGCGCAGGGCGTGGATCCGTACGTGGAGGGCTCCCAGTGACGACTTCAGCAGGGAGTTCCGGGCACCGTCGAGCAGCATCTCGTCGAACTCGAAGATCGCCTTCAGTCGCCCCTCCTTGGGGGCAGCGGGCTTGACCTTCTCGACCAGCGCGGCCACTTCCGCGTCGGTGGCCCTGATGGTGAACAGCTCGGCCGCCTTGGACTCCAGCGCCTCGCGCATCTCGTAGATGTCCCGGACCTCGTCACGGCCCAGCAGGGACACCCGTACACCCCGGCTCGGCGACGCCTCGACCAGTCCCAGCGTCTGGAGGTGCCGCACCGCTTCCCGGATCGATGTCCGGCTCACGCCGGTCAGCTCCATGAGTTCGCGCTCGGTGAGCCGGCGACCGGGGGGCAGCAGGCCCTCCGCGATGGCCTGGCACACCCGTCGCACCACACGTTCCGGGATCGACTCGGTCGGCCGGTCGATGAGCAGATCGAGCTTCTCGGTTGCCATACGTCCCTCATAACTTTGTCTGACGTAATTCATCGTACGACTGGCTGTTCGCAGGGTCAACCGATCGGCGGCGTTGGATCCGGTCCCTCTCGGCTCACGAGTCGGCCAGCAGCTCCATGAGGTGCGCCGCCCTGATCAGGATCCGGCGCTCCGCGGGCGAGAGGTGCTTGGCGATGACCTCCCCGAGCCATGCCTCACGGACGGCAGGGATACGGGAGAGGAGTTCGCGCCCCTCGGCGGAGATGGAGATGAGCGTCTTACGGCCGTCCGTCGTGTGCGGCGCGCTGTTGATGAGCCCCTCCCGGCGCAACGCGGCCACCGTCTCCCCCATCGACTGGGGGCGCACGTGTTCGGCGGCGGCCAGTTGACTGACCGTCGTGGGGGCCTGGTCGGCGATCCGCCGGAGGGTGTTGAGCTGTGACCACGTCCAGCGGGCTTCGCTGGGCGCGGATTCGGCTCGTAGTCGCGCGCGCAGTCGGCTCATCGCGGACGGGAGCTCGTGTGCGACGTCGGGGGGAAGTGGTGCCGTCATGAGCGGGCCGTGCCTTCCCGCCCCACGGGTGACGCGGGGGGCTTGCCGGCGATCCGGGGCTTGTCGGTGATCATCGACGGATCATTCGGGAGATGCGCCGTCCCCGACCGCCCGGCATCCGCCCAGCGGCGGGAAGTCGTGGCGGCGCCCGCCGAGGCCGGCGCACGTCACCTGCGCCGGCGGTCGACCCTCTTGCGTAATCCTGACGACATGAGATAGACATATCAAGTGTGCTCGGCCATGTCTAGTAGACAGGTTGATATCGAGCGAGAGAGTGGCCGGGTGTGCCTGCGGATACAGCAGATACCACAGGGAGTAGTCGCGCGACGAAGGAGCACTCGTATGCCCCTGTCAGTGGAAACACCCGACCCCGATCGGCCCGTAGGCCGTGATCACCCGTCGCTGGACGCCATCAAGGGGATCCCGGTCATCGACGTGGACACACATCTCACCGAGCCCGGTGACCTGTGGACGTCCAGGGCGCCGACGAAGTACAAGGACCTCGTGCCGCGTGTGTCGTTTCTGGACGGGGCCGACTTCTACACCACGATGGGCTGGACCAGGGACAGCGACAAGCCGTCGCCGGTGTGGGTGGTCGAAGAGGACATCGCCCTGGGATTCGCCGGTGGCGGCAGTGTCATCAACAAGGACAACGAGAAAGTCAAAGGCTCGGAGTTCATCAAGTGGCCGCTGACCGATGTGTCGCCGGGTGCGACCTTCGTCGAACCGCGGCTGGAGATGATGGACGACGTCGGTGTCCTGGCCCAGATCGTCTACCCGAACGCGGTCGGCTTCGGGGGCCAGGGCTTCGCGAAGATCAAGGACCCGGAGCTTCGCCTGCTGTGTCTGACCATCTGGAACGACGTCATGGTCGAGATGCAGCAGCAGTCGGGGGGCCGGCTGTTCGGCATGGGGATCGTGCCCTGGTGGGACATCGACCTGGCGGTGGGAGAGGTCGAGCGCATCCACTCGCTGGGCATCCGGGGTGTCAACCTCAATGCCGACCCGCAGAACCAGGGACTGCCGGAGCTTTCGGACTCGTACTACACGCCGATGTGGGACGCCATCTCCGCCCTCGACCTGCCGGTGAACTTCCACATCGGCGCCAGCGTCTCGCAGACGAGCTACAGCGGCACCGGTCCGTGGCCGTCGATGACCAACGACCAGAAGATCGCCGTCGGCTCCTCGCTGATGTACATGTCGAACTCCCGGATCATCACCAACTTCATCTACTCCGGACTGCTGGACCGCCATCCCAAGCTCAAGGTCGTCTCCGTCGAGTCCGGTGTCGGCTGGCTCCCGTTCCTTCTCACGGCCCTGGACTACCAGGCCGACGAGAACAACGTCGACAACCTCAAGCTCAAGCCCTCGGACTACTTCCGGCGCCAAATCTATGGCTGCTTCTGGTTCGAGGAGGGCGAACAGATGATGCAGGACGTGGAGCGCGTCGGTGTCGACAACTGCATGTTCGAGACCGACTTCCCCCACCCGACCTGCCTCTACCCCCAGCCTCTGCACGGCATCGCCAAGACCTTCGCCGACACCGACGCTCCGTGGGAGACCCGCAGGAAGCTCCTCGGCAGCAACGCCGCCAGGGTCTACAACATCGACCTGCCCGACCACGTCTGACCCGCACCACCCCCGGCCGGTCCGGTGTCCGGCCGGGGCACCCACGCACACGGCGCGACAACGTGTGACGCCATCGATGGAGGTCCCGAATGAGTTCCCAGCCCTCCCACCTGTCCGCGCCAGGGCACATCGCCGGCCTGGTCGACGGCTCGATCACGCTCCAGCGGGACAGCAGCGGTGGCCTCTCACTGACTCTCGGGCCGACCGGACCGACGGCCGGGCGCGACGGCGCCGTCATTGAGATCGGACTCACCGTCGAAGCGGCATCGCAATTGTCCCGCCTCCTGCTCGACCGCGACGGGAGCGCACTTGATCTGCCGTGCCAGGTCGGGGTCCGCACACAGTGGGCATAGCTGTCGGACAGACCCCGGTGCGCGATCGACCAGGTCTTCCGTGCCCGCGTCGGCACCGCCGCCGCACCACCTCGGACGCCCTCGAATTGGTTTGCCTCCGGCCGATCCGGTCGGATAGAAAGCCGGCATGCTAAAGGGCACCAAGGTCGGGCTGAGAGCCCGGCACGAGGACGACATCCCGGTCCTGCTGACCGAACTGTACGACGACGTGGTCAACGGCTCGCGGGCCGAAGGCGGTCCGTGGCGGCCGATCACGCCGGGTTCGAAGGACCCGCGGCTCGTGGGGGACGACAACAATCCGGCGGTCGTCCCGTTCTCCGTGGTGGAGTTGGACGGCGGCACGCTGGTCGGCACCGCGACCCTGTGGGGCATCGACAACCACAACCGCTGCGCGCACATCGGACTGGGGCTGCTGCCGTCCGCGCGCGGCAAGGGCTACGGCACTGACGTCGTCGCGGTGCTCTGCCACTACGGATTCGTCGTACGCGGCCTGCAACGCCTTCAGATCGAGACGCTGTCGGACAACACCGCGATGCTGCGCTCCGCCGAACGCAACGGCTTCGTCCGCGAGGGTGTGCTGCGCTCCTCCGCCTGGGTGCTGGGCGAGTTCCTGGACGAGGTGCTGCTCGGACTCCTCGCGCAGGACTGGAACCGGGACGCGTAGGACCAGGTTGCCGCCTGCGGTCAGAGGGCCGGAGCGGCCGACATGGACGGCCGGGGACCAGGACGCCGGCATTGCCCCACAGGGGCCGGCCCGCCCGCGCTCCGCCGTGTACGGTCCGGGCGGTGCCCCCTCGTGGGGATCGTGCTCACACCGATGTGTCGCTCAGTTCGTGGAGCCACAGGTCCCATACACGGTCGATGACCCCGTCGACTGTCGCAGCCACAGTGCGCGCCTCGTCCGGAGGCTGGTAGGTGACCGGGCCGAGTGCGAGGGACTGGAGTTGGATTCGGGCGTTCTCCGTCGCGTAGACGGCGCGGTAGACCGCCTGTCTCAGCGATTCGCCGACGACCGACACACCGTGCCAGCGCATCAGCACCAGCGGTGCCGTGCCAAGTGAGGTGGCGAGTTCGTCGCCGGCTTCCGGTGTGTCGATCAGCTTCCCGGTCGGGACACCGCCGACCTCGAACCCCGGTGCGCCCTCCCCAAGGAACGCGCTCGCGTGGAGCAGAGGCAGCAGTTGGGTGTCGGTGACCGTGAAGGGGATCAGGTCGGGTGCGTGGCTGTGCACCACCGCGGCCACGTCCGGGCGTGCACGGTAGATACCGGAGTGGATGTGGCGTTCCAGGTAGGTGTTCTCGCCGGTGATGCTTTCGCCGGTGGCGACGTCGAGTTCGAGCACGTCGCCCCGGGTGACGAGGGCCGGCGCGAGGGGGCGGGCCAGCAGAAAGCGGTCGGGCCTGCCGGGTGCGCGCACGCTCACGTGGCCCCACCCGTCGACGACTCCTCTGGCCGCCAGGATCCGGTTGGCCGTCACGAGTTCCGCGAACTCCGTGCCGAACGGGCCGGCGTCGGTCACAGTGGCTCCTTCGGAACCTGAAGTCACTTGGGGCCCCGGTCGAGTTGGAGGATCTTGACGGCTTCTTCCGGGGTCGCCGGGCGCCTGCCGAAGGTGCGGGCGATCTGGACCGCCTGCTCGACCTGCTGGTGGTTGTGGCGGGCGACCGAGCCGTCCGCCAGATGGATGCTCTGCTCGAAGCCCACCCGGACGCATTCGAAGCCCAGCGCCAGGGCCAGGGTGACGGCCTCGAACGCCTCGGTGCCGCCGCCGCAGTGGTTGCGGATCGCGTTCGGGTACATGCGCTGCGCCTCGTCCTGCAAGTACAGGAAGGTGCGGTGGTTCGGCACGAAGGACGGAATGATCGGCATCAGAAGCGCGATGTACGGCGAAGCCGGGTCGATTCCCTCCTCCGCCAGGTACCGGTGCAGCCGGTGCAGTGCGCTGACATGCGGGATCTCGAACTCGATCGTCGATCCGCGCCCGTACACCGTCCTGAGCGTTTCTTGCAGGAAGCGTCCGGAGTTGCGGAAGGACGCCTCCTCGGGGAATCCCCCGTCAGGGTCGTAGAAGTCGATGGACACCGTCATCGCGCCGTAGTAGTCCGGCGTCTCCTTGAGGTTCAGCAGTGCGAGGCGTTCCTCGTCCGGCGGGAAGAAGTGTTCGCCGGTCTTCGGGTCGACCCGGTAGCCGATTCCGTTCGTCGTCTGGATGAGGAGGTCGGTCTCTTTCCGCGCCCTGCGAATGATCTCGTTGTAGACGGCCGGGTCCCCGGTGTTCCGGCCTTCGGCGTCGCGTCCATGGAAGTGCAGGACGGTGGCGCCGGCCGCTTCGCACCGGACGGCTTCCTCGATGATCTCGTCCAGCGTGACGGGAACAATGGCCCCGTCACGGCTCTGCTGGGCACCTCCGTTCACTGCCGCGACGATCACAACAGGCTTCTCTGCCATGCGCCCTCTCCCTTGAAGTTCGATCCGATGTGACGCGTGAAGTGCGATTCGATGTGGCCGCGCTCAGTGGATATGGCGCGCCATGTGTGTCGCTCGCGCATCTCCTGGCGCGCGGGGCGAACACCCCTGGGCCGGTTCGTCCGGCCGGGCGACGGGCGCCTTCGGCTGCTCGACCGCCTGAAGAATCAGAAGAGTTTGTCTGACGTACGTCATATTACGACAGGTGTTTTGGGGCGGTCAACGGTGCGCGCTCCCGCCCCCGGTGAGCAACGGCCAGAGTCCGTCGGCTCCTTCGGCGAGGACTCGCCGCCCGATCACGGCGTTCCAGTACGCGTCGCTGCCGTCCTCCTCCCGCCATGCCCACAGCCGGGTCGTGGCGAGCCGCAGGGGGTGCTCCAGCGTGAAGCCGATGGCTCCGAGCACCTGATGAGCGACGCGTGCGACCACGCCCGCCGCCTCGCTGGTACGCGCCTTCGCGCACGCGATGGCGAACTCCGCGTCCCCGCCGCCGAAATCCGTCCGGGCCGCGACGCGCACCGCCGCCTCCGCGGCTGCCCGGCCGGCCGCCACCTCGCCCGCGGCCAGCGCCAGCTGCTGCTGGATCGCCTGGAACCCGCCGATCTGACGCCCGAACTGAGTCCGCTCCCCCGCATGGCGTACCGAAAGCGCCAACGCCCGCTCCGCCGCCCCGGCCAACAGCACCGCCCGGTACATCGCCGCGCGCCGCGCCAACAGCTCGCGCGTTCCGGGCGGCGCCTCCGCTACCGCACCCACCTCGCGACCCACCTCGGTGTCCAGCGCCAGTTCATCTCTCGGCTCCCCCGCCAGATTGGTGCCGTAGCGGAGGCGGGACGGGTCGATCTCGACGGTCACCACCCGCTCGACGCCGTCCTGATCCACCATCAGCAGCACCACGTGGGTCGCGTGGCGCGCCCATCCGACGCGGGGCAGCACACCGGTCACCACCGCGCCCGCCGGTGTGGTGCGCAGGATGGTCGATGCCGGTTCGGCCGCGGCCACCGCGAGCGGTCCGGTCGGTACGTCCTGCCCGGCTGTGTGCAGCAGCCAGACGGCCAGCTCGGTTTCCGCCAGCGGCACCGGGGCCGCCGCCTCGCCGGCTGCCAGCAGCACCGTCGCGACGTCGGCCAGTTCTCCTCCACTGCCGCCGGCGCGCTCGGGCAGGCTCAACCGGACGAGTCCGAGGTCGGCCAGTGTGGACCACAGCTCTGTCGGCCAGCCCTTGTCCACGTCGGCCGGGTGGTCGGCGAGCACAGCTCGCACGGTCTCCCACAGTTCCCGGTTGATGGTCACCGCAACCCCATTCCCCGTGCCACCACGCCTCGAAGGATCTCGTTGGTGCCGCCGCGCAGCGTGAAACCCGGTGCGTGCAGCACCGCCTCGGCGAGCAGGCGCGCGAACCCACCGTCCGCGCCCGGTGCGGGTGGCGTGGCCACCAGCAGTCGGGCCGCGTCGATGACCTCGTTCTCGAAGCGTGTGCCCACGTCCTTGACCACCGCGGCCAACGTGTCGACCGCCCTGCCCGAACCGAGCGCCGCCGCGATGCTCATCGACAGCCGGCGCAGTGTCCACACCCGGGACACCAGTGAGCCCAGCTCACGGAGCCCGGCGGGGCCCAGCCCGTCCGCGCCCACCGCCGACAGCTCCCCCACGAGCGACACCAGCAGGGGGAACGTCGACAGGAATCGCTCGGGACCGCTGCGCTCGAACGCCAGCTCCGACGTCACCTGGTGCCAGCCGGCGCCGATGTCGCCCAGCACCTGTTCGTCCGGGACGAAGACGTCGTCCAGGACGACCTCGTTGAAGTGGTGTGCTCCGGTGAGCAGTCTGATCGGCCGGATCGTCACGCCGGGTGCGTTCAGATCCACGATGAACTGGCTCAACCCGCCGTGCCGGTCCCCTTCCCGCGCCGGGGAGCTGCGGGCCAGCACGAAGAACGCGTGTGCGTGATGTGCACCGGAGGTCCACACCTTGGTCCCGGACAGCACCCACCCGCCGTCGGCGCGTGTCGCTCTGGTCCGCACCGACGCGAGGTCGGATCCGGAGTCCGGTTCACTCATGCCGATGCCGAAGTAGCACTCACCGGCGGCAATGCGCGGCAGGTAGCGTCGCTTCTGCTCCTCGGTGCCGAAACGCAGCAGCGACGGCCCGATCTGCCGGTCGGCGATCCAGTGCGCCGCGACCGGTGCGCCCGCGGCCAGCAACTCCTCGGTCACCACATACCGTTCCACCGCGTCGCGGCCCTGTCCGCCGTACCGCGACGGGAAGGTCATGCCCAGCCAGCCGCGGGCGCCCAGGGCCCTGCTGAACTCCTCGTCCCAGCCGGACAGCCACGCGTCGCAATGCGGCACGATGCGGCCTTCCGCGCGCTGTCGCGCCACGAAGTCACGCACCCGGGCACGCAACTGCTCCGCCCGCGGCGGCAGTTCGACCGAGGGCGGGACCACATCCAGCCCAGCTCCAGCATTCACCGGCTGATCCTTTTCACGAAGTGGGGTGGCGGTACGGGGGAAGGCGTCACCCGGTGGAGTTCGTCCTCGTCGGGCGCCAGAAGAGCAGCAGTTGCACCGCTCCGCCGACGATTCCGAGGCACGCGGTCAGCAGCAGGGCGAACCAGCCGGCACCGAAGATGCCGAGTGCGTGGTCGACGGTCAGGCGTCCACCGCCGGCGCCGCCGAGGCATATCGATGCGATGCCGAGCACAAGCACGTACTCATATCCCTCGCCGGGCCGGAAGATGAAGAAGCCGTTGCGTGCGTGGCTGGTGGCGAAGGCGACCAGCATGGTGGCGAGCAGGGCGGCGGCGGCCAGGGGTGTCAGGAGGCCGGCGGCGAGCAGCAGCCCGCCGCCGGCCTCGGTCAGACTGGCCGTCCAGGCGTGCAGCCGTCCCGGGCGCATGCCCAGGCTCTCGAACCACTGCCCGGTGCCTGCGATCCGCCCGCCGCCGAACACATGGTTCCACCCGTGCAGGACGAACACGGTACCCACCGTGACGCGCAGGACACCCAGCGCGACGTCCGTGGCCTCAAGGGCACTCAAGAGACATCTCCTCGCCTCCGTCTCGTAGCCGCCGATGCCCGCCTCACACCCTCACACAGCGGCAGCCGTCTACTAGACATGGTTCAATCTACTTGACATGTCTATCTGACGTAATCAGGATGACACAAGAGGTCGCCGCACCACATGAGGCGAACAGCGGCGGTCCGGCCGCGTTCGTACGGCCCGCGCACACGGCCCGCGGCCCACGGAGAACCGCCGCACGCCCGCGGGTCCTGGCAGCAGAAGGGGACACAGATGTCTACGACCGCGCCCGCCCCATCGCCGTTCACGGGGTATCTCGGAGGGATCCGCGTTCTTGAGATCGGCAACGAGCTGGGCGAGTACTGCGGGAAGGTGCTGGCCGGGCTGGGCGCCGATGTCGTGCGCGTCGAGCCGCCGAACGGAGAGGCGACACGCTCGTACGGCCCGTTCCACCGGGACGTGCCGGATCCCAACGGCAGCCTGTACTTCTGGCACTACAACCTTGGCAAGCGCTCTGTGACCTGCGACCTGGACACCCCGGCAGGCCAGGCGGACTTGCGTACGCTGGCCGGGACGGCCGACGTGGTGATCGACTCCCGGCCGCGCGGATACCTGGACGCACGCGGCGTAGGCTACGAGGATCTGGCGGGCATCAACTCCGGCTTGATCTGGGCGCGCATCACACCGTTCGGCGACACCGGCCCCTGGGCCGACTTCCAGGCGAGCGACCTGGTTCATCTGGCCCTGGGCGGGATGATGATGAACTGCGGGTACGACCCGGATCCGAACGGGTTCTACGACACCCCGCCGGTCGCGCCCCAGATGTGGCAGGCTTACCACATCGCGGGCGAGATGACGGTCATGGGGATCCTCGCGGCGCTCAGCTACCGGCTGACCACCGGCGGGACGGGGCAGTTCCTGTCCACGGCGGTGCACGAAGCGGTCAGCAAGAACACCGAGAACGACCTCCCCAACTGGATCTACCAACGCCAGACCCACCTGCGTCTGACGTGTCGTCACTCGATGCCGGCGGCCAGCGGTCCGGCGCTCTCGGCGACCAAGGACGGCCGCTACCTGCTCCCGTACCGCACCTACCTCAAGAGCGCGCTGAGCCCCTGGGACGGCACCGTCGCGCTCCTGAAGGACTTCCAGTTCCAGGGCGATCTGGAGGACGACAAGTACAACGACGAGGACTACCGGTTCTCGGCGGAGGCGATCGAGCACATCCAGGTGCAGACCGACAAACTGGTCTCCCGGCTGCTGTTCGACCGTGATCTGTGGCGGCTGGCGCAGGCCAAGAACCTGCCGTGGGCGCCGGTGCGCCGCCCGGAGGAGAACATCGACGACGACCACTGGAAGGCCCGGGACGCCTTCGCCGAGGTGCGCCACCCGGAGTTGAACGACTCCTTCGTCTACACCGGGGCGAAGTGGCTCGCCCAGCAGGTGCCGTGGCAGCACGGCCCGCGCGCGCCCCTGGTCGGCGAGCACACCGAGGAGGTCCGGGGTGAATGGACGGCGGGCGCCGTCAAGCACGACCGCGTCCACGTCAGGGAATCGTCGAAGCGGCCACCGCTGACCAGCGCACGCGGCAAGCCGTTCGCGCTGTCCGACGTCCGGGTGATCGACCTGAGCTGGATGCTCGCCTCCGCGGGTGCCGGCCGGTTCCTCAGCGCCCTGGGTGCCGAGGTCATCAAGGTCGAGCACGAGTCCCGGTGGGACGGCATGCGCTGGAGCCGCGGTATCGCGCCCGAGGGCGGCCGTGCGGTGCGCGACGCAGCGACCGGCCCGCTGGAGGCGCCGAAGACGCGGACACCGAACCAGAGCGGTGTCTTCATGGAGATCAACGCCGGCAAGCTCGCGGCGACGATGAACCTCAAGAATCCACGCTCCCGCGAGCTGCTGGAGGAGCTGATCCGGGACGCGGACCTGGTGGTGGAGGGTTTCTCGCCGGGCACGATGAAGCGGATGGGGCTGTCGTACGAGCGCTTGAAGGAGATCAACCCCGCCATCATCTATGTCCAGCAGTCCGGCTTCGGCGAGGTCGGCACCTACGGCCGCGCACGGGCGTACGGGCCGACCGCGCAGGCCATCTCCGGGGTCAGCGAGATGTCCGGGCTGCCGGAGCCCTTCCCGCCGGCCGGCATCGGTTACTCCTACCTGGACTGGTTCGGCGCCTACAACATGGCGAACGCGATGCTCGCCGCGCTGTACCGGCGCAACGTGACCGGGCTCGGGTGCCACATCGACGCCTCGCAGGGCGAGACGGGGCTGTACCTGACCGGGACCGCGATCCTGGACTACACCGCCAACGGACGCCGCTGGCAGCGCTACGGCAACCGGTCCCCGTACAAACCGGCCGCCCCGCACGGCGCGTACCGCACAGCGGGCAGCGACCGGTGGATCGCGCTCGCATGCTTCACCGACGCGCACTGGGCGACGCTGCTGGACGTGCTCGAACGCCCCGGGTGGGCCGCGGACGAGCGCTTCGCCACTCTGGAGCTGCGGCTCGCCCACCAGGACGAGCTGGACACCCTGGTCACCCTGGCCACCGCGGAGTGGGACGGGTACGCGTTGATGAACGCGCTCCAGCAGCGGGGGTTCCCGGCCGGGGTCTGCCAGAACGCGCAGGACCGCTACGAGACCGATCCCCAGCTCAAGGCGCTGGACTGGCTGGTCGAGCTGGACCAGACCGACATCGGCCGCTGGCCGGTGAGGGAGCTGCCGACCCGGATGTCGGCGACCCCGCCCTACATCGGCGGCCGGCACGACCGCTCGGGGCCCAGCTACGGCCAGGACAACGACTACGTGTACAAGGAAGTCCTCAAGCTCGACGAGGACACCATCGACAGCCTGCGCAAGGACGGCGCGCTCTGACACGGCCGGGCCCGTCCGACCGGGTCGGTCGGTTTCCAGGAGGACGCATGGTGGACAGGCAGCCGTTTCGGAACAAGGTGGCGATCGTCGGGTACGGCATCACCACATCACGTCGACATGCCGATGTGCCGGTGGGCAGCCTGGCCGTCGAGACCGCCGACCAGGCGATCAGGGACGCCGGTCTGACCCGGGCACAGATCGACGGGGTCGCGACGGGCACGAGCATGCCCGCCTACGGCAGTGACCGGGTGCTCCGTGCCGGGCACGGGTTCATCGACGCCGGCTTCCTCATGGAGCACATGGCGCTGGACACGTCGTGGTCCTACGACGACGTGTCCTTCCCGCCGGCGCTGGTGCGTGCCGTACAGGCGGTCGCCTCGGGCGCGGCGAACTACGTGCTGCTCAACCGGACCCTGCACAACCCGTCGGGCCGGTACAACTCGTTCACCGGGAATGCCGCCGCCGGGAACACACAGTGGACGGCACCGTACGGCTACGTCGCCGGGACCTCGGGTATCGCGATGCCCTACATGGAGTACCAGCAGCGCTACGGCATGAGGCGCGAACACATGGCCCCGCTCGCGCTCCAGATCCGCAGGAACGTGCAGTCCATTCCGCAGGCGTACTGGTACGGAACAGAGCTGACCTTCGACGCGTACATGAACTCGCGGATGATCAGCGAGCCGATGTGCCTGTTCGACAACGACATCCCCGTCGACGGCGGCGGTTCGTTCGTCATCACCACGGCCGAGCGCGCGGCGGACATGCCGCACACTCCGGTGTACATCACCGACTGGGGGCTGGTGCAGAACACCTACCGGCCGGTGCCGGGCACCTTGGGGTCGCTCGACGCCATGTACGAGCCGACCCGGTACATGGCCAAGAAGCTGTGGAACCGGTCCGGGTGGAAGCCCTCCGATGTGCGCGTCCCGCAGTTCTACGACGGGTTCCTGCCGTTGGTGCTGTGGTGGATGGAGTGTCTGGGCTTCTGCGGCGCCGGCGAGGCATGGCAGGTGGTCCAGGCCGGCCGGATCGATCCGAAGGGCGGGTTCCCGCTGCTGTCCGGCGGCGGCAACCTCGGCTGGGGCCGGATCCACGGCATCCCGCACGTCCTGGAGAACTACCTGCAACTGTCCGGCCGCGCAGGGGAGCGTCAGATCGGCGACGCCACCACCGGCATATCGACGTACAGCGTGCCGGGCCTGGTGGATTCCACCGCGATTCTCTTCAGCTCCGACCGGTCGTCCTAGGTCGGTTCGAGTACAGACACGGTCCGGATCCAGGATCTGGGTGCGGACCCGAGGCCCCGGTGGAGCACCAGGAGGTGGCACGTTGACCGAGTACGCCAAGCCGGTTCCGGTCCCGGACGAGGAGACAGCGCCGTTCTGGGAGGCGGCCCGGCGGCACGAGCTGGCCTTCCAGCGCTGCGACCACTGCGGTACCTACGCCCATCCGCCGGTGTCCTTCTGCCGTGGCTGCCACAACGTGGCCGAGCCGTCGTTCCACTTCGCCGCCGTCAACCCTCGCGGCAAGATCCTCAACTGGACGGTCATGCGTGACGCGATGGTGCGGGGCTTCACCGACGACGTCCCGTGGGTGCACGCCCTGGTGTCTTTCGACGATCAGCCGAGCCTGACCTTCACGGCCACCTTGGTCGACGGGGTCGGCGACCGGCTGAAGCTCGGTGCCCCGGTCGAGATGGTCTTCAAGGACGTCTCCCTCGGTGTCACGCTGCCCGTGTTCAAGCTCGCGCAAGGAAGTCCTCATGGGAGCGGTTGAGTTCACCATTGATCAGAACGTCGCCATTGTCACCTTGAACGACCCGGCCACACGCAATGCGCTGTCCCCCGCCTCCGCGGGCGAAGTCGTCGAGATCTGCGACCACATCGACCGGCTTCCCGACGTGGGCGCCGTTGTGGTACGCGGCGCGGGCGGAGCGTTCTGCTCGGGTGCCGGCCGCGAGGTGCTGGCCCGCGCCGGTGAGGACCCGGCGGAGCCGGGGCGCTTCGACGAACTCGGCTCCATCTACGAGGCGTTCACGCGCGTCGGCGACCTGCGGGTGCCGACCGTCGCCGCCGCCCGCGGAGGCGTCGTCGGTGCCGGAGTCAACCTCCTCCTGGCCACCGACCTGCGCATCGTCGCCGAGGACGCACGGATCTTCTCCGGCTTCATGAGCATCGGGATCCATCCCGGGGGCGGACACTTCACGCTCCTGGGACGTCTCGTCACCCGTGAAGCGGCGGCGGCGATCGGTCTGTTCGGCGAGGAGATCTCGGGTGCGCGGGCGAGAGAACTCGGCCTGGCCTGGGACGCGGTGCCGGGCGAGCAGGTGGACGAGCGGGCGTTCGAGCTGGCGCGGCGCGTGGCGGCGGATCCCGAACTGGCCCGGCGGGCACTGTCGTCCCTGCGCGGTGAGCTGGGGCCGCCTGGCGTGCCCTGGCCGGCGGCGGTCGCCATGGAGCGCGGCGCGCAGATGTGGTCATTGCGACGCCGACACGGATCGGAAGCCGCCGAGTAGTCGTCGCCACGTCGAACGGCGGACGTCGGCGAGGAGTTGATGGGCCACCGCGCACGAGGCGCGGAGACACGCAGACCGAAGGAGTTCTGTCATGAGGTTCGTTCTGATCCACGGCGGGTTCCACGGCGCGTGGTGCTGGAGCCGGACGATTCCGGAGTTGGAGAGACTCGGGCACGACGCGATCGCCATCGACCTGCCGGGACAGGGCGCACGGCGCGACGAGCGCTCCACGCTCGGCGACCGCCGGGACGCGATCGTCGCGGTGCTGCGGTCCGGCGATGTACTGGTGGGGCACTCCGTAGGTGGCTACGACATCACCATGGCCGCCGACGCGGCACCGGACCTGGTGGGGCACATGGTGTATCTGGCGGCCGGGCTGCCACTGGAGGGACGCACCGTGCTGGAGGCCACGGGCGGCGTGCCCGGCGAGGACGGTGACGGCGAGGTCAGCGAGTTGATGACGGATGAGACCGGGATGTCCCGGTTCACGCGACCGAACGCCAGAGGGCGGATGGAGTGCACGGAGTTCGCGCCCGTCCGCGATTTCTTCTACCACGACTGCGACGAGGCGACCGCGCGGTGGGCGTTCGACCAACTGTGTCCGGCGCCGGTCGAGTTCCTGACCGAGCCGGTGTCCTTGCCGCGCTTCTGGGAGGCGGACCTGCCGCGCAGTTTCATCAGGTGCGAGCAGGATCGCGCGGTGCCGCCGACGATGGCCGCCCAGGTGATCGAGCGCCTCGGGGTCGAGCCGCTGACCATCGACTCGGCGCACTCGCCCTTCCTCAGCCGGCCGCGCGAACTGGCCGAGCTGTTGGTACGCGCGACCACCACCAAGCCGATCCGGGCGATCCGCGCGGCGTAGTCGCAGTCGGGGAACGCCCTCGTGCGGCCGGTGGCGGATCGCTGCTGGTTCTCGGCGGGCGAGTCCTCCTGGCCCGAGGTCAGGCGGTCGCACCTTGGGGCAGGCTGCCTACCCCTGTTCCTGGCCCGGGGCCCAGTGGTCGTACCCAAGAGGCTCCGTCTGCTGCCACCACGCCTTCGCGGGTACGTCTCCGTTGTTGACGTAGACGTGAGGTGCGGATGAATCGAACGCGGCCACGTCGCCGACGGCGAGTTCATGGCTCTGGAAGCCGAGCTTCAGCGTGAGGGTGCCTTCGTAGACGAAGCAGATTTCGGTGCCGCCGTGCCGGATGAGCGAGCCGTCGGTGGAGGACGCCGTGCCCGGCGGCAGTGTGACCACGAAACTCTCGATCGACGAGCCGAGAATGCGGGTCGGCAGTTGCGAGAGAACGACATCGCCGGTCATGCGCAGCTCAGGGAGGGAGCCGGCGCGGAACACCGGGCCACCCAGTTCCTCGGTCTTCCGCGGCACCCGCGAGGTGGCCGGCGGCGCAGCGGAGCGGCGGCCGGCGGGCGCCGAATCGATGGCGCGGAAGACGTCGTCCATCGAGAGTTCGAGTTCGGTGACCACGAGCTTGAGGGTCCCCACCGACGGCACGGTCTTGCCGTTCTCGATCTGCGAGAGCAACTGGGCCGAGACGCCCACCCGGCTTGCCAGCTCACGCAAGGTAAGGCTTTTGTTCCGCCGCCCGGCGCGCAACCTCGCGCCGAGCATGATGTCGGGCTCGGACACCACAACTGCTCCCGTCTCAGGCATCGCCTGTCATGCAAGAAGTCTCGAACAGTACAACCCAACTGTACATGTACAGTCCGGCGGTCTCAGCGGTACTCCTGCGCCTGTGGTGCCGCACTGGCCGTCTGACGCTCGTTTCGGGGTCACCCCTGGCGTGAGGCGTGATGGACCGCGCGATGGACCGATGGCTGACGTGCGGCGAGAACCAACCAGCGTCTACTTGTCATAGCTCTCTCTACTTGACATGTATATCTGTGCCCCGCACGATGAAAGGAGACCTTCCTGACGCATCTCTGACCAGAGCAAGACGGCGGCCGTCCCGGCAACGGGAACCGTGCCGACTGGAACAAGTGCAAACGATCAGGCAAGAGGAGCCGATTCAATGTCCGATCAGGTTTCCAGCGCAGCGAACCAAGGGTCGAGCAAACCGTTCACCATCGTGTCGGCCGACTCGCATGTCGGCCTTCTCCCCGAGGAGTACCGCCCGTACCTGGACCCGCAGTACCGGCCCGCCCTCGACGACTACATCCAGGACAACCTGGTCTTCCAGTCGCTGTTCCGGAAGCTCGGGTACCCCTTCCCGCCGGAGATCCTGGACGTCATCGACACGCGCGGGGCGATCTCCTCGGGCGGCGTCGCCGGCTTCTGGGACGCCCATCGCCGGCTGCGTATCCAGGCCGAGGACGGCCTGGTCGCCGAGGTCCTTCACCCCGGCGGGCCGATCGCCATCACTCCGTGGGCCGACCCCGGGACCCGCAGGGTCTCCGAAGAGCTGCGCGCGGCGGGCACCGCCGCCTACAACCGGTTCCTCGCCGACTTCTGCAGCGTGGACCGCAAGCGGCTGCTCGGTGTGCCCTCGACCTACCCCTGGCCGGACATGGAGGCTGCCGCACGCACCGTGCGGTGGGCCGCCGAACAGGGAATGGTGGGCGTCTATCCGGCCCGCTTCGCCGGCGCCAAGGACGACCTGCCGCCGATCTACGACCGTTCCTGGGACCCGTTCTGGGCCGCGTGCGCCGAGACCGGCATCAAGGTCCACCTGCACGCCGGCAGTGGGAAGCCCCAGGGCTTCATGCTCACTCGTATCAAGGGCGCGCTGGAGCGGGCCGGGCAGGGACCGGATGCCCTCGCCCAGATCTTCGAGAGCATCTTCGACGAGCGGCGCCCCCTGTGGCAGCTGATGTGGTCCGGCGTCTTCGACCGGTTCCCCGAGCTGCGTGTGGTGTTCGTCGAGATCCGCAGCTACTGGATCCCGCCGACGCTCGACGCCCTGACCCGTAAGAACGAGGAGGCCGGTGGCGTCCTCAAGCTCACTCCCTGGGAGTACTGGGAGCGCAACTGCTCGGTGACACCCACCTTCATGCGGCTCACGGACCTCGACGTACGCGAGAACGTCGGGCTGAACAAGGTGATGTTCGGCAGCGACTACCCGCACGCCGAAGGCACATGGCCCAACACCCTGGACTTCCTGCGGTTCGTGCTCGACGACGTCCCCGAGACCGACGCGCGCGCCATCCTCGGCGACAACGCGATCGACTTCTACGGACTCGACCGCGCGTACCTGGAGAACCTCGGCGCGCAGCACGGGCCGAAGCCGGCGGACATCCTGGGGCAGGCGCACACCGTGGACCAGGGCGTGATCGACCACCTCAACAACCGCAACGGGCTCAACAAGCAGGTCTCGTTCGAGGAGGAGAAGACCGAAGAGGCGGTCATCGAGGACATCCAGAAGGCACTTGCCATGCGATGACCCCCACCCCTGGTTGTGCGGTGGGCACCCGTGCCGTGGCACCTGGCCTACTCCGCGCGAGTCGAGTTCGCCGGGTGCCGCCGTACGTGCTGTTGAAGTACCAATGCGACAGGAAAGAGAGTGACGTTCGTGACGACGTCAAGCAGTGATCCGAGCATCGTTTCGCAGCAGACAGCGCTGATGCTGCTCGATTTCCAGCCGGCGGTGCTGCGTCATGCCCCGGACCAGGAGGCAGTACTGGAGAAGGCGCGGTCCGCGCTGAGCTGGGCCCGCGAGCACGGTGTCAAGGTGGCGTACGTCCGGGTGGCGTTCGCACCGGAGGACTACGACGCGATCCCGCACCACCACAAGGCTTTCGCGGGCGCGAAGCAGGACCGTCTGATGCCCGACGGAGATCCGCTGCTGGATCTCCATTCCGCCCTTGACGTACGTGAGGGGGACATCGTCGTCCGCAAGACCCGTTACGGCGCCTTCAGTACTACCGATCTGCACGTTCTGCTGGGTGACGAGTCGATCGACACCTTGGTGATCGGCGGCATCTCGACAGCGGGAGCCGTGCTGTCCACGGTTCGCGAGGCATCCGACCAGGACTACCGGATCTTCGTGCTCGGCGACGCCACCGACGATCAGGACCCGGAAGTGCACCGGGTTCTCATCGAGAAGGTTCTCCCGCGCCAGGCGGACGTGATCACGACGTCCGACCTGAAGGCCCTGACCCGCCGCTCACTCGCCGCTGAACGGCGGAACGAGCCGCACACGCGCCGCACCTGACTCGCACCTGACTCGCACCTGAGCCGCGCACGCCCCCACGTATTCATCGCGCGTCACTCGCAAGGTGTGTGGAATGAGGCGTTCTAGTCAGACGGCCGCTCGCGGAGCACAACAATGTGTGCATGAACGATGACTGGAAGCAGCAACTGGACCGGCTCCACGCGGAGATGGTGGAGCGCAACGACCCGGCCGAGTGGGTCGCCGAGGCCGACGCCGTCGACGCGTCCCACCGATATCCGTACGTCGCGGTGCGCGGGCCGGTGTTCGGTATCGCCGTGCAGGACCCCCGACGCGACCGCCATTGGAGGTTATTGACCGAGATGGCCGATGGCCTGCCGCAACAGGCCCGGGACGGGCTCAACTCCCATCTGTGGTTCCAGGCCAAGGACGAGACCGACGATCCCGCCGTACGCCGCGAGCTGCTGGCCGCTGTCGCCGTCCTCGAACGCGAACCGGTCAACGAGCTGGAGGCTCTCGGCCTGCGCTACCGGGTGGTGCGCGCGGACGAGTTCGTGCGCAGCGGCGACGACGGCCTGGAGCCGGCCCGGCCGACGGACAGGGAACCGGACGACCGGTCCTGGGACGGCAGGTACGACATGCGGTTGCCGGACCCGGGTTACGTCCTGGAGCCCGGCCGCAGCGACACGAGCCCGGCGACGGCCGCCCTGCGACTGGGGCTGCGCGACTTCGTCTACACCGACACGCGCATCCCCAAAGCCTTACGTGAAGACTCACACCGCGCGGTCACCACTCACCCCGACATGATCCTGCTCCCCACCGGATTCAGCATCGCCGAACGCAACGAGAAGGGTTGGCGGCCCCAAGGGAGCCTCCTGCCCAGCCCGCATGACGCCCGGCGGATGCTGTACGACGCGATGACCGAGACCTGGCCCCTCATCCACCAGTTCGACGAGGCGCAGAAGGCCGTCTACGCCAAGGCCGCCGAACGGTTCAAGAACGCCGGCCGCGCCAACGAGGTACATGTCGGTGACAGCCTGTTCCGCATCTGCCGGATCGAACGCCTGGCCCGCTCCGGACCCGACGGACCGGAACCACCCCGCCCGTCGGACCGGGACCAGTACGAACCCATGAAGATGCATCCGACCATGGACGAGGACGGCACCCTCCACCACGACGACTGAGCCGGCGCCCCAGCACCTCTGCGCTCCTGGTCACGGGCCGAATGTCACGGGCCGGATGTCACGAGCCGGATCCTCCTCCCCCGCAGTGCACCGTCGCCGCCGCCCAGTCCGCGTGGTCGTGGGCGTTTCCGTCGCCGCCGTCCGTGACACGCAAGGTCAGACGCTCGGCGCCGTCGACCGCGGCCCGGACCGGCACGGCGGTGTCATCGCCGGTGAGTACCTCGCTCCCGTAGACCTTCCTGCCGTCGGCGAGGACCTCGAAGGCGACGCTTCCGTCGGAACCCACCTCGTCGTCCAGGCCGATCTCCGCGGTGAAGGCCGAGCACGCCCCGCCGAGGTGGACCGTCACGACCGAGTCGGCGTGCACGCCGAGCCCCTTGTCGTAGGACTTCGCGCCGATGGTGAGGGGCCCGCCGTCGCCGGGTGCCGCCTCGCCGTTGCTCCGGTCCCGCTCCACCGGGCCCCAGCCGTTGTCGGCCGTGATGAAGCCCAGGTCGGACACGGAGGTGTCACCGCGGGGTGGGGGTGGTGTGCCGTCGAGGGCGAGGGGCGCTTCGTACCGCGCTCGTGCGCCGCCCGTGGAGGTCGCGGAGACGGTGGCCACGGTGGACCGCCGGCCGTCCGGGGTGTCGTCTCCGCGGGTGATCACGACGTCGACGGTCGCCGAATCGCCGGCCGCCAGGTCGCCGAGGTCCGGCGATGCGGGGTCCACGCTCCAGCCGGCCGGTGCGTCGAAGTCCGCGGACACATCGGTCAGCCGGCCGTCGCAGGGGTTCGTGACGGTCAGCTTGCCCGGTGTCGACTCGCCCGCCGACAGGCCGGTGTCCTCGGCGGTCAGCTCCGCTTCCGGCGTGCAGACCACGGGCCCCCGCGGTACTCCGGTGCGGGCCTCGGCCCCTGTCAGCGGGCGCAGGCTCAGTGTGTACGCGTACTCCTGGTCGGGCCGCACCTGGTACTCGGGCAGCACGGTGTGGAAGGTCTCGCTGACTCCGCTGACGGCGTGGTCAAGGTGCAGGGTGTTGCCCTGGGGGCTGCGCTTCATGGCGAACGGGTAGGCCGCGCGGTCGATGTCCTCGTACGGGGTGACACCTGCGGAGAAGTTCCCGGAGCCGGCGGAGACCAGGAGCCCGCTTCGGCCGTCGGTCAGCGAGGCCCAGCGGACGTCCTCGTGGTTTCCGTAGTCCTGGGGCCGCGTGTACCCGGAGAACTGATCGTCCGCGTCGGTGGAGTACACGCCGACGGGTGAGCCGTCCTTCCGGTCGTTGTAGTTCTCCTGCGGGCCCCGGCCGTACCAGGTGAACTGGTCGTAGCGGTCCGGGAGTTGCAGGCTGAGACCGATGCGCGGCAGGTACGGCACGGTGCGTGCGGCTCCGTGTGCCTCGGCCCGGTGGTCGATGCGCAGCTCGCCGGCGCCGGTCACGGTGTACCGGAGGGTCTGGGTGAAGGAGGAGTCCTTGACTCCGGGGGCGCTGACCGTGCTGGGCACGGTCACGGTCACGGCGTCGTCCCGTTCGGACACCGTGACTCTTCCCGGCTCGGTGCGCAGCCGGTCGAGCCCGGCCGCGCGCCACGGTCCCTCCTCGGAGCCGGTCTCGTTGCTGAGGGGCGCCCGCCAGGCGTCCAACTCGGGCCCGGTGCTGAGCAGTTCGCGCCCTCCCGCATTCATGGAGATCAGCTCGCCGTCTTCGCGGTCGAAGGTGTACGCGAAGCCCTTGCCGGACACGGTGAGCCGGTCGCCCGTCCCGGTGGTCGTCACCTTGCCCGGGGGTGCGGCGGGCAGGACTCCGGCGAGTTGTCCGCCCCCGATGTCGTACTGCTCGACGGCGACGGTGTGCCCGGCCTTCGCCCATGCCGTGTTCTTGGTCAGCGCCGCTTCGACGGTCAGTTGGCGGTCGGCGTCCTTCGGGTTGGCGGGGGGTGTGGTCAGGCGGATGTCGGCCTGCTCGCGGGGGGCGAGGGAGAGGGGACGGGTCCCGTGGTCGAGGACGCGGGCGCCTTCGGTGATCTTCCAGCGCAGCCGCAGGTCGCCGGTGCCGGTGAAGGAGCGCTCGTTGAGTACGGTGACCTTCCCGGCCGTGGCGTCCGCGTCGCTGATCCTGATGGGTGCGTGGACGGCGGCCAGGGCTTGTGCCTCGGGCTGGAGGGTGCGGTCGGTGGAGACCACGCCGTCGACGCCGCCGGTGCCGGCGCCGTAGGAGTCGTACGTGCCCTTCTCGGTGAGCCGGTCGAAGTCCAGGGCCAGCACGGATTCGGCGGCGGGGTCGGCTTCGAGTTGCCCCGGGGTGAGTGCTTTGTGGTAGACGCGGACCTGGTCGACGGTGCC
Source organism: Streptomyces sp. NPDC091292 (assembly GCF_044757265.1). NCBI lineage: Bacteria > Bacillati > Actinomycetota > Actinomycetes > Kitasatosporales > Streptomycetaceae > Streptomyces > Streptomyces sp. NPDC091292. The sequence continues at coordinate 279,594 of NZ_JBIVUQ010000005.1, read as the reverse complement.
GTGGGCCATGCGGGTGGTGATGTTCTCCTGGCCGGTCTCCGGGTTCCGGCCGATGTTCACGGGCTGGGCGGAGTAGTCGACCGTACCGGTCCAGTCGGTGGCCGCCACCTGGGCACCGTCGATGAACAGTTTGACCGAGGTCCCGTCGAAGGTGCCGGAGACGCGGTGCCAGGAGCCGTACCAGTCGGCGGGGACGTCGGCCCGTGCGGCGTGCCAGTCGCCGTCTCCGTAGACGAAGAACTCCAGTGTGTCCTTGTCCCGCATCTTGAGGGCGTAGCTGCGGTTTCCCTTGGCGATCACGGTGAAGTCGCCGGTCCAGTCGGCGGGTTCGACCCAGGCGTCGAGGGTGAGCGCGTCGGAGACCGCGTCGAGCTTCGGGTCGCGGTAGACCTCCACGAAGTCGTCGAGGCCGGAGAGTTCGAGCGCCTTCCCCTTCTTGCCCGGGACATGCTCGGGCTGTCCTGAGAGGTAGGTCAGGATGTCGTTGCCCGAGGAGTCGGGGGTGGTGATGAGGGGCTGGGTCATGTTCTGTTCGGCCCAGTCCCAGATGAAACCGCCCTGGACCTGGGGGTACTTCCGGACGACGTCCCAGAACTCTCGGAAGTTGCCGAGCGAGTTGCCCATGGCGTGGGCGTACTCCCCCATGATGATGGGTTTGGTGGTGGTCTTCGCCTTGGCTTCGAGTCCCGATGGTGACGGGTAGCGCGGTCCCCATATGTCGGCGAACGGGGCGTCGCCGTCGGGGTAGTTGGGCTGGTGGTAGAGGGGTCGGCTCGGGTCGTGCTCGTTGAGGAAGTCGGCCATGGCGTAGTGCGCTTTGCCGAGCCCCGCCTCGTTGCCCGTGTCCCACATCAACACGCTGGGATGGTTCTTGTCGCGCTCGTACATGGCAGTGAGGCGGTCCATGAACGCACGCTGCCACTCGGGCCGTTCCGCCAGGCAGTTGTTGGGGCAGCCGTCGTGGTGGTGGGTCTCGATGTCCACCTCGTCGGCGATCCACAGGCCCTGGGTGTCGGCCAGTTCGTACAGGTACGGGTCCGACGGGTAGTGCGAGGTGCGTACGGCGTTGATGTTGAGCTGCTTCATCAGGGCGACGTCGGACGCGGTGCGCTCGCGGGGTGCGTGACGGCCGGTCTTCGGGTCGGTCTCGGCGCGGTTGGTGCCCTTCACCAGGATGCGTTCGCCGTTGACCAGGAGTTGTCTGTCCTTGACCTCGATGTCCCGGAAGCCGACCGGCTGGGTGGTGGTGTGGGTGACTCTGCCGTCGGGGCCCACGAGTTGGACGAGGAGTGTGTAGAGGTTCGGGGTCTCGTCGGTCCACTTGGCCGGGGCGTCGACTGCTGCGCGCAGGGTGGTGGAGGCGGTCCCGTCCCGGGGGTCCACGGTGCCGGACATCGTTGTCACTTTTCGGCCACGCGGGTCGTACAGCGTGCCGGTGACGGTGCGTGCCCCGGATGTCTCCTTGGCCGTCACGTCGACTTCGGCGGTGAGCGACGCGTCGCGGTACTCGGCGTCCAGGTCGGTGCCGATCGTGATGTCCCGCAGATACGTCCTGGGCGTCGAGTACAGGTCGACCGAGCGGAAGATGCCCGCGAACCTCCACTGGTCGTAGTCCTCCAGGTGGGATCCGGAGCCCCAGCGGTGGACCTGGACGGCGATGGTGTTCTTCCCCGGGTGCAGTCGCTCGCTGATGTCGAACTCGGCCGGGGTGTAGCCGCCTTGGTCGTAGCCCACGTATGTGCCGTTGACCCAGAGGAGATAGCCGCTGGTCACACCCTCGAAGCGGAGGAAGGTCTCACGGTCCTTCCAGTTCCGCGGCAGGTCGAAGGTGCGGACATAGGCGCCGGTCGGGTTGGTGTCGTGCGGCACCTTCGGCGGGTCGTCCGGGTACATCTCGGTGGGTATGTTGCGGAACAGCGGATGGTCGAGACCGTCCGTCTGCCAGGTGTGCGGGAGGCGCACGCTGCGCCAGCCGCTCCCGCCGGTGTCGTAGCCCTCCTGGGAGAAGTCCTTCGGGACGTCCTCGGGGCGGTCGGACATATGGAGCTTCCACGTGCCGTCGAGGGACTTGGTCCACGGTCCGCCCGGCTCTCCCGCGAGCGCAGCGCGCGTGTCGGCGTACGGAGTCAGCTCGGCGTGCGCCGGCTCCTGTCCGACGCCGGTCACCTCCGGATCCTCCAACAGCTTGTAGACGTCGGACGGTTGAGAGGGGGTGTCGGCGGCCACGGCGGACGGAAGGGGCGCCATCAGCGCCCCGGCCAGCGCCAGCACGGCAAGCGCCCGCAGCCCTCGTACGCCTCGCACGCTCCGTAAGGCTCGTGCGCTTCGTTCGGTCCGTGCGCTTCGTTCGGTTCGTCGGAGTGGGGGCATCCGGCGTTCCACCCTTCTGGGCGAGCAAAACCGCTCCAAAGTCAACAGGACCGGACGGTAGCGAACATCGGATGAGGTGCCAAGAGATGCGACAGGACAGCTTTAGGTGGCCGCCATGTAGGCTCCGCCAGCCTGAACAGGCCGATCCAGCAGGGCCGTTCACGCCTTCCCACGAGGGAGTTAAGGCCACCGAGGGTGCACTCCGGGTGGATCTACGCCGTCATGTCTCCCGTACCGCGCCGAGGTGGTGGTCGAAGAACTCCAGCAGGCGGGCCGCCTGGTCGACCACGGAGGTGTGGGCCCGGACACCGTGTCCTTCGTCCGGGTAGATCACCAGTGTGCTGTCCCGGCCGTGCTCGCTCAGGGCGCGGTGGAACATGCTCGCCTGCTCCGGCGGGGTCGCGAGGTCGTGGGCGCCCGCCATCAGCAGCACCGGGGTCCGGACGTGCCGGGCGCGATACAGCGGGCTGCGGGTGCGGTAGTCGGACGCCGGGTCGAGCGGGTCGCCTTCCAGGCACATCCGGTCGAAGCCGGGGATGTTGCTCGTGTGGTGCTGGCTGACCCAGTAGGTGACGGGTGAGCGGGCCACGGCCGCGGCGAACCGGTCGCTGTGAGCGATCAGCCACGCGGACATGAAGCCACCGTAGCTGTTGCCCGTGACACCGACGCGGCTGCCGTCGATCCGCCCCTCGGCCACGAGTGTGTCGACGGCCGCCAGGAGATCGTCCGCGTCGGCTCCGCCCATGTCGTGCAGACCGGCGGTCACGAACCGTTGTCCGCGGCCGAGGCTTCCGCGGATGTTCGGGGACAGCACGGCGTATCCCTGGCCGACCAGCAAGGGCACGAGCGGGTGGCGCAGGGCCCATTCGTCGCGCCACAACCACACCGGTCCGCCGTGGATGTTCACCACGAGCGGGTGCGGCCCCGGAGTCGGCGGGGTGACCAGGAGGCCCTGGACCGACTCCCCGTCGGGGGCGGTCCAGGTGATCCGCTCGGCCGACTCCTGCGGTACGGAGGCGGGAGGCGGGGAGAAGGAGAGGCAGGCCCTCATGTCTCCGTCCGGTGTCAGGACGCTCAGCGCAGGGGCCTGGCGATAACTGTGCGTGGTGCAGGCTACGACGCCGCCACCGACGGCGACCTCGGGCAGCAGATCGCCGCAGGTGGCGCTCGACTCCCACAGCACCTCACTAGGTGTCTCGGCCACGGAGAACCTGCCGATCACTGTGTCCAGACCGCGTATCCCGGCGAACGCGACGGTGCCCTCGTCCTCCCACCGTGCGCAGGTCACGTCCACGCCGGCGCAGTCCACCGCGGTCGCCGCGCCGTCCGACGGGCGGAGTACGACGAGTTCACCGCCGTACAGTCCCCGGTCGCTCATCGCCCCGACGACCGCGGAGACCCATGAGCCGGAAGGGTTCGCGGCCGGAAGGCCGACCTGCGTCCCGGGGCGTGACAAGGTGCGCAGCGAGCCGGTGTGTGGGTCGAGGAGCGCCAGTTCGGCCTGGTACCAGTCGGACTCGGTGGCACCGTCCGAGACGACACACACGATCGCGGACGGTCCGGCCCAGGCCGCCTCCCACACCGTGCGGTCGGCGGGTGACACCTGGACCGGTGTGCCGCCGGCGGGGTCGACCAGCCACAGTCCGCGTCCCGGTGCCGGGGCGCGGCCCACGCTCACCACGGGGCGGCCGGGGACGACAGCCGGGCCGCCGGGGAGCCGTCCCGATCCGTCGACGTCGGAGCGCTCCGCCCCGAACTCGGCGAGCCCCACCAGGAGGGTGCCACCGTCCGGCCGCCACTCCAGATATTCGGGGACTCCGGGCAGCGGCAACCGCCTGACCTCCCCCGGCCCGTCGTCGTAGCGCGCCGTCTCCACCCATGTGTCGCCGAGCCACGCGAGACGCGCGCCGTCGCGCGTCCAGCGCGGGCGCCGCCCGTGGTCCTGACGGGTCAGCGCCCCGGTGGCCAGGTCGAGTATCGCGGTCTTGTGCACCGGGTCCGGTGCTCCGGCGGTCCGGACCGCCGCCGTGAAGGCGATCGACCGGCCGTCGGGAGAGACATCGAGGTCGAGCGCGTCGTTCACACCGTGGTCGCCGTGCGTGCGCGCGAAGAACTCCTCCACGAGGCGGGTGGTCTCCGGCGCGGGTATCAGGTGCGTGTCCATGTCGTCCTACCGTCGGGCGGGCATCGTGTCGGCGGCGCTGCGCGGCGCGGCGGGGCGCTGCGCTCGGCGCGAGGTGGGCACTCTGCGGCGGTCAGCGGATTCGGCTTGCAGGAAGTGTGGCACCGCCATGGACGGCGGGCATGCAACAGGTGTTGCGTGATGGCGGGGATATGCGCAGCAGTCGATGCGACGACTGGGCGGGGCCACCTTTTGGGTGCTGCCTGTCCTGCCTTCCGGTCACGTCTGCGGGGACGGTGGTGCCGTCGAGGCGCGGACCTTCAATGAACTCGGCATCACGGTCTCGCGGTGGGCCGGAGGGCGGCCGTCCAGGAGGTCGAGGAGGAGCCGGGCGGCTCGTCGGCCCACCTCGACGCTGTGCAGGCTGACGCTGGTCAGCGGCGGATCGACAAGTTCCGCGGCCGAAGTGTCGTCGAAGCCCGCGACCGACACGTCCCCCGGGACCGCTCGTCCGTGCTCCCTCAACCACCGCGTCACGCCGAAGGCCATACCGTCGTTGAAGGCGAAGACCGCGGTGGGTGGCTCGGGCCGTGCCATCAGACGTCCGGCCGCCGTGAAGCCGGATTCGGCGGTGAAGTCGCCGGTCTCCACCAGGTCGCCGGCGAACTCGCGGTGCGCGTCGGCGAAGGCACGGCGTACGCCCCGCATCCGGGCGGCCATGGCGAGGCGATTCTCCGCCGGGCCGTTGACGACACCGATTCGGCGGTGGCCCAGGGCGAGCAGATGCTGGGCGACCGCGTAGGCGCCGCCCTCGTCGTCGGGGTGGACGCAGAACAGGTCGTCATCGGTGTACCCCATCACCACCAGCGGGCAGCCGGCCGACCGGAGGTCGGACAGCGCCTCGCCACCGGCACCCGCCTCCACGAGCAGCCCGTCGACCACCCGCCGCCGGATGAAACGGCGGTGGGCCGAGCCCGCGTCGTCCGGCACCTCGCGGGTGGAGAGCAGCAGGCCGTATCCCCGTGCGGCGAGTTCCGCGTCCGCGCCGCCCATCAGGCGGACCAGGTGGTCGTTGGAGAACGCGAAACCAGGGTTGTGCGGGAGCACGACGCCCACGATTTCGGTACGTCCACTCGCCAGCGCACGAGCACCCGCGCTCGGCCGGTAGTCGAGCAGACGCATCGCCTCCAGCACCCTCGCCCGGACCCCGTCGGTGACCGTCGGATCGCCGTTCACCACCCGGGAGACCGTCTGATGGGAGACACCCGCCTGGGACGCGACGGTACGCAGGGTCGGCCGATCGGACACGCGAAAACCCCTCTTGGACGGTTACGGGCGACAGGTACAGCTGATGAGGTCGGACGACGGGGACAGATGACCGGTACACATGACCGTTCACTTCACTTTTGGTCGCATCGTACGGTCCGTCCGCACGTACCGAAAGCCGTACGACGGATTGACGCACTGACCGGGCGCCTCTAGCTTCATGGCTGTCAAGTGACCGGTCACTCACGGCACTTGACGTCCGACCGACCGGACCGGGCTCACGGAACAAAGGATGCCGATCATGAGCGACAGCACGTCGGAACGGAACACACCCTCACCCCGGACGGGCGGTCTCACTCGTCGTCAGGCGCTGGTCCTGGGCACCCATGTGGCGATCGCCGCGGGGCTGAGCGGAACCTTCTCCGCCGTGAGCGCGTCCCCTGCCGCGGCGGCACCGAGCGGCGGCGTGCCGGAGGCTCTCGCCGGGCAGTCGACCACTGTCGCGCGGGCAGCCGCTCTGTCGAACGTCGTCACGTCCTGGACCGGCAACACGTTCTCCGGGGCCACGGAGTGGGTGCAGGACTTCGTCTTCAACATCGCCGTCGCCGCCGACGGCACGGTCTACACCGTCAGCTTCTGGGACGAGGGCGGCAACTACGCGGGCATCTACAAGGACGGCCACCTCGTCGGCAACTGCAAGGGGGCCAACGGGGACGCCGTCGCGGTCAACGCGTCCTACGCCTATCTGTCCGTCGGCAACGGCCTGACGCGTTTCGGCCTGAACGGGGCCGCCACGTCGCTGACGTTCAACGTGGGCAGTCCGCCGGCCGCCGCCGCTGCCTCCGCGACCCAGGTGGTGGCCACGGACCGGGCGGCCAACCTGGTGAAGGTCTTCGACGCGGCCACCGGGGCGCTGCTGCGGAGTTGGAGCGTCACCCGGCCGGGAGCGGTCGCGATCGGCTCCGGTGGTGACATCTGGGTGGTCGAGAACATCACCCGCGACACGAACGACGGGCATTTCTGGCACGTCGATCCCGCGAATCCGGCGCGGATCCGGCACTTCTCCAACACGGGGACAGCGTTGTCGGGAACCATCAACGGCCCCTCGGCAAACTGGATCCCGACCTCACTGGCGGTCGACGTCCACGGCGACCTGCTGGTCGGCGACAACGGCCCGCTCCGCCAGGTGCACACCTACGGCAACCTCTCCGGGACACCGGTACTCTCGCGGAGCCTGGGCCAGGCGGGCGGCATCGGGGCGGGAACGCCGGGCCGGAACATCGCCGACAAGTTCTACGGCATCACCGGCGTCGGCGGTGACTCGGCGGGCAACGTCTACGTCGGTATGTGCGAGTTCGGTTCGTGGCTGCGGAAGTTCGACGCGCTCGGCAACACGGTCTGGCAGCTCCAGGGCAGCGCCTTTGTCGACGCCGCCGACTTCGACCCGCAGTCCGACGGACTGGACGTCTTCACCAAGCAGTGCCATTACCGCATCGACGTCACGAAGCCGCCGGGCCGGGACGTGGCCTGGCGCGGCTACTCCCTCGACTCGGTCAAGTACCCCCAGGACGCACGCCTGTTCCTGACCGGGCATTCGCACTCCGCCACGTCCCCGTTCCTGCGGCGCATGAACGGCAATCTGTACATGTACATCACGGGCATGTACGCCGCGCACATGCTTATCTACCGCTTCGAGGGTGAGATAGCCAAGCCATCCGGGGCCATCTTCAAACAGCGCTGGACCGGCGACGACCCCACATGGCCGCCGTACCAGCCGGCGCAGGGCGAGTGGATCTGGCGCGACACGAGCGGGAACGGCGCGTTCGAGGCGAGCGAATACCTCCAGCCCGGCACGGGCCTGAACTCCCCGGGCAACTGCTGGGTCTGGTTCGTCGACACCGACGGTGACATCTGGGAGGGCGGCGACCGTGATCTGCGCCGCTACCCCCTCCAGGGCTTCGACTCCCAGGGCAACCCGATCTACGACTACGCGAGCCGGGTGACGATTCCGCTGCCCGCGCCGTTCAACCGCGTCCGCCGCCTGCACTACGACGTGAGCAAGGACGTCATGTACATGTGCGGTTACACACCTGATCAGGTATTCGACAACGCCCACTGGAAGGAGTGCGGAAAGGTTCTGGCCCGCTACGACAGGTGGAGCACCGGCAACCGGACGCCGACCTGGACCACCGTTCTCCCCTGGGACACCACATCGACGCCGATGGTGGCGATGGTCAGCCTCGCGTGGGCCGGCGACTACATCTTCACCGCCGGTGTCCAGACCCGTGGCCAGGTGTGGGCCTTCAAGGCGTCCGACGGGAGCCTCGTGGGCAGTTGGCTGCCCGGCGATGTCGTGGGCGGGGTCGACCGCACCGGCTGGGTGGACATCCCGTACGGCATCTCCGCGGTGCAGCGCTCCAACGGCGACTACATGGTCAACGTCGAGGAAGATCTCTTCAACAAGGTACTGCTGTACCGCTGGACCCCCTAGAGAACGGGATGACGGAACTGTGCACAAGTCGGCGCGCAAGCCGCTTCATGTGATCGTGTTGCCCGGCGGTGGGTACGAGATGCACGCCGCGCACGAGGCCGAGCCCGTGGCCGAATGGCTGGCATCGCTGGGCATCACGGCCAGTGTGCTGCGCTATCCGGTGCGGGCGCGCCATCCCGCACCGGTGGAGGCGGTGCGGGCGGAGATCGCCGGGCTGCGGCGGCGCGGCGTACGGCGGATCGGCGTGGTCGGCTTCTCGGCCGGCGGCCACCTCGCCGGGTACGCGGCACTGGCGCCGGACGCGCGGCCCGAAGAGCGGCCGGATTTCGCGGTGTTGTGCTATCCGGTCGTGACGATGCTCACCGAGCGCCACTCAGGATCGCGGGTGAATCTGCTCGGTGCAGACGCGACGCCGGCGCAGCGCCGGGAGGTGTCGCTGGAGGAGTTGGTCACGCCGCAGGCGCCGCCGTTCTTCGTCTGGCACAGCTCGGACGACCAGGCCGTCCCGGTGGAGCACAGCTACCGGTTGGCCGGCGCGCTGGCCGCGCACGGCGTCCCGCACGAGCTGCATGTCTTCCCGCACGGCAGGCACGGGCTCGGGCTTGCCGGGGATGACAGGTCGGTCGGGGCGTGGACGGGGCTGTGCGCGAAGTGGCTGGCCGGGAGGTGACCCGGTGCTGAGGTGACCCGGCGGTGTCGGTCCCCGCTCAGCCGAGCGGCATCGTGCAGAAGCCCGCACCCACCTGGTGGGTACGGAGTGTGGCGGGGGCCGCTCCGTCGTGCCCCGGGATCTGGTCGGCGTACCGCTCGGCGTCGTCCTGCGGGTGGTATCCGATCGCCTCCGCCTCCGCATGCGACCACCATCGGCGGGTGTTGGCGGAGATGCCCCACAGGACGCGGAATCCGGCCGGTTCGACCCGCAGGCATGCCTCGACGAGGCGTACCGCGTCCGCCGGGGACAGCCATGCGGCCAGATCCTCGGGGGCGGCCGGACGCGGCCGGAACGCCCCGATGCGCAGGCAGGTCACGTCGATGCCGAACCGCGAGTGGTACAGGCTGCCCAGCGCTTCCACCGCGGCCTTGCTCACGCCGTAGAAGGTGTCCGGGCGGGCCGGGCTGTCCGCAGGCAGGGGGCCGTGCGCCGTCTCGTCGCGGTTGCGGAAGCCGACCGCGTGGATGCTTCCGGCCAGGACCACCCGCCGGACGCCCGTCTCGGCAGCGGCGGCCAGCACCATTTGAGTACCGTCCACGTTCACGGCGCGGACGGTCTCCCAGGGCGCCTCGCCGCTGCACCCACCGAAGTGGACCACCGCGTCGACGCCCCGGCAGGCGTCGCGGATCGCGTGCGGGTCGGTGAACGACGCCCGTACGATCTCCACCCGCTCGTCCGGGTCCGCGGGCCGCTGGGGGGCGACGTCGAGCAGCCGCAGCACCCGGTCGGGATGGGCGAGCCCGGACCGCAGCACGGTGCCGATGCGTCCGGCGGCACCGGTGAGCAGGATTCGACGGGCGGATGAGGTGGGTGCGGCGCCGGACTCCCCCGGCTCGGGCGGTGACGGCTGAGGCGGTGACGGCTGAGGTGGTGACGGCTGGGGCATGACAGGAACCCCCTTCTGCTACAGATCGCTGGAGATGGCCGGCAGTTCGGGCGGTTCTTCCTGCCCGTCGTAGTACTCGGGAATCGCCTGGTCGGCCAGGTAGGGCGGCTCGTGGTAGCTGTGGCGGCGACGGAAGACGAGCGGTACCGGAGGGCGCCAGTGGCGCCAGCCGCGCGGGGCGGCCGGTACCGGTGTGCCGGGTGCGCCGAGGCCGTTGCCGTTCTCGGCGGCCACCGCGTACTCGTAGCCGGTGTCTGCGGGGGCGGTATCGACGTACGAAAAGGCGAGACCGGAGAAGATCTCGCGATACGTGGATTCGCCGCTGCGGCGGCGCAGCACCCGGTATCCGCTCGCACCGAGTACTTCGCCCCAGGTCAGCTCGGTCCCGTCGGGCCCCGGTCGCAGGGTCAACCCGTCCGGCGGGGCGGGTGGGGCGTCGGTGACGTAAAGCGGGTAGTCCGCGCCGGGCGGGGCATGGTGGCGGGAGTTGGCGGCGACGACTCGTATGTGCACTTTCCGTCCGTCGGTCAGGCCGGTCAGCCGGTACGGGCTGGTGCGGGCGGTCGCGGCCGTGCGCCAGGTGTCGCCGCCGTCCTCGCTGAGCTGCATCAGATACTCATCGGCCGCCGGTACCAGTGTGAAGTGCACCTCGGCTGTGCCACGGGCGTTGACAGTGCGCAGTACCTCGGCTGCGACGGGACGTGGGGTGTGTGCGGTCAGTTCCCATCGGTGCCGTCCCTGCGGCAGTGTCACGGTCATCTCGTGGGGTGTCTCGCGCAGTGGGCGGACACGTGCGCCGTTGATATGGAACACCGCGCCGTGCAGGCCGTTCGGCACGCGCAGGGTCAACGTGGTGTCGGCCGGGGCGCGGTAGGTGCCGTGGCATTCGTGCGCGTCCTCCCGGTAGCGCGCGCTGATGCCCAGGTCCGTGTCGTCGGTGGTCAGGAGTAGGTCGCCGGTGCCGATCGCCGTGCCGTGGAAGAGCGCCAGTCGCCGCTCGCCGTCGTGCCGCAGGCGGATCACTCCGGCGGTGCCGCGGAAGCGCAGGCCGGAACCTCCGGCAACAGGTGCGCCGCCGGGCGTGCCGCTGAGTGTGACATCGAGCGCGGCCGGGGCGTGGTGGCCCGCCCGCTCATGGCGGAACACATGGTCCACGCCGTCTGGGGTGGTGATCCGGGCGCCCCACGGCGTGCGGTGCTGCGGGTCGATCGTGAGGTCGTCCCGGTGGCTGACGACGGCGAGGGTGCTGCCCGTGGGGGCGTCGGACGGGCCCTCCAGGCGTATCCCCCGGGACACCGGGGTCCGGAAGTCACCGCCGCCCGCGCCGTCGGTGCGCACCCCGCGCACCACGTGGACGAAGGGCATCCGGTCGCTGAGGTGGTCGAAGCTGTTGGCGTCGTCGCCGGTGGGTTCGGTGAGTGTGGCCCAGGTCCACACCATCCGCTGGGGTGCCGCGACGGCGTCGTGGACGACGAGGTAGTCGCTGCCGACGAGGGTGACGCTGCGGCCGAGGTAGTGCCCGTACACGGGGCTGTCCGGGGCGGGGGCGATCTCGGCGTACTGCGCGGTGTCGAGGTCGTAGTGCGGGCGGTCGAGTGTGTGGGGGCCGAGTGAGCGGATCGCCCCCGCGCGCCAGATGCCGCAGGAGGTGACGAAGGTGGCGTCCGGTGCGCGCCGGTCCCCCGCGTCCTCCCGGCCGTGTCCGCTGTAGGCGCGCCCGCGCGCGTAGTAGTAGAGGTGGCCGCTGCCGTTCTCGTCCGCGATGCCCCACCGGTAGTTGGGGCCGCGGTCGGTCTGCTGGAGGTGCACCGACACCTCCGTGGGTTCGCCGACGTCGGCGCGCAGCGTGATGCCGTACCCGGTGTATTTGGTGCTGCCCAGGCGCGGGTTGGTGCCCCGGTCCCGGGCAGGGGGATGCAGCACGCGCCAGGGGTCGGCGGTCCCGCGCGGCTGGTCCAGGCGGTGTCCTTCGGCGTCGCAGCCCCACAGCAGATGTTCGGCGACGAGCGGGCGGTAGCGCCGCAACTGGTCGCCGAGCAGCCGCATCTCGATGGGCGGGCGGCGCGGCCAGGCGGCGTGCGCGCCCTGCGGCGGGTGCATGCGGAGGGTGCCGGGGGCGGTGGCCGACGCGTGCTCGTCCGGTACGGCGGTGGTCATCACCGGTGCGGTGAGCGCGTCGACGAGCCACTCGCCGAGGGCCGCGAAGTGCGGGGTGCAGAGTCGGTTGCGGCCGTCGGTGCGGATGCCCAGTGCGTTGCCGAGCGTTGCCGGGCGCAGGAACGCCCATACGTAGGTGGCCAGGCTCTCCGTCCACCGGCCGGCTCTGGCCTGCTTGCCGGGCAGTGCGGGGCGGACGTGGAACACCCCGGCCAGGCGCAGGAACGACTCGAACTGGTCGAGCCACTCCCCTGCCGCCGGATGCTCGGGGTACAGCCAGGCCAGACAGGCCAGTGCCGCCTTGCCGTCCGACAGGAAATTGGGATGGCCGCCGAGCATCCGCCGCATCGGCCCGATCTCCTCTCCGGCGGAGACGTATGCCGTCAACAAGAGCAGTGCGTCGACCTGGGCGGCCTGCTCCGGTGGTAGTTCGCCGCGGAGCCTGTCGTAGGCGTCCAGGAGGCGGTCGTAGAGCGGGCGTTGGCCGATGTTGAGGTAGCCGTGGACCTCGTTGACGCCGTGCGCGATGAGTCGTGGGCCCTCGGGGCCGGCGAACAGCGCGGTGAGCAGGTGCCGTCCGGTGGGGATGTCGCCGGTGACGCACAGAGGGGCCGGGCGCCGCCCGTCGTAGGCGAGCACCCAGTCCTTGACCCGGTCGAGGTCCAGCGTGCTGTGCCAGTGATGCAACTGGCGTACGTGTGTCGTCGGGTGGCAGGTGGCTCGCAGGGCCTCCTCGGGGTCGAGGTCGTAGCGGGCCGACAGCGCGTCCGCGTGCCGGCGCTGCGCCCGGAGCACTTCGCGGTCGCGTTCGTGGTCGTGGAAGGCGAGGGCGGTACGCCGGGTGCCGGGACACAGCGGCCACCGCCAGCGCAGCACACCGTCGCGGTACCGGAAGCGGATCTGCAGATCCCTGGCGGAGGCCCAGGAGGCGTAACGGTGGTCGTCCCAGTCGGCGGGGTCGCGGACGAACACACCGACGGCGTCACCGTTGCGCACGTCCCAGAACGTCGCGTGCGGACGGATGTCCCAGGCGTACGCGGGTGCGTACGGGCCGACGGTGAACGCCATCTCCTCGTGCGGTTCCTCGGTCCTGCCCGGTCCGGAGAAGGCCGGGTCCTCGCCGCTGTCGGCGACCAGCAGCGGGTCGGTGATGCCCGGCCACCGGTAGGTCTCCGGGGAGCCGGGGTCGAGGTGGTCGGCCGCGTCCTGCGAGTAGGGCCAGGTCGAGGAGTACCGGTGCGTCGGTGCGAACCCGTCCCAGTACAGCTCCCATGCGGGCGCGGGCCGGCCGGTACCGTGCATCCGCTCGGTCAGCTCGATGAAGTCGTAGCCCTGCACACAGCGCACGGTCGCGATGTACGTGCCACCGTCGGCGAACCGGTAGCGGATCTCGTGGACGACGACGAGCGGCCCTGCCTGCACCTCGCGTACGTCGATCCGTTCCACCCGGGCGTGCTCGCCGACCAGCGCGGAACGGCCGACCCAGCCGTGGCCTCGGTCCACCGCGAGGACCGGGCCCGGCGCGGGTCGCGCGCCGGGCCGGTGGGACCGGGGCAGCCGTACGCGGACCGGCCCGGTGTCCACCACGATGCCGTCGGCGCCGTGGACAACCGTCACCGGGTCGACGACCCCTGCCGACCGGACCGATGCGTCGGCGCTCAGTGTGAACACGTGGGACTGGCCGGGGGTGAGCCCGGCGAAGAAGGCGACCACCGCGTCACGCAGCAGTCCGGCGCCGTCGAGGCGGACCTCGGACAGTTGGAACGGCACCGGGGTGCCCGTGGTGTCGACCAGGCGCAGTCCCCGTGCCCGGACCGACGGCTCGGGCCAGTGGACGGGCCAGTGCAGCAGCGTCCTCGGCCACACGAACTCGGGATGGCCGATCGGGTCGCGCAGGGGGAAGGTGACACCGTCCCTGCCCAGCTGCCACACGGTCCGCCGCCCGGCCATGGACGGATCGGTCACCTGCCACCACCGGCCTGTTCGCCGGCCCTGGACGCACTCGGCACGATGCCCTGGCTGCCCAGGCTCGCACCACCCGCGACGCCCTCGACGAGGTGGCGTTGCAGCAGGACGAACAGGACCAGGATCGGCGCCGCGACGATGAACGTGCCTGCGGCCACCAGGGGCCAGTTCTGGGTGTGCTCGCCGAAGAACGAGTACAGGCCGCGGGTGACCGGCCACAGCGCGCTGTCGGAGAGCATGACTAGGGGCAGGATGAGGTTGTTCCAGGAGGAGACGAAACCGAAGATGCCGAAGGTGGCTAGGGCCGGTTTCATCTGCGGAATGATCATGGTGAAGATGAACCGGACGTAGCCGCAGCCGTCCAGGACCGCCGCCTCGTCCAGCTCACGGGGGATCCCCTTGATGTATCCGACGAAGAAGAAGAACCCCGCGCCCGACATGCTGGTCAGTACGAGGTATCCGGGCATGCTGTTGTACAGGTGCAGCGTGCGGGCCTCGATGAACAGCGGGATCAGGCCGCCGGGCAGGAAGCCGGAGAAGATGAAGAACGTGTAGAGCGCGTTCGAGTGCTTGAAGTAGCCGCGTGAGATGGGGAAGGCGAGGAAGACCCCGAGTACGAGGGTGATCGCGGTCGGGATCACCGAATAGACCAGGCTGTTGATCATCTGGCGGCCGAAGTCGCCCTGCGTCCACGCGTCGGTGAAGTTCTGCACCGTCCAGGTGCCCGGCAGACCGGTGGGGTCCTGAAGGAACCCCGGGTAGGTCTTGAACGCCTGCACCAGCAGGTAGATCAGCGGCATCGCGAACAGCAGCACGGAGATGAGGAAGCACACCAGGTTGATCCGCGCGCCGCGCAGCAGCGGGCCGAGAGTGCGTCGGTGCCGGGGCGGGGGCTGGGGCTGGGGTGCGGCCGGGGCCGGGGTGTGGTCGGTCGGCACGGTCGAGGTCGTCACAGGGTCACCTCCCGGCGGCGCAGGGACCACAGCACGGTGCCGCCGAGGACCAGGGTGAGGAAGAACTGGAGCATCGCCAGCATGGAGCCGAACCCGAGCTGGCTGGAGCCGCTGAGGAACGCCGAGTTGAACATGTAGATGCCCAGGGTGCGGGTGCCGAAGTTGCCTCCGGTGAGGACCAGAATGAGCGCGTACTCACCGAGCGCGCCCACCACGGTGAGGAACATGTTGACGGTGAAGGCGGGCGCGAGCAGGGGGAAGGTGACGCTGCGGAACGTGCGCCAGCGTCCCGCGCCGTCCATCGAGGCCGCCTCGTACACCTCGGACGGGATGTTGCGCAGTCCGGCGATGTAGATGAGCATCGAGTAGCCGGAGAACATCCACACGTTGACGAACATCACCAGGGGCAGCGCCAGTTGGTCGGAGCCGAAGAAGGCGCTGGTGGTCCCGAAGATGTCGTGCAGGAGCCGCCCCGTCGGGCCGGAGAACGGGTCGAAGATCAGGGAGAAGATCGCCCCGACGACCGCGACGGAGAAGATCTGCGGCATGAAGATGAGCGCCCGGTACACGGCGTAGGAGCGGCCCCGCCGGTTGAGCAGCAGCGCCAGCCCGATACCGAGGGCGTTCTGGGCGATCGTCACGCCCGCCACGTAGATGAGAGTGACCCGGACGGCGCCCCACACCTCGGACGACAGCGCGGTGAACGCGGTCGAGTAGTTGCACAGGCCGCAGAAGTTGAGCGGTGTGCCTGGCAGGCCGGAGTACTGGGTGAACGAGTACCCGATGGTCGCCAGCGACGGATAGAGCCCGAACAGCAGCCACCCCAGTCCGGGTATCGCGACACTCGCCCAGGGAATGAACCGCCGGGTCCGTGGTGTGCCGAACAAGCAGCGAGACACGCCGCCCTCCTTCCACGTGGTGTCCGAACCACCGGACGACTACTGGACGGCCTTCTGGTAGGCGCGGGCGGAGCGTTCGAGGACGGTGTCCACGCTTTCGCTGCCGACCGGCGCCATCTTGGACAGGTCGGGCCCCGCGGCGTCGGTCGAGGCGCCGACGGGCGTCCAGGGGACGGTCAGCAGCGGGAACGAGTCGGTCATGTGCGAGTTCAGCCAGTCCATCCAGGGCAGTCCGGTGTTCTTCACCGCCGGCTGGGTGGACACGGAACCGGTCGAGGTCAGCCACTTCTTGTAGTTCTCCGGCCGGGAGAAGAACTCCAGCCACTCCATGGCGAGGTCGCGGTGCGGCGCGCTGGTCGGCACCACCCAGGTCAGGTCCGGTTTCACGGCCACCCTGTTGGCGGCCCGGTCGTCGGTGCCGGGCAGCATGAAGAAGCCCAGATTCAGCTTCGGGTTCGCCTGCTGGATCGCCGCACCGTCCCACGAACCGTCGAGGAGGAACGGGAAGTCGTCGGGCTGGCTGGCCCACACGCCGGGCGCGGTCTGCTGGGCGACGCCCGTCGCGCCGGGCTCCAGGTACTGCACGACCTTCTGGTACTGCTCGGAGATCTCCTTGTAGACCGGGTCGGTCCAGGACTCCTTCTTCTTCCAGAACGCCTCGGCCCGGTCGCTGGACACCTTCACCGAGTCCGTGGCGGGGCGGCCCGCCATCAGCGTCTGGTTCATGATGCCCTGCCAGACACCGCCCTGCATGCCCTCCTTCGCCGCGGCGAAGATCGGCGTGACCCCCTTGTCCTTCAGCTTCGCGCAGGCGTCGAGGAACTCCTGCAACGTCTCCGGCACCTCGATGCCGTGCTGGGCGAGCAGGTCCTTCTTGTACCAGACGGCGCCGGCGGACACGTACTCCGCGGCCATCACACCGTAGATCCCGTCCTTGTACCCGACGGCGGCCTTCTGCCTGTCCAGGTCGTAGCTCTTCATGAACGGCTGGTCCTTGAGGTCGACCAGCTGGCCGGATGCGACCAGCGCGGCCGAGCCG
The DNA here is from genome assembly GCF_044757265.1 of Streptomyces sp. NPDC091292. NCBI lineage: Bacteria > Bacillati > Actinomycetota > Actinomycetes > Kitasatosporales > Streptomycetaceae > Streptomyces > Streptomyces sp. NPDC091292. Next base: position 262,734 of record NZ_JBIVUQ010000005.1, on the reverse strand, counting down.
CCCGGCTTCATGTTGGTGTAGGAGGGTGCGAAGCCCTGCTGCGTGGGGGCGAACTGGGCAAGTACGTCGACCGACTTGGACTGGAGCATGCTGCTGGTCAGCTGCTGCCATGCGCCGTTGGCTGTCGGCGCCTGCTGGAGCTTGACCGTGACACCGGGGTGCTCCTTCTCGAACGCGGCGTTGAGTTCCTTGGTGAACTCGATCGCCCCCGGGTTGGTCCACTCACCGATGGTCAGGGTGACGTTCGACGAGGAGGACGCCGAGTCGCCGCCGGAGCAGGCGGTCAGACCGGCGAGGAGGCATCCGGTCGCGACGGCGGCGATCAGCGGCACCGTTCTGATGCGTGGTCTCGCCGGGGTGGGCCGCGCGCCGGCCGCTGCGGTGTCACGAGTGTGCATGAGGGTTGCTCCTTCGCGGATCACGTGGGTGGCTCAGGTGTGTGGGGCGGGTGTGCGGGTCGGGTGGGCGGATCAGGGGCGTTGCAGGGCGCCGTCGGCCCGGCGCGGCGGTGTCCAGGCGTGGCCGAGGCGCTGGGGCGGGAACCGCAGGGCCAGACGCTCGTCGAAGTCGATGCCGAGGCCCGGCCGGTCGCTCGGCCAGAGGTGGCCGTCGCGGATCTCGGGGCACCCGGGGAAGACCTCCCGCAGCCGTGGGGTGAACAGGTGCTGTTCCTGGATGCCGAAGTTGGGGCTCGCGAGGTCGAGGGCGAGGTTCGCCGCGTGCCCGATCGGTGAGACGTCGCCCGGTCCGTGCCAGGCGGTCCGGATCCCGAACAGGTCGCACGCGGTGGCCAGCCGCCAGGCCGCCGTGATGCCGCCGATCGCTGAGACATGGACGCGGATGAAGTCACAGAGTCCGTCGGCGAGCAGCGGACGGTATTCGGCGGGGTTGGTGAACAGTTCACCGATGGCGATCGGGGTCGCGCACTGGGCGCGTATCCGGCGCAGCCACTCGATGTCCTCCGGAGCCACCGGGTCTTCCAGATAGAAAAGGCGGAACGGTTCAAGGTCCTTGGCGAGTCCGACGGCGTCGGTCGGGTGGACCCGCTCGTGCACGTCGTGGATCAGTTCGACCTCCTCTCCCAGCTCCGCCCGCAGATGCGCGAAGAGCGAGACGACGGTGCGCCGGTACGCGGCCGGATCCCATGCACCTGCGGTCAGCGGTGGCCGGGAGCCGGCGGGCGCCGCAGTGCCGGGTGCCCCGTACGTGCCGGCTCCCGGCACCGCGACCTGGCACCGCACGTGCCGGTAGCCGTCGGACGTCAACTGCCTTACCTCGTCGGCCACTTCGCGGGCATCGCGGCCCGCGGCATGGGCGTACAGCGGTACGGCGGTTCGGCAGCGCCCGCCGAGGAGCTGCCACACCGGCGCACCGGCCTGCTTGCCCTTGATGTCCCACAGCGCCATGTCCACTCCGGACAGTGCGTTGTTGAGGACGGGCCCTGACCGCCAGTACCCGCTGACGTGCAGCGTGGCGGTGATGTCGGTGATGTCGGCGGGGTCCCGGCCGATGAGCTGGGGCGCCAGATACTCCTCGACCACGGTGGCGACCGCCGCGGCGCGCTGGGTGAACGTCGCGCAGCCCAGGCCGTACAGGCCCGGCTCGCTGGTGTCGACACGGACCACCACGAGGGTTTTGCCGGCGGGGGCGGTGAGCACCGCCCGCACGCCAGTGATGCGGATGGCCGGCGCGTCCGCCCAGGGGGGTGCGGAGGGCGTGCCTGCGACGCTGGTCACGTCTGCGGCTCCTTGTCTGATCGGGCGGGGTCGGCTGCCCAAGAGTCGGCAGCCGAAGAGTCGGCGGCCGAGGAGTGAGCAGCCGGGAGGTCAGCGGCTAGGGGGCTTCTGATGGATATCCGTGGGTGAAGGAGCGGCGTTCGGTGCGTGCTCTCGACGTGCCGCGCGGAAGTCCTCGATGGGGGTCCCCCCTGGTCCTCAAGACCTTGGGGGAGGCGCTACGTGGGCTTTCGTGCGGTGCGGCGAGAGTGCGTGCCGGGCGTCGCGACGCCGCGGAGATCCATCAGAAGCGCCCTAGGCCCCAGCGTGTGTCGACACGGCCGCCGCTGAACTGGGCGCCGGTCCCCCAGAACGCCGCGAAGTTGTAGCAACCCGACTGCGGGGCCTGCGACTGGGTGATCGAGTACGTCATGCCGTGCCCACCGGTGCCCGCGTCGCCGACGGCGAACCCGAAGGCCGTCGTGGTGGTCCCGCCCGCCGAGGCCGGCAGGGTCGCCGCGAGCGCCGGCAGCTGGCTCCAGGCGATGGCCACCTCGTACACGGTCACCTTGGCGACGGCGTCCCGGGTGATGAGGATCCGGCCCTCGCTGCCGCCGGTCGGCGTGGCGTCCATCGGGCCGAGCGGGGTCGGCAGGGCGGCGTTGGTGGGGTAGTACGTCTGGTAGTTGGTGCCGGGTGCGCACTGCCGGTGCAGTTGGGGTACGGCGTTCTGGCTCGCGTGGTCCGGGGTGCTGCTGCCGAGCGTGGCCACGTAGAGATGCGAGAGCGAGGTCAGGCACTTCTCGTAGTGCGGGTCGCCGGCCAGCAGGTCGTCCGGCTTGTCCCCGGTGTCGAAGCCGAGTTGGATGCTGTCGGCCTGGAACGGGAAGACGTACGGGTTGGCCGCGAACGGCACCTGGAAGTACGGCGTCACGTCCTGGATCTCGGCGCGGAGGTAGAGGAAGGCGTCGTCCCACGCGCCGCGCATCGCGTACTTCCTGGTGTCACCGGTCTTGCTCACGCTGGTCAGCGTCACCGGGATGGTGCCGCTCCACTGGTCCGTGCCGCCGCCCACGGTGATCGACCGGTACGGCAGGTGGGCGACGCGGACGGTCTGCGACCCGCTCGGTGCGATGTCGTCCCGCCCGGTCACGTGGAGCGTCCAGTCGACCTCGTACTCGTTGTCCGGGCTCACCGTGTGGCTCGTGATCGGGAAACGGACCGTCCGCTGCTCGCCCGCTGCCAGGTCGGTCACCGGGAGACGGGTGCACCGCAGCTTCCACCCGGCCGGTTCGGCGACCTGCACGACCGCCGAAACCGCCCCGGGCGACACGTTCTCCACCCGCACCTCCAGCTCGCTGCCCGCGCCCAGCGGCTTGACCAGCGACAGCGGGGTGACCAGGAGCGGTGTGTCGTACGCGAAGTCCGCCCTGGTGGTCAGCACGTCGCGCAGTTCCTCCGCGCTGCGGTCGGTGTCGAAGTAGAGGACCTCCCAGGGGTTCAGCGTCAGCGTCACCCGGTCCGACGATCCGTCGGCGAGTTGGTGGCCCAGGTAGTCGTGGACGCGGATGCCGGCGGCGCCTCGGAGCGTCAGGGTGCCGTGGTACCCGGCGGCTGGTGACTCGTCGGTGCCGTCGTAGATCTGGTCGGCGTAGACCGCCGCCCTGCCCTTGCCGTCCTCGGTGCGGAACAGAAAGCCCCAGGTGGACTTGGCGTCCGGATACAGCTCGGTTTGCAGGGTGGCGTCCTCAAGGACGCTGGTCATCGTGGTGTACGCGACCACGGCGGGCAACGGTGTCCTGGTCTGGATGTCGTAGATGTTGAATTCCTGGCCCGAGTAGGCCTTGTCGTAGCAGAGCGAGAACCAGAACACCTTGATCGGCGAGTCCTCCTCCGCCCCGGCGAGCATGTGCAGCAGGTAGGTCGGAGCCAGGGTGCGGGCGACTCCGTAGATGGCTTCCTCGACGGGCAGGCTGGGGAACGAGTGGACCACCGCGGTACCGCACTCGGTCTGCCACTGGCCGCCTTCACCACCGGACTTGGACCAGAGCCGGTCCATCTTGACCTGCGTCTTGGCCATCGCGTACTGGGTGGCGTCCGGGTAGCCGTAGGCGTGGTTCACCGAGCCGTCGATGTAACCGGCGCGGGTGGATCCCTTGGCGTACACCGTGTCGCGGTTGTAGCTGACGGAGCCGCCACCGATCAGGTTGACGTCGGGCATGCCGGGCTTGACCCGGTCCCAGATCAGTTTGGTCATGTCCCGGTAGTCCTGCGAGTCACCGGTGGTCCAGTACCGGCCGTGCACCCACGGCTCGTTCCACAGCTCCCAGTTCTTCACCAGGTCCCGCAACGGTTCGATCGCGTGGTACACCATCTCGGTGTGCGCCACCATGTCCTTCGGCCGGTTCCGGTACGTCGGCAGCGGCTGGCCGTTCGCGTCGGGCTGCACGTTCCACGACATGTTGTAGTTGATGCCGCCCATCGCGGAGATGCCGTAACTCTGCCACTCCGCCACCTCCGCGCGCGCCTTGTCGATGTCGGCCTGGCCCCAGAAGACGCCGGGCGCCGGGCTGACCGTGTCCGGTTGCACGGCGGCGATACCCCGGGTCCACTTGACGCCCATCAGTTGCGCGATCCGCTTGGTGACGGCCGGGTTGCCCTCCGACCGGATCCCCAGGCCGAACGCCGAGCCGGGGCGCAACCCGGACACGGTGGGGCGCAGCACGCCCAACCCCAGTGTCTGAGCGGCGAGTTGTGTCCCGGCCGAGTCGGTGACGGTGACCGAGACCCGGTAGTAGTCGGGGTCCAGGGCGCCGAGCGGGACGGTGGTGGTCTGCGGCGTACCTGCGGCGGCGGTGAAGGCCGCGGTTCCACTGGCGACGATCCGGGTGCTGCGGGCGCTGACCTTCCAGGCGATCGTGCCGCTCACGGCGGCCGGGCCGGTGACCGTGGCCAGCAGGTCGGGGGTGGCGCGGCCGGAGCCGTCGATGGGGAACAGCGCGGTCGGGTCGTCGAAGGCGAGGACGACCGACGGGCCGGAGGCCGCCTGGGCGTCCTGGCCGGTGCCCACGACACCGGCCAGCGCGACACCGGCGGCGCCTGCGGCACCGTAGAAGAGCGCGCGGCGACGGGTGATGTCGCGGAAGTCGGTGTCTGAGGGGGGCGAATCGGACCTTGGCGCGTCGGAGTGTGAGGGGTCGAACCGTGGTGCGTCGGACCGGGGTGCGTCGGACATGAACAGACCTCCGAGGGTGTGTCACGAGGACCGTGGGGTGCGGAGTTGCCATGCGGAGTCGCGGGTCAGGCCGGGGAGAGTCGGCACAGCCCTGACGGCGGTACGGACAGGTGGTGCAGGCCGGGGCCGAACTCCCGGACCTGGGTACCGGTGGGCCGACCGCGGGCGTCGGAGACCGCCAGGCGGATCCGGGTGCCTTCCGTGAGGTCGAGTACGACGTGGTCCGCGGTGGTCGAGTTGACCAGAGCGACATCGGTGAAGCGGCCCGGATCCAGCGGTACCACCCGGTGCTCGCCGAAGACGGTGATGACGGCCCGGTCTCCGGACCAAGCGGTGATCGTGGCGTCGCGTTCGTCCGGCCGGCCGGTGTGGCGTTCGCCGTCGATCAGCACGTCGCGGTACTGCCGCCAGAACTCCAGCCACCAGGCCGTCATCTCGCGGTGTTCGGCGGACAGTTCGGTGAGTCGTGCGGAGATCTGCGGCACCGAGTAGAGGGCGGAGTGAAGCTGTCGGGCAGCCGCCTCGACGCGGGCTCGCGGGTCCCACATGAGCATGTCGCAGTGCACCGAGGCGCCCGGGGCGAGCCGGGCGATGTCCAGCGTGCGCAGCCTGTTGGCGGTCGCGTCCGCCGGGCAGTCGCCGGCGCGCAGCAGGTTGCCGAAGCGGCGCATGGCGGGCCCGGCGTAGGGCTGGCGCAGCTCGATGAGGACGTCGGCGCCGCGCAGCGCTCGCAGCCGTGTGTGCAGGTCGTCGAGCAACACACGCATCGCCTGGCTGACATCGGCACCGGCCGCACCGGTACCGTCCCCGTTGCCGCCGACCGTGTCCGCGTAGACCATCGCGGTCTCCAGGAAGTCGAGCTTCAGGCCGTCGAGTCCGTAGCGCTCCACGAGGTCGGCGCACCGCTCGACCACGAAGGCCCGCACCTCGTCCTGCCGGGGGTCCAGTACCTGGCACGCGAGCCGGGGCACGCGGTGGGGGGCGAGGCGGGCGAGCGTGGCGTGGGTGCGGCTGTGCTCGCCGAGCAGCAGCGGCGCGATCCAGGCGACATACCGCAGGCCCGTCTCCCGCGCCCTGCGCACATGTGCCCGGAAGTCCGGGAACTTGGCCTGATCGGGGGTCCAGTCGCCGCAGCCGGAGTACTTGTGGTGGTCGGCCTGCTCCTGCCAGCCGTCGTCCAGGAGCAGCAGTCCGCATCCCAGGTCGGCCGCGATCGCGGCTTCGGCCTCGACGGCGGCCTCGCTGACCGCGTGGTGCATCGAGTACCAGGTCGAGTACGCCGGGGTGCGCCCGGCTTCCGGTGCGGGAAGGGCGTCACCGGTGCCCGGCATCCACCGGGCCAGCGTGCGCAGTGTGTCGTCGACCGGGCGGCCAGGTGCTTCGATGCGCAGCCGGTACTCCTCGCCGGCGCGCAGGGGTGTCGCCAGCCATACGCCGAAGCGGGCCGAGTCCTCCGAGACGCCGAAGCGGACGAGGGTCGTCGCGTCACCGTGGTCGCCGGCGAAGGCGAGCAGTGACCGGCCCGCGCCGTCGTACAGGCAGCCTGCGGCGGCCGAGTCGACCAGTCCGACACGTCGCCACTCCCCCTCCCAGTCGGCCGGCAGCGGACGCTCCCAGCCTGCTGCCGGGTGCCAGTAACCGACACCGTCGCCGAGTGGGACATCGAGCCGTACCAACGTTGTCTCGGTCTGCGTGCACTTGACCCGGATCACGGTGGCTTCGGCCTGTGGATCGGCCTCCAGCCGTACTCCATCAGTCAGAGCCGCAACGGCGACATCATGCGCATAATGCGCATCACTGGCGGTCCAGAGCGGAGGTATATCCGTTAACTGCATGAATGCGACTCTTCCGGGTTGAGCGGAGGCTTGGCGTGCAGGACCGTAGTCTGCCTGAGTCAACGTTGTCTAGGCATGCACACGCAATCTCTCGACCGCTTGAGCGGGTGGGGAGGCCGGGGCGCGATCATCTTCAACGAGAGTTGGCCCTCGCCTGGCTCAACTCACCACCTATTACTGGGCTGTTGACAGGCACCGGATGGGCGTCGCACGCCGCGCATGGCGTCCGGATTTCCGTGGGAAGTCGTCGGCGCAGGTCAGGAGCGAGCAGTACTCTCAGTCCTACGTTGTCCCGGGCCGACGTATCCGTCAGCCGTTGCCGCGCTCCACCAGCGTGGTCGGTACGACGATCGTCCGTGGCCGGGACTGCTCCCCGGCGATCCGGCGGAACAGCAGCTCCGCGGCGACCCGGCCCATCTCACGGGCGTCGGAGGAGACGACCGTGAGCGGGTGCGGCACCAGCGCGGCGGCCTCGAAGTCGTCGAAACCGACGATGGCCACGTCTCCTCGGCGCCGGCTCAGCACGCCGAGCGCACCGAGCGTGAGCCGGTTGGTGAGCGTGAAGAGGGCGGTGGGGGGTTCCGGTGACGCCAGCATCCGCTCCACCGCCGCCTGTGTGTCGGGCACGGTGTGCAGTCCGTCCTGGATCAGATCCGGCCGGTACGGGAGCCCCGCCCGCTCCATCGCCGCCTCCGCGGCCGACAGCCGTTCCCGCATCGTGTAGATCGTCAGCAGGTCCGCCAGCACGCCGATGCGCTCATGCCCCCTGGCCACGAGGTATTCGATGGCACTGCGGGCTCCCTGAGCGTTGTCGATGAGCACGTTGTCGGCGCGCACGTTGACGGGTGGGCGGTCGATGAACACCACCGGTGTGCCCGCCTCGATCTCGACGCGCAGGTACGTCTGGTCGCTGCCCGCCGGGACCACCAGCAGTCCGCCGACCCGCCGCTCGCACATCTCCAGCACCAGGCCGCGTTCCCGGTCGCCGTCCTCCCCCGATGTGGCCGTGAGGAGCATGGCGTTGTGATCGAGCGCGCACTCCGCCGCCCCGGCCGCCAGGCTCGAATAGAACGGGTTGGCCAGATCCTCGTCGATCACCAGGCCGATCGTGCCCGACGTGCTGCGCGCGCGGAGGCTGCGTGCCATGTCGTTGCGCCGGAACCCCAGTTCCGCGACCGCGGCCAGGACTCTTTCGGCGAGGGCGGGGTCGACCGTCGGCACATGGTTCACCACTCGCGACACGGTCTTGAGGCTGACACCGGCCAGGCGGGCGACGTCGGCCATGGTGGGGCGGGTGGGGCCCGCGCCGGTCGTGGACGGTGTGCTCATCGGACTGGTGGCTCCTGACGCCGGCGCGGTCGGGGGTACCCACGTTATCCCGAGCCACGATCAGGTCGTCCGGCGGCGGCGGGCGGACCGCGACAACGTGCGAACCGTGGGGCTCACGGTATTGCGCGGGGAGGGTTGATGGCCCAGTCTTGGCAACCGGACGGCACGGGCGGCGGGCGCCCCGTGCGGCGGCGTTCGGGACGAACGCGGATCACCGGCCGTGGTGTTGGCGCGGGCCCGGAGCCCGTGGCGATTCGCGTGATCGTCGCGCCTACGCGGTGATACGACGCATCGTCCAGGTTCGGGTTCGGGAGGGCATGTGGAACCGGTGAGCCCCACGGTGTCGGCTGCAGCAGCGGGAGTCACCGGCGTGTCGGCCGCGTCCGCCTCGCGAGCCCCGGTCGGCGGATCCCGGCGCCCTCGGACGCAGCCGCGCCGACGGCGTGTCGACACCCCCACCAACGTGGTGGGACTGATCGTCCACGACATCAACGACCCGTACTTCTCCTCCATCGCGGCCGGGGTCATCGGGGCCGCCGATGAGCAGGACATGATCGTCACGCTCACCGACACCAGGCGCAGGCCGGAGCGGGAACCGATGTATCTGGCGGCGCTGCGGGGACTCCGTTGCCGGGCGGTGATCCTTGCCGGCAGCCGCAGCACGGACCGGTCGTCGGAGGAGCGACTACGGCAGGAGATCTCCTCGTTCACCGGCGGCGGTGGCCGGTTCGCCATGATCAGCCAACAACTGCCCGGAGTCGACACGGTGCTCGTGGAGAACCGCGCGGGCGCCCGCGACCTGGCCCACGAACTGTTCGACCTGGGGCACCGGTCGTTCGCGGTCCTCGCGGGACCGGCGTCGCTGCGGACCTCGCGCGACCGGGTCTCGGGATTCCGCCAGGGGCTGGCCGACCGGGGCCCGCGGCTGGACCCGAGGCATGTCATCCACGCGGACTTCACACGGGAAGGCGGGTTCGCCGCCGCCATGCAGTGGCACCGCTCCGGTATCGGGGCGACGTGCCTGTTCGCGGTCAACGACGTGATGGCGGTGGGCGCCATGGACGCGCTGCGGCAACTCGGCCTGACTCTGCCGGACGATGTGTCGATCGCCGGGTTCGACGGCATCCTCCCGCTCCGGGACATCTCGCCGCTGGCGACGACCGTGCACATCCCGCTGGAGACCATGGGGATGGAGGCGATGAACCTCGTACTCACCGAGGACACCGGTCTCACACCGAGGGTGAAGCGCATCCGCGGCACGGTCAGGCTCGGCGAAAGCACCCGCCCCCCGAACGCACACCTCACACACTGACCCCACTCTTGATGTCGAGAGCGGCGAGGAAGGCGGTCGCCGCCGGTGTGAGGTCGGTGCGGCCCCAGATGACGTATTCGACGCGGGTCGGCCCGTCACGCCGCCGAGGGCACTGGCGCCGCACACGCGTTCGGCGATCCGGCCGAGTCCATCGGACGGCGCCTGTCCAGCGGGCGACCGCACGCTCACCGAATGCGGTGTTCCTCCCAGAAGGAAGTCAGGTCCTGGTCCGTCAGTGCCTGGGCCGCGTTCTTGAAGTCGGCGGTGGTGGAGACGCCGTACCAGTGGTCACGGGCGTACTCCTTGAGCAGCCGGGCCATGGTGTCGGATCCGAGGGTCAGCTCCAGACGGGACAGGGCGCAGGAGCCGGCCGAGTAGATGAGGTGGTACTCGTTGCGGTGGCCGGCCCAGTACGCCATGGAGTTGGTGACGGCGCTCTGCTCGCTCGGCCAGTACGTGTCCGCCCAGCACTCGCTCATGTCCCAGCCGTAGAAACGTGCGTTGGCGTACTGCGCGAAGCTCTCGTCCAGCCAGGGCGCGTCGTACTGGTCGTTGCCGACGATGCCGTACCACCACTGGTGGGCCACCTCGTGGACGACGGCGCTGCCCTCTTCGGTGGTGCCCACGAGGACCAGGCCCGGATACTCCATGCCGCCGCCGAACCCGCTGGTCATCACCAGGTCGATCTCGCCGTACGGGTAGCGGCCGAACTCCTCGCCGAACCGGTCGACGGCGGCGACGCCGTCCGCACGGTTCAGGCGCACGCCCTCGGCGGGTGTGTCGGGCGCCCAGTACGACTTCACCGTCACACCCCCGGGCGACACGTCCGTGGCCGTCCGGAACGGGCCGGCCGCCCACGCGAAGTCCCGCACCTGGTGCGCGACGCTCCACGTGATCGCGCGTCCGGCGCCGCCGGGCCGGGTCCAGGTGCGCCCGGTCGCGGGGATCTCCAGGGCGGCGGGGTGGTCGATGCGCACCCGGAAGTCGCTCGCCAGTGCGTAGAAGCTCTCTCCGAGCGACATGTACGGATCGAGGTGCCACCCCTTTTCGTCGTGGACGGCGAGTACCGGCAGCGCGTTCCCCAGGAAGCGGAAGGCTCCCTCGCGGCCGAAGCGGGCGTTGCGCTCGGGCACGGTGATGGACACGTCGAAGGCGACAGATGTGCGCTCACCGTGCGCGAGCGGCTCCGGCAGGGTGATGGCCAGCGCGGTGCAGTCCACGGTGAGGTCACCCGCGGTGCCACCTCGCACTCCCGACACCTTCACGGGGGACGGCGCGCCAGGTGTGCCGCACTTGTCCTCGCCGTTGCCCCACAACCGTACGTACACCTCACGCAGTGGTTGGTCGGATGCGTTGCGGAAGGACACGCGTTGCCGGCCCGTCCAGTGGGAGCCGTCGGCGTCGGCGCGCAGGCGCACGTCGTAGCGGAGACCGTCGGGCGTCGCCGTGCCGGGGACGTCCTCGCCCGCCGGGGGCGTCGCGAAGGCGGCGGGAGCGGTGGTTCCCGCCGCCACGAGCCACACCAGCAGCACAACCAGCAGACGGCGAAGGAGGGTTGACGGTGCGGTGGGATGTGGCGACATGCCGCTGGATCATGCCACAGCCGCCGGGCGTCCACACCTCAGAAGCCGCACCAGACCTTGCTTCCCCCGTCGTTGAGGAGGTCGTCGCGCATCCACCCCGCGTAGCTGGCGGTGACATTCCCGGCGTACGTCCAGGTGTAGCCACTGGGGCTGCCGGTCGTCCAGCAGTAGTAGTCGACTTGATGGGTACCGAAGATCTCGCCTGTGATCGCACATGCCGTACTGGAGCCACTGCGCATGTTGATGCCGTGCCCCTTGCTGCTGATCGGTGTCGCGTCGAGATTCGGCGGCCGACGTGATCCGCACGCGGCATGCGCGTCCGCCGTCGGCGACAAGGTGAAGGGCCCCAGCAGCAAGGCCGCGAAAGTGACAACAGCGAAGTGCAACGCACGCTTTCTCACAGTTCCCCCTACTCGGCGCCCAGTCGGCGGCGCCTTGAGCCAAACGCTTCGTTCTGGACACCGTAGGGGCTGATACCGGCGCCACAGCAGGTGAGTTCCGGACAGGGGCGGCGTCAAGTGGCGGCCGAGCGGCGTCGCGCCGCCATGAGGCGCAGTGCCGCGTCCGTCGTCCAGCGGACGGGGGCCGGTGGGGTGGGGATGCCCAGGGCTGTGCGCAGGGGCGCGTCGAAGAGGGTCGCGGAGGCGGCCCGGACGGCGGGGGCGCTCCAGGACGGGAAGCGGGCCGCGAGCACCGAGCGGGTGGCTTCCAGGAGGGCTCTGCCCTCGGGGCTCGGCGCCATGTGACGGTGCTCGTAGTCGTCCATCCAGTGGGCCAGTCGGGCGTACGAGCCGGGTACGGAAGCGATGTCCATGCGGTCCGCCAGGTCGGCGTAGAAGGCATGGGCGGAGATCTTCTCGCGTGCGGTGGTGCGGCGGGTGCCGTGGCGGTCGGTCCAGCGCATCGGCGTGACGCAGAAGGCGCTCAGGACGTACACGAACTCGGCGTTGCCCACGGGGAGCCGGGCGTGGAGGTGGTTCAGCGCCGTCACCGCCCGACGGCCGTCGGGGCTGTCCAGGCCGTGTTCCACCAGTGCGTACATGAGGGCGCCGGTCGCCTTGGCGCGCACCAGGGGGCGGTCGATCAGCTTTCCCGTGCCGACCAGGACGCGGGCGATGGCGGGGATGCCGAAGACCCGGTAGAAGCCCAGGTTCAGCCCCATCTTCAGATCGTGGGGGCAGTCGTTCAACGCCAGGTGCCGGTAGGGCTCATGGGCGGGATCGGGGCGGCGGGCGGGGTGCATGGCGGCATTATCGGATGCCGTCGCCGGGCCGTTCCGGGCAGGGCCTTGACGGCCCCGCCCGGAAAACGGCCTCAGCCGACGAGGCCGGTCAGCGGGCGGTGCCGAAGTCCTGGGTCCAGTAGCCGCCGGGCTGGGCGAGACCGACGCCGATCTCCTTGAAGTCGCACGTCAGTATGTTGCGCTTGTGGCCGGGGCTGGACATCCACCCGTCCATGACCTGTTCGGGAGTGGAGTACCCGTACGCGACGTTCTCGCCGTAGGTGCTCCAACTGTAGCCCGCACGGGTGATCCGCTCGCCCGGATCAGAACCGTCGGAGCCCGTGTGCGACATGTTCCGGTTGCTCGCCATGTCCGCGCTGTGGTCCTGCGCGGCCTTCGCGAGTTTCGCGTTCAGGGTCAACGGGGAGCAGCCCGCCTTGCCGCGTTCGCTGTTCACCAGGGCGACGACCCGGGCCACGGCTGCCGACGCGGGAGCGGCGGACGCCGGAGCGCCGGACGCCGGGGACACGGCGGGCTGAGAGGGCTGCGCGGGCGTCGAGGACGGTGAGGACGGCGCGGCAGGTGTGCTGGGGGTCGTCGTTACGGGAGCCGGAGCTGTCGTCCCCGCCGGCGGCGGGGTCCGCTTGCCGTGCCCGCGCCGCTTCTCGGTGGGGGCGTGTTCCTTGCGCTTCTCGCGGCCGTGCGACTCGCTCTTCGGCCGGTCGTAGGACGCGGCGGTCCGCAGCCCGGAGGGCTCGGCCCGACTGCCCGCGGACGTGGCCGTCCCCTGTTCGTAGGGTGCGGTACGGGTACCTGTGGACGCGGCCAGGGTGCCGCTCTCCGGGCCTGACCGGTCGGCCAGACAGGCCATCGCGGCGGACGGTATCGCCAGCGCGCCCAGAGTGATCGCGGCGACGGTTGTCCGCCGGTAGCGCGGCTTCCTGCGGTGCTTCCTCATTCGGACCTCAATCGGGTGATCGCCGGGGGTGTCGGCGCGGCCGGGCTGCGCGGACGCGGTATAGGGGCCGCACGGACTCCTTACGGATTCGTCATTGTCGAAACCCTCCTCGGCGCGGGCAACGTGAGCCTCTACTACCCGGCGTCGTAGCGATCGACGGCCCTTGAAGTGGGCGCTGGGGTGTGCTGACCCGGCTCGCGGAAGCGCGAGGGCGCCTGGTGTTCCGTCAGGAATCGGTGGGGAGGCGCCGGATCGAGCAGGGGCCCGGAAGGGCCTCGGCCGAGGACTCGCCTGCGGCTTATGGCGCACTACCAGCGGATAAATCGCCTCTTGCTCCCGGCGTGACATCTACTAACGTGCCTGGTCAGGCGGGCCCATCGGCGTGAGGGATGTCACGCGAGTGCCACGGCACAGGGGTACGAATCGGGCACGCCCCCTGTCACCGAGGTGAGGGGGCGTGCCCTTGAGTGGGTGCGGCTGAGTGCCGTGCGGCCCGGTGGGAGCGGCCGTCAGGGAGCCAGGGCGATGTCGAAGATGTGGACGTTGCCGTTGCTCGGCAGCACCACGAATTCGACCTCCTTCGACTTGTCCAGGGGAATCGAGTGGGCGAAGACGCTGTACTTGATGCCCGCGTTTCCGTAGCCGCTCGGACGGTTTCGGCCGTCGCTGGACGCCACCAGGATCGCGCCGTGCGCCGTCACCGGGTCGAACGACCAGTTCGGGAAGCCGAACGAGCCCTGGGTGCTGGTGCCGTCCTTGTAGTACACGGTCGCGCTGCCGACCGCGTTGCTCGTGACCCCCGAGCCGAGGAGGACAAGCTTGCTGCCGGAGCCGCTGAGCGCGACGGCCTGTCCGGCGCCCGACACGTTGTTCTTGCTGCCGCTCGGCACGTCCGGCCAGGTCAGATCGGCTCCGAGGGCCTTCACCCGCGCACCGCGCACCAGGCCGACGTCGGCGAGCTTCTGGGCGGAGAAGCTGTTTCCCTCACCGTCGTAGTTGCCGGGTGCGGTGTTGTTCTCGTCGGTGATCGCGACGTTGTTGTAGGCCGCCGCGAGGTTCGGCGACGGTGCGCCGGTCCGCTGGGACCGGGTGCCGGTGGCCGAGCCGACTCCGTCACCGCCCCGGTAGGAGGCCGTCGCCTCGAAGGTCCGGATCCGGAACCCCGGCCGCTGCTCGGGAACCTGGATCCGGAAGGTGAGGTCCACCGCCGCGCCCTTGGCGTAGGTGCCGCCCGGCTCCTGGGCGGACGGCTGGACCGCCCAGCCGACCGGACCGCTGAACGACACCTTCAGGGACCGCATCCGGTCGGGCCCCGCGTTCTTGACCGTGACCTTCACCGTCGCGATGGCCGGTCCGTCGAGATCCACCGGCGCGATGGTCACCTCGGTCCTGTCCACGGCCTCGGCCCGGGTGTCCGCCGCCATCGCCTGACCGGGGATCAGCATGATCGCCCCGGCGACCGCCACGGCTCTCAGCGAGTTGATCAGTCCGCCTGTTCTCATTGTCCGCTCCTTGGAAAGAGGAACCTGTCCTGGGGAAGGAAAGAACCCGCGAGGGCGTGGTCAGGCGACGGGGGGCATGTCGGTGGCGCGCGAGTCGAGTCCCATGCGCAGATTGACCCAGGAGCCCCGGGTGAAGTCGGGGATGGCGACCGGACGGCCCCCCGCGGCAAGGGACTTGACGCTCAGCGGCACCGGAGCGCACCAGGCCGCCGAGTCGTAGACGTCGATGTCGGGAACGAGTCCGGCGCGCATGAGCTGGACCGTGCGCCATTGCAGCACGTAGTCCATGCCGCCGTGGCCGCCGTTGTTCTCGGCGTCGTCGCCGATCTTCTTCCACAGCCAGTGGTCGAACTCCTTGCGGAAGGCGTCGAAGTCGCGCCAGGTGTCGCCGCTGTGGTCGGGCTCCACGTAGACCCGTGCGCCCGTGGGTGAGCCACCCGCGTAGTCCTCGAAGATGCCCCGGCTTCCGGCGAGCGTGTTGATGCGGCTGTAGGGGCGGGGTGAGCTGACGTTGTGCTCGGCGCGGATCGTCCGGCCCTTCGCCGTGCCGATCATGCAGGTGACCAGGTCACCGTTGATGTACGTCTCCTTCCACGACGGGTGTGACCGGGGGACGAAACGCTCGCGGTAGTCGGCGAGGCCCTTGGGTTCGGTGGCGGTGGCGGTCAGCGTCGTCATCCGGTCGCCGCGGTTGACGTCCATGGCGGCGGCGATCGGCGCCAGCCCGTGCATCGCGTAGAACGACGCGGTGCTGCGCGTGTGCCAGCGGCGTCGCCACGCGTCCGTGTAGTAGGTGTCGGAGAAGAGCAGGGCCCGCAGATCGTGCAGATAGCCGCCGTGGCCGTTGGTGACGTCGCCGAGCAGGCCCTCGTGCGCCATCTTGAGCATGGCGAGTTCGTTGCGGCCGTAGCTGCAGTTCTCCGACAGCATCAGATGTCTGCGGGTGCGCTCCGAGGTGTCGACCAGATCCCACAGCTCGTCAAGGCCGGTGGCGATGGGCAGTTCGACGACGACGTGCTTGCCGGCGAGGAGTGCGGCCCTGCCCTGCTCGTAGTGGAATTCCCACGGGGTGGCGATGTAGACGAGGTCGATGTCGTCGCGCGCCAGCATCTTCTGGTACGCGCTCGCCGAACCGCCGTACTCGGCGGGGCGCGGCTTGCCCTGACCGGCCAGCCCGTCGGCGACACGTTTCGCGCGGTCGGCGCGGATGTCGCAGACGGCGGTCACCGTGCAGCCCGGTACGACCGACCAGCCGGTGGTCATGCCCGAGCCCCGGTTGCCCAGGCCGATGACGCCGACGCGGACGGTTTTGTGGACGGGGTAGGCGACGTCGATCATGCTCTTCTGGCCGGGTTTGCGGCGCGGCGCCATGGCCGTCTCCAGCGCCGTGGCGCCGTCGGGCGCGAGGCCGGGGGCCGCCGCGAAGGCGCCGGGCGCCGCACCGACCCCCACTCCGGCGGCGAGGGCACCGGCCCCCAGCGCCCCTCCCAGAAGCAACCGGCGTGAGACTGCGGGTATTTCAGACATGACGGCATCACCCCTCGGTACGTGCGCGGTATCTGGCGGTGACGACTCTGGCGGCAGATTCACGTTCATGTCAATTGTTGTTCGCAAGTTGCTTGTTGCGAGCAGAAAAGAGCATCCGGCGGTGGCTTGAACCGACAGGCTGGATCCGTGTGAGGCCCCCCGTCGGGTGGTGTCACCCGGGACGGCGCCGTCGACCAACACCGCGTGCACACCTGGTGATATGACGGACGGGCAGGGCGTGTCGACCGAGCCTGTGATCACCGCGCGGAGGGACCGGTACCGCTCGGAATGCGGCCTCCAGGGCTCCTGACCAGCCCTCATGCCGTCACCAAATCTGCACAGCAAGCCGCTGAGGCCGCCACTTCGTACAAGGTGACACCCACTAAGTTCCTTGGTATTCCTATTCCCCATTCGTCACGCACGTGACGTGGAGACGCTGTGATACCCCCCAGTTCTGCCGCCCTGTCCGACTCGCCTTCCGGCGGCCGTCACCGCAAGCTCAAGCCCCTCAACAGAACCGTCCGCCGGACGCTCGTCGCCGTGGTTCTCACCCCGGTCGCCGGCGCGGTCATGGCCGGTCAGTCGGCCTTCGCCGCCGACCAGTCGGCAGCGAGCCGGGAAAGCGTCAACAGACTCGACCCCGCCGAACAGAAGCTCGTGGACAACCTCAACGCCCGAGCCCAGGACAAGAACATCGGCACCACCTTCAGCGGTGTGGTGCTGGATGCCGAGTCCGACCGGGTGATCTGGGGCCACGACGCGAAGACGGCGCTGATGCCCGCGTCCAACACGAAGCTCGCCACCGCCACGGGCGCCCTGACCCTTCTCGGCCCGGACCACAGGTTCACGACCAACGTGGTTTACGGCGACGGCACGCTCACCCTTGTCGGCGGAGGCGACCGGACCCTCACGACCGCCGATGTCGCCGAGCTTGCCGAGAGCGCGGCAGCGGGTCTGCGGAGCACGGGACTTGACACGGTGAAGGTCCGGATCGACGACAGCCTGTTCCCCGAACCGACTCTCGCCGAGGGCTGGAACAGCAGCTACTACGACGACCAGATCGCGCCGGTGCGCTCGCTGGTGGTGGACGGGAAGCTCGTCCAGGACACCGCCATCGACGCGGGAAAGGTCTTCGCCAAGCAGCTCGCCGGGCAGGGCATCGGCGTGACCGGAGAGGTGACCCGCGGTCAAGCCGCTTCGACGGACTTCCCGGTGGCCGCGCACCAGTCCGCCGAGTTGTCCGTGATCGTCAAGCAGATGCTCAAGACCAGCAACAACGACACGGCCGAGACGCTGCTGCGGATGACCGGACTCGCCTCCGGCCGCAAGGCCACCTACGAGGGCGGCACGGCGGCCGTGCGTGACGTCCTCACCGGTTGGTACGGGGTCTCGTTGGCCAACTTCGAGATCCACGACGGCAGCGGGCTGTCCCGCGCCAACCGCATCTCGGCGCAGACCGTCGCCGAAATCCTCGATCTGACGACCGACCCCCGGCACAGCGACATCCTGAAGTCGCTCACGGACGGGCTGCCGGTCGCCGGTGAAGCGGGCAGCACCCTCGGACCCGAGTGGGGCCGGTTCGACACCGCGAACTCCGAGTGTGCCGTGGGCCAGGTCAAGGCCAAGACGGGCACCCTGACGGGGGCCATCGCCCTGAGCGGCATCACTCAGGGGAAGGACGGCCGCTGGAAGGTCTTCTCCTTCATCGAAAACAACTCCACGGCGGACAGCGGCGCCATCAAGGACTCCCTGGACGGCCTCGCCGCCACGGTGAACGGCTGCTGGGCCTGACCCTGTGCCGCTGCCTGACTCCATAGGGATGTCCTGCTGACAACAGCAGGACATCCCTCAACCCACCGCCGTATCAGGGACGCGGCCCGCCTAGACGCGTGCCATGAACTCCCCCGGCGACAGAGCGCGACTGACGATGCGTGTGTCGCCGATCCAGCCGTAGAAGCCTTGGCCGAAGGCTTCGTCGAACTGGGTGGCGCCGATGACGAAGGGCTTGCCGAGGGTGGCGATGCCGGTCGACGGCTGGGTGGGGTTACGGGCGATCTTCGAGCCGTCCACGTACATCACGGTGCGTCGCCCGTCGTTGACCACGGCGATGTGCATCCACCGCCCCACGGGGACGGCGTGGCTCCAGGAGGTCGGGTCGGCGTTCTGCCGGTGCGGGTAGACGACGAACTGGAGGAACCGCTCGGGCGAGAGGTTGAGGCTGCATGTCGGCTCGTCGGGCGACCAGCCGGTGGTCTTGCCCGCGTCGCCGTTACGGCCCTCCCAGCTCAGGATGCCCATCCAGGCGTGGTCGCCTTCGAAGGGCTCCGGAAGCCTGATGAAGGTCTCCAGGGTGTAACCGGACGTGAACTTCTCGGAGTTGAGTGGGGCTCGGGCCGAGGTGGTCAGAATGGCGCCCCGGTCCGGGCCCTTGCCTCCGTCGAAGCGGAGACTGGCGTGCGCCGGCTGACCGAAGTGGTGGTCGTCCGACCAGGTGAGGGCTTCCGCGCCACTGTCGTGCAGGCGGGACGCGGTGAGGTCGTTGCCGTGTCCCGACAGGTCACGGATGACCGTGCCCGTACCTACGGGGCTGCCCGCCTTGCCCGCCGCCGGAGCGCCCGCCGCGTCGAAGCGCCAGTACGCCACGGTGCCGCGCGGCATGACGGCCTCGGCCGGGCGCGGCCTCGGCGGCACCACCGGTGCGAAACCGGAGAAGCGGCGCTCGAAGTCGATGTCGAGGGTGAACCGGTCGACCGGACCCGTCAGTTCGACGGTCTCGGCCTCCAGCGGAGTCCTCCTGGCCGGGTCCCGGGCGAGGAACCAGGGCGAGAACGTCGTCACGTCGATGACATCGCGCGCGAGATCGAACCCGTAGTGGCGGATCATGCCCGCTCCGCCGTAGTAGCGGTCCTGATAGTTGGTGATGTGTACGTGGACATCGTTGTCGGAGTCGTTGGTCAGGACCGTACGGCCGGGCGGCCAGTAGTGACCGCCGAGCGCCAGGAAGATCTGGTCGTTGCCACGGATGATGCCGTCCCACAGGCGCTTGCCGTTGTCCGAGAGCTGTGCGGCTCCCTCGTCGTCGGCCCATGCCAGGTCATGCGTGGTGAGTACGGCCGGCAGGGTGGGACGGGCGTCGAGTACGCCCTGGGCCCAGCGCAGGCCTTCCCCGGAAACCCGCCAGTCCAGTGCGAGGATCAGCCACTGCCGCCCGGCCGCACGGATCACATGGAAGGTGTTGTATCCGTCGGGGGACGCTCCGCCGAAGGTCGGCATGGTGGCGAACCGCCGTGGGCCGAAGCTCTTCAGGTAGGCGCTGTCGCCCCGCTGGTCGTCGGTACGGGAGTCGATGTCGTGGTTCCCGGCGAGCACGGAGTAGGGGACCTTGCCGTGCAGGGTTCCGAAGGTGTCGGCGGCGAGCCTGATCTCCTCCTCGGTGCCATGCTCGGTGACATCGCCGAGATGCGCCATGAACGCGATGTTCTCGCGCTCCGAGACCAGGTGGCGGAAGGTCGCCCGCAGTGGCTCCGGGTCGGAGCTGTCGGCGTCGAAGAGGTACTGCGTGTCGGGCAGTACGGCGAGACCGAACCGCGGGCTCGACGCGTCGAACCGGCTGCCCGCGGCCGTCGCCGGTACGGCCGCCCGCGCCGCCTCGGTGCTCAGCACCGAGGCGGCGGCACCGGCCGCCGGAATAGCGACGGCGGCCTGCAACAAGGCACGTCTGTCCGGCCGGTTGCGCTCTGCTGCGCTCATACGTACTCCTGTGTAGGAACGGGAGAGGGAACGGATGGGATCAGACCGAACTCTGGTGAACGGCCGTGACCACGCGGCGGCAGAGAGCTGAACAGTGTCCCCCGATGCGTGGGGCTATATCCCCACCTGAGGACGCGGGGCGATGGGGTGAACGCGGCTGCCGATCCTCGGCGAGGACCCTGTTCGTACCCCACCCGCTCAGCCCAGGGCGGCGCCGAACCACTGCGGCAGCCGGCCGAGCAGATCTTACTGGTCCTCGCCGACCCACACCACGTGGCCGTCCGGCCGCAACAGCACTGCGGGGACGTCCAGTTCCTCGCCGGCGTCGACGACGTGGTCGACGCGGTCCGCCCAGCCCGCCACCGAGAGCCGGCCGGTCCCGTCGAGCAGAAGCCCGCGGCCACCGTGCGTCAGCTCGTAGAGCCGCCCCTGCTTCAGAGCGATGTCCCGGAGCCGCCGGCCAAGCAGTTCATGCCCCTCGCCGCAGGGGTAGCGGATCCCGATCGCGGTGACCTTCTCGATCAGGTACCGGTTCACGTCCTCGAAGTCCATCAGCTCCGACAGCAGCCGGCGCACCGACCGGGGGCCGGGGTCGGTGGACAGGAGTTCCATCTGCGCGCGGGTGTTGTTCAGTACGTCGGCGGCCACCGGGTGCCGTTCGGTGTGGTAGCTGTCGAGCAGCCCTTCCGGTGCCCGGCCGGCAATCTCGGCGGCCAGTTTCCAGCCGAGGTTGAACGCGTCCTGGAGGCCGAGGTTGAGGCCCTGGCCGCCGATCGGCGGGTGGACGTGCGCCGCGTCGCCCGCCAGCAGCACCCGGCCGACCCGGTAGCGCTCGGCCTGCCGGGTGCCGTCGCCGAAGCGGGAGAGCCAGCGCGGTGAGTGCACCCCGAAGTCGGAGCCGGCGTACACCCGTAGCTGTCGCCTGACCTCATCGAGTGTCGGTGGCACGGAGCGGTCATCGGCCACCTTCTCGGCGGGTACGACCACGCGGTACACCCCGTCCCCGAAGGTCCCGACGCCGAACCGTCGCTGCGTCTTGCGGACCTCGGCCACCACCGCGTCCACGGTCTCCGGCGGCGCGGTGATCTCCATTTCGCCCAGCAGCGTGTCGGACCTGCTGGGCTCGCCGGGGAAGCCGACGCCGAGCAGCTTGCGTACCGTGCTGTGGCCCCCGTCGCAGCCGACGAGGTAGCGCGAGCGCACCTGCGTACCGTCGGCCGTCTCGGCGGTCACCCCGTCCTCGTCCTGGCTCAGCCCGACCAGTGCGCAGCCGCGCCGGATCTCGGCGCCCACTTCGGTGGCGTGCTCGGCGAGCAGGCGATCGGTGGTGGTTTGCGGGATGCCGAGCACGTAGGGATGCGCGGTGTCCAACCGGTCCGGCGACGGCTTCTTGATGCCGGCGAAGAAGCCGCCCAGCGGGTGCTTCCGGCCGAGCGCGAGGAACCGGTCCAGCAGTCCGCGCTGGTCCAGCACCTCGATGCTGCGCGCGTGCAGGCCGAGCGCGCGGACCACCTTGGTCGGTTCCGGCTCCTTCTCCAGCACGACGGTGTGCAGGCCGTGCAGCCGCAGCTCGCTCGCCAGCATCAAGCCGGCCGGTCCGCCGCCGACAATGGTCACGTCAATCATGAAACCTCACATAACGCATGTATGCCGTGAATCCCTGAATTCCGCCGGAACCGGTACCGATTCCGGCTTCGACCGGAGATTCTGCGGCACGACGGGGGCCTTGCCGCAAGGCCCCCAGGGCGCTATATGTTGAGAGTGGCAAGGAGCGCATGGCCTCCTTGCCTTTACTCTTGTCCGCTCACCCACCCACACCGTCGCTCAGACGCGGTAGGGGTTCCGCACATAGGTCAGGCTCAGGTCGCCCGTGTTGCCGAAGTACCGGGAGATCAGATAGGCGGGGTCGGTCGCGATGGCGCCCGCCTGGAGGTCGCTGCCGTCGTTCATGTCGTCCCAGGCCCAGGGGGTGTGCGCGGCGTTGTCCTTGCCGTTGTCGCCGCGGAAGGCGCCCCACTTGGCGTAGGTCTCGCTGTTGTTGCGACGGCCCCAGAGGCTGTCGGCGGCGGTGAGGTCGGTGAGTGCGTACCGGGCGTCGCGGTCGTTGCCGCCGGTCGGGACCGAGCCCGCGGTGCGGCTCGGTTTGTAGACGATTCCGTCGCCGCCGGGGAAGTTGCCGCCGTTCCATGCGTAGGCACCGTGGCCGCGGGCCTCCTGGAAGCTCGTCGGGTGAGCCGCGCCGTCGTGGTCCTGCATGATCACGGTGCCGTCGATGTCCTCGCGGCCGTCGGTGAAGGGGCTGCCGCTCGGGGTGTAGGAGTAGAAGTTGTCGTGCGCGAGCGTCACGACGGCCTGGAGGGTGCCGTACGCGCTGCCGTCCTTGCGGACGACTTCCAACTGGCCTTCCATGTCGTTCTCGTGCGAGAAGAGGTTGAGCGGGTAGTCCTTCCAGTCCCGGGGGTGGTAGAAGGCGTACGTGATGTACCAGTGGGTCTGGGTCTCGGCCACCGAGTAGTACGCGGTGCCGGTCAGCCGGGCGGCGTTGGCGTCCAGGTTCTCCCAGTTGTTGAGGGTGTTCCAGTCGCCGTCGTAGTTCACGGGCGCCAGGTAGTCGGCGGTGTAGTACGCGGACGAGGTGTCCTGGTAGTGCACGGGTGCCCAGCGGTAGGCGAGGTCGGCGTCGCTGGGGGCGGCGTGCGCGGGCGGGGCGAAGAGCAGCGTGGTGGCGCCGATGAACGCGGCCGACAGGGTGGCCAGGGCGGATCTCCAACGGGGCATGGCAGACCTCCGGTAGGGCAGTCGAGGTGACGACTCCCCATGCTCGGGGCGGGCGGGCCCAGGGCCGAGACCTGGTCATGAATGTTCAACCCGGGGGTGCGACTGTTCACCTGGGCGCTTCGGACCGTCCCCAAGTTCCCCTCACTCCCGGGGGATTGAGAAGGCGGTCGCGCGGAGAAAGTGCCCTCCGCCCGGATTCATGGAACCCCGTCAGGAGGGTTCGACGTACCCGTGCGGGAGGGCACTTCCGCTTGTCCGGCGTCCGCTTGTCCGGCGTCCGCTTGTCCGGCGTCCGCTAGCCGGCGTCCGCTCCGATGTTCGGCGGGCTCGGAATGGTGGTGCCGTAGTAGTCACGTCCACCGTTGCCGGATACGGCGGCTCCCGCTCCGGCGGCCGGGGACCCGGCCTTCAGCGTGTACGCCTGCGGGCACGGCTGCGGTCCCGTACCGGACGTCGGCGACCACGCGCACGTACCGCCGCCACCGGGCGAGGTGAACTGCGGGTCACCCCACACCGCGCCCGTCTCCAGGCCCGCCGCCTGCCACGCGGCGAAGTCGCTGTACGTCGTGCCGCCCCACCGCCAGCCGGCGGTGCTCGTCCCGAAGTACAGGTTGTTCGACAGCGCCATCCCTGTCTGGCCGTTCGGGTTGTAGTAGAGCTGCCCGGTCTTCCCGTACATGTTCTTGTTGGCCATGTAGCAGATGTTGTCCTTGATCTGCGATCCGCTGCCCCATGTCCCCGAGCTGTAGCCGAAGAGGAAGCACGCGCTGGACGTGGACTGCGTGCTCTGGGCCTTGTTCGTGAAGAAGGTGTTGCCGTAGATCGACAGGGCGTTCTTCGGGGCCACCGGGACCACGTTGAACAGGCCGCCCTGAGCCTTCGCCGCGTCATCGTTCTCGGAGATGTTGTAGCGGAAGGTGTTCGGGCCCCAGACCCGTGAACCGACGGTGGACGTGTACGCCAGGAGTCCGCTGCCGGCGTTGTCGTGGGTGTAGTTGTACTCCACGAGCGAGTTCGTCGTACCCCCGTCCAGGTCGATGCCGTCCCAGTCGCACCCGGCGGTGAAGCTCGGCGAGGGCCGCACGTTGTACACCTCGTTGTAGCGGACGGCGACGTTGTTCGACGTGTACGCCATGATGCCGCTGGTGCCACCGCACGAGGTCACGTTGGCGCCGATGTCATGGACCACGTTGTGCCGGATCACGGCACCGTTCCAGCCGTTCGCCGTGATGGCGGCACCTGTCGTCTTCGCCGCCATCCCGAGGTTGTAGACCGTGTTCCCCTCGACGGTGACATTGGTGATGTTGACGCCGCTGCCCCAGCCGTAGACACCGGGTCCTGCCGCCGAGGTCACGGTGGAGCCGTGCAGCTTGTTGTCGCGGATCTGCACATCGTCCAGCGGTCCGCTGTTCCCGTTCACCGCGTAGCCGAGCACCATGATCTGCCCGCCGAACGTGCTGCTGCTGCCGGTCGGTGCGGAGAATCCGGAGATGTCCGAGCCGGCCACCACCAGCCCCTTCGTCGGCGATGTCGAGGTCTGGTTCTGGAGCAGAACCCCGGCCGCCGTCGTACCGCCGTTGACCACCTTCAGGCCACTCACCTGGAAACCGCTGACATTGTCCGCGGTGATCGCCGCCGAGTAGTCCCCGGTGCAGTTCGAAGTGAGGGCCGCCTGGCCCGTACCGTACGAGGTGACCTTGAACGGGGTCGTCGCGGACGACGCGGGGACGTTGCCGGAGTTGAACACCAGGCAGCCGGTGAAGCCCTGCCCGCCCTCGAAGGAGACGGTGCTGCCCTGCGGGAACGTGAATCCGTTGACCTTCGACGTCGACTTCCATGCCTGCGTCGGCGACAGACCACTGTTGCTGTCATTGCCGCTCGGCGACACGTAGTACGTGGCCGCCGCTGCCTGCGCGGTCCCCGTACCGGCCGCGGCCAGCAGGAATCCGAGCAGCACCTGAACTATCACTACTGCGAATGTCTTCGCTCTCACGCCTTCTCCTCACATCTGTCGAGATCTTCGTCAGTTGATGGTCAGACGGCAGCGGTTCCGCGCCGTGGAATCGGCTCCCGCATAGAGGTCGATCGCCCCCGGCTCCAGGACGAAGACACCCTCGGGGTCGTTCGTCCAGTAGCCGAAGTCCTCGGCCCCGAGCAGGAATCGCACCTCGGTGCTCTCCCCCGCCCCGAGCGTCACCCGCTCGAAGCCGCGCAGTCGGCGCACCGGCTGGACGATGTCCGCGGCCAGGTCGTGGACGTACAACTGGACCACCTCGTCCCCTGCTCGGTCCCCGGTGTTGCGCACGGAGACGGTGACCTCCACCGTCGCGCCCTCCGACAGGTCGGCGGTCGGGATCTCCGTGCGGCTCAGGCGCGGGTCACCCGTGGTGAAGGTCGTGTAGCTCAGCCCGTGGCCGAAGGGGAACTGCGGTCCTTCGGCCAGGTCGAGGTACTTGGACACGTACTTCTCGTCGGGCTGAGTGGCGTCGTACGGGCGGCCGGTCCTCTCGTGGTTGTAGTGGACGGGGATCTGGCCCACCGCACGCGGGAACGACACCGGCAGTTTGCCGCCGGGTGCGACCGCCCCGGTGAGGACGTCCGCCAGGGCGTGGCCGGCCTCCAGGCCCGGATGCCAGGCAAGGAGCACGGCCGGGGCGGAGTCGAGCCAGTCGCCGACGACCAGCGGGCGACCGGCGAAGAGGACCACGGCGAACGGTTTCCCTGTCGCCGCGACCGCTTCGATCAACTCCCGCTGTCCAGCGGGT
Source organism: Streptomyces sp. NPDC091292 (assembly GCF_044757265.1). Lineage (NCBI taxonomy): Bacteria > Bacillati > Actinomycetota > Actinomycetes > Kitasatosporales > Streptomycetaceae > Streptomyces > Streptomyces sp. NPDC091292. The sequence goes on along the minus strand of NZ_JBIVUQ010000005.1, from coordinate 237,223 downwards.
AGTTCGAGGTCGCTCCGTACGGCGGCCTCGCCGCTGAGCGCCGGTGGCTCCCCGACGGCCACGACGGTGAAGTCGACCGACGCGGCGGCGGCCACGGCCCGCGCGTCGGCGTCTTCCACGGCTCCCGGAGCACCCCCGGTGGGGACACACACGAGGTGCGCCTCCGGCACTGCCGTCCGCAACCCTTCCGCGACCGTGACGGCCGGGAAGCGTTGCTGAGCGTCCGGCACCGTCCACGTCCCCAGCAGATCGCCGGTGTCCGCGAGCGGCCCGACCACGGCGATGGACCGCGGTCCGGCAGCCAACGGCAGTGTGTGCCCCTCGTTCTTCAGCAGCACCATGCACCGCACCGCCGCATCGCGTGCCGCCGCCCGTGTCGAGGCGGTCGGTTCGGTCACGGCCGCGGACTCGTCGACGTAGGGCCGCTCGAAGAGGCCGAGCCGCAGCTTCAGCCGCAGGACGCGGGCCACCGCGTCGTCGAGCCGGGCCTCCGTGAGGGCGCCGCGTGCGAGCAGTTCCCGGCCGTGGTCGGCGAACGTGGTGCTGACCATCTCCATGTCGACACCGGCACCGAGCGCCCGCCGCGCGGCAGCCGCCCCGTCCTCGGCGAAGCCATGGGCGACCAGTTCGAGGACGCCCGTCCAGTCGCTGACCACCAGGCCGTCGAAGCGCCACTCCTCCTTGAGGATGCGCGTCAGGGTGTGCGGGTTGGCGTGCGCGGGCACGGCGCTGATGGTGTTGAACGAGGCCATCACCGACGCCACACCCGCGTCCACCGCGGCCTTGAAGGGGGGCAGGTAGAGGTTGCGCAGCCGCTGCTCGGAGACGTCGACGGTGTTGTAGTCGCGACCGCCTTCCGGCCCTCCGTAGGCCGCGAAGTGCTTGGCGCAGGCGGCGACCCTGTCGGGTGCGGCGAGATCGGCGCCCTGGTGACCGCGCACCTTCGCCGCCGCGTAACGGCTCGTCAGATAGGGGTCCTCGCCGTGGCTCTCGGCGATCCGGCCCCAGCGCGGCTCGTGGGTGACATCCATCATCGGCGCGAACGTCCAGTGCACACCGTTGGACCGTGCCTCGCGTGCGGCGATCTCCCCGTCCGTCTCGGTGACGGCGGGGTCGAAGGCCGCCGCCTGGGCCAGGGGGATCGGGAAGGTGGTCCAGTAGCCGTGGATCACGTCGAGGCCGAAGAGGAGCGGGATACCGAGCCGGGACTCCTCCACGGCGATGCGCTGGAGGGCGTTGGTGCTCGCGGCGCCGAAGACGTTGAGCACGGAGCCGAGCAGGCCCTTGCGGGCGGCTGCCCCGGCCTCCTCGGTGCTGCCGGAGCCGGGTCCGGTGTCCCAGGCCCAGGCGAGCTGCTGAAGCTGGCCCAGTTTCTCGTCCGGTGTCATCAGGTCGAGGAGCTGCTTGATCCGGTCCTCGTGGTGAGTGCTCATGGCAAGGGGCCCTCCTGGGGCATTTGGGGGCATTCAGGGGCGGGGAAAGGGAGGAACGAGCGAACGTGGCTTCATTCACGCGGGAGTTGAGGAGGTGTGCGGGAGTTGAGGAAGGGTCATACGGGTGCGCTCGCGCCGTCCTCCCGTATCACCGCCACGCCGCCCGGAAGCAGGGTGAACGTGCCCGGTGCGGTGGCCCCCGTCAGGAGGTCGACTCCCCTGGCGTCCAACTGGGCCGGGTCGTGGGTGTGGTTGACGGCGAAGAGCCACGATCGGCCGTCGGGCGCCGTTCTTCGGGTGACCTCGACACCGCCTCCGGACCCGCGTACCGGGGGTGCGCAGCCCGCTTCCGAGGCCCATCGGGGCAGAAGGCGCAGAAGGGAGGGGTCGTCGGGGCGGGTGGCGAGGTAGCGGGTGGTGCCGTGGCGGAGGACGGCGGGGCCGCCTTCCGCCGGTCCGTCGGTGAAGCGGCTCTCCACCACGGTGTCCGCGTCGGGCAGGACACGCTCGGCCCACAGGCGGCCGGCCGAGCCGTCCTCCAGGCCGACGGACCGTCCGGCGGCCAGCGGGAGATATTCGTCCACACGCAGCCCGAGGAGAGCGCGCAGTGCACCCGGGTAGGGCCCGGGATGGACGCGGTCGTCGGGGTCGACCAGTCCGCTGAAGGGGCCGACGACGAGGCGACCTCCGCGCCCGGCGTAGTCCTCCAGGGCGCGGGCCGTGGCGGCGGACACGGCGTAGAGCGAGGGCACCAGCAGAAGACGGTGGTCGCCGGGGGCGGGGACCACGTCGCAGGTCAGGCCGGTGGTCCACAGGGCGCGGTGCCAGGCGCGGAACACCTCGGTGTACGTCATGTCGGTGCTGGGGCGGTGCGGCAGTTCCAGCGCCCACATGGCCTCGTAGTCCAGCAGAAGGGCGATCTCGGCGGGCGGGCAGGTGCTGCCGCCGAGGTCGGCGAGGCGGGCCACCGCGCCGCCGAGAGCCTTGGTCTCCTGCCAGATCCGGGTGTCCTCACCGCCGTGCGGCACCATCGCGGAGTGCCACTTCTCCGGTCCGTACGCCGACTGCCGCCACTGGAAGAACAGGGCACCGTCGGCGCCCCGGGCGAGGTGGGCGAGTGTGTTGCGGGCCATCTCTCCGGGGGCCTTGGCGAGGTTGCGGGGCTGCCACTGCACGGCGGACGTGGAGTGTTCCATGAGCAGCCAGGGCCGACCGCCGGCCAGCCCGCGCGTGAGGTCGGCGGCCAGGGCGAGTTCGGCGTTCCGGTGGGGGTCCTCGGCCCCGAGGTAGTGGTCGTTCGACACGAGGTCGACGTCGCGGGCCCACCGCCAGTAGTCGGCCCAGCGCATGCTCGCGGTCATGAAGTTGGTGGTGACGGGGCGGCCTGGCGAGTGGGCGTGCAGGATGTCGCGTTCGGCGCGGAAGCAGGCCCGGTGTTCGGCGTCGCCGAACCGGTAGAAGTCCAGCCACAGGCCGGGGGGCAGACCGCCGGTGCTGGTGCGTGGCGGGATCACCTGGTCCCAGTCGCTGTAGCGCACGCCCCACACGGTGGTGCCCCAGCGGTCGTTGAGCGCTTCGAGGTCGCTGCCGTACGTGGCGCGCAGCCAGGTGCGGAAGGCGGCGGCCGATGTGTCGCACCAGCAGTGGGGGTTGCCGTTTCCGTATTCGTTGTTCACGTGCCACATCACCACCGCCGGGTGCTCGCCGTAGCGTTCGGCGAGGCGGCGGGTGATGAGGGCGGCGCGTTCCCGGTAGGCGGGTGAGGACGGGCAGTACGCCTGTCGGGAGCCGGGGGCGAGGTGGCGTCCGTCGGCGGTGGTGGGCAGGGACTCGGGGTGGGCGTGGGAGAACCAGAGCGGGGGCGCGGCGGTCGGCGTTGCCAGGTCGACGGAGATGCCCCCCTCGTGCAGCAGGGCCAAGCTCTCGTCGAGGCCGGAGAAGTCGAGGACGTCAGGGCGGGGCTCGATCCAGGACCAGGCGAAGACGCCGAGCGACACCAGGTTGACCCCGGCTTCGCGCATCAGGCGGATGTCGTCCTTCCAGGTCGCCCTGTCCCATTGTTCGGGGTTGTAGTCGGCGCCGAAGGCGGGGCGGGGGATGCGGCCCCAACCTGGCTGCGGCTCGTCAGGTGGCGGAGGTGGCGGCATGCGCGGGCTCCTGTGTCCTGGCATGGGTGGCTGGTGAATGAAGGGACAGGCACCACCTACATATGGCGGTGTGTACGGACCTCCTCCGGCCAGGCCAGCGTGATGCCCAGGGTGTCGCCGAGCAGCCGCTGGTAGTCGGCGAGCCGCGTCTGATCGGAGCGGACCTTGCGGGGCGGTAGATCGTGGTCCAGGCAGTACGCCGCGAGTGCGCCCACGGCCTCGCCGATCGCCCATTCGACCGGGTGCAGCCGGTAGCAGCCGTTGGTGATGTGGGTCGTGCCGATGTTCTTGTTGGCGGGCAGCAGATTGTCGACGCGTACGGGGATCAGAGCGCCGAGCGGGATCTGGAACGGGTACGCCTCGATGTCGACGTACGTGCGTCCCGCCGTGCTCGGGTGCAGGTCGATGCGGTAGCTGCCGAGTCCCACGCTGTCGGCGAAGATCTCGCTGCCCGAGTCCAACGGCCTGGCCTCGACACCCACGTGCTGCTCCAGCACCGTGAACTCGGCCTGGATACGGCGCGATTCACGGATGTACGGCGTCTTGGCCAGACCGTCCGCCGTGCCCGTCACATCGGGTCGCAGCCGCAGCCCCGGGTAGCCGGTACCGCCGTCCGGTCGCGGTGCCTCGGTCTGCATCCAGTGCAGGAACGACAGCGACAGCTCACGCGTTGCGGCGAGCGCGGCCTCCGCCTCCGCCTCGGTCACGCCGAGGACGGGCCGCTCCCAGTAGTCGATCTGCGGCCAGTTGACGATGGTCAGATCGGTGCCGTACGCGCCGTCGGTGAATTGTTCGCGGGCCCTGATCCGGCGGAACTGGAAGAGGTCGAAGTGCTCGCCGGCCTCCCGGTCGGCGTCCATCAGCCGCCAGGTGCGCTGCTTGAGGGTGATCGGATGGACATCGGTCCACGACAACTGGGACCCGGGCCAGAAGGGGGCGGTCCTGTTCTTCCAGTCCTCGTAGGCCGCTGGGCGGTCGACCACATGGTCCTCGCCCGGCCGGTGTTCGAGCGCGAAGCACCAGGAGACGGCCTGCTGGTCCAGCGGATCGGCGGTGTCGGGCGCGTGCGGCTCACCGGTGGTGTCGCGGCCTTCGGCGCCGATGACGTGCTCGATCCCGCCGAGTTCAAGGAGGTCGCCCAGCTCTGTGGCGTCCAGGGTGTAGGAGGCCGAGACGGTGAGTTCCGTGCCGGTGTCGAGGTCCTGGAGTGTGACGGCTTCGATCCTGTCACCGCTGGTGTGCACGGCGACGGGCCGGTGGCGGGTGAGCACCCTGACCGTGCCGGCGGAACGCCAGGGGGCGAGCATCTCCTCCAGCACGGCCACGGACACGCGCGGCTCGTGGCACATCCGGCTGACGATGCCGAGGCCCGGGTCGAGGAGGGGGTCGTCGGGACGGCGCAGCGGATAGGTGCGCCGGTAGTAGTCGCGGACACGGCGCCGCAGCTCCGCGTAGCCGGGCGGCGCTGCCGGGCCCTCGATCCAGGGATGCTCGTCGGGTGGCACGGCCTGGGCCGTGAGCTGGCCGCCGAGCCAGTCGGTGGGCTCGGTGAGCACCACCGTGCGGCCCAACCGGGCCGCGGTCAGCGCTGCCGCGACACCGCCGAGACCACCGCCGACGACAAGTACCTCGGTCCGTGTTTCTTCCATGCCCCGTAGGCTCCTTCTGTGCTCCGCGGATGTGGCGGGTGTGGGCAGGCCGCATCGCAGGGCCCCCCGTAAGTCGTCTGATTGCATGGCCAGTCGGGCTCCAGTGACAGCGGTCTAGGGTGCGTCGGTGATGGTGGTGCCCGAGATCACCGCGCAGTCGACGAACAGGTTCTCCGTACGCGCGTCGGGATCGTCGAGGATCGCCCGCAGCCGGTCGACGGCGATGCGTCCGATCTCGATGCGCGGGATCTCCAGCGAGTCCCACTGGCCGCCGAGGTCGGGCGGTGCTCCTTCGAGTACGGCGACGGACACGTCGTCGGGAACCTTGAGCCCGCGCGCCGAAAGGCCGTCACGCAGCTCGTTCGCGAGCCGCACGCTCTCCACGACCACCGCCGTCGCACCGCCGCGCGCCACCTCGTCGAGCCATGCCCCGCCGATCCCCTGCTCACCGTGGAAGCCGGGTGAGTCGTCGGTCAGCCCGAGCCTGGCCACGGCCTGCGCGTAGCCGGTCCTGCGGTCTTCGTACGGCTCCATCTCCAGGTACTCGCGCACATAGCCGAGGCGTCGGTGGCCGTGTCCGGCCAGCTTCTCCACGATCCGTGCCGCGGCGGACCGGTAGTCGGGGATCACGGAGGGGATCTCGGCTCCGGGCACCTCGCGGCGGCCGATGTGGACGAACGGGTAGCCCTCGTACCAGAGTCGGGCGAGTTCGTCGCGGTTGGTGGCGACGCCGAGGAGGATGCTGCCGTCGGCGAGGTTGAGCCGGTTGGTGCCGTCCCGGTAGATCTTGCGTTCGCCACCGCCTCCGACGCCGGTCGAGGTGAAGAGGACGAGGTCGAAGCCGGTCTCTTCGGCGCGCTCCTCGATGCCGAGGAGGAACTCGAAGTAGAAGTCCTCGCGGGCGTGCGGGAAGACGGGTTCGAAGGTGTGCACGCCGAGCAGGTTGTTGCGCTTCTTGCGCATGGCGCGGGCGGCGGGGTTGGCCACATAGCCGAGTTGGCGTACCGCGTCGAGGACTCGCTGCCGTGTCTCCTCCGGGATCCGGTTCGTCGCCGTGTCCCCGCTGATCACCCGGGACACCGCCGACTGGGAGACCCCCGCGAGGCGGGCCACGTCGGCCTGGTTCGGTGCCTTGTCCCGGCGTCTGGCTGTCACTGTGCCGCCTCCTGCGGTACGCGCCGGGCCATCGCCGCGGCGTGCGTGGTCTGTGCGAGTTCCCCGGCCCGGCCCTTGGCGTGCAGCCAGCACCGTGTCCAGTGACCGGCGCCGAGTTCGGTGCGCGGCGGGGCCTCGGTCGCGCACTCTGCCATCGCGAAGGGGCAGCGGGGATGGAATCGGCAGCCCGTGGGCGGGTCGACGAGGCTGGGCGGTTCGCCGAGTTCGTCGGCGTCCTTGAACAGCTCGTCACGGCGCCCGATGCCGCGCTCCGGGTCCGGTGAGGATTCGATGAGCAGTTTGGTGTACGGGTGCTGAGGCGCGGCGATCACCTCCTCCTTGGGGCCCGACTCCACCATCTGTCCCGCGTACATCACCGCGATGTCGTCGCAGAGGTAGCGGGCGCCGGCGATGTCGTGGGTGATGTAGAGGAGGGCGAGCCCGTCCTCCTCGCGCAGGCGTTGCAGCAGGTTGAGCATTTCGAGGCGGATGGACACGTCCAGCATCGAGATCGGCTCGTCGCCGAGCAGGACCTTCGGCTCCACCGCCAGGGCCCGCGCGATGACGACGCGCTGACGCTGGCCGCCGGACAGCTCGTGCGGGAACTTCTCCGCGATCTCCTCGGCGGGCGTGAGGCTGACACGCTCCAGCAGTTCGGTGACGCGGCGCCGGCGGGCGCCCGCGTCGAGGCGCTTGTGGTGCAGCCGCAGGGCACGGTCGAGGTTGTAGCGGACGCGGTGCAGGGGGTTCAGCGAACCGAAGGGGTCCTGAAAGATGAGCTGCACGTCGGAGTGGTAGGTCCTGGCGCCACGCCCGGCCGATACCGGCTTGCCGCGCAGCAGGATCTCGCCCGACGTCGGCTCGTAGAAGCGGGACAGCAGCCGGGCCAGGGTGGTCTTGCCGCTGCCGCTCTCGCCGACGAGGGCCAGGATGTGACCGGGCCGCAGCCTCACGGTGGCGTCCTCCACGGCGCGGACGACCGAGGTGCGGCCGAGGGAGCCGCGGACGGTGAAGTGCTTGGAGACCTCGCGGGCTTCGAGGACCGGACTGTCGTCGTGCGCGTTCATCAGCGGTCTCCCGGGGTGTGCAGCAGGCAGGCGGCCCGATGGCCGTCAGTGATCTCCAGCAGCGGGGGCAGCGTCCGGTCGCAGCCCTCCACGCGCTGCGCGCAGCGCGGGTGGAACGGGCAGCCGGAGGGCGGCCGGCGCAGATCGGGTGGCGTACCGGGGATGCCGCGGAGGGTGCGCAGAGGTGCGCGTAGCGGCGGGAAGGAGTCGCGCAGGCCGCGGGTGTACGGGTGCTTGGGGTCCCGGTAGAGGGTTTCCGCGTCGCCGGACTCGACGATCCGGCCCGCGTACATGATGGCGATGCGGTCGGCGAGTTCCAGGAGCAGCGACAGGTCGTGGGTGACGAAGACGACGGAGAACCCCAGCTCCCGGCGCATCCGCAGCACTTGGGCCAGGATCTGACGCTGCATCACCACGTCGACCGCCGTGGTGGGTTCGTCCATCACGACCAGTTCGGGGCGGCAGGCCAGGGCGAGTGCGATGGCGGCGCGCTGGCGCATCCCGCCGGAGAGCTGGTGCGGGTAGTCGCGGACGCGTTCCGCCGATATGCCGACCATGGCGAGGAGTTCGGCCGCGCGCCGCCAGGCCCCCTGCTTCCCCAGGTCCCTGTCGTGGGCGCGCAGTACGTCGGCGAACTGGGCACCGATGCGCATCACCGGATTCAGCGCGTCCATCGCGGACTGCATGACGATGGACAGGGCCGTCCAGCGGTAGCGGCGCAGCTCCTTCGGGCCGAGGCCGACCAGGTCGACGGGCGGCGACCCGTCGCGGCCGTGGAACAGGATCTCCCCGGCGGTGGTGACGGCCGGCGGGCGCTGGAGCCGGGTCAGGGCGGTGATGAGGGTGGACTTGCCGGAGCCGGACTCCCCCGCGATGCCGAGGATCTCCCCGCGATGGAGGGTGAATCCGACGTCCACGCAGGCCCGTACAGGATGGTCGCCGGTCGCGTACTCCACGTCGAGTCCGCGTACTTCCAGCACCGCCTGTCCGGCGGGCGCGGCGGCCGGAGGGCGTTCTTCGGTCCGTACGGTCATCGGTGGTCACCTCCCACTCGTCCTGCCGGTGCTGTCCTCACGACGACCCTCCCGCCTGTACGAGCTTCTTCGGCCGCCGTACCGTCTTCGCGCGGACGACCCGCAGCTTCGGGTTTGCCAGCTCGTCGACACCGAAGTTGACCAGCGCGGCGGCGGTGCCGATCAGGGCGATGCACAGGCCCGGCGGCACGAACCACCACCACAGCCCGCGCAGGACCGCGCTCTGCTGCTGCGCGGACTGGATCATGGTGCCCCAGCTGATCGCGCTCGCGTCGGAGATGCCCAGGAACGCGAGCCCGGCCTCCGCGAGCACCGCGCCGATCATCGCGTGCAGGAACATCGACGCGATCAGTCCGGTGAGATGCGGCAGGACTTCGAAGAACACCAGCCGGTGTCCCCGCTCCCCCAGCAGCCGCATCGCCCGGACGAAGTCCCGCCCGGCGATGCTCAGCGCCTGTGCCCGCAGCGTGCGGGCGCCTCCCGACCAGCCGAAGAGGCCGATGATCAGCGCGACGGTGGTCAGGCTGGTGCCCTCCAGATATCCGGCGACGATCAGGATCAGCGGCAGGACGGGCATCACCAGGAAGAGGTTCGTGAGGAAGTTCAGGGCGGCGTCGACCTTGCCGCCGTAGTAGCCGGACGGCACGCCGACGAGGATGGCCATCGCGGTGCCGACGACCGCGGCGAGCACGCCGACGTACATCGAACCGCGGGCGCCCGCGACGACCTGGGCGAGTACGTCCTGGCCGAACTGGTTGGTGCCCAGCAGGTGTTCACCGCTCGGGGGCCTCGAAATGCTCGTGATCTCGTTGGCCCGGGGATCCACGCCCAGCAGGTCCACCAGCCAGGGGCCGAAGAGGGCGAGCAGCGCGAAGAAGGCGAGGGTGCCGAGGCCGATCCGGACCTTCCAACTGCTCAGGAACTCGGTACGCACGGCAGATCAGCCTCCTTCCCGGATACGGGGGTCGAGCAGGGCGTACACGGAGTCGGCGAGCAGGTTCGCCAGGAGCACCGTGAGGGTGATCAGCAGGAACACACCCTGCATCACGGGGTAGTCGCGCTGTTGGAGGGCGGTGAAGAGCAGATAGCCGATGCCGGGATAGCTGAACACGATCTCCGTGAGCAGCGCTCCGCCGACGACGTGTCCGAGAGCGAGCGCGAAGCCGGTGAAGTTCGGCAGCATCGCGTTGCGGGCCGCGTACCGGAGCAGCACCCGCTTCTCCGAGAGACCCTTGGCCTGGGCGAGCAGGACGTAGTCCTCACGGACGGTGGTCACCGTCATGTTGCGCATACCGAGCAGCCAGCCGCCGAACGCGGAGAAGAGGATGGTGGTGGCGGGCAGGGCTCCGTAGTGGAGCACGCTCAGCAGGAACCCGGGCGAGAAGCCGATGTCGAGATCGGCGTCGTATCCGCCGGACAGCGGGAACCAGCCCAGCGAGAACCCGAACACCCACAGAGCGATCAGCGCGGTCCAGAAGTACGGGACGGCCGAGACGAAGGTGGTCAGCGGGCTGATCACGGTGTCGAAGCGGCTGCCCGCCCGCCAGCCGGCGAACGCGCCGAGGCCCGTGCCCAGGACGAACGCGACGACCGTGGTCGAGCCCACAAGCAGCATCGTCCAGGGCAGCCCCTGCCACACCAGGTCGCTCACCGGTACGGGGAAGTTCGAGACCGAGACACCGAGGTCGAAGCGGGCCAGTTGCGCCAGGTAGTCGACGTACTGCCGCCCCAGGTTGGCGCTCGGTTCGCCGAAGATCTTCTGCACCGATCGGAGGGCCGCCGGGTCGAGCTGCTGCCCGCTGACGCGCTGCAATTTGTCGACGATGGCCGCGGACGGGTCGCCGGGCATCAGTCGCGGGAGGAAGAAGTTCAGCGTGATCGCCGACCAGAGTGCGACCAGGTAGAAGCCGAGCCTGCGCAGCACGAACCGCCAGCGGCGGGCGACCGGCGTCCTGCTGCGGCCCGCGGTGCTGATCCGGGGTGCCGCGGTGAGCGTGGTCACTGCGCCGCCGGCTTCAGCCGCAGAAGGGTCAGGGTGGTGTCGGGGCCGAGCCCCGGGAACGGCACGGAACGGAAGCTCTCCGGCGTGGGCCAGCCGGTCCAGTGCTTGCTGTTGATGGCGATGAACCAGTAGCTGTTGTAGATCGGGCTGTACGGAACCTTCTGCGCCACGATCCGCTGCATGGTGTGACTGGCGTCCTCCAGCGACTTCGGATCGTTCGAGCTGATCAGCTTGGTCACGGCGGCGTCGGTCTCGGGGTCGTCCCAGCGGCCGAAGTTGGTGGCGGCCTTCTGGCCGATCGGCCGGAGGGCCCGGCTGCTCAGGGCGCTGAAGACGCCGGCGGCCCCGGCCCCGGCGGTGGTGTTGATGGTCATGTCGAACTCGCCGTTCTGCTGCGCCTCGAAGAGGTTCGCACCAGGCGTGCCCACCGGCTTGACCTTGATGCCGAGCACGCTCTCCCAGCTCTTGATCATGATGTTGGCGTAGGCGTCCCAGCCGTAGTCCTGGTTGAACGACAGCGTCGGACTGTAGGACTTCCCGTCCTTGACCAACTTGCCGCCCTGGACGGTGAATCCGCTCTTGGCCAGCTCGGCCTTGGCCGCGGCGGGGTCGACCTTCTGGACCTTGCCCCGGTATTCGGGCAGCAGCTGGTCCTCGTAGATCTCGTCGACGAGGCCGGTCGGCCCTGCCTCGGTGCCGGGGCGCTCCAGGGTGGCCACGATGTCCGTACGGGGGATGGTCATCGCGAGTGCGCGGCGCAGATGGACGTTGTCGAAGGGTGCCTTGGCGGTGTTGTAGAAGAGGGCGTAGGCGCCGCCTGTCGCGTAGCGCTGGTAGAGGTGGTGGCTCGGGTCCTCGGCGACGTACTCCTTCTCCGCGCCGCTCCAGGCGCTGAGCGCCCAGTCGATGTCACCCCGGAGGAGCTGGGCCCTCACCGCGTCCGGCCCACTCGGGATGATCTTGACGCGCTTCATCCGCAGTGTGCCGCCCCAGTAGTCGTCACGGGCCGTCAGCGTGACCTGCTGGGCGGAGAACTTGCTGAGGGCGAGCGCTCCCGTGCCGACCGGATCCGGGTTCGCCCACGTCTTGAGGTTCTGCTGTGCCCATATGTGCTTGGGCACGATCGGCATGGCGACCGCACCGAGCTGGCCCAGCTCGCTGAACGCGGGCTTGGGGAAGTGCACCGTGACCGTGGTCGCGTCGACCTTGGCGACCTTGTCGTAGGTGACGCCGCCGGTGTTGAAGCTGGGGTCGCTGAGCGGGATGCCCAGGGAGAACTCGACGTCGTCCGCGGTCATCTTCTTCCCGTCGGAGAAGGTGACGTCGTCGCGGAGGCGGACGGTGAGTGTGGTGCCGGCCTTGTCGAAGACCATCGACTTGGCCAGCCACGGCTTGACCTTCGCGCCGTCGCTGTAGTCGACGCGGGCCAGCGGCTCGTAGATCATCTCGGAGCCGGGAGCCTTCTGCGCGGCCGGACCGAAGACGTTGAAGTTGCGGACGAACGTGGTACCGCCGTCGGTCTTGCCGAAGACGAGCGTGTCGGTGCTTCCGCCTCCGCCGCTGCCGCCGGCACCGGTTCCGGCCGTGCAGGAACTCACCCCCAGCGGGACGGCGAAGGCCGCGACGGCGGCACGGACAAAGGTTCTCCGGGTGGGCATGGCTGACTCCTGGCTGTCTCGTACGGGGGCGAGAGGGGTGGCTGGGATGGAGCGCCTGGTACTGGTCTTGGTCCTGCTTCTGCTTCTGCATCTGCTGTCGCTTTGCTCATACGTATGAGCAGTAACGCGGAGCCCCACAACGGGGGTTGCTTCTACGTATGACCGAGGAACGTACGCAGGTTACGAGGGTGCGTCAAGGGTGTGACAGACATCCGCCGCCGGGGCTTGGTTCGAGGGGCGCGGGGGCGGACGGGCGGCTCGATCTCTGTGGTTCTAGGCTGACGGGATGGCCGGATATGTGTGTGGGAGCGTGCAGTTGGCGCGGTTGTCGGAGCATCGGGGGCTGGACGTCGGCGCTCCGGGGTGGCCTGGGGATGTCGCCGGTTCCGGGGTGCCCGGCCCGTCGTCGCTGCGGCGGCTCGCGCCCGCGCTCGGTCTGCACACGGCGGATGTCTTTGCGATCGCGGATGTGCCGGTACCGGACGACCTCGCTCCCGTGGACCGCTCGGCCGGGGTGTGGGTACCCGGGCTCGCGCGGCACGCCATGCACCTGTCCCCGGAGGACAGGAACTCCGTGCGCCGACTCATGGCGTCGCTCCGGCACGAGAAGCACGCGTCGGCCGCCCCCGCATTGCCGACGCACGAGAACTATCCTGCGGGCCCCGGCGCCATGCTGATGCGCCTGGTCCGGAACCGGAACCTCGGCTGGAACAGTGCGGCCAAGACATTCCTCCTGGTCACCGGCCGGTATTGGTCCGCGGCCACCTACGGAATGGTGGGACACGGCCGAAGGGAGCTGACCCCTGAACTCCTGGTCGACTTCTCCGCGGTGCTGGGTATTCTCGCCGACGACTTGTCCGTCCTCACGGGTGTCGCACTCCCCGAACCCCCCGACGGCATCCCGCCGCTGGACCTGACGGCTGCCGAAGTTGCCGAGTTGATCTGGGACACCCGGCGGCTCACGGCAGCCCAGGTGCGGCGGGTCGGCGACGCGGCGGAGTCCTTGCGGATGGACTGAGCCAGCGACGGCGGGAGTGGCATTATCGCCGCTCGTTGTCGGACCTCGCTGTTACGCTCCCCGGCCATGGCAGAGGACGATGGAATCACGTGGCTCGGCGGGTGTTGGCCGAGCGACCCCGCACTTGGGGACCAGGCGGGTCTCGTATTCGCACAAGGAATCCCGCCACAGGATCTGGCAGTGACCTTCGGTGCCGTTCCCTGGGAAATCCCCGAGCCGGTGAGTGCGGAGGCCAAGGCTGTCTACGACCGGACCCACCCCCACACCCGGGTCCCCGATGAACCCCGCCTGACCGTCTACGGCAAGGAAGGTGATTGGTCCTTCCTTGCCGGGAACTTCGACTTTCTGATCTATTCCCACGAAGGCTTCGCGCTGCCGCGGGGAACCGGCCGAGTCGTCCTCCTTTACCACGTTGCCGCAAAGGGCATGAACTGCATGGCCTACTTCGAAGAAGGGCATCGGGTGTGGCGTGGCGAGATCTACAGCCATCTGCCAGAAAAGGCAGAGCCGAGCGGCGGTCACTATTTCGACTACGCGCCGGAGATGTCCTTCCTCAACTGGGCCATGCACGAGGCAGGGTGCCGCCCGGAAGTCCGATACGTCGACGGCCGTCCGGTCTTCGCGAACGACGGTTTGATACCCGACTGGCGGAACCGGTTTCTGAAAGGTCTGGAGATGGCGTTCGGGATGTCTGTGTGCCAGGAGACTTTCGAAAAGGGAGGATATCCGTTGGCCACCGTCTACTGATGGCTGGCCGCTGTCTGTTGACTGGCACAACGCCATCCGTGCGAGCCACCCCTAGGAATCCACGCAGAATCCCTCCGCTGCCGACCGATTACTTCGGGCACGGCATCGGCGGGCGGCGAAAAGCCTGCAATCCAATCGCCCGGAAGTCCCACTCAGGAGTGTCCCGGGACAGGCGCGGTGCCGTTCGACAAGCATGACCGTGGCCGCCGTGCCGCCTGCACTACGGCCGGTACGAGACGTTGCGAGACGTTGCGACCGGAAACACCCGTCGGCGTCACGGCACTGCGTACGCGAAACCCTGTGGACCCGCGAGACGCCGACCGCAGTCGCCGCTCACATCCGCACCGGCCGCCTCACCCCCTCCGTCGACTCCCGTACGTCCAGCCAGTACGGGGCCAGGTGGACCTCGAACGGTAGAGGCTCCTTCGAGCGGATGCGGGCCGCCAGGCACTTCACGGCGAGGGAGGCGATGGCTGCCATGTCGGGGATGACGGAGGTGAGGGACGGGGTGCTGTAGAGACCCGCTTGTGAACCGTCGACGCCGACGACTGCGACGTCCTCGGGAATGCGCAGGCCCGCCTCGTACAGGGCGCGTTGGGCGCCGATGGCCAGCATGTCGTTGAAGCAGAAGACCGCGTCGGGGCGTTCGGCGGCGGGCAGGGAGGTCAGGGTTCGCATCGCGAGCAGGCCGTTGGGGCGGTTGAACTCCTTCACCAGCGGTGCGAGTCGCGGATCGTAGGTCAATCCGGCTTGGTGCAGGGCTAGTTGGAAGCCCTGGAGTCGCTGGCGGCTGGTCTCCGACGTCTTGTGGTCGACGCCGATCGCGGCGATGCGGGTACGGCCCAGGCCGATCAGGTGCGCGGTGGCGTCGCGCGCCGCGGCGACACTGTCGATCAGGACGTGGTCGGCCACGACCTCACCCCGTTCGTAGCCGCGCTCACCGAGCAGCACCAAGGGGAACTCGTCGGCGACCGGGGCGAGTTCGTCGGGTGCGACGCGCAGCGGTGAGAGGATCACGCCGTCGAGCAGGGATGCGCCAATGCCGGTCGCGAGGCGCAGTTCCTCGGTGGCGTCCCCCAGCGTCTCCTCGATGAGGACGGTGAAACCCAGCTCCGCGGCCTCCGCCCGCACCCGATGGGCGAGTTCCGCGAAGTAGGGCGTGGTCAGCTCCGGGACGGCCAGTCCGATCAGACCACTGCGTCCGGTGCGCAGCCGGCGCGCCGACGGGTTGGGCCGGTAGCCGAGTTCGCGTACGGCGCGCATCACCCGCTCCCGTGTGGCTTCGGACACTCGGGGAGCATCGCGTACAACGTTGGACACGGTCTTGATCGACACCCCTGCCCGCTCCGCCACGTCCTTGAGCGTCACCGCTGTCACCGACCAGCCCCAATCGCCTTGATTCCCACGGATTATGCATGGCCCTACGCCCAGTGTCAGCACTCCGGAGCGAGGGAATCCCGTTCGCGACGAGGGGTTGACCCTGGTAAGTCACCGAGGTTACAACGTTGGAACAGCATGCCGGGAACCATACCGGCATTCGTTCGGAGGGCCGTCGGCCGCCGCGTGCGAGCCGAGGCCGCCTGCTCCCACGGCAATGTCATTGTCCGACTCCCTCCCTCCCTCGCTCCCTCCCTTCTTTCCTGTCTGTCAGTCCGTCCGTCGGTCTCACGAGAGGGTCCGCATGTCTTCGCATCGCCCGAACACCCCGCTGCGCACGGCCGTGGTCGGCACGGGGGGTATCGCGCGCTCCACCCACCTGCCCGCGCTGCGGACGCTGGCCGCCGACGGGGAAACGGACATCGTCGCCGCCGTGGACGTCGACGCGGGCGCGGTGCGCGCGTTCGCGGACGACGCCGGGATTCCGTACGCCTCGACGGATCTCGACGCAATGCTGGCCGAAGTCCGCCCCGATCTGGTCGTGCTGTGCACGCCTCCCGCCGTGCACCGGGAGCAGGCGGTGGCCGCGCTCCGGGCGGGCGCCTGGGTGTGGGTCGAGAAGCCGCCGTGTCCGTCCCTCGCGGACTTCGACGCGATCGAGGCGGCGGAGAGAGCCGCGCGGAAGGAGGTGGAGAAGACGGTGGGGAGGGCCGATGGTGCGGGACCGTATGCCTCCGTCGTCTTCCAGCACCGCTTCGGCTCCGGTGCACACCACGTCCGCCGTCTCCTGCGGTCGGGCGCCTTCGGCCGTCCGCTGGTGGCCCACTGCCAGACCACCTGGTACCGGGACGCCGCCTACTACGCGGTCCCGTGGCGCGGCCGTTGGGCCACCGAAGGCGGCGGCCCGGCCATGGGGCACGGGATCCATCAGACCGATCTCCTCCTCGACCTGCTGGGTCCTTGGAGCGAGGTGCGCGGCATGGCCGCGCGGCTGGTGCACGACGTGGAGACCGAGGACGTGTCCACGGCGCAGGTGCGCTTCGCGAACGGAGCCGTCGGCACCGTCGTCAACAGCGTCCTGAGCCCGGACGAGGTCAGCCGGATCCGTATCGACTGCGAACGCGCCACGATCGAGCTGACCCATCTCTACGGGTACCGCAACGCGGACTGGCGCATCACCCCGGCCCCCGGCGTGCCCGAGGAGACGGTGGCGGCCTGGCGTGACTTCGGCACCGACGAGCCCAGTTCGCACCTGGCCCAACTGCGCCTGCTCGTCGCCGACATCAAGGCCGGCCGACGCCACGCCACCAGCGGCGCCGGTGGTCGGCAGACGCTCGAATTCATCACCGCCCTGTACAAGTCCGCGTTCACCGACGCCCCCGTCCGCGCGGGCGACATCGGCCCCGGTGACCCCTACTACGGCGCACTGCACGGCGGCGCCCCGAACTGGGCGCCCGCCGCCCCCCGCGAGGAAGAAGCCCCCGCATGACACTCGCACTCACCCACGCCCACGGCGACCGCATCACCGTGACCCATGAGGCGACCGGGACCGACCTGTTCGCCTATGTGTACCGGCCCGAGGCCGCCTGGGAGGCGCCCAAGCCGTACCTCCATCCGATCCGGACCCTGTCCGGCGCACTCGTCACCGACTACCGCCCCAACGACCACCGCTGGCACAAAGGACTTCAGCTCACCGCCTCACATCTGTCGGGCCAGAACCTCTGGGGCGGCAACACCTATGTGCACGGTGAGGGTTACGTCGCCCTGCCCGAGAAGGTGGGTTCGATGGGCCATGTCGCCTTCGACGAGGTCTCCGCCGCAGGCGACCGTGCCGTGATCGCCGAGCGACTGACCTGGCATCCGTACGACGGTGAGCTGTGGGCCGAGGAAACGCGCCGGATCGAGGTGTGCGACGTCGATCCGGATACCGGTAGCTGGTCGTTCACCTGGACATCGGCCGTGTCCAACCGCCGTGACAAGGACCTGCGGTTCGGCAGCCCCACCACCCACGGCCGCCCGGCCGCCGGATACACCGGGCTGTTCTGGCGCGGCCCGCGCGCCTTCCGCGACGGCCGGGTCTTCACCGCCGACGCGGACAACGTCGATGCGGGCAAGGTCGATCTGATGGGCAGCCAGGCGCCCTGGCTGGCGTACGTCGGCGAGCACGACGGGCGCGACGGCCATGCCACGCTCGTCTTCGAGCACTCCCCGGCCAACGACCACGCGGGCGACAGGGGGACGCACCCGGCGCACTGGTTCGTACGCAGTGATCCGTTCGCCGCGGTCGCGCCGTCCTGGGCGTTCCACGAGGAGCTGGTCCTCGCCCCGGGTGACACTCTGGCCCGTGGTTACCGCGTGACTGTCGCCGACGGCGCGTGGGACCGCGAGCGGGTCGCCGCGCACCTGCGGAGGCAGGAGTGGTGAGCGCGGCGTATGACGGATTCCCCGGGGCGGTCGGCGTATCGCGGCTGCGTGTGTACGACTGGCCGACCGTCGACGGCCGTCCCGGCGGCGGCACTCCGCATCTGCACCTCGCGTGCAGCGAGGGATACGTGGTGACGGCGGGCCGGGGCGCCGTACAGACCCTGACCAGCTCCAGCTCCGGGTCCGGGTCCGGCTTCGAGGAGACGCCCCTGGAGCCGGGGACGGTGGCCTGGTTCACGCCCGGCACGATCCATCGCCTGATCAACGACGGCGGCCTGGAGATCACCGTCGTGATGCAGAACAGCGGGCTGCCCGAGGCGGGCGACGCGGTGCTCACCCTGCCGCGGGACCACCTCGCCGACGCGGACACCTATGCGCGGGCGGTCCGTATCCCCTCCGATGTGCCCGAGGCGGAGCAGGTGGAGGTCGCGCGCGCCCGCCGCGATCTCGCGACCCGCCGATTCCTGGAGTTGCGGAAGGCCGGCGAGAGCGGCGATCCCGAGCCGCTGGCGGCCTTTCAGCGGGCCGCCGCCGAACTGGTGCGGCCCCGGCTGGACGCGTGGGAGCAGCGCTGGCGCGCCGGCGCGCACGCCGCCGCGACGGCCACCGCGGCTCAACTCGGCGCACTGCGCGACCGGGACCACCGGCATCTGGCCGAGGCACGGACCACCGCGACCGGGCCCGCCGCACGCGGACGCTTCGGCATGTGCGGGCGCCTGGACGTCTATCCCGACATCTGATGTGCGGTCGCCCGGACGTCCGTCCCGGCAGCTGACCCGTCGCCGGTACGGCGGTGACCCGGCCTCTTACCCAGGTCGCCGCACGCCCGGCTCCTTCCGTACCCCACCCCTGTCCCCCTCTGGTAGGCCCCCATGCCCGAGCCTCGAAGCAGCCGGCGCCGACACCCGAACCGCCGAGCCGTCCTGGCCGCGACCGCCGCCGGTCTCAGCACTGCCCTGACGGCCGCACTCACCTCGTGTTCCCGCGCCGACGGCGGCACGGCGTCCCAAGGAATCACCCTCACGTTCTCCTGGTGGGGCAACGACGACCGCGCCGCCCGCACCCAGGAGGCCGTACGGCTCTTCGAGAAGGAGCACCCCGGCGTCACGGTCCGCACATCGAACGCCGGCTACGGCTCGTATCTGCAGAAACTGGCCACGCAGGCCGCGGGCGGCGGCATACCCGATGTGGCCCAGATCGACTACCGGCAGATCTCCCAGTACGCGGGCGGCGGAGCCCTCGGACGGCTCGACCCGTACCTCGGGAACGGCACAATCCGTACGTCGGAGATGGATGCGGACTTCCTGCGCACGGGCACCTACGAGGGCAGGCAGTACGCGGTGCCCATGGGGCGCGGCATCACCGGATACGCCTACGATTCCGCCCTCTACGACAAGGCCGGCGTCCCCGCGCCGCAGCCGAGCTGGACGTGGCAGGACTGGGCGGCGGCCAACAGGAAGATCGCCGCGCTGGGGCTCAAGTCGCCCGACGGCCGTCCGGTCACGGGTGCCAACGACGGCGGCGGCAACGAGGACGTGTTCGAGAACTGGCTGCGCAGCCGGGGCAAGCAGCTCTACGACGGTCAGACCCGGCTCGGGTTCAGCGAGGACGACCTCACCGCGTTCTGGACGTTCTTCGACGGGCTGCGCAGGGAAGGCTCTGTCGCCGCGGCGGAGGACACCGTGCAGGCCAACAGCACCGAGACCACCCCCATCGGGCGCCGGCTCTCGGCCGCCGACTTCACCTGGGACGCGCCGTTCCCCGGGTACACGACGCTTCTCGGCGACTCCGTCCGCTTCGCGCCGACGCCGACGACCGGTGGCCGTCAGGGCTCGTACTTCAAGCCCAGCATGCTGCTGAGCATCGGAGCCCACACCCAACACCCCAAGGAGGCGGCCGAACTGGTCGACTTCCTCCTCAACGACCTGCGGGCCGGGGACATTCTGGGCTTCACCCGGTCCACTCCGCCCAATCGCCTGGTCGCGGCCCGGGTCGCCAAGACCCTCACGGGTCCGGAGCGGGAGACCTACGCGTACGCGCGCCGGATGGAGAAGTACGGCCTGGACGCCCCGCCGACCGCTCCTCCGTCGGGCGACGTCGCCATCAACCGCGCGTTCAACCGCACGTACCAACGTGTGTTGTTCGGGCTCGCCACACCTCGTGAAGCGGCGAGCGAACTCGTCAACGAGGCGAACCGGGAGTTGAGGTCATGAGCACCGTGTCGACCAAGGCGCCCGCACCGTCCGACGGGACGGCAGAGCGGCGGCAGCCCGCCGGACGTCTGCGCCGGATGCGTGAGCAGCGGATACGGGAACAGCGGTGGCCCGCCTATGTGTTCCTGTCGCCGTGGATGATCGGCGCGGTCGTGCTGACCCTGGTCCCGATGGCTGTGTCGCTGTATCTGTCGTTCACGGACTACAACCTGTTCGATCCGCCGCAGTGGGTGGGCCTGCGCAACTACGGCGACCTGTTCACCCGGGACCCCCGTTTCTGGAGGTCGGTCGGCACCACCGCGCTGTATGTCGTGGTGGCGGTCCCGCTGAAGCTGGCTCTCGCGCTCGGCGCGGCGATGCTGCTGAGGAATCTCGCCAGCCGGGGCCGGGCCTTCTACCGCTCGGCGTTCTACGCGCCGTCGCTGCTCGGCGCGAGCATGTCCATCGCGCTGGTGTGGCGGGCGCTGTTCAACGACGGTGGCTCGGTCCCGCGGGTGCTGGACGCGATCGGCATCGACACCGGTGGCTGGGTCGGCGATCCGCATCTGGCGGTGTACGTGGTCGTCCTGCTGACGGTGTGGCAGTTCGGGGCGCCCATGGTGATCTTCCTGGCGGGTCTCCAGCAGATCCCGTCCGACCTGTACGAGGCGGCGGCGCTCGACGGCGCCGGGCGGTGGCGGCAGTTCGTGTCGATCACGGTGCCGATGCTGTCACCGGTCGTCTTCTTCAACCTGGTGCTGGAGATCATCAACTCCTTCCAGGTGTTCACCCCGGCCTACGCCGTCAGCGGCGGCGACGGCGGGCCTGCCGACTCCACCCTGTTCTACACGCTGTACCTCTACGAGCGCGGATTCACCGCCTCGCACATGGGCTACGCGGCGGCCATGGCCTGGCTGCTGCTGATCGCCATCGGCGTCATCACCCTGATCCTGTTCCGGACATCACGGTCCTGGGTCTTCTACGCGGACGAGGAGGGGCGATGAACATCGCCACGAAGCGGTGGCTGCCGCACACGGTCGCCGCCGGGTGCCTGCTGGTACTGCTGTATCCGCTGGCCTGGCTCCTCGCCACCTCGCTGAAGCCCGCGGACCAGGTGGTGACGAGTCTCGACCTGTGGCCGAGCCACCTGGAGTGGTCCAACTACACGACCGCCCTGGACGGTGTGTCGGGCGTCTCCGTGACCCGGCTGCTCGGCAACACCCTGCTGATCGCCGGCGGCGCCGTCATCGGCAATGTGCTGTCCTGCTCCCTCGCCGCCTATGCCTTCGCCCGGCTGCGCTTCCGTATGCGCAAGGTGATGTTCGCCTTCATGGTCGCGACGCTGATGCTGCCGCACCATGTGGTGCTGATTCCGCAGTACATCATCTTCAACCGGCTCGGCATGGTGGACACGTACTGGCCGCTGATCCTGCCCAAGTTCCTGGCCACCGAGGCGTTCTTCGTCTTCCTCGTCGTCCAGTTCATGCGGGGGCTGCCGCGCGAGCTGGAGGAGTCCGCCCGTATCGACGGCTGTGGTGCCTTCCGTACCTACTGGTCGATCACGCTTCCGCTGAGCCGTCCCGCGCTGATCACCACGGCCATCTTCACGTTCATCTGGACGTGGAACGACTTCTTCACGCAGATGATCTATCTGTTCGCGCCGGAGAAGTTCACCATCACCCTCGCCCTGAGCAGCTTCGTCGACCAGTCCAGCACCTCCGCCTACGGGCCCATGTTCGCGATGTCGGTGATCTCCGTACTGCCGATCGTGCTGTTCTTCGTCGTCTTCCAGCGCTATCTGGTGCAGGGCCTTGCCACCTCCGGACTGAAGGGCTGAGCCGCCATGAGCCACGTACCCGCACGGGCCGGCGACCGCCGGGAACCCGGGGAGGTCTTCGGTCCGGGCTTCTCGCTCTTCGCCGACGTGCTGCTCGTCGGACTGCTCACCAGCCTCGCGTGCCTTCCGGTCGTCACGGCCCCGGCCGCCTTCGCGGCGGCTTCGGCGACGCTCCGGACCACCGTGGACAGCGGCGTACAGAGCAGGGCCGTCGCGTACGCCGGTCATCTGCGGGCCCATCTGTCCGCCCGCTCGCTGGCCGCCGGTCTGGTGCCGCCGCTGCTCGTCGTGGTCCTGGTGATCGATTCCGCGCTGGTGCGCGGCGCGCTGCCCGGAGCCTTCGTCGTGGCGCCCGCGCTGGCGCTGCTGGCCCTGGGCGTCACGGTCGTGGGCCTGCGCGCCACCGCGCTCAGCGCGCCGCACCGACTGTCCGCGCGCAGGGCGTTGATCCGGTCGGCCGCCGACCCGCGCGGCTCCGCCCTGCTGGGCGCCGCGGTGCTTCTCGCCGTGGTCCTGGCCTGGTCCATGCCGCTGCTGGTGCCGTTGCTGCCCGGACCTCTGGCGTTCGCCGCCACCGTGGTGGACCTCCGCTCCTCTGAAGGCGGAGGCGGGGGCGAAGGCGAGGGCGGGGGCGAGCGGCAAGGCTGAAACGACCCGCCCCACCCCCGACGCCGCCGCCACTCACCGTATTCGTGCACGACACCATCGGAGTTGCCGCATGCCCCGCACCCACCTGGACGCCGCCGGTCACCCCCGGCCGCAGCTCGTTCGCGACCCCGACTGGCGTGATCTGAGTGGTCCATGGCAGTTCGCCCACGACGACGCGGACCTCGGCCGCTCCGGCCGCTGGATGGATCCGGACGTCACCGAGCCGTTCACCGGCACCGTCATCGTCCCCTACCCGCCCGAGTCCGAGGCGTCGGGCGTCCACGACACCGGGTTCCATCCGGTGCTCTGGTACCGGCGCACGATCGACGTGACCAAGCCCGCCCCCGGCCGGCGTCTCCTCCTGCACTTCGGAGCGGTCGACTACCGGGCCGACGTCTGGGTGAACGGCCACCTGGTGGGCCGTCACGAAGGCGGACACACAGGCTTCTCCTGCGATGTCACCGAATCCCTCGACCGGGACGGGGAACACGTCGTGGTCGTCAGGGCCGAGGACCAGCCCTTCGACGCCGCGCAGCCCCGGGGCAAACAGGACTGGCGCCGGCACCCGCATGTCATCTGGTACCACCGCACCTCCGGGATCTGGCAGCCGGTGTGGCTGGAGGAGGTCCCGGAGCAGCATGTGACGGCTCTGCACTGGACCCCCGATATCGCCCACGCCCGTGTGCAGTGCCGGCTGCGCCTCAGCCAATGGCCGCGGGGACCGCTGCATCTGACGGTCCGTCTCACCCGGGGCGAACGGGTGCTCGCCGAACAGCGGATGCGGACCGACGGCCAGGAGACGTCGTTCGACATCGCGCTGCCCGCCCTGCGGCATGCGCAGGACCTCGACGAACTGCTCTGGAGCCCCGAGCAGCCGCATCTCGTGGACGCGGAGGTGGAGTTGAGTGAGGCGGCGGACGGCGCACCCGTGGACCGTGTGACCTCCTATCTCGGCCTGCGGGACATCGGCTGGGACGACGGAGTGTTCCTCCTCAACCACAAACCGTATTTCCTGCGTTTCGCGTTGCAGCAGGGCTACTGGCCGGCGTCCCACCTGTCCGCTCCGGCCGACGCACTGCGCCGCGACGCCGAGCTGGCAAAGGAGATCGGCCTCAACGGGCTGCGCATCCACCAGAAGATCGAGGACCCGCGATTCCTCTACTGGGCCGACCGGCTGGGGCTGCTGCTCTGGGAGGAGATGCCGGCCGCCTACGCGTTCGGTACGCCGACGGTCGAGCGGGTCGTCAGCGAGTGGACCGAGGTGATCTCCCGTGACCTCAGCCATCCCTCGATCGTCGCCTGGGTACCGATCAACGAGTCCTGGTCCGTCCCGAACCCCGCCCTCGTCCCCGCGCAACGCCACTTCATGGACGCCCTCTACCACCTGACCAAGGCCCTCGACCCCTCCCGCCCGGCCGTCTCCAACGACGGCTGGGAAATCTCGGCGGCGGACATCTGGGGCGTCCACGACTACTCCCAGCAGGCGGACGTGCTGCGCGAACGCTACGGCCACGCCTCACTCCGGCAGGGCGACATCGCCGAAAAGTGGCCCGCCGCGAAACGGCTCACGCTGGACGGCGTACGCCACCAGGGTCAGCCGATCGTCCTCAGCGAATTCGGCGGCGCCACCTTCGCACCGGCCGAGGGCGCCGAGTGGTTCGGCTACGACATCGTCGCCACCGAGCAGGACTTCGCCGACCGGATGACCGCCCTGGTGAACGCCGCCGTGAACTCCGGACTCGCCGGTTTCTGCCTCACCCAGTTCACCGACACGGAACAGGAAACCAACGGCCTCTTCACAGCCGACCGCCACCCGAAAATCCCCCTGCCCGATCTACGAGAAATCCTTACGCGGACTCGTGCGGGGTCGGGTGGGTGAGGGAATGCGGGTGAGGGAACGCGGGTCACCGTAAAGGGCTCTTGACCGACGTCGGTCCCGCTCTGTTACCGTCCCGGCAGTCGCCCGAGCCCGCATTGGTTCGGGTCTGTTGTTTGTGTTCCGCCGGTATGTGGGGGCGGCGGTGAGGGCGTGTGTCCCGGTCTCCCGCGGTATGGACGTCCCCCTGGTGGGCCACGGGTCGCGTTTCGCCCTCCAGTGTGAGTGGCAGGCGCCGGCGATCCGGGGGTGGCCCGCCCTGGCCGGCGGCGATGAAGGACATCTCCGTGCACTCGACTGCATCCGGTTACCGTCCCTTGCTGCGCACACCCGGCGCCGCCGCCTTCTTCTTCACCGCTGCCGCCGGTCGCATCGGACTGGCCATGACCGGCCTGGGGCTGGTCTGGCTGCTGCATGCCCGTACCGGTTCCTACACCACCGCCGGTCTCGCCACGGCCGCCTTCGCGCTGGCCGAGGCGCTGATCGGCCCGCAACTGGCCCGCCTCGTGGACCGATTCGGCCAGACGCGTGTCCTGCCGTGGGCTCTGCTCGGCCACGGCACCGCCATCGGTGTCGTCCTCGCGTCGTCCACGCCGGCGGTGGCGATCGTCGCCGCCGGATGCGCCGGGGCGTCCGTGCCGCAACTCGGAGCGCTCTCGGCGGCGCGCTGGGTGCACCTGCTGCGCGACGGCCGCCCCGACGAACTGCCCACGGCCCTGTCCCTGGGGTCGGTCGCCAACGCCGCCGCGTTCCTGCTCGGGCCCGTCCTGGTCACCGCGCTCGGAGCGATGGGTGCTGCCGCTGCGGCCAGTGCCGTAGCCGCGATGCTGGTGCTGGGCGGCGGAGGCGCGCTCGCCGCGCAACGCCGTACCGCGCCACCTCCCGCCCGCGCATACGCCGGACTCCCCCACCCCGGGCGCACCCTTCTCCGGCCAAGCTTCCTTCTCCTCGCCGCCCTCAACCTGGCCATCGGGCTGTACTTCGGCACCATGCAGGTGTCCATCAGCGCCTACGCCACCGGACACGGCATGCCGGGCGCCGCCGCGCCGATCATCGCCGCCGCCGGTCTCGGCGGGCTGCTCTCCGGCTGGCTCTACGGGCTGCGCCGACCCCGGATCCCGGCGACCCGCCAACTCGTAGTCGCCACCGCCTATTTGACGGTCACAGCGCTCCTGCTTCCCTTCGCACCGTCCGCGACATGGCTGGGCGCCGCCGCCGTGGTCACCGAGGCGGCGGTCCCGCCCACGCTCGTCCTACTCGGCGTCCTCACGGAGCGAGCCGTACACGCCGGTGTCCTCACTCAGGCGTTCACCTGGCACAACTCGGCCAGTGCGGCCGGTTCCGCCCTCGCCGGATTCGTCGCCGGTCGCGCCGCCGACACCCTGGACCCCACGGCCGCCCTCGCACTGGCCCCCGCCGCCGGGATCATCCTCTTCACGCTCTCCCTCGCCCTGCGGCGGTCGGGAGTCGGCCTCGCTCAGGTCGAACCCGTGCGTACTCAGACGGAACCTGAGTAGGAGGACCGAGGCGGGTCGTCCCCGGTGGCGCGAACCTTGGGTGCAGGAGATCCGGAGCGGACTCCGCCGCAGTGAGGAGAAGCACCATGGCCATGGCATTCCACGGACCGGCACGCTACGAGCGCGAGCGCATCGCCCTGTGGGCCGCGGGCGGCTACGCCGCGCTCGTCGTCGGGCTCGCGCTCTGGATCGAGGCGCTCGTCCTGTTCGACGACCCCGGATTCGCGGCTGTCTGGCTCATCTGGGCAACGCTGCCCCTCTCCGTCCCACTGTCCGTACTGCCGATCCCGGACGTGGCGTATCTCCCGCTTCTGACGGTCGGAGGTCTCGCCCAGGCTTGGGTGCTGTGGCGGGTGGTACGGGGCAAGCGGGTGAGCTGAGGCGTCGGGGGACCCTCCGGTGCGGGGTCAGCCGAGCCAGTTGCCGTCGCGCATGAGGTCCCGTCCCCGTAGCTCGTTCGCCTCGCGCCATGCCTGGATGCGCCGCGGCCGGATCAGGAAGTACTGGTACGTCTCGCCATTTGTACGCGGGTCGAATCCGGTGTGGGTCGCGAACGCGTCACCCGTCTCCTGGGCAAGGTCCGCGGTGTCCACCGGCTCGGCGGTGCCGTCGACGATGACGACGTCGCGGGTGGGCCCGAGGCTGAGTCGCACCCGTGGGTCCGCCAGCAGATTGCGGCTGGTGACCGAGGCGCGCGGTGTCGAGATGAGGAAGGCGGCCCCGTCCCAGAGGTAGGAGAGCGGGACGAGGTGGACGCCGTCCGGGAGGCCCGACGTCGCGACCCAGAGGTCGATGTCGCTCTCCAGCCTCGCGCGGGTGTCCCGCAGTCTCTCCTCCGGTCCACGCGGCGCCGCGCCCGTCATGCTTTCCCTCCGCTCACTTCGTGAAGAACCTTGCTCACTTCGTGAAGACCCCTTCCTTCAGGGGGTTTCAGACCGTGGTGGCAGGCAGTGCGGCTTCCCACGCGAAGCCGTCCGGGTCGGTGAACGGGCCGGCGGTGCTTCCGAGCACGAGGCGGTGCGAGCCGGTGCCGTCCGGCGGGACGCCGGCGTCCTTGGCGAGGGCGCGGCGCTGGTACAGCCCGAGCTTGACGGGGCTGGACTCTTCGGTCGCGAACTCGACGTACTTGCCTCCGAAGCTCTTCGCCACGCTCAGGCCGTGCTCGGTGTAGAACCGCTTGCTCGCCTTCACGTCCTCGGCTCCGATCAGCAGCACGAGGGCGTCGATGTGCCGGGTGGCCGGGCCCGAGTCCTTCTTCGACGAGGTCGCGATCTTCCAGATCGCGCCGTCCGGGGCCTGGACGACGCCGCCGTAGCCCCACAGCGACTTCGATGCGGGCTTCAGCGTGGTGGCGCCGGCTGCGAGGGCGGAGTCGATGAAGCTGTTGACGTCGGCCGGCCGGGAAACGGTGATCGACAGGGTGAATCCGCGGAACCCGGTCGTCGGCGCCTCGGAGCCCCGGAGGCTCACCTGTGCGCCCAGCCCGAAGGCGGTGCGGTAGAAGTGCTCGGCGGCCGTGGTGTCGGCCACCTCAAGGGTGAGGGATGCGATGGAGATCATGACGATCACGCTAATCGGGGCTCGGCGGCCGGCGCTTCTCCGATCCTGCTCGATCACCGAGGGACCCGTTCACACGGCGGAGCTGCGGGGTCGCGGGGTCGCTCTTTTCAGCCGAGCCCTGCCAGCCGCGAGCCGAGACGGGCGATGAGGGAGGTGTTCTGCGAGTGGCGGCTCTCCTCCCACCAGTCGGCGACGCCGAAGAGCCGGTACATGGAGTGCACGCCGAGCCACCGCAGTGGTTCGGGCTCCCAGCGTCCGGAGTGGTGCTCGTTCCACGGCAGCCGGGTCAGGGCGGTGTCGCGGCCCGCGGCCCGGTCGAGCAGGGTCCGGGCCGCGAGATGGGTGGCCGTCACGCCGTGTCCGGCGAAGCCGCGTACGACACCGATGCCGGTGCCCGGGTCGAAGGTGATCCCGGCGCACCAGTCGCGGGTCACGCCGATGGCGCCCCGCCAGCCGTGCTCGATCGTGAACGGTACGTCGGGGAAGAAGAGGCGGAGCCGTTCGCTCAGCGTGCGGACGGTACGGGCGTCCACCTTTCCCTCGCCGGGGGTACCGGAGTTGAAGGCGTACGGTGTGCCGCGACCGCCGATGGCGATGCGTCCGTCGGCGGTGCGCTGTGCGTAGACGAAGGTGTGCGCGGCGTCGCCCAGACACTCCTGGCCCTGCCAGCCGATCCGCTCCCACGCATGGTCGGGCAGTTGGTTGGTGACGACCATGGAGGAGTTGACGGGGATGACGTCCCGTCGGCCGAGACCGCGGGCGTCGCTGTCGACCTGCCCGGAGTATGCCTCCAGGCAGGTCAGAATCGTGGTGGCGCGCAGGGTCCCGCGCGAGGTGGTCACGGCGCCGGGTGCGATGCGGGTGGCGCGGGTGCCTTCGAGGATGTGTACGCCCCTGGCCTCCACCACGGCCGCGAGACCGTGGACGAGTTTGGCGGGGTCGAGGCGTGCGGTGGTGCGGGTCAGCAGACCGCCGAGTGCCGGGCCGATCGCGATGCGCTCCTTGACGGTGTCGGCGTCGAGGAGTGCGAGGTCCTCGGTCCGGTATCCGCTCGCGAGGTCGGCCGCGTAAGCCACTTCGAGGCGTTTCATGGCGGCCGGGGTGGTGGCCACGCGCAGGTGCCCGCCCTGGTACTGGTCCGCTTCGATGCCCTCGTCCGCAAGGATGCGGAGGGTGTCGCCGATGGCGCCGTCCATCTCCCGCTGGAAGGAGGCGACCGCGGCGGCCCCGTCCTGCCCCCGCTTGCGCGCGGCCTTGGCGTACACGGCCCGATTGCCCGGGATCAGTGGGGAGAGCCAGCCGCCGTTCCGGCCGGAGGCGCCGTAGCCGACCTCCTCGGCCTCGACGAGGGTGATCTTCGCTCCGGGGCGCTCCGCGACCGCGTGGTAGGCGGCCCAGAGTCCGGTCAGGCCGCCGCCGACGATGACGAGGTCCTGCCGCTCGTCGGGCAGGCTCGCGGTCCGGCGCCGGGACGGGTCGCCCGCCGATCCGGCGCCGGTGTGCGCGGCCCTCATCCAATGGGATATCTCGCCGTTGCGGTACGCGGTCATCGTGCTCATCGCGGTCATGAGTGACTCCAGCAGGACGTGCGGTGGTGCGTCGGACGGCGATTCAGTAGGTGGGGGGTGCCATGGCCCAAAGGACCTGCGCCCCTTGTTCGCCTGTGGCCTCGACGATCCGGTGGGGGTCGCTGCTGTGGTAGTGGATCGAGTCCAGGGCGGAGAGCCGGTGGTGCTGATCGCGGACCCACACCTCCACCTCGCCGGACAGGACGAGAAGCAACTCTTCCGAACTGCCGTGGGTGTACGGCTCCACGCCGGTGGAACCCGCTGGTGTGAAGTGCCCCAGCAGCACCTCCAGGTGGTCGAACGACCCGGGGGTGAGCTTGATCTTCGTGGCGCCCTCGCCGAACGACATGCCGTGGGTGTCGCGGAAGCGGAGGACCGGGCCGGCCGCGGACCCGCTCTGCTCGAACAGGTCGCCGACGGTGAGTTTCAGTACTTCGCAGAGCCGCTGAAGGG
Organism: Streptomyces sp. NPDC091292; assembly: GCF_044757265.1. NCBI lineage: Bacteria > Bacillati > Actinomycetota > Actinomycetes > Kitasatosporales > Streptomycetaceae > Streptomyces > Streptomyces sp. NPDC091292. Next base: position 207,861 of record NZ_JBIVUQ010000005.1, on the reverse strand, counting down.
TGCGCACGCTCGCGTTGGCCTGGTCGCGCTCGACCTGCGAGAGGTACCCCTCGGTGAGACCGGTCCGGTCGGCGACATCGCTGAGCGTCAGATGGAGAGCCCGCCTGCGGCGGCGCAACCGGGCACCGACACCTGCGGCGAGGTCGGGCTGTTCAGGTGACATGGCCCGGAACTTAACAGGACTTGGTACTCGGCACAACGAATATTGGCCTTATCCAAGTTTTCTTTGATGAGGTCGTGATGGGCTTTGGTGAAGTCGTGACGGCGAGCGGAGCCGGAGCCGGTGGCCGGTGGCCGGTGCATCGGGGATATCCGCTTGAGTCTCCAGTAGGGGGAGACACCAAGGTGGGGCACATGAACGGCGACGCGCTCTACGCGATTGGTGACCTTGCCCGGCGCACCGGGCTGACGGTGAAGACCATCCGGTTCTACTCCGACGCGGGAATCGTGCCGCCGACCGACCGAAGCCCGGCCGGCTACCGGCTCTACGACATCGACGCCGTCACCCGACTGGATCTGGTGCGCACACTGCGCGATCTCGGTCTCGACCTAGGGCGCTTCTGACGGATCTCCGCGGCGTCGCGACGCCCGGCACGCACTCTCGCCGCACCGCACGAAAGCCCACGTAGCGCCGCTACGAGGACTTCCGCGCGGCACACCGAGAGCACGCACCGAACGCCGCTCCTTCACCCACGGATATCCATCAGAAGCGCCCTAGCCGCCATCAGGAAAGTCCTCGACCGCGAAGTCTCCGTGCCCGAGGTGGCGGCGGCGCACGCCGATGCCCTGGACGTACAGATCCGTACGCTCCGACTGCGGCGGTCCGTGCTGCGAGCGGTGGCCAAACGCGGGCCCACACCTGAGGAGCTGGATCTCATGCACAGACTCGCCAAGCTGTCCGACGACGAACGCCAAAGGCTGGTGCACGACTTCATCGACGACACGTTCGGCGGTCTCGACGCCAACCCCGAGTTCGTCGCCATGATGCGTGCCGCCATGCCTCAACTCCCCGACGACCCGGCCCCCGAACAGGTCGAGGCGTGGGTCGAACTCGGCGAACTCTGCCAGGACGCGGACTTCCGGACCGCCGTCCGCGCCATGGCCGAACATCAGGCGGCGGAGCGGGCGCACGGCGACACGAGCGGCCTGCACCACGACCTCACCACGGCCGTACGTGACCAGGTCGGCGCAGCACTCGCCACGGGAATCCAGCCGACGTCCGACCAGGCGGCGCCCGTCGTCGATTCCCTCACGGCGCTCTATGCCGAGACGTTCGGACGTACGGACGACGCCGACCTGCGGCGATGGCTCGTGACCCGGTTGGAGACCGGCGCGGACCCCCGGGCGGAGCGCTACTGGCAACTGCTGTCGACCATCAACGGCTGGCCGGTTCCGCCCAGCCTCGCGCCGGTCTTCAGCTGGTTCATCACCGCTCTGCGGAGTCGGCAGAGCGGCTAGGGCGGCGGCGCCTGGCGACGCCGTGACGGGGCACGCGTACTCAGCCAGCGGGACGAGGTGTCGCTCAGCGTGAGGACGCGGATCGGCTCCGGCGCCGGGGTCCCCCACCCCGTTCCCCCTAATCTGGACTGTGTGACGGTAAGCCCGAGAGGGTGACGGAACGGTATGGAACGGACCTCGGCCACCAGGGTGCGCCCCTGGTGGTGGGCGGTCTCGGCCGTCCTTCTCGCCTCGGCGGTGGTCGCCGCCGTCGTCCGGAGGGACGAACTGGTCTCGGCGGTTCGCCTGCTCGCCGATGTGCGTCCCTGGCGTCTGCTGTCGGCAGCGGTGTGCGAGGCGGTGTCGCTCGCCTGTCTGGTGGCGCTCCAGCGGTGGCTGTTGCGGATCGGGGGCGTACGGATACGCCGCCGGGTCGTCGCCGCCGTCGTCATGGCGGCCAATGCCATCGCGGGGGTGCTTCCCGGTGGGGCCGCGTTCGCGGCGGCATGGGTCTACCGGCGGTACCGCCTGCGGGGCGCGGGGCAGGCACTGGCCGGGAGTGCGCTGATGGTCGCCGGAGCGCTGTCGGGCCTGAGCCTCTTCGTGCTGCTGCTGGCCGGTACCCTCCTCGGCGGCGACTCGGGACCGAGTGCCGTGCTGCGGCCGGTCATGATCGGTCTCACCGCCCTCGCTGCTGTGGTGGTGGCCGTGGTGTACGGGTTGTCCCGGTCGCACCTGGTCCGGGTGCGGGCGTGGCGGACCTGGCGGCGTATCGGCCTGCGGTCGCCGCGCCTGCTCGCCCTGGAGGACGACCTCTCCGGCCTCGGGCGGCGAGTCCGCGCCGCCCGGCCCGGGGTCCGGGGCCGGCTGTGGCCCGCCTGCCTCGCACTGTTCAACTGGGTCCTGGACATGGCGTGTCTCGCCGCCTGCATGTGGAGTCTCGGCATCGGCGTGCCCTGGCGTGGACTCGTCATCTCCTACGCGCTCACTCAGTTCGCGGGAAGTCTGCGCCTCACTCCCGGGGGTCTGGTCGTCGTGGAGACGAGCCTCACCGCGCTCCTCGTCCTGGACGGGCTGAGCGCACAGCAGGCCATCGCCGTCACCCTGCTGTACCGGGTGATCAGCTACTGGGCTCTCCAGCCCGTCGGCTGGGGCAGTTGGCTCGCGCTCACGCTCAGCGAGAGAGGCCGGGCGCCGACGGACTGACCGTCGGGGCGCAGAATGCCAGGCCGGAGAGTGCAGGCCGGAGAGTGCGTGCTGCTCGTGGTCAGGACAGCACGCGGCGGCGGAAGTTCCGCAGGCCGAGCCCGAGGAAGATGACGCAGAACGCCACCAGGACCGGGTACACGATCCACAGATGCATGTGGGAGATGTCGGTGAACGCGGCCCGCATGCCCTCACTGATGTAGATCAGCGGGTTGACGAGCACCAGGGCCTGGAGCCAATGGAATCCGCCGACCTCCACCAGGGACAACTTGGTCCACTGGTAGTAGGTGCCGCCGAGGAAGACCAGCGGCAGAATCACGAAGCCGAACATGACGCCGATGTTGCGCGGCTCGAACGACGTACCCAGGAACAGTCCGAGCGAGGTCATCGCGATACACGCCAGCGGGATCAGGGTGACCGCGATCCACCAGTGGATCGTCAGGTCCGGGTGGACCCCCGGCGCGTGGACCACCGCGGCGATCGGGAACACGATGACGGCGGAGATCAGTCCCTGGGCCGCCCCGGACAGCACCCGGGCGACCGCGACCAGCCAGATCGGGCAGGGGGCCTGTACGCGGTCCTCGATCTCCCGGGTGTAGCCGAACTCCTGCGACATCTGGATGGCGACTGACTGGATGCCCTGGAACATGATCGAGATGGCGACCACTCCCGGCACCAGGACCGTGGCGAACGCCGACTCCCCGGACGCCCCTCCGGAGGACCCGATGCCCTGCCCGATCGACGGGAAGACGTACAGGAACACGAACACGAGCAGGAACGGCTGCATGAGGGTGCGGCCCACGAACTCGCCGAAGTTCTTCTTCAGGACGGTCAGATCGCGCCGGATGAGCCCCGACAGCGCCGCGCGGCTGGAGGACATCGCGGACCGCGACGGCACGGGGAGTCCGTGCGGCGGGGGGTCGACGGGACGGGACGACGCGTGCGCTGCGGACATCAGTCCCTCAGCTCCTTTCCCGTGAGGCTGATGAACACGGTCTCCAGCGTGGATTCGGTGATCGAGAGGTCGACCAGGTCGAAGCCGCCCCGCTCGGCGCTGGCGACCACCTGGGGCAGGAGGCGGTCGTTGCCCTTGACCTGGAGTTCGACACCGCCGCCGACCAGCCGGGTACGGACGACGTCGGGGATGTCCTCGCTGAGGCGGCTCTCCAGTTGCTCGGGCCGGCCGGAGGTGGCGACCCTGACGATGGTGTCGGCTCCCAGACCGCGTTTGAGGGCGGTGGGGGTGTCCAGGGCGAGGATCCGGCCGTGGTCGATGATCGCCACCCGGTCGCAGAGCTGGTCCGCCTCCTCCATGTTGTGGGTCGTGAGCAGGATCGTCTGCCCCTGGGCGATCAACTGGTCGAGCGTCTCCCACAGAGCCAGCCGGCCCTGCGGATCCAGACCCGCCGTCGGCTCGTCCAGGAACAGGACCGTCGGACGGTGGAAGATCGCCCGTGCCACCATCAGCCGTTGCGCCATCCCGCCGGACAGGGCGTAGACGGAGGCGTCGGCCCACCGTGACAGCCGGAACTGGCCGAGGAGTTCATCGGCCCTCGTCCTCGCCTCGCGCCGCGGAATACCGAACAGGAGGCCATGGAAGTACAGGTTCTCCCGGACCGTCAACGCACGGTCCAGCGTGTTCTGTTGAGAGACCACGGCGATGAGCTGCTTGGCGAGGGTGGGCCTGCGCACCACGTCCACACCCGCGACACTGGCGGCGCCCGCGGTGGGCACCACGCGGGTCGTCAGCATCCCGACCGTCGTGGTCTTCCCCGCGCCGTTGGGGCCGAGCAGCCCGAAGATCTCGCCGTGACGCACGACCAGATCGATGCCGTCGACGGCCCGGAAGTCGGTCTTCGGATAGACCTTGGTGAGGCCGCTCGTGACGATCACGGCCTCGGAGTCCCATGCCTGTACGGATGGCTCTACGGGCGGCTGTACGGACGGCCCTTCGGTGACGCCGTCGTCCGAACTCACCGGTCGTCCCGCCGGCACCGGCCGGACGGGCACAGGACCGGTCGGCCGAGCCAACTCCTTGCCGGCCGCATCACCCACCATGGAAGCGCCACGAAAACCATTGAAACGCCACGCACGACCGACGGCATCCTGACCGCACGAGGGAGGGCGTCCGGGGCATCCTTCGCAGGGGTGCCGACGGGAAAGCGCAGGCCGATAGGTGTCCCGGTAGGGCACCTCGGGCAGATGGGCATCCCAGCGCGGCCTCGCGCCGCTGGTCCACGCTCCAGAGGCGCACCTCGGAGTCTCCGTACGCGACGGCACGGCCGTCCGGTGAGAAGGCGACCCGCGGCACGCAGTCCCCGCATGCCTCCGGAGCCCTTAAGCCCCTCCGACGGCTACGGCGATGCGGACACATCTCAGTGCTGGATCAGACCGCCGATCGGGACGGGGGCGACGTGGCCCGTTGCCGGAGTGGTCCGCGCCAGTGTGAGGCCGATGTCGACCAGTGACGATCGGCGGAGGCCGGCGATGTCGGAGATCGGAGTCCAGACCGATGCGACGGTCTCGCCGTTCGGCTCGGGGCGGAGTCGGCCGCCGGTGATGCGGACCTGGTAGAAGATGCCGACGTTCTGGTGCTCGGGGAGGCCAGGCCGGGGGCGGTCTGCCGCTGGGATCACTCTTGAGTCCACGCCCAGCAGACGTTCGACCGCCGCAGCGCAGCCGGTCTCCTCGGCCACCTCCCGGATCACCGTGTCGAACGGGTCCTCGCCGTGCTCGACCCTGCCGCCTGGAAGCGTCCAGTTCCCCGACACGTGGCGGGCGAGCAGCACCCGCCCGTCCAGCACGGACACGGCGTACGCGGCAAGTCGGAAGCTCATCCCCATACCCCCATCGGAACTCGTCGGACCCTGTCCCGGTCAGTTCTCGGTGAGTCCGGCGCCAAGTTTCGTACCCGCTCCCCTACGAACACCTCGCCGACACCACCGTATGCCCGCAGGATGGTGAGGGAGACGCGGAGCGATGAGGTCCGTTTCTTTGGTCGCCGCGCCCCACGCAGGGAGGTCCCGTGCATGTTGTTCCGGCAGCTTGAGTACTTCGTGGCGGTGGCCCGGGAGAGGCATTTCGCCAGGGCGGCCGAGGCCTGCTACGTGTCGCAGCCCGCGCTGTCGGCGGCCATCGCCAAGCTGGAGCGGGAGCTGAACGTCACCCTGATCAACCGGGGCCACACCTACCAGGGCCTGACCCCGGAGGGAGAGCGGCTGGTGGTGTGGGCCCAGCGGATCCTCGCCGAGCACGACGCGTTCAAGGCCGAGGTGACCGCCGTCCAGTCCGGTATCACCGGGACCCTGCGGCTGGGCACGGAACCCACCGCGTCCACGACCGTGGCCCTGCCCGTGGCCGCCTTCTGCGCGGCACACCCGCTGGCCAGGGTGCAGATCCACTCCCGGCTGCCGACGACGGACCTGGCCCGGCAGCTGCGCGAGTTCGAGCTGGACGCGGCGATCGGACCTTTCCCGCCGGAGGATCTGGACGGGCTGCTGACCGTACCGCTGTACGAGGAACGCTACGTACTACTGGCACCCGAGGACCTGCTGAGGCCCGACATCCGCACGATGACGTGGGCGGAGGCCGCGCAGATGCCGCTGGCGCTGCTGACGGAGGACATGACCATCCGCCAGGTGCTCGACGGCGCGCTGGCAGGCACCGGCGTGACGGTCACCGCGCAGGTGGAGACGGACTCGGTCGCCTCCCTGTACGCACATGTGGCAAGTGGCGAGTGGGCGAGCATCGTGCCGCACACCTGGTTGCGCGCGATGCCGGTGTCCGGCCGGACGCGCGCCGTACGGCTGGTGGAACCCGATGCGAGGGCGCAGGTCCTGGTGGGGATCCACGCGGGGGCGCCCGGGTCGCCGATCGCCCGCGCGTTCGCGGACGCGGCGACCGGACTGTCACTCGACGAGTTCTTCGACCAGCCGCCGGGGAGCGGGGACCGGATCGGCTGACGTACGCCGCCCCCTACCGGCTCAGGCCCCACCACCGGCTCAGGCCCCGTACCTGCTCGCCAGCGCCCGCCGGTCCAGCGCGCCCTTCGCGGTGTGCGGGAGTGCGGCGACGACCTGTAGCCGCTCCGGCACCTCGAAGGGGGCCAGGCGGGTCCGGCAGTACGACAGGATCCGCCCGCCGGACGCGCCGGACGCGTCCTCCCGCACCACGACAGCGGCACCGACCACCTGCCCGTACGTGGCATCCGGCACGGGGAACACGGCCGCCTCGGCGACACCGGGACAGGCGGCGAGGACATCCTCGACGTGCTCGGGCGAGATCTTCTCCCCGCCACGGTTGATGAGGTCCTTGATGCGCCCTGTGAGGAACAGGCAGCCGTCCGTGTCGAGCCGGCCAAGGTCGCCCGTACGGAACCGTCCGTCGACGAAGCTGTGCGCGGTCTCGGCGGGGTTGCCGAGGTAGCCGCGGGCGACCGCAGGGCCGCTCACCCACACCTCCCCCTCGGCGCCGGGCGGGCACGCGCGGCCGTCCGTGCCGACGATCCGGAGGTCCACTCCGGTCGCGGGACCGACCGATCCGCGCTTGCGCGGTCCGTGGTGCGGCAGCGGCTCACCGGTCGCCTGGTGGGTGGACTCGGTCATTCCGTACGCACTCAGTACGGGCGCGCCGAGCAAGTCCTCCAGCGCCTGTCCCGTGGCCGTGGGGAGCGGGGCGCTGCAACTGCGGACGAACCTCAGGGGCCGGGCGTGCCGTCCCGGGTACTCCTGTTCCGCGCGTGCCAGCAGGATCTGGTGGATGGTCGGTACCGCGGTGAACCAGGTGGCGTCGGCGGCCTCCATGTCGTCCCAGAAGGTGTGCGCCGAGAACCGGCCGTGCGGCGGCAGCACGACGCGGCCCCCGGAGGCGAGGGAGGCCAGGAGCCCCGCGAGCAGCCCGTGGCCGTGGAAGAACGGCATCACCGCCACCGTCCCGTCGGCCGTGCCCAGCTCGTAGGTGGCACAGACACCGGTCGCGCCGGCGGCCACGTTGGTGTGGGTGAGCGGCACCATCTTCGCCCGGCCGGTGGTTCCGGCGGTGAACAGGACGAGGGCGTCGTGAGCGGTGAGGTCCCCGGCGGCTCCCCGGCCGCCGCGTGACGCCGCCTGCTCACCGGTGTCGAGCCTCACTGTGGCGGTCCCGGCCGGGGCGACCCGGACGCGCAGCGGCCAGGTGGGCACCGGCGTCTCCGGTGGCGCGGCCGGGGCGGCGGGCCCGGCGAGGAGCGCCCGCACGCCCAGCCCGGTCAGCCGGGACGCGATCTCAGGTCCGGGGAGTGCCGGGTCCAGCGGGGCGGTCACCAGCCCGGCCCGTGCGGCGCCCAGGAGCGCGGCGACGAATTCGACGGTGTTGGCACCGATCAGACCCACGGGGTCCCCGGGGCGCAGGCCGGTGTCGGCGAGTCGCGCGGCCAAGTCGTCCGCCAGACCGTCGAGTACGGCGTAGGACAGCCGGACGCGGTCTCCGGCACCGGCATGGGCACCGGCATTGGCATGGGTATTGGCACTCGCATTGGGGGCGTCGCCTGGGTCGTCTCCTCTGACGATCAGTGCCGCCGAGCCGGGCCGGTCCTTGACGGACCGCTCGATCAGATCGGTGAGACCGGTGACCTCGGGGGGTCGGTACGGGACCGCTGCGCCTGCGGATGCCATGGCGGACGGGGATGCGGCCATGGTCGTCACCTCCTCGGTCACCCTCGCCTGCGAGCCTGCGCCAGGCCGGGGCGGCGGGTCCAATACCCAGCGGCGAACGGCCGACAGGCGGCGGTTATCGACGCAGCGTGGCCGGGTGCCGGGGGCTTCGTGGCCGGGTGCCCGGGGCTTACGGGTTCCTTTGACAACCCACGCCTATCAACCGGTCGCCGACAGGTCTTGGACGCGGCGGCACCGGCTGACGAACAGTGGCAGAAGAAACGGGCGAAAATCACCCAAAACGTTCACGAGGAGCCCTCCATGACCACCGTCTCCACACCGCGGACCCAGCAGACCTCCGATCACGGCCCGGAACAGTTCACCGACGGCTACCACCTCACCGTGGACGCGCTCCTGCACAACGGCGTCAGCACCCTCTACGGAGTGGTCGGTATCCCGATCACGGACCTGGCCCGCCTCGCCCAGGCGTCCGGTATCCGCTATATCGGCTTCCGGCACGAGAGCGACGCCGGGCACGCCGCTGCGGCGGCCGGATTCCTGACCGGTAGGCCCGGCGTGTACCTGACCGTGTCCGGACCGGGGTTCCTCAACGGGCTCGTCGCGCTCGCCAACGCCACCACGAACTGTTTCCCGGTGGTGCAGATCTCCGGTTCCAGCGAGCGCGGCATCATCGACCTCCGCCGCGGCGACTACGAGGAGATCGACCAGCTCGCGGCTGCCACGCCGCTGGTCAAGGCGGCGTACCGGGTCGACAGGGCCGAGGACATCGGACGCGGCCTCGCCCGCGCGATCCGTACGGCGGTCTCCGGGCGCCCCGGAGGCGTGTATCTCGACATTCCGGCGGCGGTACTCGGAGAGGTCGTCGACGCTCGGAAGGGTGCCGCGTCACTCCCCCGGATCGTCGACCCGGCACCGCGCCAGCTCCCGGATTCCGACGCCGTCGAGCGTGCGATCGAACTGCTCGCGGGCGCCGAACGGCCCCTGGTCGTGCTCGGCAAGGGCGCCGCGTACGCGCAGGCGGACGAGCGCATCCGGGAGTTCGTCGAGCGGAACGGGCTGCCGTTCCTGCCCATGTCGATGGCCAAGGGTCTGCTGCCCGACGACCACCCGCAGTCGGTGGCCACCGCCCGGTCGCTCGCCCTGCGCCGCGCGGATGTCGTGATGCTCGTCGGCGCCCGCCTGAACTGGCTCCTCGGCCACGGCGAACCGCCGCAGTGGAATCCTGACGTCCACTTCATTCAGATCGACATCGACCCCACCGAGCTGGACGGCAACCGGCCCATCGCCGCCCCGCTCGTCGGCGACGTGGCGTCGGTGATGGACGCGCTGGCCGAACGGACGAAGCCGGGCCGGATCACGGTCCCGGAGGCATGGCGGGCGGAACTCGCGGCGCGCTCGGAGCAGAACGTCGCCAAGATGGCCCGGCGCGTCGAGGCGGCCGAGTCCGCGCGCCCGATGACATTCCTGGGCGCACTGCGGGCGGTACGCGACGTGCTCCACGACCACCCCGGTGCCTACGTCGTCAATGAGGGCGCCAACGCGCTCGACTTCGCCCGCAATGTGCTCGACATGCGGGTACCGCGCCACCGGTTGGACAGCGGCACCTGGGGGATCATGGGCATCGGCATGGGGTACGCCATCGCCGCCGCCGTCGAGACGGGCGAGCCGGTCGTCGCCGTCGAGGGGGACAGCGCCTTCGGGTTCAGCGGCATGGAAATGGAGACCGCCTGCCGCTACGGCCTGCCGATCGTCACCGTCGTCCTCAACAACAGCGGTGTGTACCGGGGAGACGACGTCTCCACCACCGCGGATCCCGCCCCCACCGCGCTCAGCGCCCAGTACCACCTCATGATGGGCGCGTTCGGCGGCCTGGGTTTCCGTGCGACGACGCCCGCCGAGGTCGAGCGCGCACTGCGCGAAGCCCTCGCCTCGGGCAAGCCGGCCCTCATCGACTGCGTGATCGACCCCACCGACGGCACCGAGAGCGGCCACCTGACCAGCCTCAATCCCAAGGGGGTCGCGGACGTCGCCCATCCGGCGACCTGAACACCACGCGGACCGCAAGGTGCCCACCACACTGAAGGGAAACCGTCATGACTGATCTGCCCCTGACCGGAATCAAGGTGATCGACTTCACCGGTGTGCAGGCCGGTCCGGCCTGCACACAGATGATGGCCTGGTTCGGCGCCGACGTCCTGAAGGTCGAGCGCACCACGGGCGGCGATGTGACGCGGCACCAGTTGCGCGACATCCCCGATGTCGACGCCCTGTACTTCACCATGCTCAACAGCAACAAGCGCTCCCTGGCCATCAACACCAAGGCCCCCGAGGGCCTGGAGGTGATGGAGAAGCTGATCCGTGAGGCGGACGTACTCGTGGAGAACTTCGCGCCGGGAGCCCTGGACCGTATGGGTCTGTCCTGGGAACACATCCAGGAACTCAACCCCCGGCTGATCTTCGGCTCGGTGAAGGGGTTCGACGACGACTCGCCGTGGAGCGATCTCAAGGTCTACGAGAATGTGGCCCAGTGCGCCGGGGGCGCCGCTTCGACCACCGGGTTCTGGGACGGTCCGCCCACGGTCAGCGCGGCGGCCATCGGTGACAGCAACACCGGTATGCATCTGCTGATAGGTGTCCTCACGGCCCTCATCGCCCGCACGCGGACCGGGCGCGGGCAGAAGGTGTCCGTGTCGATGCAGGACGCCGTACTCAACCTCTGCCGGGTCAAGCTCCGGGACCAGCAGCGCCTGGAGAACGTCGGCTACCTGGAGGAGTACCCGCAGTACCCCAACGGCGAGTTCGGCGACGCCGTCCCGCGCGGGGGCAACGCGGGCGGAGGCGGCCAGCCCGGCTGGGTGCTGAAGTGCAAGGGGTGGGAGACCGACCCCAACGCGTACATCTACTTCACGATCCAGGAGCAGAACTGGAAGCGGACCGCCGAGGCCGTCGGCCACCCCGAATGGGCCGACGACCCCGACTACAACACCGCCGAGGCCCGCGAGCAGCGCATTTTCGACATCTTCGCGGAGATCGAGAAGTGGCTCCAGGACAAGACCAAGTACGAGGCCGTCGACATCCTGCGCAAGTCCGAGGTGCCCTGCGCTCCCGTGCTCAGCATGAAGGAGATCGCCGAGGACACCGCCCTGCGCCGGAGCGGAACCGTGGTGGAGGTGGACCAGAAGGGCCGCGGGCCCTGCCTGACGATCGGCAACCCGATCAAGTTCTCCGACTTCACCCCGGACATCACGGGCGCACCTCTCCTCGGCGAACACACGGACGAGGTCCTGACAGCACTCGGCTACGACCAAGCCACCATCACGGCCCTGCACACCGGGCAGGTCGTCGTCTGAGGAAGGCTCGCAGGGGTCGACCGGCGGGCATCCGCTCACCAGAATGGGCGGGGTGACGAAACCGCCGGTCGACCCTGACCAGTTCCTGCTGTTCGGTCTGTCGGCGCCGGCCGTCGACAGCGTTGCGGGTGAGTCAGAAGGTGTGCGGACCTACCGCTACAAGGTGCAGAGCGGCGGCTTCGGTCTGTTTCTCGGGGTATCGGCCGAGGCCGTCCGGACGACCACCTCACCTGCCGTCGGCACCCCCGTCACCGATCGCATCTGGCTGGACGCCTCCGAAATCAGCAGCGCCCATTACGGGAACCGGATCACGCTGACCGCAAGTGAAGTCGCCTGGCTGCGATTCGGATTGAGTAAAGTCGCCGACCGGATCGAGCACGTCGACAGGAGCCCCTACGTCCTGATCAGGGTCCGCGCCCTGGAGATCTTCGAGGCCGACTACGCGGAGGCGGTCCTCGCTCCGGCCATCGCCGGGTGGGCGGAGGCAGAGTTCTCGTTGACGCCCCACCGCATGACCGCTCGCCGTGACAGCGCCACCGGGCAGTACACGTTCGACTGGGACGAGTGAGACGCGCTCCTTGCACGACCTCGCCACAACATGCCCGGACATCAGGGCAGTTCAGCCTTTCCAGTTATAGGGGCGACTTGCTCGTGTATGCGCATGCCGACGGGACAGTCATCATGCGCGTCGCCCTCGGAGGGCCGGCGCTGTCGTGCCCCGCGCGGGGGTGTTTCACCGACACGCCGCCGCACGGGGCACCACCTACAGAAAGGTGACCGTCATGCGTCCAGAGGCCTCCAAGCGGGTCGCGCTCGTGTTCTCCTTGCTCGACGCCAACGGCAACGGCGTTCTCGAAGCCGAGGACTTCGCGCTCATGGGTGATCACGTCGTCGAGGTCGCGGTCGACTCCGCCGCGGACGCCAAGGAGGCGATGCGGGCCGCATTCCATCAGTACTGGTCCACGCTGCGCACCGAGTTGGACAAGGGCGGTGACCAAGTGATCAGCTTCGAGGCATACACCTCCTGTGTCCTGTCCCCGGAGCGGTTCGACACGACGATCGCGGCTTTCGCCGAGGCCCTGTCCGCGCTCGGGGACCCGGACGGCGACGGCCTCATCGAACGACCCTTGTTCGTGGCCCTGATGACGGCGATCGGCTTCGAACGCGCCAACATCGACGCGCTCTTCGACGCCTTCGGCCCCACCGCCGACGACCGTATCCGCGTGGAGACCTGGGCCGAGGGCATCAAGGACTACTACGCCCCGGACAAGGCGGGCATCCCCGGAGACCACCTGGTCCCGGACACCTCAACCTGAGTCGCCGGGCTCCTGGATCGCTGCCAGCACGCGGTCGAGCCCGGCCCGGCCCGCGGGTCCCCATGGCTTGCCGCCGGGCAGTCCCCGCTCCCCGGCCCGGCCCATGCGGATGAGGAAAATGCACTTCATGGCGGCCAGCCCCCGTGCGCGCCGGATCATCGCCTCGTCCGCCTGCGCGTACGCGTCGAAGAACCGTGCAGCCGCCCCCGCAGGAAGGAGCACCCACGCGGCGGAGACATCGACCGCCGGATCGCCGGCGCAGATGTCACCGAAGTCGATCACGCCCGAGAGCGTCCCGTCCGAGACGACGACATTCGCCGGATGGAAGTCACCGTGCAGCCATACCGGCGGGCCCTCCCATTCCGGAGCCGCAACGGCCTCGTCCCAGACGTCCCGGACCTGCTGAAGGACGTCAGCGCTGACGCCTTCGGAGGCGACTTCCTCAAGTGTCTTCTCGACACCGTCCGTGAGCCGTTTGAGCGGAACGCCTCGATCCGGACTGTCCGGTGCTTCGGCGGGTGCCTTCACATGGAGCGCCTTGAGGAAGCCCGCCAGAATGTCGGCCGCGCCCTCGTCGCTGATGGGGGCGCGGTCGGCCGGCTCGCCGGGAACCCATCGCGCGATGGTCCATGGCCGCGGGAAGCGTGCGGACGGTTCACCCATTCGCAGAGGGGTCGGGACCGGCAGGGGAAGACGCGGCGCCAGGGTGGGCAGCCATTGGTGCTCTTTGCGGAGGAGGGCCGGAGCGCGGGCCGTACGCGGCATGCGTACGGCCAACTCCTCCCCAAGACGCCACAGTTGGTTGTCCCAACCGCCGCTCACCTCACGCACGTCCAACCCCGCGAGGTCCGGATGCTGCTCACGCACCAGGGAACGCACCAAGCTGTCGTCGATCTCGAAGTCGTCCATGGGTCCACTCAAACACGCGTGGCGCGGTTTGCCAGTCCGGCGATGAGAGTTGCGTTTGACGGGCGATGGTCATCAAAGGGGTGCGCCAGCGTCTCGGCGACGCGGCGACGGTGACGGTGACGGTGACGCCCGCAGGTCTTGCCGGCGACCGGAGTTTCATGGCCACCAGTGCGCACGGTGTGTTCCGTAGCCACGCCGCCACGATGGCGGCAAGGTGCAGCACCGCGGAATCGCCGAGGTTCTCCGGCGGGGTGACATCGGCCGGGTGGGCCAGGGCCACGAACAAGGCGAACTGGAGACGTCCATCAGCGCGAAGCTCCCGCCCCGAGCGGGCTAATCAGCCGCTGGCAGTCGGTTCAGGTGTAGGTCCGCATCCGGAATGTCCCATACCGTACTTGCGACCTGGGCTTGCCCGGGTGTCTCACTCATGGGACATGGAACTTCCGTCTCGCGATCTTGTCCCTTGGAGTGTGGATCCACCGGATACCCCATGTCCCTGGGACCGGATGGGTCGCTGCCGAGCAGGACGGCGGCGTGCGCTGGGACTTCGTCGGCACTGGGTCCTCGGCGACTCTGGTCTGGCCAGTGCCTAGCGAATAAACCGCCCCCACCGTCCCAGGTGGGGCACAGGGCGTTCACGGCCCGCGCGTCTGATGATGAGAGCCTGGCCCGGCGGTACCGCCGGGCCAGGCAGTCAGACGTCGCCGGGGGCGGGGACGAGCAGTTGGGGATCGATGTCGGTCACGCTGTCCGCGTAGTCCAGCCGGGCGGCCGCCGACATGAGCCGGTCGTACTCGTCCTGCCGCAGCGCGAGCCGGAACGAGTTGACCGCGTTGATGAGATAGTCGATCGCGATTTCCGCCTCATCGTTCGCGACAAGGTCGCGGACCGAATCGAGGGCCGACACGGTTTCCCCCCGAGCCGAGGCTCGTCGCTCCAGAGCGTCGACCACCGCGCGGATGATGTCGTCCGCGGAACTGTTCATGAGCCGCCTGATTCCTCAGTGCCTTGCGAAATGAGTGTCCGGTGCTGGTGCGAGCCACGTGACGCGCGGCCAGCACCGGCACCGGACGGTGTGTCAGCCCGTCCTGTTTTTGTATGCCGTGGTCACGCCCAGCGGCTTTCCATCAGGTGCCGCGATGTTCCGGTAGAACACCGTGACCGTCCATTTCTTCTTCTTTCGGCAGCCACAACCCGTCTTGTACGAGTATGTGATCTTCCAGGCCGTGTTGTGCCACCCGTGGTCCCAGTCTACTTTCCACTTGCCGTAGAGCAGCGCCTTCTTGAGGTCACTGATCATTCCGGAACTGGTCAACCAGTTGGATTTCTTGCCGCGGCCGACGTGCTTGTCCTTGATGTGCGCGAGGCCGAACTTGCCGTACTTCACGCCGTCGACCCTGACGTTGGACGTGCTGCCCTCTCGGATGGTCCTCCAGTACCAGTTCATCCCGCGGGACCACATGAGGATGCGCCACTTGTCGCACTTCTTGAACGGGTTGCCCCAGGCGCCGCAGCGGCCGTCCAGGTCGGTCCCGTTGACCGGATCCGCACAGACGTAGTCGTAGGCGTTGCAGTTGCCGCCGAAGACCGGGTCGGTCTGCAGGAACCGAGCGGTAGCCGGATCGTAGAGGCGTACCCCCATGAGCGTGAGGCCGGTAAGGGTCTCGCTCGACCGCTGCTTTCCGCCGAGCCAGCCATAGCGCTGGGCGGCCTGGCCGGCGCGCGTGGCGCCGTTCTCGTCGCTGTCCAGCGCCGTCGGCGCGACGGCCGTGTCGAGCGGCAGCTGCAGTGCGACGTCACCGTGGATGTCGGTGAGCTGCAGGACGGTGCCGCTTGTCTTGCCCGTCGTGGCGGTCAGCGCGCCGGTCGCGCTGGTGACGTTGCGGGTCAGCGTGCTGCCGGCCGCGTCCTCGACGATCCAGCTCGGATTGTCGGAGTCTCCGCTGTAGTGGTTGGTCTTGGCCGCAGTCTGGCTCCAGGTGCCGGAGCTGCTGGTCTCGATCGTCCAGGAGCGGAAGCGCAGCCCGGCGTCGAGCTGCCAGGTCTGGCGCTTGGTACCGGCGGTCTGCTGGTAGGCGAGGTCGTTGGCGTAGTAGGAGACGGTGGATCCAGGGAGAGTGGTCGTACGGCCGAAGCCGTCGTACGAGTAGCCCCCGCCCACGATCCGGTCCGCCGTGTCGTACGCCTTTGTGGTGGCGGTGCCCTCAGTGGTGGGGCAGGCCAGTCCCGGCGCGGCCGACGCCGTGCTCACCGCGGTCCGGTTGGACCGCTTGTCCACGGTGTAGCCGCGCAGGGTGCAGACGGTGTCCACCGTGTCCTCGACCCGGGTCAGCCGTCCGGCGTTGTCATAGCCGTACTTCTGGTCCGACCAGCCGGAGTGGGACGCGGCCTGCCCGTGGATGGTCTGGGTGACCGTGTCGGAGTAGACGACAGTTCCGTCGCTGTCCCTCGTGAAGACGCGTTCGACGACCGCGCCGGTGGAGTCCTTGGTCTGCTTCAGCGTGTAGCCGCCGGGCAGCTTCTCCGTGGCGACGCTGCCGTCCGGGTCGTAGGTGCTGGAGAACTCCCCGGCCACCGAGTCGGTGACCTTCGTGGGGAGGCCACGGGGCTCGATCGAGGTGTCGTAGGTGTAGGTGGTGGTGCTCGGGATGTTGTTGCCGGTTTTGACCTGGCGGTCGAGCATGTCGTATTCGGTGGTGGTGACGCCGCCGTCGGCGTCGGTGTAGGAGATCTCCCTTCCCAGCTTGTCGTAGGCGCGGGTGACCGTTCCGCCGGTCGGCGAGGTGGTCTTGGTCTGCTGGCCCGAGACCGGATCGTATTCGGTGGTGGCGGTGGGGACGGCCCGTCCGAGCCCGCCGGTGATCTGCACGGTGGTCGCACGGCCCGCCGCGTCGTAACTGCGCGTGATGATCCGGGTGGTTCCGCCGACCGTCTCGCTGGTCTTGGCGGTGTTGCCCCACAGGTCGTATTCGACGGTCATGGTCGGCAGCTGGGCCGGGTTGCTGCCGCCTCCGGTGATGTCTCCCGCCGGGCCGTTGCTGCACAGCAGGTCGGCCCACTCCGGCCGGCCCGCACAGGTGCCGGTGCCGGTGGCGGACCAGTAGGCGGCTGTCTGCGTTCCGGCGTCGGTGCCGGACGTGCCGGGAGCGCCCTGCTTGAGCACCCTGCCCTGGGAGTCGTACTCCGTGGTGGTGGTGATGGCCAGTCCCGCCGGGTCCTGGACAACCTTGGTGGCCAGGCCCTTGGCCCAGTCGTACTCGACCTTGATCACCTGGGCGTCTCCCATGACACCCGGATGTTCACGGACCTCCGCGCCCTCGGTCGTGGTGGTGACCTGGTCGCTGGCCGCGACGGTGTCGCCGCTGGGGCGTCCCTCGTCGTACGCCTTGGTGGTCCAGCTGCGGGCGATCACCGGAGTGCCGGCAGCCACCAGGGTGGTGGTGCCGGACTTCAGGTCCCTGGCGAGGTCGATCCGCCCGAGTGGGCCGAACTGCTCCAGTTCCCTGGTGCCGGTGGCGTTGTACACGGACCGGGTGGACAGCAGCTCCGCGCGCTCGGCGCTCGGCAGATTCGCGATGCCCAGTTCCGCCAAGGCCGCCCGGTCCGCCGCGCTCGTGCCGAGGGCGATCTCCCGGTTCCCGGCCGAGAGCGACCGTACGACATTGCTGAACCGGTCGTGGTCGGTGCTGTCGATCCGCCCGCCTGGCGCCGCCGTGTTGGTCCGCTGCCCCGAGGCATTGAGGTAGTGGACCGTGGCGCGCTTGTAGTCGGCCGGAGCGAGACTCGCACCGGAGTGGGACGACGGCGCGGTGTCGGCGGGGAAGAGCGCGGCCGCGTCGACCGGGGCGTCCAGCTGTCCCCAAGCCCTCACGTCGGACACGCCCATCACATACGGGGCGGCGGCCCCGGTCAGCGGGATGTCGTAGACGACGCTGGTGTTGGCGACCCCTTCGGCGACATCGGCCGTTCCCTGCTTCAGCCCGGGGCGCCCGGCCTTCAGCAGCATGCCGTCACCTGCGGCCGGGTCGTTTCCGGCCGTGCCGTAGCTGAAGGTCCACGGAAGCTCGCCCGGCGGCGTGAGTCCGGTGACCCTTCCGGCATTGTCGTAGGAGTAGTCCGTGAGCAGCGACGGGGAGATCTGCGGATTCCAGGCGCGACGCAGTCGGCCCGAGCCGTCGTACTGGTACATCTGGACCGACTTCGACGTGGCCGAGGCCGCGCCGGGGGCCGTGGCCCAGAGCCGGATCTCCTTCACCTGGCCGCTGACGTCGCCGAATGCCGACGGGGTCGCCGTCGTGGTCGAGGCGTAGACGTACTCCAGCAGGCGGCAGCCCTTCGTCGCCGGTGAAGCCTCGCAGGCCGCGGCGGTGGCCGCCGTCGTCGGGGCGATGACGCGCTTCGGCCGTGACAGGGACTTGCCGTCGACGGTGACGTTCTCCGAGACGACCGTGGTGGCGGAGTTGGCCAGTCCGTTCACCAGGGTGCTGCTGACCTGCCACACGGAAGACGTGGCACCCGGGACGAACTCGGTGACCGTGCCCTCGGTGTCCGAGAGGGTGAAGTTGCCGCTCACACTGCCCTTGAGGGTCATCTCCTCGGCCCCGGGCTCGGGCACCCAGCCGGTCCTGGTGGCGTTGGCCGTGAAGTGGATCGGCCTGTCGTCCGCCAGCACGACGCTGACGGCGGTGTCGGAGATCCGCTCCAGGCGCGTGTAGTCGGACTCGGTGGTCTCGGAGGTGACCCCCGACACCCACTGCGGCCCGAAGATGGGGACCTGGTCCTCCTGCTTCGCCCCGGCGTCGGGGCTGCGGGAGGAGGCGGTGCGGGACACGGTGAGACCGAAGTACGAGGCGTCCTCCTGGCCGATGGTGTAGTCGCCGGTGAGAAGGTTGACCGAACCGGGACCCACCTCCTCGCTCGCCGCGTCGTCCGCGTTGCGGTCCACCACGGCGCTGAGCGGGTCCGTGCTGCCAGTCGCGCCACCCGGACCGGTGAAATCGGCCTTGATCTCGACGGATCCGTCCGGGGCCACGGTGCCGGCGGCGTTCCAGACCAGCGGCACGTTCCTGCCGTTCGTCATCGCGACCGGCCAGGCGGAGAGCGGCGTGCCGCCCGAGGTGACGTGCCCGGCGGGGATGGGCGCCCAGTTGTCCGCGGCCGACCGGCGCCAGGAGAAGGACACCGCGTCGTACTTCGCCGCGTCGCCCTCGGCCTCCAGGGTCAGTCGGCGGGAGGTGCGCTCGTTGGCGGCGGGACGCAGGAATCCGCCCGGCCCCACGTTGAACGTGTACTCGACGACAGCGGACCGGTTGTCGGCCTTGTCGACAGCCCGCACCAGCAGGGACTGGGACCCGTTCTCCGGCGGCGTGACCGAGATGTTCTTGTCGCCGGTGGCGCCGCCGGTGGCGACCTTGGTCCAGGTGACGCCGTCCAGCGACCACTCCAGCCAGTTGTGGTCCGAGCCGGGCGGGGTGAGGGTAAAGGTGCCGGGCTGGCCCGCGCCCTTGGCCCACTTGCCCGTCGGGTAGTCGGTCGAGGTGACCTTCGCGGGTGCCGCGGGTTTGGTGCTGTCGACGGTGAAGGTCTTCCACGCCGACCAGCCGGTGTTGTAGTGCGTACCGTCATACGGCGACGTGCGGAACTTGTACGTCTTGCCGTTGGTCAGCCATCCCGCGGGAACGGTTGCCGAGGCAACCTGTCCCGAGGGGACGAAGGCGGACACGAATGGCTCACCGACCTGGGTGTCGGTGGCGCTGTCGAAGATCTGGAAGGTGCCGTTGACCTTGTCGCCGTTGGGGTCGACGAAGGTGTCACGCAGCGTCGGCGTCACCGTGTTGACCGTGTAGGCGCCGCCGTAGGAGAAGTACGGCGGGCCGGCTTCTTGCTTAGTGCCAGTGCGCGGCCGGTAGTTGTAGGTGACGACCAGCTTCGGCGGGCTGGCCGCAGCGTTGGCCGAGTTCACCCGCTTCCACTGGGCGGTGTTGGTCTCACTGGTGGCCCGCAGGCCCATGCCGGAGGTGGCATTCTTGGCTGAGGCCCACTCCTGCACGAGCGTGGTGACGTTCGCGTTGATCCACCCGTCCGGGGCGGAGGTACAGGCGGAGTTGCCCCTGGTCTCGGTGGAGGTGGCCCGCTGGGCAGTCCATGCCGGCTGCGCGGTCCAGCGGGACGAGATGGACGCCTTGCCGGCCGCCCACACCTCCCACGGCTGGGCGGCGCAGGTGGTGTTGCCGGAGTGGAAGTTCCACAGGCTCAGCTTCGCGCTGGACACCAGCGCATCGGAGATCGGCGCGGTGTTCCAGGTGATGAACGACCGGGCGGTGCGCGGCGTACCATCGGCGTTGGTGGTGCCCGGGTTGCCGAGGTCCAACTCGGTGTCAGTGGACCAGTCGACGGTCTCGCCCCGCTGGACGTAGGTGTCGAAGACGTTCCCGAGCGACGAGGTCGAGGGGTCGACGGTCACCGGGTAGCGTGTCTTCGGGTCGGCGAGGAATCCTGCGTCGGGGGTGACCTGCAGATCGATGGCGCCCTTGCGCTGTACGACCTTCAGCCCGACCTTGGCGCGGTGGGTGTGTTCACCGGAAACCGGGTCGACCGAGGCGTCCCACATCACCGGCGCCGGCATCACCGCTCGTTTGCGGTTCTTGCTGTCGGTGAAGACCAGGCCGCCGTCCGCCTGCTGCTTGGCCGTCAGACCCTTGGCCTTCAGCGGCAGCGTGTAGGTGTAGCCGTCGGCCGTCGGGCGCTGTTTGATATTGACGAACTGCTCGTATCCGGTGCGTGTCGCCTCGACGACGACGTCCGCGCCGGGTACGGCGTTAGCGTAAGTCGCGCGGGTACCGTCGAGTTCGGGGGCGGGCAGACCGCCCTTCCACTGCAATGTGATCCGTTCGTTGCCCTCCCCTAGCGTCACCAGATCCCGCGCCGCCGCGGTCGTGGTCTCCTTCAGCGAACGGGCTCTGGTGCCGGCGCCCGCATTGAGCCGCAACCCGTTGGGGTGCCCCTCGGGTTCGACCATGCCGTCACTGCGTTCGACCAGCGTCAGATCGACGGGATGCCACTGGCCGTTCTCCTGGAAGCGGATGGGCCCGGCCGAGAGTTCGGTTGTGAGGGAACCATCCTTGTTGGCCCAGGTGGTGGACGTCTCCGTGCGCTCGGACAGCGCCTCGACTCGGAGTCCCGACAGACGAGCCGCGACACGCGCCGAGGCGATATCCGCCGCCTGAGTGGCCGCGCGCTTCCGGGGTTGGTCGACTGCCGGTGCCTCGCCCTGCGCCGCAAAGGCAGCGCTGCCTGCGCCGTCGAGCAACGTGACGGACATGGCAAGGGCCAAACAGCTCGATATATGACGGAACTTCCCTCGATGCCGTCCTTGTCTACGCCCCCGTAGACGGAACTGTCGGTAGTTCATATCAGTCTGGCTCCTCACCTGTTGGCGCGCTCCGGTCACTGTGAGCACACCGTGAAGATACTGTGAGGGTAAGTCGGATAAATCGCATGTAGTGATCCATTGCGAAGTGATCAATTACGTACAGTGATGTGAGAAGTGCCTCTTTTTGATGGGCCCTAATGGGGTTTGCGCAAGTGTCGAGAAGAGTGTGTATGAGGCCAGGAGTGGTACCGAGGTCGACGCCCGATGCGTATGTGGCCATGCCACGGGGTAGTTGCATGACATTTCCTGCGTCCAGGTCTGGTCGCCGATCGAGGGCTACGAGGACGAACGCTGCCTGGGAGCCACCCGGGTCGAGTGCGTGCTCCACCAGACGGTAGGCGACGGCACCTGGTCGATCCGGCGCGCTCCGCATCGCGGGCTTGATCCTTGTTCATCACATGCGGGACAGGCCGCAGCAGCCTGCCGTGGTTGGCGCTGGAGTACGCCCTGCTTTCCTCACCAGACGTCTGCTGCTGAACAAGCAGTATCCGCTCTCCGCACTCGACCACTGCTTCGTCAACGTCGACGCCTCCGACGTGTACATCCGTGGTCGCCGCCTCAATCCGGCGGGCGCCCACCCCGACCATGTGTGCCCGGAGTCGCGTGTATCTCACCGGGGTCTGTCAAACGTTCTGCAGTTCCTGTTGCCACGCGTGGATGGCGGCGGGGATGCGGCGTCCTGAGTCGGTGAGCTGCATCGGCGTGGTGGGGGTGGCGCGTTCGATGAGGTGGAGACCGAGGTCGGCTTCAACATGGCGGATGGCAGCTCGAAGGGCTGCGTCAACGATGTCGAGGGCTTGGGCGGCCTTGGCGAGACTGCCGTAGGGGGCTGCGGCCAATCTGCCGGTGAGTGCGGGCCGCAGAGGTGGCGGGATGTGTTGGAGTTCGGTGCCGGGGTGGAGAACGCGTTGGTGGCTGCGTCCACCACGTGCGCGGGTTTGCATGCCGGCTTCCTTGGTGCGCTTGAGCAGTGTGGAGGCGCCGATGCCTTGCTCGGCCGCGAGATCGGCAGCGGAGCGTTGACGGACGATGTACTGCTCTTGCAGCCATTCCCGGTCGATGTGGACAGGTCGATTGTGTCCGGGTTCGCATGAGCGACGTAGGGGATGCCGCATTCGTCGGCGAGGTTGGTGATCACACGTGCACTCACCCCGATCTGGTCGCCGATCTGTTGGAGTGTGCGCTGCTGCACGGTGTAGAGGCGAGTGGGATCGGGTCGGGTGGCAGTGCCTCCCGTGCGTAACGCAGGGCCGCGTTGGGTCGCCAGCCGTGAGCTGCGCGCTGGGTGGTGGGGGCGGGGTGGAGGGCAAGGAGGTAGCGGACCACTTCGGGCATGGTGTCGAGTTTTTGCGCGGCCGCGGTGGGTGACTGGGAAGGGCCGCGGATGAGCTGGTGCAGTCGAGCGAGGGCGACGGCGTGGGGGTCACATCCGGGCAGGTCGAATCCGTCGAGCAGGGTTGTGGGTGGCTGCCAGGTGAGTGGTTCGTGGGCGAGGTGGTGGCGGTCCAGGAAGGCACGCACCCATCGCTTGATGGTCCGCACGCTCACGCCCACCTCGGTGGCCTTCGTTTCGTAGCGCTGCAGCTTGGGCACCGTGACCGCGTACTGCGGCCGTGGCTCGCCCGGCTGCGGCGCCTCCTCACTGCCCGAACGAAAGCCGGTCAGAACCTCGTTGACATGGGCGGCCCGCTCTCTGACCTCGGCCAGCTCCTCCTCGCTGAGCAGAGCGAACAGCACCGAGGCCGTCTCGCCGTCATCGTCGACCTCCGGCCCTGGTCCGGTCGCGATGACCGTGGCCCGGCCCGAGGAGAGCGCCACTCGCAAGGACAGCCGGAACCTGCGGTCGGCCCCATCGCGGACCAAGAGCTCGTTGCCTGCGGCCGAGCCGAACATCTCTTCCACCACGACGACTTCGCCGTCGTACTTCAGCCTCGTGCCCACCCCGACACGTACTGCGGCTCCGTTCACATGTCCTCCCGAACGAGATCCCCCTATTCGATAGGTCGGTTCGTCGTCACCGTCGTCGGACTCGGACTCGTCGAGGGGATGAGGAAGGTCGCGTCGACCGGAGCCGACCACCGTGGCCGGCCCACCGCTCAGGACGTGCCGCTGGTACAAGACCTCCGTCAGGTCGGTCACGAAGTGCTGGCTCCACAAGAGCCGCAGCACGGCGGCCCGTACCTTTCAGTCGGGGTGTCGGGGGAAGGCGTGAAACGCCTCGCCCAGGGTCGCCCCGTGCAGATCCGCCTGCCGTATCTCCGCGAGCAGGTCTTCGTCGAAGAGCCAGTCGCGCCGATAGCCCGCGAGAGAGAGCAGGTTGGCCAACTCGGTCTCTGGCGGCTCGGACCACACTTCGAAGTCCCAGCCGCGCGACAGGACGACCTCGCGGGCGCAGTCGAGCGCGAGGTTCACCTTCGGCCGGGTGAGCAGGTGCCGCGGCTTGACGTCCACGACCAGGGGAACGTCCTTCTCGCGCAGCACGAGGTAGTCCGGGGCGTGGCGACGCTTCCGCCGGTCCACGGCGGTGGTGAGGAGGAACGGCTGGGCGAAGACGGCCGTCACGTTCTGGTCGAAGTCGGGCATAGAGCAGGCGTGTCAGCTCAAGGCGGGACTCGTAGACGACGTGGTCCCGCATGGTGGAAGACCAGTGCGTGCCGGAGTAGTGCTTCTGCCCGTTGCGCCGGCGGAACGTACGCCACGGGATGGAGGGCTCGAAGACATCGACTCCCGACATCGACCAGATCAGGTCCTCGTCGATCTTTCCGTCCGTACGACGGAGACTCATCGAAACTTCGTCGATCACCCGCAACATGCCCCACCTCCGAGCGGCCAGAGCAGGGCGCAGAGCTCCCGGTCTCGACCAGCTGCGACGTCTCCACGATCGAGCTGAAGGAGACCGCTGCGTAGAACGGGACCGCGAACAGCACTACTACGAGTGAATGATCACACAGCAGTTCGTCTCACCGTGCTGTCCTTTGGGCCGGACAATGGCCACCACTAATTGGAAAGGGACACGCAAAATGCGGACCTGCCCCCCCCGAGCGGGGCTAATCGGCCGCTGCCAGTCGGTTCAGGACTTCCGTCGGAGTGAAACTCCATCCGACGAGGCGCGGGCCGCTCCAGTTGACGCCGATCAAAAAGCCCTCCTCGGCAGCATCGGGAAGTTCGCCGTCGCGCCAGGCGTCCAAGGGCATGGATTCAACACGGAGCCCGTCTCCCCAGATCTTCGCCGCCCGCTGGGCTCGGGCGGACGTCGACCAGAAGGGAAGACTGCGGGTTCCGTCGGCGCCGAGAGGAGCCGGGCTTCCCTCGTCATCCCTGACAAACCAGACCACTCCGCTCTGGCGGACGTCTCGGAAGAATGCTGCTGCTTGCGAACCACTCTGACTCATGATCACCCCTGCCTGGGTCTCTCACTTCTCCTGAGGGTGCGTAGCCGTGATCTTCCCGTTGGGGTCTGCCGTCAGGTAACCGGATCCGTACTCGTCGATCAGGTAGATGTTGAAAGGGGGTTCGGGTTCCAGTATGGCGAATACGGGAGCGATCGAGACATAGCGCAGGGTCGGCTTGGGGACGTTCAAAGTTTGGTCGGCCTTTTTGAACAGGGTCGGCAAGGCGTCCCAGTTGTAGTCGGCGAGGTCGACGAAGCCACTGTCGCCGATCACGGTGCCACCGGCTCCGTCTCGGGTGGCGCCTGATTCGGCACGGTAGGTGTAGCGGTCATAGCGTTTGTCGCTGCCCTTGATCAGTGCTTCCGCCGACACATGGGTGCTGTATACGGAGAAGCGCGTTACTCGGGTGCTGTCCATGCCGACAGCGCGCAGTTCCTTCGTGATGTGGCGGACTCCGACGGGGCTCAGGAAGTCGTCCTTGCTTCCCTGGTTCTTTTCCTTTCCGTCAGCCGTGTCGTCCGATTTGTCGTCGGATTTGTCGTTGGGGGGCGCGGTGGTCTTTCTGCCGGACGGGGACGGGCTGAGGGAGGGACCCGTACTCGTCCCTGGTGACTTGGCGTCGGAGTTGTCGTCAGGTGGGGGCAGGAAGGTCCACACCAGGACGCCGATGAGGGCCGTGCCCAGGAGGGAGGCGGTGATGGTGGTGGCGCGTGCCCGGCGGGCCCGGCTCCGCGTTTCGGCGAATCCCATGCCCGAGCCCGGTTGGGGCGGGGCGGGGGTGATGTCCGGAGTTCCGTGCGGGATGCGGTCCTCGGGGGGTGCCAGGCGGTAGGACGTGTCGGGCGGCGAAGTGGGCGACGGTGTCGGGATGCCCACCGCCGACGGGGTGGGTGGGTCGGTCGGGGTGGCGTCCTGCGGGGTCGGGGGCGACAACGGTCCGGGGGCCTGTTGGTGTGTCGGGGGTGTCGACGTGGTGACGGCCGTGGTGAGCACGCGGTCGACCGTCTCGGCGTTCGGGCGGATGTCCGGGTCGCGGACCAGGAGGGCGGTCAGCAGGTCCGTCAGGGGGCCGGCCTTCTGGGGAGGCGGTACGTCTTCGCTGAGGACCGCCGCCAGTGTGGCGAGGGTGCTGGCTCTGCGGAGAGGGTGGTGGCCCTCCACCGCGACGTACAGGAGCATGGCCAGGGACCACAGGTCGGAGGCGGGCCCGCCCTCCGCGCCGCTGACGCGTTCGGGCGCCATGTAGTCGGGCGAGCCGATGACGGCGCCGGTGGCGGTGAGGCTGGTCGATTCGCGTACGGCGGCGATGCCGAAGTCGGTCAGGACCGGGCGGCCGTCGGGGCGCAGCAGGACGTTCGCGGGTTTGACGTCGCGGTGTTCGATGCCGGCGGCGTGGGCGGCGCGCAGGGCGGCGAGGATGCCGCCGCCCAGACGGGCCGCGTCGCCGGGGGCGAGCGTGCCCTGCGCGAGGCGGTCCTGGAGGGAGCCTCCGGGGACGAGTTCCATCACGATCCACGGATACGTGCCGGGGCCCTCGTCCACGATGTGGTGGATGGTGACGACGTTGGGGTGGTCGATACGGGCCAGGGCACGGGCCTCACGCAGGACGCGTTCGCGCAGAGTGCGGGCCGCCTCGGTGTCGTACTCGGCCAGCGCGGCGTCCGGAGGGCGGACCTCCTTGATGGCGACGTCCCGGTGCAGGATCTGGTCGTGGGCCCGCCACACGGTTCCCATACCGCCGCCGCCCAGGCGTTTCACCAGTTCGAAGCGGCCGTCGATCACCCGCGGAGGGGCGCCCTCGTTGCTCATGGCTGGAGCCTACGAACACCTGGGCGGGCATGTCCTGTCCGCTCCCCCTTTTCCGCCGCCGTGCACGATTTCTTCCGTCCTCCCGGAGAAGGGGACGGGGCCGATCCTGCGGGCCGTGGGCCGTCGGGCGGTGCGTAACTGACCGTTTCAGGAATGAGCTGGCCGTGGGATGCGACATCACTCTTGCTCGCAAGAGCAGTCACAGGACTTCATCCCAGACGTCGCCGCCGTCAGCCCAGGTCCCCAACCATTTCCGTAGTGAGGCGGTCGCATGGCGAAGGCCGTCGTGAGGGCCTTCCCCGAAGGTGTAGCCGTCGGCGTCGTAGAGAAGCACTGGGTTGTCGACTGCGCTCAATGAGACATGCCATTCCATTGTGCAGCCGCCGTAGGTGAGGAAGAGCCACGATGGCGGCATGCCCTCTGACAGGTTGCGCTCGTGGACGCTGGCCGCGCACGGCCAGTCGCGCAAGTGCCCTGGAGCCCTGTTGCCATCAGTCAGGGAGGCAAGCCCGCCATCGGGTCCGAATCCTCCGTTGGCGACCTCGGTGTAGAGGCGCCGAAGCAGTTCGGGAAGACGACGTCCGATTCTCCGCTCTGCCTTCTTGACGTCTGACAGGGAGATCGGAGGGAACAGTGGCCCGCGAGGAGCGTCGGCGTAGTAGTCGGTCACCTCCTCGGTCTCGGCCTTGAGCTCAACTGTCCCATCGCTGCCATACGAAACTATGTCGTCTTGTATCCGCTCCAACCGGGGCTTGCCATAACGCTCGACGATCCACGCGACAGGGACGTCCGCGTGGTCGAATCGCAGGCCCGGATCCCACGCGCGAGCCTGCAGAGCTTTGATCAACGCGTCATCGTCCACCTCTTGTCTGGTCTCCGGGCCGGGCTCATGGCGGAGTGGCGCGGGTACGCCGTAAGAAGAAGAGGTCACGCGTCAGGACCCTACTGCTGCGCTCCGACTGCCATGCCACGCTTCCACAGCAGGCGGCGGTACTTGTCGAAGTCGTAGCCTCGGTCCGCGTACAGTCGCCGTGGCTTGCGGCGGGGGCGTCCCGGCAGACCCCGGATGGATGGGATCGCGTCCAACAGGGGCAGGAGTTGGGTGACATCGTTCCGGTTGCCGCCGGTGAGCTTGACGGCGAGCGGGGTCCCGTGCCGGTCGACGGTCAAGTGGTGCTTGGAGCCGGGGCGGGCCCGGTCGACGGGTGGGGGGCCGACATGATCCCCTCTTTGAGGGCTCGGACGTGCGAGCCGTCCACGGCGCAGTCGTCCAGGTCCAGCAAGTCGGCGTGGCACAGCTCGCTCAGCAGGGACGCGTGCAGGCGGGGCCAGACGCCCGCCTCGGTTCAGCCCCGCGGCCGGCGCCAGGCCGTCACCCCAGCGCTGCCCACGGTCTCCGCGGGGACGTCACGCCAGGCGACACCGGTCCGCAGCACGTGCATGACGTCGGCAAGTGCAGTTCGGTCGGGAACACGCGACCGCCCCGGATGGCGGTGGCGCCGCTCGGGAGCGGGCGGCAGCAGCGGAGCCACCCGCTCCCACAAGTCGTCAGGAACAAGTTCAGCGCGCACTCCGGACACCCTGCCGACCAAGATCACTGAGCGCGAGACCCGCAGCTCAACTCATTCTGAAACGATCAGTAAGGTGGGTGCTCATGAGCACTGTCCGGGACAACGCCGACGAAGCGCAGCACCCCAACACCCGTACCAGCGAGGGCGGGGCCCGTCGTGTCGCCCGGGTCGTGACCGATGTGTTCCAGCCGCGCAATGTCCTGCTCGCCGGGATGACCGGTATCGGCTTGGCAGCGTCCCGGCACTGGAGCGGCGCACTGTGGGGGCTGCTCGGCGCGTTGTGCGCGGGGATCGTGCCCGCGGCCTATATCGAACGGGAGCGGCGGCGGGGGACGTTCGGCGACCGGCACGTCGTCGACCGTACCCAGCGCGCCCCGATCTTCTTCGTCATCCTCACATCCGTCGGTACCGGTGCGGCGATCATGGCCGTCGGCGGAGCCCCTGTGGACGTTCTGGCCGCGATGCTGGCGCTGTGGTCCATGACCGTGATCCTTCTCGCCGTGAACACGGTGTGGAAGATCAGCGTCGACGCCACCGTCGCGTCGGCGACCGTGTCCCTGCTCGCCACCGTGCACAGTGTGTGGTGGGTGGTCGGGTACGTGCTGGTGGCGGCGGTGTGCTGGTCACGGGTCGCGCTCAGCTACCACTCCCCCGCACAGACCCTTGCCGGGGCGGCACTCGGTGCGGCCACACCCCTCGCGTTCCTCCTGACGTAGGTCGCCGCGCCAGGTGCGCCGCCTGCCCGGCAGCCGGCACGCACGCGCTGCGCGTGACTGCCGGGCGCCGGGATGCCGCTCGCCGGAGATCAGGATGCGCCGGAGGCCAAGGCACCGGCGAATGACCACTGTTACTGCGGCTTCTGCGGAGTCGCCTCGCTCGGGCGCACGATCACAAGCCCCTCACCCTGCAACATCAGTTGCACCGCCTCGCCGGACCCACCGCGGATCATCGAACCCACCGACTGCGAACGGTGCAGCGACGTCTGGAGGTGTGCGGTCCAGCCGACCACCGCGTCGGTGTCGACGTACACCGGCTGCTGTGCGGTCACCGGGATCACGAGCGGGCTGCCCTCACACATCAGGCCCAGCTTGCCGTAGCCGCTGAAGACACTGTTGAACAGGCCGCCGCCGGTCATGCCGGCGCCCTTCACCGTCTTTATCTCGTACGAGAGCGTCGGGTCGAAGCACAGGACGTTGCGGCCGTTCACGGTCAGCAGGTCGCCCTGGACTATGTCGACGATGAAGCAGTTCTGTGCCTCGTGCGCGAACCATGCCTCGCCCTGGCCCCGGACCGTCATCAGCGGCAGGCCCTCGCCCGTGACGGCCCTCTTGAGCATGCCGCCGACGCCCTGGCCCTTCCGTTCGAACTGCAGGTTGCCCCGGTAGGCGATCATCGCTCCCTGGCGGGCGCGCATCTCGCCGTTGACCGCGTATCTGATGGACTTCGAGTTCTGCACGGTCATCCCGACGGCGGTCGCGGGGGTCACCATGTGCTCGTTCGTGAAGAGATCACTGTTCATACCCGCATCCTGACATCCCCGGAGCCGACCCGACCCCAACAGTCCCCCGGTCCGGCCCTGGTGACTTCCGGATCAGAGGGGTCCGCTTTCAACTCGCATACGGGTGGGCCCGTTGACGCCTCGGCCGCCCCTCACTACGTTCCGAGAGCGCTCTCACATCCATCTCCGAGGCACGCAACCTGACGGGGAGGCCCCATGACTCCCGTACCAACACTCCGCACACCGACCCCCACACACTGGCGGTACCTCATGTCGGCCCGGACCCGCCCCGTCGTCGGCAGGCTTCTGGCCCTGATCCTGGCTCTGGCCGGTCTCGTCGCCCTGCCCACCGTCTCGCACGCCGCGACGCCGGTCTGTGCCCTGGCGTGCGACACCCTGGACCCCTCGAAGGCACGGCAGGACACCTTCCCGGTCCCGGACCGGAACATCAACGGCCGGGTCCTGCGACTGCACGTCTCCGATCCGGACACCATGGCCTGGGCGAGCATCGACAACGGTGTGACCGGCGACTCGGTCTGGCTGGACCGGTCCTGGGACCGGGGCGCGACCTGGGAACCCCTGCTCGGCAAGGCGAGCATCCCCGGCACATGGACCGGCACCCGCACGCTGATGTACAACATCACCGACCCGGTCGGGCACCGGCGCGGCTGGATCCGCGCCTGCGCCGACGCGGCCTCCGTCACCTGCACCGACTGGGTGTACCCGAGGGTGTGCGACGGCTCGTTCTGCGACGGGGCCGATCCGGCCGGCGCCTCGGGCGACGACACCCCCGTACCGTCGGCCACCCTCTTCGGACGCACCATCAGCCTGCACGTCGACCAGCGCAACGGCATGGCGTGGGGCGTCGTCTCGGACGGCGGCGCGGGTGACGAGATCTGGCTGGACCGCTCCTGGGACGGCGGCGCGAGCTGGCCCGAGGGTTCCTCTCTCGGTCGTACGAGTGTGGCGTCCGGAGCGGCCTCGGCCCGGACCACCATGTTCGCCACACGGGACCCGCGCGGCCTGCTGTACGGCGGGGCGGTCCGTGCCTGCGGCCGGGAGGCCACCCACCAGGAGGGCAGTTGCACGGCATGGGTCAGGCCCGCGCCGACGCGGGCGCGCGCGGCAGCGGACGCGCTGATGGCGTCGTACCACACCAACGAGGGCTGGTGGCGGAGCAGTTGGTGGAACTCGGCCGTGGCGCTCACTTCGGTCGTGGACTTCGCCGAGCGCACCGGGCGGCACGACTACGACTGGGTGATCGCCCGCACCTTCGAGCAGAACCGTGGCGTCTTCCCGGCGGGCGGGCGCAGTTCGGATCCGGTCGAGGGTCATTTCATCAGCCGCGCCATCGACGACGCGGCCTGGTGGGCGGTGGCGTGGCTGACGGCGTACGACTACACGGGCGAACGACGGTATCTGGACGAGGCGGTCACGATCACCGACTACGTCCACCAGTACTGGGACACCGGCTCCTGCGGCGGCGGTGTGTGGTGGGACCGGGAACGCACGTACAAGAACGCCGTGACCAACGGCCTGTACCTGTGGCTGACCACCTCGCTGCACCAGCGGATCGGCGGCGACAGCGTGTGGGGTGCCCGTGCGGCCACGGCTGCGGACTGGTATCTGGCCAGCGGGATGATCAACTCCGCCGGTCTGGTCAACGACGGGCTGACCCGGGGCTGCGGCAACAACGGCCAGACCGTGTGGAGTTACAACCAGGGCCTCGCCATCGGCGCCTTCACGCAGTTGTGGCGGTCCACCGGGAGCGGCCGGTACCTGGAGACGGCTCAGCGCCTGGCCGACGCGGCGATCTCGTCGCCCGTGCTGACCCGCGACGGTGTGCTGACGGAGTCCTGTGATGTCGGCACGAACTCCTGCGACGACAACCAGAAGCAGTTCAAGGGCGTCTTCGTGCGGCACCTCGCCGACCTGGCGGACGCCACCGGATCCGCCACCCGATCCGCCACCTACCGGGCGTACCTCACGAAGCAGGCCGATGTGATCTGGGCCACCGACCGTGACTCCCTCAACCGTCTCGGCCAGCGCTGGTCCGGTACGCATCCCAACCAGACGGACTGGCGTACCCAGGCCAGTGCGCTGGAGGCGCTGACGGCGGCGGAGGGGCCCCGGGGCGCGGGCTGACGGCGGTACGGCGGCCCGCATCCTCCTGACGGGACCGGGGAGTTGCCCGGTGCGGAATCGGCCGCATCAACTCCGTCGACCGCGGGCAGCATCCGGCGGTGCACACGCACACACCCGCCGGGCCGTGGACCGGCCCGGCGGGACGGCGCACATGGTTGCGGGGGACCCGTGCAGATGATGGACAGTCGTGACCGCTCCGGCGTATTTGATCGTTCCAATCGATCCGGCCGTACGGACGAATCGGCGGACGGCAGACCCGAGGCGGTCGCCCCGCCCTCGCTCTCACCCTCACCCTCCGCCTCACCCGGTGGCTGCGTTCCCGCTCCCCGTATCGCCCGCACGCTCCTCGTCACCACGCTCCTCGGCCACGGGCTCCTCACCACCGCGGGCATCCTCACCGCCGGAGTGTCCCCCACGGCCGAAGCGACCGGCCTGCTCCTGCTGCCGCCGATCCTCGCGCTGCAACTCCTCCACTCCGCAGCGGGCAGCGACCGGGCCCCGCTGCCCCGCACCTGCGTCACCCTCACACTCCAGGCACTGCTCACCTACCTTCCGCTGGTCGTCTTCGACGCCTACTGGGAGACGATGGCCGGCTACCTCGCCGCCTCCTTACTCCTGCTGCTGCCACCCCGGGCGGCCTGGCCCCTCTACGCCACCGTGGGACTGAGCACCCTCGTCCCGCCCCTCCTCGACGGCCAGCCCCTCCTCCGCAGCCTCCAGCTCACCCTCTCCACACTGCTCACCGGACTCGTCCTCTACGGACTCGCCCGCCTGACACACTTCACCATCCACCTCCACACCACCCGCGCCGAACTCGCCCGGCAGGCCGTCACCGGTGAACGGCTCCGCTTCGCCCGCGACCTCCACGACCTTCTCGGCTTCAGCCTCTCCGCCATCAGCCTCAAGAGCGAACTCGTCCACCAGCTCATCCCCACCCGGCCCGACCGCGCCATGAAGGAGATCGGCGAGATCCTCACGCTGGCGGGTCAGTCACTCACCGACGTCCGCAGAGCCGCCGGTGGCTACCGCGCCCTCTCGCTCCAGCCGGAGATCAGAACCGCGCAATCGATGCTCCAGGCCGGCGGCATCCACGTACACGCAGAGGTCGAACTCCCCCCGCTCGCACCCCGCGTGGACACCGCGCTCGCCACCACCCTGCGCGAGGCCGTCACCAATCTTCTGCGTCACAGCAACGCCACGTACTGCCGCATCAAGGCCGTCCAGCGTGACGGTGTCGTCCGGCTGCTCGTCGAGAACGACGGTGCCGACCCCGGCCACCGCAACCCCGCACCGCACAGCGGCAACGGACTCGGCAACCTCCACGCGCGGGTGGCCGGCATAGGCGGACGTCTCGAAAGCGGCCATGGCGAAGACGGCACCTTCCGCCTCCTCGCCGAAGCACCCGCGAAACCGTCGGACACACCCGCGGACACCACGGGCGACGCCGTGCCCGCCCGCCCCGGGGGGCCGGGCATGTCCTGAACGGCCGTCAGCGCGACACCGTCGCACGCGGCGTCGGCCGGGCACCGCGGCGCGCGAGGCGCAGCCACAGCAGTTGGGAGAACAGCCAGCGCCGCATCGCTCCGAGATGGGCGGGCGAGCCGTGGACGTCGTCGAACGTCTTGAACCGGACGTCGTGCAGCGTGCGGCGCAGCAGCGTCTGATCCGTGTCCGGGATGATCTCGTCGCGGCTGCTGGCGACGTACCGGACGGGTATCCGGACCCGCTGAAGGTGCTCCGGTGTGAGGGCGAACTCCGGTAGCCGGTGGCGGAGTTCGGTGAGGTCGTCGCTGCCCGTGAGGCGGCGCAGGGTGTGGGCCGTGATGCCGGGCACCCGGGGCCACCAGGTCTCGTCGGTGAAGAAGTCGGAGACGGGGGCGCCCACGGTGAGGACGCGGCGGATACGGGGGTCATCGGCGGCGGCGCGCAGGGCGAGGTGGCCGCTGAAGCTGAGGGCGAGCATCGAGGTGTCGGAGACCTGGGCGCGGTCGGTGAGCCGGTCGAGCAGGAAGCTGAGGGTGCGCCAGGAGTCGGGCCCGTAGGTGACGGTGTTCTCGCCGACGCCGGGCAGCTCGGTGACCACGGCGGCGAAGCCGAGCTTGCGGAGCAGGGGCAGCAGCGGCGCCCACTGTTCCTTGACGCTGACGATGCCACCCATGACGATCAGCAGCGGGCGGGACCTGTCGAGCCCGGCGGCCCAGCAGGCGATGGTGCCGCCCGTGCCGTCGGGGTCGGTGAACTCCAAGCGCTCGACACCTTCCTGGCCGCGGCGCCACTGGTCGAAGGTGTCGACGCAGAGCCGCTGGGCGGCCAGGCGATCGGCGTCACCGTGGTACGGGAAGCGGGCGAGCGCGTAGTGCCGGCAGGCGTCGAGGAGGTCGTCGCGTGCGGCGGCGGCACGGCCTTCGGCGGTCCACACCGCGGCCCAGGAGTCCGGGTCGTCCGTGGTGTCGTTGGTGACACGCGCGAGGACACGGGTGGCGTGCTCGGCCGTCATGCCCTGGCCCCGGGCGTGCAGGCGGGCGAATTCCTTCAACTCTTCCAGATGGTCCATCGGGTCACCGTCCCGGTCGGTGTGCGGTGTGCGGTGTCGTTCGGACGGCCCCGGGCATGACCGGGGCCGTCCGATGCCGACCCGGTGTCGCACGGCCTGTGAGCGAGGGCCGTGCGACACCGGTGCGGGCCCGTCCGCGCCACGGATCCGCGTCGCGGCGGGGGTCTTCAGCTCTGCTGGGCGACGTATGCCTCGACGGCGTCGGCGGCGACGGCCGGACCGTCGACGGCGTGCATCCGCTCCCGCATGGCCCGCACCCGTTCGGCCACGGACGCGTCGCCCGTCACCCCGGCCACGGCCTCGCGCAGGCTCTCCACCGTGACGTCCTCCTTGGCGAGCCGGCGGCCGAGGCCCAGCTCCTCCACGCGCTGGGCGTTCGCCCGCTGCTCGCTGGTCTGCGGCACGACCACCATGGGCACGCCGCTGTTCAGCGACTCCATGGTGCTGTTCATTCCACCGTGGGTGAGGAACAGCCGGGCGTGGCGGAGCACGTCGAGCTGCGGCGCGTACCGCCGTACGTCGACGTTCGCGGGCAGCGGTCCGAGCCCTGCGGGGTCGGTGTGTTCGCCGACGGTGATGAGGACGTCCCACTCGGAATCGCCGAAGGCTTCGATGGCCATCGTGAAGAACTCCGGCCAGCCCCGGGCGGAGGTGCCGAGCGAGATCAGCAGGACGGGTCGGTCGGCCGAGGCCGGCTGCCAGGTGCCCTGGTAGGGGCGTTCGGCGATGCAGGGGCCGGTGAAGACGAACCGTTCGTCGAAGGTCTCGCCCGCGTACTGGAATTCGCGCGGGAGGAAGGCGATCCCGAGCTTCTCGATCCCCGAGAGGAAGCCCATGGGGTCGGCGGGCAGGCCGAACTGGGGCAGCACACCCGCGAGTTTCTGCACCGCTTCCATGATCTGCGGGTCGGTCAGCTCCGCCACCGGGAACTTCTCCCGGAGCGAGAAGTGCTCGTTCGCCGCGAACACCGGGTACGTCCGGATCAGCGGAATGTCGTTCTTGGCGGCGAGGAAACGTGCTCCCCATGCCATGAAGTCATGGACGATGACATCCGGTGTGTTCTCCTCGTAGAACGGTGCGACCTGTTCCACGAGGGACGTGCTCTCGTTCAGGCACCGCAGCCCTTCGCCCGCGTTCTCGGCGGCGGTCAGGGGGGCGCGGTAGAAGTCGCCGAAGACCGATTCGTACCTGACCGGTTCGGCGCCCGCGGCCTTGATGATCGGGGCGAAGTGGTCCGTCGCGGTGCAGGTGACGCGGTGACCTCGCTTCACCAGCTCCTCGACCAGGCCGACCGTGGGGTTGACATGGCCTACGGCCGGAAAGTTGAAGAACGCTATGTGGCGTCGCACGCATATCTCCTAAGTTCTGACGGGTTCTCGGCGCGAGGCGGACCGGTGTGTCTCGTCGAGGAGTTCGGCCTGCCGCAGGGTGGCTCGGGTGTCCGGGAGGATTCCGGTGCGGACCGAGGCGGCGAAGGCCGCGACGGTGGCCGCCACCTGGTCGTGCGGCGCGAGCCGGATCTCCTCGGTGTTCCCGCCGCGGTGCAGACCGATCACGGGGACGTGGTCGGCGGGCGGGGTGTACGCCCGGTCGACGGTGATGCCGCCTTCGCTGCCCCACAGTGCGTACGTCGAGCGGTACGCGTCCTCCATGCCGAAGGTGATCTGAGCCGTGACGGCTCCGGGGGTGCTCAGCAGCGCGGCACCGGAGGTCTCGACCCGCCGTCCCGCGCCCCGGACGAGGCGGGCTCCGACGATGTCGAGTTCGGGGCCGAGGAAGTGCAGTGCGGCCCGGAGGGGGTAGACCCCGACGTCCGCCAGGGCGCCGCCGCCGAGTTCGGGATCGTATCTGATGTCACCGGGCGGAAGTGGGGGGATGGTGAACACCGCCTGGAAAGACCGGAGTTCACCGATGGCGCCGTCGGCGAGCAGGCGCTGAACGGCGCTGTGCCGGTGGTGATGGACGAACATGACGTTCTCCATGAGCACCAGGTCGCGGCTGCGGGCGAGGTCGAGCAGTTCCGCGGTGCGGTGGCGGTCGGTGGTGAGGGGTTTCTCCGCGAGCACGTGCTTGCCCGTGCGCAGGGCGGCCTCGGTCCACTGGGCGTGCAGGGCCGCGGGCAGCGGCACGTAGACGGCCTGGACGTCGTCGCGTTCGAGGAGTTCGCCGTATCCGTGGACGGGGCGGCAGTCGAAGCGTGCCGCTATCTGCCGGGCCTTGTCCGGGTCCCGGCTGGCGACGGCCGCGATCTCGATGTCGGGGCTGGCGGCGAAGGCGGGCAGCAGGCGGCGCACCGCGATGCCCGCGCAGCCGAGCACCCCCACCCGCAGGGGTTCGGTCACCGGCCGCTCACCGCCGTCGCGTTGAGGCAGGCGAGCATGGTGCGGGCCTGGACGTTGAGGTAGTGGCCGTGCCGGACGAGGAAGGTGAGCTGCCCGGGGGTGACCCAGGCGAAGCCGGGCGGCGGGTCGAGGGGGGCGTCGGCCTCGTCGGCCTCGACGATGAGGAAGCGGCTCTCGGCGTTGAGGAAGCGCCCGCCCTCCTCGGAGTGCACGACCTCGTACCGGATACGGTCCGCGCTCGCACGCTGCACCGTGTCCAGGAACCGGGGTCGCTCCTTCTCGGGCAGGTGGGCGTAGTTGTCCGGGGTGCACTGGACGGTCGGTCCCAGCTCGACGGTGTCCAGGAAGCCGCCCTCGACGCGGGCGTGCATCAGGACGTGCGGGACGCCGCCGATCTCGCGGGTGAGGAAGGCGGTGACCCCGAGGCCGACCGGCTCGAACAGGGGTTGGGTCCAGCCCGTCACCTCGCGGTTCCCGGCCCGTACGGACACGGCGACGACGTTGAAGTAGCGGCCTTCCTCGTGCGCGATCGTGCTGTCTCCGCGCTTCCAGCCGGGAATGGACTCCAGCGGGACGCGTTCGGTCCGTACGGAGTGCCGGGTGCGCTCGCCGGTGATCCAGGAGAGCAGTTCGATGTCGGAGAGCAGCGCGCCGTCCGAGGTGTCCGCGAAGGGCAGGCAGGACAGCACCGTACGGGAGTCCATGTTGACCACGTTGTCCCGGCGCAGCAGTGCGTGGATCTGTCCGAGGGTGAGCCAGCAGAAGTCGTCGAGGAGCGGCACGTCACCGACCGCCTCCACGACCATGTTGCGGTTGGACTTGCGGTAGAACCAGGAGCCGTGCTCGGACTGGAGCACGTCCGCGACGATCCGGCCGCGCCGCGGCCCGACGAAGTACTCGATGTACTTGACGTCCGCACCCTTGTGGGCCTTGGTGTAGTTGCTGCGGGTCGCCTGGACGGTGGGCGAGAGCTGGAGCAGGTTCGGGTTGCCCGGCTCCATCTTCGCCTGCATCAGGAAGTGCAGTACCCCGTCGAACTCCTTGGCGAGGATACCGAGGATGCCGACCTCGGGCTGTTTGATGATGGGCTGGTACCACTCGGCGTGGGGACCGTCGCCGTGGGGTTCCCCGTCCTCCGTGATGTGCAGGCCCTCGACGGTGAAGAACCGGCCGCTGCGGTGCACCAGATTCCCGGTGGACTCCTGGAACGACCAGCCGTCCAGCTCCGCGAACGGTATCCGCTCCACCTGGAAGGTGTTGGCCCTGCCCCGCTCGGCCAGCCAGTCGCCGAAGTCGTCGGTACGCAGATGCGCGCCCTCGACGGTGGCGGCCGACTGTGCGATACGGGCGGGCAGGCTCTGGCTGTCGCGCGTCTGGATGATGTGGGACGGCATCGGAGGGACTCCCCGGCTTTCTCGTGATGCGTACGCGGCGGGGTCAGGCATGGTCGGCCGCGAGGAAGTCGTTGAGGACCAGGCGGTAGTAGTCGGGGCCGAAGCCCATGTCCGCCACCTGAGGGACCAGGGCGCGCAGCTTCCGGGTGGAGATGTCGTACGGGACACCTGTGTCCACGTACTCCTTGTGCGGTGCGAGCCCCAGCGCGGCGGCGAGGTGGTCGACTATGGCCTCGACCGGGACGGCGAATCCGGAGGCCACGTTGACCGTGTCGGCCCGCAGGCCCGCGGCGAGCAGCCGGTCGATGATGGTGAGCGCGTCGCTCACCCGGATCAGGTCGCGGGCGGCGCCCCGATGCATGGTGACGGCGCCTTCGCGTACCTGCCGGAGCAGGGTGGGGATGAGCTGGTGGTAGCGGCCGTGCGGTCCCACCAGGTGGGCGAGGCGGAGGATGAGGTGGTCGACGCCGCTCTCGCGCAGTTGCTCCTCCAGGGCGAGTTTGTGCGCGCCGTAGGGGGTGTACGGGGTCACGGGTGCGTCCTCGCTGCCGGGTCCCTCGGCGAGTCCGTACAGCCCGGTCGCGGCGGTGGAGAAGAACAGCAGCCGTTGCCCGCCGGCCGCGCACTGCTTGGTGATGTCGCGCAGCAGCGCGGCCTCCCGTGCGAAGTCCGCGTCGGTGGCGCCGCTCGTTCGGGACTCCCCCGCGGCGAGGGCCACGGTGCCCGGATGTCGGCCGGCCAGCGGACGCAGACTCCGCGCCAGGAAACCGGTTCCCACAATGTCCATCGTCCTCGTCCTGATCTCTGGGTGGGAGGCGGTCCGTCGCGCTCAGCCGCGCTGGGCCACGAACTCCTTGATCGTGGCGGTCATGTAGTCGAGCATTTCGTCGGTGAGCCCCGGGTAGACGCCGATCCAGAAGGTGTGCTCGGTGATGATGTCGCTGTTGGTGAGGGCGCCGACGACGCGGTGGGGCTGGCCGATGTAGGCGGGCTGGCGGGTGAGGTTGCCCGCGAACAGGCGCCGGGTGCCGATCTTCCGCTCCTCCAGGTGCGCGACCAGTTCGGCGCGGGTGAAGGCGGCCTCCGGATCGACGGTGATGACGAAGCCGAACCAGCTCGGCTCGGACCTCGGGGTCGGTTCGGGGAGCAGCAGGCCCGGCACACCGTCCAGGCCCTCGCGCAGCCGGCGCCAGTTGCGCCGCCGCGCCTCGATGAACCCGTCGAGCTTGGTGAGCTGCGAGAGGCCGAGGGCGGCCTGGATGTCGGTTCCCTTCAGGTTGTAACCGACGTGGGAGAAGATGTACTTGTGGTCGTATCCGGCGGGCAGGTTGCCCATCTGGTACTCGAACCGCTTGAAGCACGTGTTGTTCTTGCCGGGTTCGCACCAGCAGTCCCGGCCCCAGTCGCGCAGCGACTCCACGATGCGGGCCACTGCGAGGTCGGAGGTGAGGACACAGCCGCCCTCGCCCATGGTGAGGTGGTGCGCGGGGTAGAAGCTCACCGTGGTCAGGTCGCCGAAGGTGCCGGTGATCTGCCCGTCGTAGGTGGAGCCGACCGCGTCGCAGTTGTCCTCGATGAGGAACAGGTCGTGGTCCTTGGCGAGTTGGGCCACCTCGGCGACCTCGAAGGGGTTGCCCAGTGCGTGCGCGATGATGATCGCCCGGGTCTTGGGGCCGATGGCCCGCGCCACCCGGTCGGCCGTCGTGTTGTACGTGGTGAGGTCCACGTCCACGAAGACGGGCAGGAGTCCGTTCTGCAGGATCGGGTTGACGGTGGTGGGGAAGCCCGCCGCGACGGTGATCACCTCGTCGCCCGGCTTCAGGCGCCGGTCACCGAGCTGGTGCGAGGTGAGGGCCGAGACGGCGAGGAGGTTCGCCGACGAACCGGAGTTCGTCAGATGGGCCTTGCGCCGCTTCAGCCGCTTGGCGAAGGCGGTCTCGAACTTCTTGGAGCTGGGCCCGGCGGCAATGCGCAGGGTCAGCGCGGCCTCGACGATGGCGACCCGGTCCGCTTCGTCCAGGACCGCCCCTGACGGCCAGATCTCGGTCTCGCCGGGCACGAACTCCCGGTCGGGCGCGGTGTCCTG
Organism: Streptomyces sp. NPDC091292; assembly: GCF_044757265.1. Taxonomy (NCBI): domain Bacteria; kingdom Bacillati; phylum Actinomycetota; class Actinomycetes; order Kitasatosporales; family Streptomycetaceae; genus Streptomyces; species Streptomyces sp. NPDC091292. The sequence continues at coordinate 167,769 of NZ_JBIVUQ010000005.1, read as the reverse complement.
GTGGTACTTGCGGACCTGGTCCAGCACCAGTTCCTTCTGGTCGGCGGTGTCACTCATCGTCATTTCCTTCCGTTGGCCGGCGCCGGCACCGCCGCCGCGAGCAGGTCGCGCAGCGAGGCGTCGAGGGTGCGCCGGGGCTGCCATCGCAGGAGCCGCAGCGCCCGTGACACGTCCAGTTGCTGCCACTCGGCGCCGGGGCCCGAGGGCTGATCGGTAACGGTCTCGACCACCGGAAGGTCCACACCGCTGAGTTCGACCATGCGGTGGATCAGCGCGTCCATCGGGACCGCCTCGCCACGGGCGATGTTGATCACCTGGCCGCCGATGTCGGCGGCCGGTGCGGTGGCGGCGGCCCGTACGGCGTCGACGGCGTCGCGCGCGTCCACGACGTCGCGGTGGGCGCGCAGCGGCGGAAGCCTCAGCTCGTCCGGTTTCTCGCCCAGGTGCTGGGCGCGGGCGGCCTCGCCGAGGTGTGCGGCGACCTTCCCGAAGAGGCTGCCGGCCGGCACCCCGGCGCCGATCACGTTGGCCAGGCGGAGCACCACACCGTCGAGGCCGTCCTCCGCCGCCGCGCGCAGCACGATCCGGGTGCCGAGGAGTTTCGTGCGCCCGTACGGTGTGACGGGCGCGGGCTCGTGCTCCTCGGACGTACCGGCGCCCGGCGTTCCGGCGCCGTACTCGTGGACGGTGCCGAGCTGGATCAGCCGCGGCGGGTGCGGCAGGTCGACGAGTGACTCGGCGACCCGGGCCACCAGGTCCGCGTTGCCCGCGGCCATCTCGGCCTCGCCTGCCTGCCACACCCGCCCTGCGGCGTTGACCACCACGTCGGGCCGCACCGAGCCGAAGAACCGGGCGAGTTCCCGCGCGCCGGTCGCCAGCAGGTCCATGCGGACGGAGCGCCTGTCCGCCGGGCCGTCCCCGGCCGGGGTACGGGACACCAGGTGGACCAGGGCGCCGTCGGCGGCGAACGCCTCGCCGATGCGGCGGCCCAGATAGCCGGTGCCCCCGAGCACCACGACGCGGAGCCCGGCGGCTCCCTCGTTGTCAGCGCTCTGCACGGTCGGCCCCGTACTTGACGGTCTTCCACCAGTCCGGGTTGTCGCGGTACCAGGCCACCGTGGCGGCCAGGCCCTCGTCGAACCCGGTCTGCGGCGCATAGCCCAGCTCTTCACGGATCTTGGTCTCGTCGACGGAGTACCGCAGGTCGTGTGCCTTGCGGTCGGCCACGTGGCGGATCATCTCCGGGCCCGAGCCGGTCAGTTCGAGCAGCCGCTCCGTGATGCCGCGGTTGGTCCGCTCGTTGCCGCCGCCGATGTTGTAGACCTCACCGGCCCGGCCGCCGTCGAGTACGAGCTGGATGCCTCGGCAGTGGTCGTCCACGTGGAGCCATTCGCGGATGTTGCGTCCGTCGCCGTACAGCGGCACCTGCCGGCCTTCCAGCAGGTTGGTCACGAACAGCGGGATCAGCTTCTCGGGGTGCTGGTGCGGCCCGTAGTTGTTGGAGCAGCGCGTGATGGAGAGGTCCACTCCGTGGGTGCGCCAGTAGGTGCGGGCGACCAGGTCGGAGCAGGCTTTGGACGCCGCGTAGGGGGTGTTGGGCAGCAGCGGCCACTCCTCGGTCCAGGAGCCTTCCGCGATGGAGCCGTACACCTCGTCGGTGGAGACGTGCACGACCCGCTCGACCCGGCTGTGCAGCACCGCGTCGAGGAGTGTCTGGGTGCCGAGGACGTTGGTGCGGAAGAACTCCCCGGCGCCCTCCAGTGAGCGGTCCACGTGGGACTCCGCCGCGAAGTGCACCACGGCGTCGTGTCCGGGCAGGACTTCGCGGAGCAGGGCCGCGTCGCCGATGTCGCCCCGGACGAACTCCAGGCGCGGGTGCGAGGCGGGGAGGTTGTCGCGGTTGCCCGCGTAGGTCAGCTTGTCGTAGGCGGTGACCTGGGCGCCCTCCCAGCCCGCGTAGGTGTCCGCGAGGAGGTTGCGGACGAAGTTGGAGCCGATGAAACCGGCCGCTCCGGTGATGAGGATCCTCATGCCGCGACTTCCACTCGGGTGTGGTCTCCGACGACCAGGCGGTACCGGTCCGTGCTCTGTCCGGTGGTGCCGACGGAGGCGGAGCGGCCGATGACGGAACTGCGCAGGCCCTGGACGCCGGTGACCGACGCACCGTCCAGGGCGATGGAGTACTCCAGCCGGCTCGCGGTGACGACGCAGCCGCGTCCGATGGATGTGTGCGGGCCGATGTGGCTGTCCTCCACGACCGTGCCGGCCCCGATGATCACCGGCCCCTCGATACGGGAGCGCGCGATGCGTGCCCCCGCCTCCACGACGACCGGTCCCGCGAGCACGCTGGCGCCGTCGACCTCACCGGCCACGGAGGGCCGCAGGCTCTCCAGGACACGCTGGTTGCAGTCGAGCAGGTCCTCGACGTTCCCGGTGTCCTTCCAGTAGCCCTCGTACTGTCCGGCCCGCACATCCGCTCCCGACGACACCAGCCACTGGATCGCGTCGGTGATCTCCAGTTCGCCGCGGGCGCTGGGCTCGATGGCCCGTACCGCCTCGTGGATGGCGGGGGTGAAGAAGTACACCCCCATCAGGGCCAGGTCGCTGCGCGGCTGCTGCGGCTTCTCCACCAGGCGCAGCACCTCGCCGCCGGGGCCCAGTTCGGCCACGCCGAAGGACCGGGGGTCCTGCACCTTGTACACGACGACGTGGGCGGCCGGGCGGTGCGCGGTGAACTCTTCGGCGATGCCGGCGATTCCCTCGGGCAGCATGTTGTCGCCGAGGTACATCACGAAGTCGTCGTCGCCGAGGAAGTCCCGGGCGATGACGACGGTGTGGGCGAGGCCGAGCGGGGCTTCCTGCGGGATGTAGGTGAGCCGGGCCCCGAGATGTGATCCGTCGCCGAGCACCTGGCGGATCTCGGGGCCGCGGTCGCCGACGATGACGCCGATCTCGGTGACGCCCAGATCGAGGATGTTCCTCAGGACGTACTCCAGGACCGGTGTGTTCGCGATGGGGATGAGCTGTTTGGGCATCGAGTAGCTGAAGGGCCGTAGGCGGGTGCCCGATCCGCCGGCCAACACCAGAGCCTTCATGGCAGGTCCTCTCGGTTCATGTGGTGATGCCTCTTCGGTCTGGTGCGCGGGTGGCGGCCGTGCATGCGTCGTCCTGGCGCGCCGGCGGCCGGCAGGACAGGCGTGCCGACACGTCAGGCGGCGTCGAAAGCGGACAGCGTGCCTGCCGCGAGGGCCTCGGCCAGCGAAGGCGCCTTCGCGTCCTTGTCCGAGATGAGCGGTGTCCCGGCGCAGTCCCAGGGCAGGTCCAGGTCGGGGTCGAGCGGGTTGATGTCGATCTGTGTTCCGGGAACGTAGGTGCTGGAGACGACGTAGCAGATGCAGCTGTCGTCGGTGAGCGCCAGGAAGCCGTGGCCGACGCCCTCGGGGACGTACACGGACCGGCCCGACGCGGCGTCCAGTTCGTTCACCTGGTGTCTGCCGAAGGTGGGGGAGCCGACCCGCAGGTCGACGACGATGTCGCGGAGCACGCCCCGGACGCAGGTGACGAACTTGGCCTGGCCCGGGGGGATGCGGACGCTGTGGATGCCGCGCAGGGTGTGGCGTCTGGAGACCGAGTAGTTGATCTGGCGGGGCTGGAAGGTGATCCCGGCGGAGCGCTCCAGTGCGTCGGTCCGCATCGCCTCGTAGAACACACCCCGGTCGTCGGATATGTGGTCCGGCTCGATCAGAAACGTGCCGGGGATGGTGGTTTCCTCGATACGCACGGCTCGCTCGCCCCTTCGTCCCGAACTCGGTGGTGGAGGCCGGTCAGCCGCGGTGCTCGGCGGTCAGCCGTTCCAGGACCGGGACCACGTCCTTGGGAGCCGGTGCGGCGAGCATGTCCTCGTACAGACCGCGGGCGCCGAGCTGGAAGGACGGCTCTCCGAGCAGCCTCAGGAGGTCCTTCTGCACGCTGTCCACGTCGATCGCCGCGGGGTCGGCGATCAGCCCCGCGCCCCGGCGCAGGACATACCGCGCGGTGACCATCTCGTCCCACATCGGGAGTGGCGCGACGAGCTGCGGCACCTTGAACGCGACGGCGGCGGCGAACGTCCCGCCGCCTCCGTGGTGGATGATCGCCGAGCTGGTGGGCAGCACCTGGTTGAGGGGTACGTACTCGATGGCGCGGACGTTGTCCGGGAGGGTGCCCACGGCGGTGAGCTGTTCGCCGTTGAGCGTGGCGACGAGTTCGAGGTCAAGGCCTGACACGGAGTCGAAGAACTCGCGCATCGGGAAGCCGCTGTGCCGGCCGGCGAGCAGGCGGCGGCTCACCCCCAGGGTGAGGACGGCGCGGGGCCGCTCGGGCCGGGAGTGCAGCCATTCGGGAAGGGTGGCGGCGCCGTTGTACGGGACGCGGCGGACCGGGACGTACATCAGGTCCAGCGGGTGGCGCATCCGGGACTGGGTCAGGTCCAGGGTCCACTGGCCGACCAGTGTCTCCTCGGTGAAGTCGAGGCCGTAGCGCTCAAGGACCGGGCCAAGCCACGACATCCACGGGTCCTCGGTGGCGCCGGAGGACGGATCGGCCTGCTCCTCCCGTGTCTTGGCGCGGATCAGGCCGATGTTGTCCATGCCGAACAGGAGGCGGGCGTGGGCGGCGCCGCAGGCGCGTGCGGCGACCGCGCCGGTCGGGGCCAGCGGGTCCCACAGCACCAGGTCGGGGCGCCAGTCCCGGGCGAACGCGACCAACTTGTCCAGGACGGGGCGGGGCCCGCCGCTCGCCGGCTGCGGCGGGTAGTACGCGTGGAACATGCCCGCGAGGACAGCCCTGGCCTGGCGCCACGCGTTCTCGTCGTCCGGGTCGAGCGCCAGCGTCGGCCGGTTGGGGCCCGCGCCGGCGATGAGGGGCGCCAGCGACGCGGTGAGTTCCTCCTTGCCGCCCAGCGACACCGCGGTGAGGCCCGCCGAGGTGATGTTCGCGATCACCTTCGGGTCGACCACGCCCTCGGGGCTCGCCACCACGACCTCGTGACCGGCGCTCTGCAGCGCCCAGGCCAGCGGAATGGCTGGATAGAGATGTGCCGATGTCGGAAAGATGGTGAAAAGAACGCGCATCGCTGACCTCTCCGAGACTGCCGGCCCGACGCCGACGCGTGCTGTTCGTCCCGCATCCTGCGAGGGGCCTCTAAAGAGCCGCTTGTGCAGAGCGGGCGGCACGCGGCCTTCCGCCGGAGGGGCCCCTGGGCGCCGAGAGATCAGTGGGCCCCATGTGCCCCATGTGCTTCATGTGCCGGTGCCGACCCGGCGCCGAAATCCGGGTGGCCACAATGACCGTTTCCGAATCCGGCACTTCCGGGCGAAGTTGGACCTGGGGCGCTTTATGGCATCCTCATGGACGGCGTAAAAAGTTGAGCCCTTTTCAACTCTTCACCCCAAAGCCCATTGGTTCCGCAAATTTGTGCCCGCGAGACCCTGTTCGCTGCACAGTCTTTACTACCTTGACTTATCATCCCCGCAGAATGGCGCACATGGTTGCGGGGGACCCGTGCAGATGATGGACAGTCATGACCGTTCCGACCGTGCGGACAAGTCGACGGGCGGCAGACCCGAGGCGGTGGCCCCGCCCGTACCCGGCAGCGACCTTCCGGTCCCCCGGCTGGCACGCACCCTCGTCCTCACCGTACTGCTGGGCTACGCGCTCCTCACCACCGCCGGGATCCTGAGCGCCGGGGTGTCCCCCGCCGCCGAAGCGACCGGCCTGGCCCTGCTGCTGCCGCTGCTCGCGCTGCAACTCCTCCATTCCACCCCCACCAGCCCTCACACACCCCTGCCCCGCATCGGCCTGACCCTCACTCTCCAGGCATTCCTCACCTACCTCCCACTCGCCGTCTTCCACGCCTACTGGGCGACCATGGCCGGCTACCTCGCCGCCTCGTTCCTCCTCGTGCTGCCACCCCGAGCAGCCTGGCCGCTCTACACCACCGTGGGACTCAGCACCCTCGCCCCACCCCTTCTCGACGGCCGGCCGCTCGTCGAGAGCATCCTCTTCCCCCACACCACCCTCCTCACCGGACTCGTCCTCTACGGGCTCACCCGCCTCGCGCACCTCACCACCCATCTCCACACCACCCGCGGTGAACTCGCCCGCCAGGCCGTCACCGGCGAACGGCTCCGCTTCGCCCGCGACCTCCACGACCTTCTCGGCTTCACCCTCTCCGCCATCACCCTCAAAAGCGAACTCGTCCACCAACTCATCCCCACCCAACCCCACCGCGCCAGAAAGGAAATCGACGAAGTCCTCACCCTCGCGGGCCAATCCCTCACCGATATCCGCAAAGCCGCCCATGGCTATCGCACCATGTCACTCCAGCAAGAAATCAGAACGGCGCAATCCATGCTGCACGCCGCGGACATCGACGTGGACGTACACGTCGAACTCCCCCCGCTCACCCCCCACATCGACACCGCGCTCGCCACCACACTCCGCGAGGCCGTCACCAACGTGCTCCGCCACAGCAACCCCACCCACTGCCGCATCACGGCCGTCCATCACGGCGAGGCGGTCCGGCTTCTCATCGAGAACGACGGCGCCGACCCCGCCTACCACAACACCGCGCCCCACAGCGGCAACGGACTCGGCAACCTCCGTACCCGCATCACCGCGATAGGCGGACGTCTCGAAACCGGTCACGGAAAGGACGGCACATTCCGACTCCTCGCCGAAACCCCCACGAGAAACGCACCGGAAGCGTCCGCGGACCCGGCCGCGGAACCAACGGAGATCAAGTTCCCCCCTCATGGATAAGCCGCACGATCGACACGTACCCCTGCAGCAACGGTATGGACCACGACACCTCGCCACGATCCGGCCCCCTCACGGACCGCAGACGGGAGCGCAGTGATACGGATACTGATCGCCGAGGACATGAACATGGTCCGCGGCGCCCTGGTCGCTCTGCTGAATCTCCAGGACGATCTCGACGTGGTCTGCGAGGTCGAACGCGGCGACGAGATCGTCGACATGGCGCTCAGACACCGGCCGGACGTCGCCATCATCGACATCGATCTGCCCGGTGTCGACGGCCTGTCGGCCGCGGCTCAGCTGCGCGAACGACTCCCCCAGTGCCGCGCCCTCATCCTCACCAGCCTCGGCAGGCCCGGCACCCTGCGCCGGGCCCTGGAGGCCCGGGTCTCCGGCTATCTCCTCAAGGACGCGCCGTCCGCCGAACTCGCCGCCGCCGTACGGCGCGTGGCGGCCGGGCACCGGGCGGTCGACCCGGAGCTGGCGCTCGCTGCCTGGGGAGAGTCCGAGAGCCCCCTCACCGACCGCGAGACCCAGGTACTGCGGCTCGCGGCGGAAGGCGCGGAGGCGCGGGAGATCGCGTCGATGCTGCGCTTGTCGGCGGGGACGGTACGCAACTATCTGACCACCGTCGTCACCAAACTCAACGCGCGTAACCGGGTCGACGCGATCCGCATCGCCCGGAACGCGGACTGGCTGCCGTGACGGCGCCCCCGGGGCGCGGCCGGGCGGCTTTGGCCGGTCACAAGGGTCGCTCAATACCGTGCGGCGGCAGGCAGCCAGCTGCGTCGACGGGAAGGAGCGGCCGGTGGCCGTTGACACGACTCCTACGAGTGATTCGAGCGCCCCCGGGGACACGGACGGGACGGCGCGTCCGGCCCAGGAGGTCCGTCGGCTGGACCGGGTGATCATCCGGTTCGCGGGTGACTCGGGCGACGGTATGCAGCTCACCGGCGACCGTTTCACCTCGGAGACGGCGTCCTTCGGCAATGATCTGTCGACCCTGCCGGACTTCCCCGCCGAGATCCGGGCGCCCGCGGGAACCCTGCCGGGTGTGTCGTCGTTCCAGTTGCACTTCGCCGACCACGACATCCTCACTCCCGGCGACGCGCCGGACGTGCTGGTGGCGATGAACCCGGCCGCGCTGAAGGCGAACCTGGCGGATGTGCCGCGCGGCGCCGAGATCATCGTCAACACCGACGAGTTCACCGGGCGCGCGCTGACGAAGGCCGGCTGGGCCGCCTCACCGCTGGAGGACGGCTCGCTGGAGGCGTACGCGGTGCATCCGGTGCCGCTGACCACCCTGACGGTGGAGGCGCTGAAGGACTTCGGTCTGACCCGCAAGGAGGCCGAGCGCAGCAAGAACATGTTCGCGCTGGGGCTCCTTTCGTGGATGTACCACCGGCCGACCGAGGGCACCGAGGCGTTCCTGCGGCGGAAGTTCGGCAAGAAGCCGCACATCGCGGAGGCGAACGTCACCGCGTTCCGGGCCGGCTGGAACTTCGGCGAGACCACCGAGGACTTCGCCGTCTCCTACGAGGTCGCGCCCGCCACCGAGGCGTTCCCCCCGGGCACGTACCGGAACATCTCCGGGAACCTGGGGCTGTCCTACGGGCTGATCGCCGCGTCCCGGCAGGCGGATCTGCCGCTCTACCTCGGGTCGTATCCGATCACTCCGGCATCGGACATCCTGCACGAGCTGTCCCGGCACAAGAACTTCGGTGTGCGGACCTTCCAGGCCGAGGACGAGATCGCGGGCATCGGCGCCGCGCTGGGCGCGGCGTTCGGCGGTGCCCTCGCCGTGACCACCACCTCGGGCCCCGGCGTGGCCCTGAAGTCCGAGACCATCGGTCTGGCGGTCTCGCTGGAGCTGCCGCTGCTTGTCGTGGACATCCAGCGCGGCGGGCCGTCCACCGGCCTGCCCACCAAGACCGAGCAGGCCGATCTCCTCCAGGCCATGTACGGCCGCAACGGGGAGGCCCCGGTGCCCGTCGTCGCCGCGCGGACCCCCGCCGACTGCTTCGACGCGGCGATCGAGGCCGCCCGGATCGCGCTGACCTACCGCACCCCGGTCTTCCTGCTCTCGGACGGCTACCTCGCCAACGGCTCCGAACCCTGGCGCATCCCCCGCGCCGACGAACTGCCCGATCTCCGGGTGGAGTTCGCCACCGGTCCGAACCACACCCTGGACGACGGCACCGAGACGTTCTGGCCCTACAAACGCGATCCGCTGACCCTGGCCCGCCCCTGGGCGGTACCGGGCACCCCCGGCCTGGAACACCGTATCGGCGGCATCGAGAAGCAGAACGGCTCCGGGGACATCTCGTACGACCCGGCCAACCACGACCTCATGGTCCGCACCCGCCGGGCCAAGGTCGACCGGATCTCCGTCCCCGACCTCACCGTCGACGATCCGCACCGCGCCCGCACGCTCGTCGTGGGCTGGGGGTCCACCTACGGACCCGTCACCGCCGCGGTCCGCGCACTGCGCGCGGCGGGCGACCCGATCGCCCAGATCCACCTGCGCCATCTCAACCCGTTCCCCGCCAATCTCGGGGAGGTTCTGGGGCGCTACGACCGGGTGATCGTCCCCGAGATGAACCTGGGGCAGCTCGCCGCCCTGCTGCGGGCCAAGTACCTGGTCGACGCGGTCTCGTACCACCAGGTCGACGGAACACCGTTCAAGGTGGAGCAGCTCGCCACCGTTCTCAAGGAGGCCGTCCATGCCGGTTGAGGCTCTGTCGCTGGTGCCGAAGGCGGAGGTTCCGCTGTCGGTACGCGACTTCAAGTCCGGCCAGGATGTGCGCTGGTGCCCCGGCTGCGGCGACTACGCGGTCCTGGCGGCCGTGCAGGGCTTCCTGCCCGAACTCGGACTGGCCAGGGAGAACATCGTCTTCGTCTCGGGCATCGGCTGCTCGTCCCGCTTCCCGTACTACATGAACACGTACGGGATGCACTCCATCCACGGCAGGGCCCCCGCCATCGCGACCGGCCTGGCCACCTCACGGCGTGATCTGTCCGTCTGGGTGGTCACCGGTGACGGCGACGCCCTGTCCATCGGCGGAAACCACCTCATCCACGCGCTGCGCCGCAACGTCAACCTCAAGATCCTCCTCTTCAACAACCGGATCTACGGTCTGACGAAGGGCCAGTACTCGCCGACGTCCGAGGTCGGGAAGGTCACCAAGTCGACGCCGATGGGCTCGCTGGACGCGCCGTTCAACCCCGTCTCGCTGGCGATCGGCGCCGAGGCCTCCTTCGTGGCCCGCACCATCGACTCCGACCGCGCGCACCTCACCGACGTGCTGCGGCAGGCCGCCGCCCACCCCGGCACCGCCCTGGTCGAGATCTACCAGAACTGCAACATCTTCAACGACGGTGCCTTCGACGCCCTCAAGGACCGAGGGCGGGCCGAGGAGGCCGTCATCCGCCTGGAGCACGGTCGGCAGATCCGCTGCGGCGCCGACCGTTCCCAGGGTGTCGTACGGGACGCGTCGACCGGCGAGCTGAAGGTGGTCGCGGTCACACCGGAGAACGAGGCACGTGTCCTCGTCCACGACGCCCACCACACCAACCCCACCACGGCGTTCGCCCTGTCCCGCCTCGCCGACCCCGACACCCTGCACCGCACACCCGTCGGCGTCTTCCGGTCCGTCGACCGGCCGGTCTACGACGCCCTGATGTCCGACCAGTTGGAAACCGCCGTCGAACAGCACGGGAAGGGTGATCTCGCCACCCTCCTGACCGGCAACGACACCTGGACCGTGGAGACCTCATGACCTACGTCATCGCCCAGCCCTGCGTGGATCTCAAGGACAAGGCCTGCGTCGAGGAGTGCCCCGTCGACTGCATCTACGAAGGTCCGCGCAAGATGTACATCAACCCCGACGAGTGCGTGGACTGCGGCGCCTGCGAGCCCGTGTGCCCGGTCGAGGCGATCTTCTACGAGGACGCCCTGCCCGACGAGTGGGCCGGTTACGGCACGGCCGAGCGGGAGGTGTTCGCCGCGACCGGGGCGCCCGGCGGGGCGAGCGGGGCGGAACCACTGGCACAGGACCACCCGGTTGTCGAGGGAGAGCCGGTGGCGGCGGGCTGAGGTTCGGGGGCGGGGCCCGAGGGGTACGGGCCGGGCGCGAGGGGTACGGGGGCGGGGCGCGAGAGGTACGGGGGGCGCCGAACCTTTCGTACTTCAGTGCGGCTTCCCCGGTACTTCAGCGGAGTGGGGCAATGTGCAGCCTGTCCAACGCACTTACCCCCATCAGCGTTCCGCAAGAGCCGCCGGACACCGCCGCAAAGGATTCCCCCATCCCATGGACACCTTTACCGCACCGTCCCCCTCCCTCCTCGGGGCGCACCATCTGGTCCACAGGCCGGCCAGCCCCGAGGCGTTTCTCCTCAAGGCCACCGCACCGATGCGGCAGAACTTCGCGTTCTCCGCGGAACTACCCGAAGAACACCCGCTGTTCGGCGGGTCCGTATCGCAGTTCCACGACCTGCTGTTCCCCGTGGAGTCACTGCGCCAGACCATGCTGTTCGCGGCGAGCCGGTACTTCAGAGTGCCCGCGAACTGGCACCCCGTAGTGGCATCCGGCAGCGCCGGTATCACCCGTCTGGACGCCTGGCGCCGCGGCGACCCCCGGGCCGGGATCGCCCTGGAGCTGGGGATGACACCCCTCGACATGGTGGGCGGTGTGCCGCGCGGCCTGGAGTGCGCCGCCTCCGTCTCCATCGACGGCGAGCGCTGCGGCACCGCGTCCGCCCGGCTGGTCTTCCTCGCCCAGGGCGTCTACCGCAGCCATCGCGAACTCGGGCGCCGCCAGAGCGAGGAGTCCATGGCGGCCGGGCACGGTGAGCCGGCGTCCCCGGGCATACCGCTGCCCGAACAGGTCGGACACCGGGACAGCCGTAACGTGCTGGTCGGGCTGCCCGAGCGGACCGGCGCGGACGGCCATGACGGACTGGCCTTCCCCGTCGACGCCAAGGCCGCGGCGGAGCTGCGGTTCGAGGGCGACGCACCGGACGACGTGCCGCCGATGCTCTTCCTGGAGGTCTCCCGCCAGGTGGGGCTGCTCGCCGCCGCGGAGCTGCGCGGCTTCGTCCCCTCGCACGCGGTGCTGTCCCGCTGGCAGGCATCGTTCCGCGGCTTCGCCGAGCCAGGACTGCCGTTGCACTGCACGGTGCGCGAGGGTGCGCGCCGTACGGACGGGCGGGTGTGCCGGGACGCGGAGGGCCGGCCGGTGGTGGAGCTGCGCCTGTCGTTCGTCCAGGGCAGCCGGGTCGTGGCGCGGGTCTCCGTTTCCGTGCTCCAGGACTGCTGAGCCGCGCCGTGAGATACAGAGTTCTCGGCCCTGTGCACATGACGCCCCGTGCACCGTCCGCGGCCAAGCCGCGCGCGGTCCTCGCCACCCTGTTGGTGCAGAGCAACACGGTGGTGTCGACCCATGCCCTGATCGACGAGCTGTGGGGCGCGGGACCGCCGCGCACGGCCACCACCACTCTCCAGGTGTACGTGTCCCAACTGCGCAAGGCCCTGCTGGAGGACACCGGCGGGCCGGAGGCGCGTTCGGACGCGGTGCAGCCGCTGGTGACCCGGCCCCCCGGCTATCTGATGCGGGTCCCCCCGGAGGAACTGGACCTGACCGTCTTCGAGTCGCTGCGGGCCGAGGGGCGGGCCGCGTACGGCCGGCGCGAGTACGAGGCCGCCTCGCGGGCGCTGACCGCCGCGCTCGCGCTGTGGACGGGCCGCGCGCTGTCCGGCATCCCGCACGGCCCCTCGCTGGAGACCTCGGCGATCCGTCTGAACGAACTGCGCGCGGAGGTGCTGGAGCAGCGGATCTCCGCCGATCTCCGGCTCGGTCTGCACCAGGAACTGGTCGGTGAGCTGATGGCCCTGGCTCACGAGCATCCGCTGCGTGAGACGCTGCACAGCCACCTGATGGTGGCGCTCTACCGGGCCGGCCGGCAGTCCGACGCCCTTCAGGTCTATCACCGGGCGCGGCGCTCACTCGTGGACGAACTGGGCGTGGAGCCGGGGCCGGTGCTCAGCAGACTTCAGGAGCGTGTGCTCGCGTCCGATCCCTCGCTGGCCTGGCACGGTGAGCCCGAGCGCCGGCTCGTCCGGGTCGGCGGATCCGACAGCGGATCGGACGGCGGATCGGAAGGGCGCCCGGCCGATGGGGCGAACGGTGCGGCCGGTTCAGGCGGATCAGGTGGATCGGCCGGGTCTGGCGCTTCGGCCGGGTCGAGCGCTTCGGTCGACGGGCCCGCAGGGCACGGCCGGGGTGCGGGTCCGACGGTGTGGCTGCCGCCTGCCGTGTCGCACTTCACCGGACGCGCGGAGCAACTCGCCCTCTGTGAACGGGTGTTGACGGGGGATCCGTCCGGTAGGAACAAGGTGCTCGTCCTGTCGGGCCGGGCGGGAGCCGGGAAGACGGCGCTGGCCGTGCGGCTCGCCCACGACGCGGCCGACCGGTTCCCCGACGGGCGCGTTCTGGTGACGTTGCGGGACGCCGGCGGGCGAGCCGTCGAACCGCGGACCGCGATGGCGACGCTGCTGCGGCGACTGACCGGACCGCGGAACGACGGAGCGGGACAGGGGACGGACCCGGGCGCGAATTCCGGCACGGATTCCGGCACCGAGCCACTGCCGCCGTCCGCGACCGAACTGGCGGAACTGCTGCACACCCGCACCCAGGGCCGCAAGCTGCTCGTCATCCTGGACGACGCCGTCTCGGAGGCGCAGGTCCGGCCCGTGCTGTCCGCCCTGCCCGACAGCACGGTGATCCTGACGAGCCGCCATGTGCTGGGCGCGCTGGAGAGCGTGCGGCGCCTGACCCTCGACGTGCTCTCCACGCGCGAGGCCGAGGCGCTGCTCACGGCGTGCGGCGGCCGGCGCATCCAGGACGACCCGGAGGCGGCGGGCGAGATCGTCCGGCTCTGCGGCCGGCTGCCGCTGGCCCTTCGGGTGGCAGCCGCCGGACTCGCGGCCCGCCCGCACTGGACCGCCGCCGGGCTCGCCCAGCGGCTGTACGACGAGCGGACCCGGCTCGACGCGCTCGCACTGGGCGATCTCGACGTACGCAGCACTCTCCTGACCGCGTATCACGACGTGGCCGAGCCGGCCAGGCGCGCCTTCCGGATCCTCGGCCTTGCCGCCCTGCCCGACTTCGCCCCGTGGAGCGCGACCGCGCTGCTCGCCACGGACCCGGCGGAGGCCGAACGGCTCACCGAAGAGCTGGTACAGGCCCATCTCCTGGAGGCGCGGCGGCGGCCGGGACGGCTGGCCCCCGTGCGCTACGCCTTCCACGCCCTGCTGCGCTCGCTGTCCCATGAAGTGCTCGCCGAGGAGTCCCCGCAGGAAGGCCCCGCGGCCGTGGAACGGCTGTGCCGTGCCTTCCTGACCCTGGCCAGGCACGCGGACGCCCGGATGGCACCCGGCAGGGAACGGCTCCCGTACGAGGCCGGCCCTCTGCCCGCCGTCTCCCCCGACGAAGTGGTCGGCAACGCGCCGCTGCGGTGGTTCCAGGAGGAGTCCGCGGGCCTGGCGGAGGCCGTACGCCAGGCCCATGCGGCCGAGTTGTGGAGTCTGTGCAGCGCGTTGGCGTCGGCCACGGCCGGCTACTACGAGGCGGGCGCCCTGTGGGACGAATGGGAGGCGACGCACGACCTCGCCCTTGACGCGGCCCGCCGGTCGGGCGACATCCACGCGGAGGCCGTGATCCTGCGCTCCCTCGGGGACCTGGCCTGGCAGCGCCACCAGACCTCGTCGGCGATCGACCGGTACCGCCTCGCCTGGGACCTGTTCACGCGCCACGGTGACCAGGCGGCGGCCGGGCGCTGTCTGTCCGCGGAGGCCGACGTGCTCCTCGCCCTGGGGGAGGTCGCGCGGGCCGGACGCGCCTACGCACGCGCTCTGTCGGTGAGCCGATTGGCCGACGACGCGCGTGGCGCGGCCGAGTCGCTGCGCGGACTGGCGCTGGTGGCGCAGTGCGACGGGCACCGCGAGGAGGCGCTGGCCCGCTTGGACGAGTGCGAGAGCGCGGCGCGCTCCGCAGGCGACCACCGCTGGACCGAGTACGCGCGGCGCACGGCCTCCGCCCTCCGCATCGCACTGGCGTCGTCGGAACCGCCGAACCAGTCGGCCGCCCCGGCCGTGGCGTCTTCGATCCCGCTCGAAGTCCGCCCCGGGGTCTGGCTCTTCCACCCGTCACGACCGGCCCACCGGGCCGCGTGAGGTCCGCCTGACCGGTGCCGAGGGGCGTCTGCTAGCAGTTCTGCCCCCGGCGCCGGTCAGGCGCTTCCCGCGCCTCCTCGCGCAACGCCGTCAACAGGGCGTCGACGATGCCCGGGTCCAATGCCGTGGCCGCCGCCGGATCCGTCGTACGGCCGAAGCCCGCGTCACCGACGGCGACGCCGAGGGTGTAGTGGCGGGCGAACGACAAGGTGTGGAAGGCCCATGCGCCGACCGTGCCGGGGGTGCCGTCGGGGCGCAGCAGGTCCGTGGGCGCCTCGTCCGGGCTGAAGCCGAAGTCGGTGAAGCGGAACAGCATGCCGAGACCGATGGCCTTGCTGTACGCCTCTTTGAGGGTCCACAGGCGGAGCATGGCGGCGTTGCGTTCCGCGACCGGCATGGCCTCGATCCGCTCCGTCTCGTACGGGGTGCACATGTGCCGGCCCAGGCCGGAGCCGTACAGGACACGGTCGCTGCGCTCCGCGTCGACGCCGATGGCGCCGTCGGTGGCCAGGCCGACGAGCAGCAGGTCGTCGGTGTGGCTGAGGCTGAGGTGCACACCGTCGTAGCCGCGCAGGCAGGGGCGGCCGGTGAGGCCGTAGCCGAGTTCGACGGACTCGGGCGGTACGCCGAGCGCGGCGGCGGCGGCGAACTTCAGCAGGACACGGGAGGCGGCGAACCGGGTACGGACCCTCGGGTGCGTCAGCTCCCGGTAGCGCTCCCAGTCGTGGCCCAGGAGCCGGCGCAGCCGCCGCGTGCCCGCGCCTTCAGGGCGCCAGTCGTCCTGGCGGGCGCAGAGGACGGCGGCGCCGTGCCGGTCCAGGTCAGCGCGTACTCTGCTCCAGTCCTCCGAGGGGCCGGGGATCACGATCGGCTGCCCGAGGCTCGGGCCCGGGGTCCGCTGCCCAGGTGCCGTCATCGAAGGTCTCCATCGTGTGGTGGAGATCGGACAGCACGTCGGCCGCGGTCGCGCCGTCGATCACCCGGTGGTCGAAAGTGAGGCCGAGCCGCATCATGGGGGCGGCCACCACGACGCCGTCGCGGACCACCGCCCGGTCCACGACGCGGCCCGCGCAGAGGGTCACGGCGGTGCCGCCCGCCGAGTGGAAGCCGTCGACGTTCCGGTGGCCGAGCGAGCTGACCGAGACGGTGCCGAACACACCGGCGCGCCGGTGCGGATCGCGCAGCGCCGCGGCGAAGGCGGCTCTGCCGAGCGGGACCGGGAGCCGGCCCAGCATCCGTACGCCCTTGAACTCGGGCAGTTCGGCGGCCTGTTCGCCCCGGTAGCGGTCGATGCGTTCCTGGATCTCGCGCAGGCTCGCGGTCTCCAGCCCTGGCACGAGCGCCGAGAGCACGGTGCGCTCGCCCTCGACGGGCCGGTCCAGGGCGAGTTTGGCGGTCACCCCGTCGAAGCGGACGATCCTCGGGCGGCGCAGCAGTCCCGGCCAGCCGGGGGCCATGACGGCGTTCGCCGCCGGGTGCCGGTCGAGTACCCGCCCGGCCGCGTACAGCAGATAGCCGACGACCGAATAGCGCCGGCCGTTGTCGCGGGCGGCGGCGCGGTGCGCCTGGATGCGGGTCATGTCGACGTCGGTGTCGAGGTGTACGGGCCGCTGGGCCGCCGCCCACTCCAGGAAGTACAGGGTGTGGCGGCGGCGTCGTACGGCGGCGGCGGTGCTGCTCACCCGGTCACCGCCAGCTCGTAGATCTCCTTGAGGCTGCGGGCTTCCAGGACCTTGCCGACCGGGACCTTGCGGCCGATGGCGGGTTCGAGTGCGGTGACGAGCTTGAGGAGGTACAGCGAGTCCCAGTCGGGGAGGTCGTCGAAGTCGGCGGCCACCTCCTCGGGGGCGAGCGGCATCCCGATCTCGTCGTTGACGAGCCGGACGTAGTCGTCGAGGGTGAAGCCGTCCGGGGCGGGAAGGGAGGCGGGGGCTGTGTTTTCGGTGCTGTCGATCCGGTTGGTGCTGTCGATACGGTCGGTGCTGTTGGTGCTCATATCTTCTCCAGGGCGAAGCCGGCCTTGATCCACTTGCTGGACTCGACGGCGACCGCGAGGGCCCGCTCGCCGCCCGACATCCGCTCCAGCAACTTCTCGATCTGCAGGAAGGGCAGGGCGTTTCCGTTGTTGCCGGTGTCCGCGACGCACGAGACGTCCTTCGCGGTCGGCAGGTCCAACTCCTCGGTGATGCGGCGGGTCATCCGCCCTGACAACTGGGGCGGCAGCAGATAGTCGAGCTGGTCGGCCTCCCAGTCGAGTTCACCGAGCATCTCCCAGAGGATCTCGACCGCCATGACGGGCACGGACTCCTCGATGGCCTTGTAGTCCTCGGTGAGGGCCTGCCGGTCGTCGTACCGGTCGGCGAGCCCGAACCACTCGATGACCTGACCCGGCTTGCGGCCAAGCCCTGTGAAGCGGTTGAGGACATGGCGCAGCGCGACGCCCTGTCCGCGCGGCTCGTCGGTGAGGACGGCCGCGCCCGCTCCGTCGCCGAACAGGACGTAGTTGACAAGGTCGCCGGGGGCCGCGCCGGACACGTCGCGCTGGAGGTCGAGGTGTTTGCTGCACACGTCGCCGCCGATGACGAGACCGGTGCGGTACTGGCCGGACGCGATCATCGCCTGGGCGACGCCGAGTGCCTGTACGGCGCCCGCGCAGCCGGACTGGAGCTGGAAGGTGGGGACCTGGTCCAGACCGAGCTGGTCGGCGACATGGTTGACGGTGGCGGGCATCAGGGTGTCCGGAGTGGCCGTGCCGAGGACGATGAACTCGATCTCGGACGCGTCGACACCGGGTGCGGCGAGCGCCCGTTCGGCGGCCTGGGCGCACAGGTCGGCGAGCGACCAGCGCACGACGCCGGTGCCGAGGTCGCGGGCGAAGTACCGCGTCCTGGTGCCGATGAAGACCTCGATCCACTCCTCGTTGATGCCGAGGACCTTGGACAGGGTGGCGTTGTCGACCGGGTCGCCGGGCAGGGCGGTGCCGATGGAGGCGAGATAGCTGGTCGCGGTGGTCGCAGTGGTCATGCCGTCCTCTCTTCTTCCCTGAGCGCCCGGTCCTCGCCGATGTCGCCGAAGTTCGCGGGGCCGGGCACTGTCGCGCCGAGTTCGCGCAGGAAGGCGACGAGGTCGCCGACCGAGGAGAGCCGGGGCAGCAGGTCCTGGACCGTCAGGGTGCCGATGCCGGCGAGCCGGGACTCCAGCCGGTTCTTGAGTTCCATGATCATGACGGAGTCGAAGCCGAGATCCTCGTAGAGCCGGTCGTGCGGGCCGATCGCGGCGTCGGTGTAACCGCCGACCAGCCGGACGGCGCCGAGAACGGCGTCCGCGACCGGGTCCGCCGGGCCGCCGGGCCGGTCCAGGGTGAGGACGGAGGCGGGCGCGGACTCCGGCGCGGACTCCTCGGCCCGGTGCCCCGCCGTCGCCGGGGCGTGCGGCGGCGCGGCGACCGTTCCCGGACCCCGCACCGGATTCCGCGCCCAGTAGCGGTGTTCCGTCGAGAAGGCGTACGGCGGCAGCGGATGCGCGACCCGTTCCTCGGGTGCGTACGCGGCGTCCCAGTCCGGTTCGACGCCGCCCCGGTACAGCTCGGCCAGGGCGTCGGCGAGGGCGCGCCCCCCGGATTCGGGGCCGCGTACCGGCAGGACATGTGCCGGGGCCGTGGAATCGGCGGGCTGGTCGAGGCGCCGTACCATCCCGGAGAGCACCGGCTGAGGGCCGATCTCCACCAGGTGGGTCGGGCCGTCGGCGAGCAGCGCGGCGGCGGCGTCACCGAACAGCACCGTGGCACCGATGTGTTCGACCCAGTACGCGGCGTCCATCGCCTCGCCGTCGAGCACCCGTCCCCGTACCGTCGAGTACAGCGGGATCTCGGGCACTCCCCCGCCGACCTCGGTGGCGATCTTGGCAAAGCGGGCCAGTACGGGCCGCATCAGCGGCGAGTGGAAGGCGTGCGAGACCTGGAGTCTGCGGGTGGTGAGTCCCGCCTCCGCTATCTCGGCGCCGATCCGCTCCAGGGCCTCCAGGTCACCGGAGAGCACCGTGGACGCGGGGCCGTTGACCGCGGCGACGCCGACCAGGGGTTCCCGTTCGATCCGTGGGGCCAGGTCCGCCCGTGCGGCGCGGACCGACACCATGCCGCCGCCTGCGGGGAGTTGCTGCATGAGGGCGCCACGGGCGGCGACCAGCCGGGCGGCGCCGTCCAGCGGGAGCGCGCGGGCCAGGACGGCGGCGGCGAACTCGCCGACGCTGTGGCCGAGGAGCATGCCCGGGTGCACGCCGAGTTCCGTCAGGGTCCGCCCGAGGGCGTAGCCGACGGCGAACAATGCGGGCTGCGTCCACCGGGTGCTGTGGACCGCCTCGTCGCCGCCGAGGACAAGGTCGCGTACGGACCGCTCGGTGTGCGGCAGCAGCGCGGTGTCGGCCTCGTCGAGGAAGTGGCGGTACAGCGCGGACTGTTCGTACAGCGCTGCGGTCATCCTCGGGTACTGCGCGCCCTGCCCGGTGAACAGGAACGCGGTACGGGGCCGTCCGGCGGGCCGGCCGGAGAGCCGGGCCAGCAGTTCGGGGTCGGCGGCCGACTCGCGCAGCCGGGCGACGAGTTCTCCGGTGTCGCCGGCGGCGGTCGCGAAGCGGTGGCGGTGTCCGGCCTTGACGCGGTTGCTCGCCCTGGCGAGCGGGCCCAGCGGTACCCGGCGGGCCGCCGCCGCGTCGGCCTGGGCCAGCAGGTTGCGGCGCAACGCGTCGGCGTTCGGTGCGGTGAGGGTGAAGACGGCGGCGCCGATACCGCCCGGCGTGGCGTCGTCCGCCGGTTCGGGACGGGCGGCGCGGCCGGGTGCGGACTCCAGGACGGCGTGGGCGTTGGTGCCGCCCATGCCGAAGCTGCTGAGTCCGGCGACGGTGGGGCCCGCGGGCAGCCGCAGGGGTGCCTTGAGGAGCCGCAGCCCGTGGTCGCGGAGCTTGAGCTGTCTGCTCTCCTTGGCCGCGAAGCGGCTCGCGGGGACCGTCCGGTGGTGCAGGGACAGGGCGACCTTGATCAGCCCCGCGATGCCGGCGGCGCCCTCGGTGTGGCCGAGGTTGCCCTTGACCGAGCCGAGCGCCATGGGCTTGCCGCGGCCGGCGTGGTGGTGGCCGAGCGCCTTGACCTCCATCATGTCGCCGAGCCCGGTGCCGGTGCCGTGGGCCTCGGTGAAGACCACGTCGGACGGCTCCACTCCGGCTCTGCGGTAGGCGGCGCCGAGCACGTCCTGCTGGGCCCAGCGGTTGGGCGCGGTCAGCCCGTTGCTGCGGCCGTCCTGGTTGACGGCGATGCCCCTGATAACGGCGTACACACGCTGGCCGTCGGCGAGGGCGTCCCGCAGTCTGCGCAGGACGACCACGCCGACGCCCTCGCCGCGGCCGATGCCGTTCGCCTCGGCGCTGAAGGGCTTGCAGCGTCCGTCGGGGGCGGAGAGCCCGGCCTGCGTGTAGAAGATGGACAGCGCCGGGGTGAGGGCCACGTTGACACCGCCGACGAGCGCGGTGTCGCACTCCTCGGAGAGCAGGGCGTTCACCGCGAGATGCGCGGCGACCAGCGAGGACGAGCAGGCGGTGTCGACGGCGAGGCTGGGGCCCTTGAGGTCGAGATGGTACGAGATCCGGTTGGCCGTCATGCAGTAGCCGTTGCCCGAGCCCATCTGGGCGGTGACGTTCGCGTAGTCGGTGAGGTGGAGCTGCGCCCACTCGTTGCCCATGATGCCGACGTAGACCCCGGTCCGAGTTCCGGCGAGGCTTCGGGGGGCGGTTCCCGCGTCCTCGACCGCCCGCCACGCGGACTGGAGCAGCAGCCGCTGCTGGGGGTCCATGGCGGCGGCTTCGCGCGGCGAGACGGTGAAGAACTCGTTGTCGAAGGCGTCCGGGTCGGCGATGAAGCCGCCCTCGGTGGTGTTGGTGTGTCCTTCTTCGCCGGCCTCCGAGTGGAACTCCTTGGCGTCCCAGCGCTGCCGGGGCACCTCGCCCACCCCGTCCGCGCCACGCATCAGCAGGTCCCAGTAGGCGCC
Source organism: Streptomyces sp. NPDC091292 (assembly GCF_044757265.1). Taxonomy (NCBI): domain Bacteria; kingdom Bacillati; phylum Actinomycetota; class Actinomycetes; order Kitasatosporales; family Streptomycetaceae; genus Streptomyces; species Streptomyces sp. NPDC091292. The sequence goes on along the minus strand of NZ_JBIVUQ010000005.1, from coordinate 146,703 downwards.
GGTGTCGGGCGCCCCCGGGAATCTGCAGTCGATGCCGACGATGGCCACGGGTTCCATCAAGCGCCGCCGCCCTGTGCGGTGTCCGCGGCCAGCTCCTCCACGAGGTGGCCGGCGAGCGCGTGCACGGTCGGGTAGTCCCAGGCCACCGTCGGCTCCATCACGAGGTCGAAGGCGTCCTCGATGTCTCCGCAGAGGCTGAGGGCGGCGACGGAGTCGAGGCCGTACTCCGCGAGGGGCACGTCCGGGTCGATCTCGGCGGGCCGCCGCTTCAGGTAGAGGGCGATGCGCTCGGCCAACCACGTGGTCAGAGACTCGGTGGTGTGTCCGGTGGTCGGAACGGGCATGGTGCACTCCTCGGCGGGGATGGGGGTTCCCCCTGCTCAAGCGGGAGCGAGAGCTTGGGGAGGTGGTCGCTTGCTGTCGTGCCGGCGTCCGGCGGCCGTCCCGGACGGCGGGGTCCGGGTGCGGCCGGCGGGTGTCCGTCAGCCGGCGAGCGGGGTGTCGTACAGGTCGTAGCTGCCGCGCGCGTGGAACCTGCGCAGGACTTCCTCGTGCATCCGGGCGTCCACGGACGCCGGGAGTTCGGCGGGCCGCCGGCCGAGCCGCCGGACCAGCCGGTGCAGGGCGGCGGCGAGCCAGGCGGGGTCGGCGAGGAACGTGTCACCGCCGTCGCGGGCGGCCTGCTGCCGGACGCCGATCGCCGAGGCCGCCGCGAGCAGGACGGCGTACCGGTCGGCGAGGGCGAAGGCGGCGGGCCGGGCGAGCGCCGTCCGGTCCTCGGGGGCGAGCGCGCGGCTCGCCTTCTGGACCTGCCGCAACTCGTCGACCAAGTGCAGCACCAGCTCGTGGACGGCCCGCTCGTCGGGTGCGGCGCCGGGCGGTTCGTCCGCCGCCGCGACCAGCGTGGCGGTGAGCGCGTCCCGTCCGCTCGCCAGCGTGAGCCGGTCGTAGGCGAGGTCCGGCAGGTCCGCGCGCGGCCGGAAGAGGTCGGCGGGTGCCGGTTCGTCGCTGAACCAGGAGCGGCGGGCGAGCCGGGACAACTGGGGGATGATCGTGGCCTGGCAGGCCGCGGAGCCTGCGTGGCCGAGGCTGAGCACCGGCAGGTCACGGATGTGCTTCTGGAAGATGCCGTACTCGCCGTCACGGAGGTAGAAGCGGGCGCCGAGCACGATGGAGAGTTCGTGCAGGGTGTCGGTGAGCAGCTTCGGTACGAGGTACTTGGTGGCGGCGGCCAGGGCGCTGGTCTGCTCGGGCAGCAGGTGCACCGCCCGGGTCGCGGCCAGGGAGAGGCTGTCGCAGGTCAGGAGATCGCTGAAGGCTCCGGACAGGGTGCCTCTGGCGTGCGGGAGGTCCATGACGGACTTGCGGTAGAGCCGTCGGCCCAGCGCGAAGCGTACGACGGTCCGCAGGGCCGTGTCGGCGGTGCCGACCGCCATGCCGGGGAGCGCGGCCCTGGTGATCTGGAAGGCGCGCAGGGCGGTTTCGACTCCCCCGCCGGGCACGCCGACGAGGGCCGACGCTGGCACGGGTGTGCCGTCGAACCGGAGTCCGGACAGATGGCAGCCGCGTACGCCGACGGCGTTGTAGCGGGGCAGTACCTGCCAGGTGTCCGTGTCGAGCCCTTCGCGCTCGGCGAGGAACACGGAGTGGCTGCGGCTGCCCGGTGCGGAGTCGGTGCGGCCGAACAGCACCCACGCGTCGGCGCGGTCGGCGTTGTTGATGACCTGTTTGGCGCCGTGCAGCAGATATCCGCCGCCCTCGGCGGGGCGGGCCTCGAACTCGTTGCGGACGAAGTCGTTGCCGTGGGCGAGTTCGTGGTAGGCGACGGACACCTTGCCGCCGCCGGTGAGGATCCGCGCGAGGCGTGCGCGCTGCGCGGCGTCGCCGGAGGTCCACACGTTGACGCCGGCCATGAAGGAGGTCACGCCGTAGCCGAGACCGAGGGCGACATCGCGGCGGAACACCTGCCGCATGACCCGTACGAGGGTGTCGAGGCGTTCCAGTCGGCCGCCTTCGGCGCGGGGCACGAAGTCGGCGCCGAGCCGGAGTTCGTCGAGGGCGCGTTCGCCGGCCTCCGGGAGTTCGCCCGCCTCGTCCGCCGCGATGAGCCGGGCGTAGGACAGTTCGTTGCTCTCGTCGGTGGGGTCGCCGAACCGCCGGTCCAGTTCCGCCACCCGTGCGGCGGCCCGCGCTTCCTGTCCCGGTGCCCCCTGGGCGTTCCGGGCGGCGGTCGCCGGGTGCGTGTCCTGGGACTCTGTGCCGATCAGCATGGCGTCCTCTCACTCTCGCCGGCGACCGCACCGGGCGTCGCGGGCTGCCGCTCGGGGACCCGCTGCGGCAGCAGCGAGAACAGCCGTCCCGATGAGCGGGCCGTCCGCAGGGCGCCGAGCAGTTCTTCGTAGGTGTCCGGGCCGGCCGCCGCGGGTTCACCGAGGCGGACCAGGAGCCGGTCGAGTGCGGTGTGCAGCCACAGGCCGTCGCGCCACAGCTCCCCGGTGCCGGGGTCGTCCCGGACGTGGTCGGTGCTGTGCGTCCACAGGCCGAGGCAGGCCGCTCCCGCCCAGCACAGGGTGTAGCGGCGGGCGACCTCGAAGGCGGCGGGCGGGACCTCGGCGAGCACGCCCTGGTACTCCTCCATCTCGGCGTGCACGGCGGTGGTGACGTCGAGCAGCCGCCGCGCGGCCCCGGCCACCGGGCCGAGCGCGGGGTTCAGTTCCGCGCGCCGGTCGATCTCCTCGACGCAGGCGGCGAGGCCCGCGACGACGCCGCTGCCGTGCCGGGCGACCAGCGACAGACGCGTGGGGTCCAGGGGCGGCAGCGGGGTACTGAGGTCGCAGGCGGCGGCACCGCCCGCCGTGTCGCCGGTACCGCGCCGGAAGCCGCGGGCCAGCGAACGGAACTGGTTGATCAGGGAGTTGAGGTTGACCAGGGTGTTGCCGTCGAAGAGTCCGACGATGCGGTGGTCGCGCTCGACCTTCTGGAACCGGCCGTCGGCGTGGACGTCCTTGAGGAACGCGCGGGCGCCGAGCACCCCGGTCAGATCGGCGAGCACCTGGTCGGTGCCGGTGGGCAGCAGGTACTTGGTGACGGCCGAGATGACGCTGAGCTCCGCCGTCTGGGTCTGTACGGCGCGGGCGGCGACCAGGGCGACCGCCTCGTGCAGCAGTACGTCGGCGGCGGCGCCGGCCACCACGTGCCGGGCCTGCGGAAGGTCGATCAGCCGCCGGCCGTACAGTTCGCGCTCCTCGGCGAAGTCCAGGGCGAGCCGCAGCCCGTGGTCCCCGGCGCCGAGCGACAGCGCCGCGCACATGGTGCGGGTGAGCTGGAGCGCCTTCAGCACGATCTCCAGGCCGGCGCCCTCGGCACCGACGAGGGCACCGCGCGGCACCCGGGCACCGTCGAAGGCGATCCCGGAGATGTCGGCGCCACGGATGCCGTGGGTACGGATCTTCGGGAGATGGCGGTAGGTGTCCGCGTCGAGTTCGCGCTTGTCGACGAGGAGGACGCTGAAGCCGCGCGGGCCCCCGTCCGGGCGGGTGCGGGTCAGCAGCGACAGGACCGAGCCGCGGGTCGCGTTGTTGATCAGCCACTTCTCACCGCTGACCAGCCAGTGGCCCGGGGCGTCCGCCACTTGTTCGTCCGTGGCGTCGGTGTCACCGGTGTCATCGGTGCGTACCTCTCCGGCGAGCAGGTCGCTGCCGTGGGCGCGTTCGGTGAGTCCCAGGGCGACCGGGACGCCGGCCATGATGTCGGCGCCGAGCCGGGCGCCCTGCTCCGCGGAGCCCGCCACCCATACGGAGACCCCGCCGAGGTAGGTCTTGCCGTGGCCGATGGCGCAGGTCAGATCGCGGCGGGCGACGGCGCGGACGAGCTGGAGCACCTGCTCGTAGTCGCGCAGCCTGCCGCCGTGCTCGACGGGTACGTACTGGTCGGGCAGGCCCCACTCCTGGAAGCGGTGGCAGATGTCGGCGGGGAACTCCTCCTTGTCGTCGAGTTCCGCGCAGCGTGCGTACGAGAAGACCTCGTCGGGGTCGCCGGGGTCGCCGAGGAAGCGGTCGAACTCCTCCGCGAGCCGGTAGGGCGGGTGTTCCACGTCAGACCACCGATTCCAGGGGTTCGGCGGCGTCGCCGGTGTCGGTGGCGTCGCCCGCCGGGGCGGTCGTGATCAGTTCACGGACGGCCGGCTCCAGGACCTCGTACAGCGTGGTGATCCCGCCCTCCAGGAAGAGCTTGCGCATCAGGGTCCGCTGGATCTTGCCGCTGGTGGTCTTGCGGACGGTGCCGGGGCGTACCAGCAGAATGTTGCCGGCGGGGATGCTGAACTCCTTGCTGATGAAGCTCTGGACGCCGGAGGCGACGGTGTGCAGGTCGGTGGAGACGCTGCCGGGGCGGATCTCCTGGACGGCCACCAGATGCTCGCGGTCGGTCTCGACGGCGAAGACGGCGCCGGCGCCGTTGCCGAAGGCCTTGTCCGTGGACTGGACGGCGCGTTCGACGTCCTGCGGGTAGAGGTTGCGGCCCGCGAGGATGACCATCTCCTTGAGGCGCCCTGTGACGTAGAGCTGTCCGTCCTGGAGTACGCCCATGTCGCCGGTGCGGAGCCAGCCGCCGCCGTCGGTTCCGTCCGCGGCGTCGGAGAGCGCCGCGTCGAAGATCTCCTTGTTGGTCTCCGGCCGCTTCCAGTAGCCGGAGGACACGCTGTCGCCCTTCAGCCAGATCTCGCCGACGTGTCCGCCGGGCTTCTCGGCACGGGTCTCCGGGTCGGCGATGCGGATCTCGAAGTCCCGTGCGATCCCGCTGCTGACGAGGGAGCGGGTGGGCTGGTCCGCGCGCGGGTCGGCCAGTTCGCCCTGTTCCAGGGCCTCGGCGTCGACGTCGAGTACGCGGGGGGCGGCGCCGCGCGGGATGCCGGAGACCAGCAGGGTCGTCTCGGCCATGCCGTAGCAGGGGAAGAACGCCTCGGGGCGGAATCCGGCGGGCGCGAAGCGCTCGGTGAAGGCGCGGAACGTCTCGGCCCTGACCGGTTCGGCGCCGTTGCAGGCGGTCGTCCAGGTGGACAGGTCGAGCGTCTCCAGCTGGGCGTCGGTGACCCTGCGCACGCACAGGTCGTACGCGAAGTTGGGTCCGCCGCCGGTCGTGACGCCGTAGTCACCGATCATCTTCAGCCAGCGGACGGGGCGCTTGAGGAAGGTGAAGGGTGCCATCAGGACGGTGGGGATGCCGAGGTAGATCGGGTGGAGGATGTGCCCGATCAGGCCCATGTCGTGGTAGAAGGGCAGCCAGCCGCCGCACACCGACTCGGGCCCTGTGCCGATCGACCGCTGGATCGCCGCCTCGTTGGCGAGCAGATTGCGGTGCGAGACGACGACGCCCTTGGGGTCGCTGGTCGAGCCGGAGGTGTACTGGAGGAAGGCCAGGCTCTCCGGTGTGAGGGAGGGCGCGTGCCAGGCGCCCGCTTCGCCCTGGGCGGGATCGTCGGTGGCCAGGCACGGCACGTCGGTGAAGCCCTCGGCGGCCAGCCAGGCGGAGATCTCCGGGGCATTGGCCGAGTCGGTGAGCACGGCGCACGCCTCGGCGTCGCGCAGAATGCCGGACACCCGGGAGAAGTGCTGGCCCTGCTCGGTGGGCAGCGGTCCGGGGACGGCCACGGCACCGGCGTACAGGCAGGCAATGAACGCCTTGATGAAGTCGAGGCCCGCCGGGTAGAGCAGGAGGACCTGGCGGTTCGCGGCTTTCCGCTCCTGGAGCCAGGAGGCGATCCTGCGGGCTTCCTGGTCGAGCCCGGTGTAGGTGAGGTGCTGCGGCACCGAGCCGCGGGCGTCGTCGGGCAGGAAGACGAAGGCATCCGCGGCGCTGCGGGCTTCGGTGTGCTCCAGAACCAGTTCCGTGAAGGTCCGGAAGTTCGTCAACGTCTTTCTCCGACCTCTCCGAGTTCCGCTGGCGTGGCGCCACGGGTTGCTCTGACATCACGATCGTCGTCCGGGGCGCTAAGGAGACGCTTGTGCGTTCCAGGCACCTGGGAGGCGCGGCCGGGGTGGGTCCCGGGCGCGACCCGGGCGCGGCCCCAAGTGCACGGCTCAGGTCATCCGGTGCCGCCGCGTATGGCCGCGTCGAGGGTCACGTGCCCGGGGACGCCGGGCAGTTGGGTGAGCGGGTGCCGGAACTCGACCGTGCCGTCCGCCGATTCGTCGCCCTGCTCGAAGCCGAGCGACGGGTAGAAGCCGCGCATCTTGTGGTTCTTGGCGGTGGGCCGGTAGCTCGCGCGGACCTCGGCCGCGCCCGCGCCCACGGCGTGCTCCAGGAGCGCGGCGATGGTGGCCTGCTCGATACCGCGGGCGAAGACCCGGCAGCTCAGCAGCATGTTGTCGATGCGCAGGGCCTCGTCCTCGCGGTGCGCGAAGAGGGCGCCGACGACGCCGTTGTCGCCGAAGCGGTCGCGGGAGCGTACGGCCAGCACCAGGTGGTCCGGTGAGTCGAGCCGTTCGCGGACGTCGGGTGCCTGGAGCCGGCGGGTGGTGAGGTTGAACTGGTTGGTGCGCAGGGTGATCTGGGCGACCCTGACCACCTCGTGGTCGCGTACCGGGGCGACCTCGACCCGTACGTCGAGGGCCCGCAGGTACTCCTCCATCGAGCCGGTGGCCTGCTGGAGGTCCTGCCGCTCCGCCTCCTGCCGGTACTGCACGGCGCGGCCACGGTCCTCGGTGGTCAGTTCCCGTACGTCGAACCAGCCGTCGGCGAGCAGCCGGTCGATGTGCAGCGCCGGTTCCTCGTCGAGCCCGATCAGGGCGACCTCGGGGAGGGTGGCGGCGACGAGGCCGCGTTCGAAGGGCGAGTCGTCCGCGAAGACGAAGCTGTCGGTGCCGAGGTTGAGCCGGGCGGCGAGGGCGCGGATGTTGCCGTCCTTGGGCTCCCAGTCGGCGCTGATCCGCACGAAGTCGGCCTCGCGGAGGGTCATGTCGGGGTGGTCGCGGAGCACGTCGAGGACCGGTTCGCGGTCGTTCTTGCTGCACACCGCGAGGAGGACGCCCTGGCCCGCGATCTGCTTGACCACGCGCTGGAACCGGCCGAAGGCCTCACCGCGATAGGTGGTGGCGGCGGCGATGCCGTCGGGTCCGTCGTCGCCGAGGATGCCGTCCCAGAGGGTGTTGTCGAGGTCGAGGACGAGGACCTTCTTCGCCCGGCCGCGCAGCGTCCGCAGCAGATGTCCCGCGTGGCGCGCGTACCTGGCGAGCACCTCGTCGCCCAGGTGCACCTTGGCGTAGGCGGCGAGCCGCGGGTCGCGGACCGGTCCGCCATCGGCGATCAGCGGCTCCAGGTCGACGACGTGCAGCCGCGGGTGCGCGGCGGCCAGGCGCAGCAGACCGGTGTTGAACTCCCGCCAGACAATGGAGAGTTCGGTGCGGGACCGGTGATCGACCAGCTGCTGCGTGTGCTGGGTGAGCAGCGGCAGCGTGTTGAGTACGAGGGTGCCGGTGCCGTGTTCGTCGTAGCGGGCGGCGAGTGCGTCGAGGAGTTCGAGGGTGCCGGCGGCGGTCCTGGCGACGTCCTCCGTCCCCCAGGGCAGCGGCAGTTCGTCGAAGACGATCTGGGCGTCGAGCAGGCAGAGGGCGAGTTCGGTGCCGGGCGCGTACAGGTCGCTGCCGGTGTCCTGCAGGTCGCGCCGCCATGCGTCGTGGTCGCCGACGCGCGGGCGCAGCGGGATGCCGTGGCGGGCGAACTCGGCGGTGAGCGGCGCGGTCAGCCCGTCGATGGTGCCGTGTCCCGTGACGGCGACGGTGGCGGGTACGAAGCCGGGGTGCCGCTGCGCGATGTCGTCGGGCGCGACCTTGGCGAGCAGTCGGCCCGCGCGGGACAACTGGGCGAACCCGTCGTCCTGCTGGGCGAGTTCGGCGAGCAGTCCTGGCACCACCGGGTAGTCGGCGGCGAGCCGCCGCTCGCCGTGCAGCGCGCGCAGCCGGTCGAGTGGGGCGGCGGGGGCGGTGCGCTCCGGGTCGGACGTCGTCACTGCTGTGCTCACGTTCGGTTCGCCTCTCTGCGGGGGCGGGCAGGCGCTTGCGAGCTTGTGCCCGGACCCTAAAGACGGGCTTGCGCCACGCGTCCCGCGCGCCACCCGCAAGAGCTGCTTTAGCCGGACTGCGGACCATCGGCGGAGGATGCCCCTTTCTGAAAGGCAGCGACGATGACGACAACTGAGCTGACCGCGGACGTGTGTGTGGTCGGAGGAGGCCCGGCGGGACTCACACTGGCCGTCGAACTCGCCAAGCGTTCGGTCTCGGTCGTGGTCCTGGAGCAGAGCGGTCACTTCGACCGGTCGTTCCGGGGCGAGTCGGTCTCCCCCGACTCGGTGTGGCTCCTCGACAAGCTGGGTGTCCTCGGCCGGCTGGACGGCGCCTACCAGCAGATGCACCGCATGGAGATCATCGACTCCGGCAGCACGGTGTTGCGCGCCGACTTCCGCCGCTTCCCCTTCCCGCACCCCTACCCGGTGGAGCTGCCCCAGCCGGCGCTGCTGGCCGCCCTCACGGACCTCGGGCAGGAGGAACACGCGGACCACTTCACCCTGGTGCGCCGGGCGACGGCCACCCGGCTGCTGCGCGCGGACGGCGAGAGCGGTCCGGTCACGGGCGTGGTGGCGCGCACCCCGGAGGGGGAGCTGACGGTGCGGGCGGCGCTCACGGTGGCGGCGGACGGCCGGTTCAGCAAGGTCCGTGAGATGTCGGGCCTGCCGTACACGAAGCTGCCGCTGGACCGTGACGTGGTGTGGCTGAAGCTGCCGTTCCCTGCCGAGTGGGACGACCGTACGTATCGCATCCGGATCCGCGGCGACCAGCACGGGCTGTTCATCCCGACCCACCCGGACAGTGTGCGCGTCGGCTTCAACATCCCCAAGGGCGGGCTCAAGGAGCTGCGCGCGCAGGGGCTGCCCGCGCTGTACGAGCGGCTGGACCGGCTCGCTCCCGAGCTGGCCGATTCGGTGCGCGGTGAGATCCGTGCCTGGTCCGACACCTCGATGCTGGACATCTTCACCACGCTGGTGCCGCGCTGGTCCATGCCGGGCCTGGTCCTGATCGGCGACGCGGCACACACGCTCACGCCGATACTCGGGCAGGGCGTCAACCACGCGATCATCGACGCGGTGACGCTGGCGCCGCTGGTGCGCGAGGCGATCGACGCGGGCGGCGGCGAGGCCGCGCTGCTGCGGGCGGGTACGGAGTTCCAGCGGGTGCGCGAGGGTTCGGTCGCCACCTCGCGCGGTCTGCAGTTGCGGCAGGAGCGGCTGTTCGCCCTGCACGGCGCCGGCGGTGTCGTCCGCCGCTCGCTGTACCGGGTGGTCGACCGCAGCCAGAAGCTGAAGGAACGGGTGCTGGGGGGCGCGTACTTCCAGCTCCAGAAGCCGGGGCCGCACGTCGTGGAGGCGCAGTCCCCCGCCACCCGGGTGTGAGCCGTGCGTCCGCGCGACCGGACCGGGACGGTACGGGTCGGCGGACGGCAGGAGGCCCCGGCCCGCACCGGATCGTGCGGGCCGGGGCCTTTCCTGTGCGCCCACCCCGGCACACCACGTCGTACCGGGGGAACATGGGTGCCGGGGCGGGCCGTACGGGACCGTCAGCCGCTTCAGCAGGTGACGGGCGGCCGGGTGCGGGTCACCAGGTGACCGGCAGCCGGGTCAGGCCGTGCACCATCATCCCGGTCGTCAGCTCCAGGGCGTCGACGTCCTCCGCGAGCCGCAGACCGGGGAAGCGGTTGAGCAGCGAGGAGACGACGATCTGCAGTTCGGCCCTGGCCAGCGCGGCGCCGACACAGAAGTGGGGGCCGTGGCCGAACGCGACGTGGTGGATCGCCTCGGGCCGGGTCGGGTCGAACTCGTCCGCCTCCGCGCCGGGGAAACGTGAGGGGTCCTGGTTGGCCGAGCAGACCGCCGCCAGGACCGCGCTGCCCTGCGGGATGAGGGTGCCGCCGACCTCGACGTCCTCCAGGGTGATCCGCAGCGGGCCGCCGTCACCGATCGGGTTGACGCGCAGCAGCTCCTCGATGGCGTGGTCGATCATCTCGGGGTGTTCGCGCAGCGTGGCCATGTGCTCGGGGTGGCGCAGCAGGGTCAGGACGATCTTGCCGATCATGCTGACGGTCGTCTCGTGGCCGGCGACGAGGATGGTCGCCGCCATGACGATCAGCTCGAACTCGTTGAGGGCGCCCTCTTCGTCGTGGGCGGTGACGAGCGCCCCCATCAGGTCGTCCGTCGGCTCTTCGCGCTTCTGCTTGACGAGCGCCCCCAGGTACCCGATCATCTCCTGGCGCTGGGCGGCCATGTCCTCGGCGGTGTGCGCGGTCAGCGAGACGAAGGCGTCCGACCACTCGCGGAAGCGGTCGCGGTCCTCGAAGGGCACACCGAGCAGTTCGCAGATCACCATCACGGGCAGCGGGAAGGCCAGCGCCGTGTTGAGGTCGACCGGGCCTTCGAGCTTCTCCATGTCGTCCAGGAGCCCGTCGGTCAGCTCCTGGATGCGGGGGCGCATGTTCTGCACACGGCGGGCCGTGAACTCGCGCGAGACGAGCCTGCGCAGCCGGGTGTGCTGGGGCGGGTCCGTGGTGAACAGGCTGCCCGGCACGGGAGGCGTGGCGGTGAGCTGGGGTGCGTCCGGCGAGATGGTGGCGGCCCGGCTGAACCTGGCGTCGGCGAGCACGGTGCGGACATCGTCGTAGCGGGTGACCACATAGCCCTCGTCGCCGCTGGGCAGCCGGACGTGGGCGACGGGGCACTTGGCCCGCAACTCCTCGTAGACAGGAGGTACTTCGACGGCGGAAGGGCGGTGGAACGGGTAGTCCAGTTGCGGTTGACCGGTCTCGGGGCCGCCGTGCGTCGTGTCCGTCGTGTCCATGCGTTTCCTCCGGCAACAGGTGCTCAGCGGTTACTTGTCTGCGGTGGTTCGAGTGACCGACGCGCGGCGCTGAGGCGCGGTCGGGGACCTGGACGAGCCTCGCAGCGAGGGCTTGCGCGGCACCAAAGCGCCCGCGAGACCCTGTGCGGGCGCCGCCGGGCCCCCTGCCGTCAGTGGCACATCCTGCGTCAGCGCTGCCAGCCGTCGGCGGTGCGCAGGCCGTATCCAAGGGCGCGGTCGGCGGCGATGTGGACCAGCCAGGCGAGACCGAAGTTGAACACGGGGACGGCGATCGCCGAGGAGTCGGGCACCAGGCAGGCGGCCATGACGACGAGGGCCACGACGGGCCGGTGCAGCAGGTTGTAGAGGGGAACGGCCCTGCGGGGCAGTCGGCCGTGCTGGTGCGGGCCGGACATGCCGGCGAGGAACGACAGGTCGGGTGCGATGAATCCGGCGACCGCCGCGACGATCACCCATCCGCCGTACTTCGCCGCCTCGAACACCGCCCAGATCAGCAGGAGGACGGCCAGCAGCCCCCAGACGGCGCGGACCTGCCGTGAGGCCGAACTCCTGGTGGCGCCTTCCGTGGCGTCGTGTGTCACGGGACTTGTTTCCTTTCGCGGGGGAAGGTAGAGACTCGCGGGCGGACGGAACGCCCCCATGAGTGCGACATGACAGGGGAACGACCGGAACGTGAGATTCTCACGACCCCACCGTTGCGCCGACGGTGCCTGCCGGTCGCACTCCCCCGCGCTCCGTACCGTGTCCACCGCGCTCCATACCGCATCCGCCCCGCTCCGCCGCGTACCCGCCCCGCTCCCTGGCGTATCGGCGTGTCAGGGAGGCGAGTTCACGCAGGAAGGCGTCCTCGTCCGTGCGGATGAAGAAGTGCCCGCCGGGCATCGACCGCACCTCGCAGCCGCTCCCGGCGTGCCGCCGCCAGGAGAACACCTCGGACACGGAGACGAGTTGGTCGCCGCGTCCGGCGAACAGGTGGAGCGGTACGCGCAGCGGTTCGGTGGGTGCGGCGGTGCTGCCGAGGCACAGCCGGAGATCGTCGCGGGCCACCGGAAGCAACGCGGACAGGAACTCGGGGTGGTCGAGCAGCGTCTCCGGGATGCCGCCGAGTGCGACCAGTCCGGCGACGAGTTCCTCGTCACCGGCGTCCGGGTCGGCGATCGGCGGGGCCGGCAGGTGCGGGGCGCGGTAGGCGCTCAGCACGAGTGCACGGGGCAGGGCCGCGCCGCGTGACTGCCGCCGCCGGGCGAGTGAGTACGCGAGGAGCGCACCCATGCTGTGTCCGTAGAAGATGTGGGGTTCGGCCAGCTCCTCGTCGAGCTGTGCGTCCATGTCGTCGACGAGGGCGTCCAGATCGGTGAACCTGGGCTCACCGAACCGCTCCTCGCGGCCGGGCAGTTGTACGGGCATCACCCGTACTCCGGCTCCCTGGGCGTCGAGGCCGCGCTGCCATCGCCGGTACGCCGAGGCGCCGCCGCCCGCGTACGGGAAGCAGAACAGCCGTGTCGCAGGGTCCGGTTCGTGGCCCGGACGCCGCCGGGACAGGTATCGGGTCATGTCGCTCCGTCTCGGTTCCGTCCCAGGGACGAGGGGCCGGCCGGGTCCGCGGTGCGTCCACGGGGGTGGGCAGACCCGGCCGACGCGGCGCTCACGCTGCCCGGGACCGCTAAAGGGCCGCCAAACTCAGCGCGGTGAGGTCGAGCTTGGGATCGGCGGCCAGAATCGCCCGGTGCAGCTTCTGGACGCGCGTAGAAGGTTCGATGCCCAGTTCCTGGACAGTCGACGCGCGTAGCTTTCGAAAAACTTCGAGCGCCTGCCACGAGCGTCCACCTCGGTAGAGCGCCAGCATCAGCAGCCCGTGCAGGCTCTCCTGGAGCGGGAAACGCTCGGTGAGCACGAGGAGTTCGCCGATCACTTCGGCGTGTTTGCCGAGCCGGAGGTCCGCGGTGATCCGCCCTTCCAGCGCGGACCTCCGTGCCTCCTCAAGGCGCAGCAGCTCGACGCGGAGCGCGGGTCCGATGCGTACGTCGGCGAGGACCGGCCCGCGCCACATGGCGAGCGCGTCACCCAGCAGCTTCGAAGCGGTCTCGTCGTCACCGGCGGCCAGGGCCCGCAGTCCGCGGCCGGTGAGCTGCTGGAAGAGGTCGGCCTCCATGACGGGCGCGGGCATGTGCAGCGCGTACCCGGCGTAGCTGCGGCTCAGGACCTCTTTCGGCGCACACGCGTGCTCCGGTCCCAGGGCGACGGCGATGGCGCGGCGCAGTTGCTTGACGTAGGTCTGCACCACACCCGCGGGCCCGCTGGGGGGACTGGAGTCCCACAGCTCCTCCGTCAGCGTCGTCACGTTGACGTCCCAGCCCGCGTTGACCGCCAGCAGCGCGAGAAGCTGCCGCCGTTTGGCCGCGCTCGGCACCACGGACGTGCCGTCGATGCTCACCACGAGCGGCCCGAGAACTCCGATCTCCATGCCACTGCTCCTTCCGCCTGCTGGAACCCTGACACGTTGTCGGCTACAAGGACACTTAGCCGATCATGGATCCGGCCGGTAATCCGTCTGCCCCGGGGTGTGAATTTTTCATGGTCACGGCCTGCCGCGACGCGCTTTAAGCGACGCTTCAGGGCGGGCGGCGACCATGTACGCCGACGGGGCCGGCCGCTGGACGGCCCCGGGTCCGACGGAGAGATCGAGGAGCGGCATGGGGCTGAGATTCTGGCTCGGCAGGGCCGGCGCCGGCGCGTTGAACCTGCTCATCCAGCTCGGTGCCTTCACCGTCGGGCCGCTGCCCGGTGTCCACTACCCCGACCCCACGACGCAGGAGCTGTGGCCACCAGGACGCGCGCAGGGCCGACGCGGGAACACCGGCCGGCCCCGCGGCCTCCCCGCCGGCCACCCGGAGCAGCACTGCTCGACCCCGCCGAGCCGGGTCGAACAGGAGCTGTGGGCAGGGCTCGGCATCGACGTCAAACGGGACTCGGCGCGCTGACCGCCGACGGGTGACAGGTGACGGGTGACAGGTGACGGGTTCTCATGACGCGTTCCGTTCGGCGCGTACGTGGTCGGGGTGCGCGAGGCCCAAGTGGTCGCGCAGTGTCGTGCCCTCGTAGTCCGTACGGAACACGCCTCGCTCCTGGAGCAGCGGCACGACCGTGTCGGCGAAGGTGTCGAGGCCGCCAGGGGTGAGGTGCGGGACGAGGATGAATCCGTCGGCGGCGTCGGACTGGACGAAGTCGTCGATGGTGGCGGCGACCGTGGCCGGGGAGCCGACGAACGACTGACGGTTGCCGGTCTCGATGACCAGGTCCCGGATGGACCACTTGTTGGCGGCGGCCAGCTCCCGCCACTCGCGGGCGGTGGCCAGCGGGTCACGGTACATCCGTACCTGGGCGCGGCCCCGGGCGATGGTGTGTTCCCCGAGGTCGGGGTCGATGTCGGGAAGCGGCCCTTCCGGGTCGTACGCGGACAGGTCACGGTTCCAGACGAACTCCAGGTGCTTGATCGCGGTGGCGCCGCTGACCTGCTGCCGGCGGACTTCGCGGGACAGCTCCTCCGCGTCGGCGTCCGTGTCGCCGAGGACGAAGGTCGCGGCGGGCAGGATCAGGAGCTGGTCGCGGGAGCGGCCGTACCGGGCGAGTCGGTCCTTGACGTCGGAGTAGAACGCCCGGCCCGCCTTGCGGGTGGCGTACCGGCTGAAGATCGCGTCGGCGCCGGCCGCCGCGAACTCGCGTCCCTCGTCGGAGTCGCCGGCCTGGAAGACGACCGGACGGCCCTGCGGCCCGCGCGGCACATTGAACCGGCCGCTGATGTCGAAGTGGTGTCCCCGGTGGACGAAGGCTCCGGCGCGCGCGTCCCGCAGGAAGGTGCCGGTCGCCCGGTCGGCGACGATCTCGTCGCCGCGCCAGGAGTCGAAGAGTTCATGAGCGGTGGCCAGGAACTCCTCGGCCCTGGAGTACCGCTCCTCCTGCGGGAGGAATCCGCCGCGGCGGAAGTTCTCTCCGGTGAAGGCGTCCCAGGAGGTGACGACGTTCCACGCGGCGCGCCCGCCGGAGAGGTGGTCGAGGGTCGCGAACTGCCGGGCCACCTCGTAGGGCTCGTTGAAGGTGGAGTTGATGGTGCCGGTGAGGCCGAGGTGTTCGGTGACGGCGGCGAGGGCGCTCAGGACGGTGAACGTGTCGGGCCGTCCGACGACGTCCAAGTCATAGATCTCGCCGCCCTGTTCACGCAGCCGCAGCCCTTCGGCGAGGAACAGGAAGTCGAACTTGGCGCGTTCGGCGGTGCGGGCGAAGTGGGCGAAGGAGCTGAACTCGATATGGCTGCCGGCCTCGGGATCGCTCCACACGGTGGTGTTGTTGACGCCGGGGAAGTGTGCCGCGAGATGGATCTGCTTGAGCGGCTTGTCGGGCGACGTGCTCATGAGTGGTCCCTCCGGCTCAGGCGTTCTCGGCGGCGGCGTAGCGGTTGGCGGGGCGGGCGAGCCCGAGCAGGCCGCGCAGGGTGTCGGCCTCGTAGGAGCGCCGGAAGATGTTCCGGCGCTGGAGTTCGGGGACCAGGCCCCGGGTGATCGCCGGGAGGTCATGGCCGACGACGCCCGGCCGCAGCCGGAATCCGGTGAGCCCGGAGGACCGCAACTCCTCCAGGAGATCGGCCAGTTGGGCGGGCGTGCCGGTGAAGATCCGGGCGTCGCTGTCGTACGGCCGGCCCGCGAGCGTGTCGAGTCGGTCCCGTCGGGCCGCCGCCGCGCCGGGCTCGTCGTCCAGGAACACCACCAGATCGCCGAAGAGGTGTACGGGATCCTGGGCGCGCCCGGCCGTCTCCTGTGCGGCGCGGACGGCGGCGACGACGGCTCGGGCCTGGTCGGTGTCGTGCGGGGTGACGTAGCCGATGTCCGCGGAGCGGCCGACCAGACCGAACGGAGCGCCCGACGCCGATGCGTGGGCCAGCACGGTGACGGGCGGTTGGCCCTGGGGCGGGCGGGGTGTGATCGAGGGGCCCTTGACGCTGAAGTACTTGCCCTCGAAGTCGATGTAGTGCAGCTTCTCGCGGTCGATGAAGCGGCCCGTGGACACGTCGCGGATCTCGGCACCGTCCTCCCAGCTGTCCCACAGCCGCCGTACGACCTCGATGTAGTCGGCGGCTTCATCGAAGAGGCCGACGACCGCCTCCCGTACGCCCGGGGTGTCCAGATCCTCGAAACGGAACTCCGGGACGCTACGGCGGCCGAAGTGGGCGGCCTCGTTCCGGCGCGGGGACACCTGGACGCGGACGCCCGCGCGGCCGGTGCTCACGTAGTCGAGGGTCGCGATGGCCTTGGAGATGTGGAACGGCTCCGTGTGGGTGGCCACCACTGTCGGCACCAGTCCTATGTGGCTGGTCAGCGGTGCGACGCGGGCCGCGATGAGAACGGCGTCGAGGCGTCCGCGTACCTGGTCGGTGCGGCCGTCGGGTGCCGAGAAGTGCGAGGACTGGAGCCCGAGTGCGTCCTCGATCGTCACGAAGTCGAGCAGGCCGCGTTCGGCCTCGGTGACCAGATCGGTCCAGTATCCGGCGGTGAAGAGGTCCCGGGGGCGGGCGACCGGCTCGCGCCAGGCGGCCGGGTGCCAGCCCGCACCGTCGAGCGCGACGGCAAGGTGCAGCGGGGCGGCGGAGGCGGGGGGCGAAGCGGGTGACGGGCGTGACGGGGATGCTGAGGTCATGGCGGGCATGCCTTCCTGATCGGCTGTACGGGTCGCCGCGCCCCGGTCGGGAGAGGGCGGCGGAGTGACAGTCAGGTCAGGAACTACAGAGCGCGCCGGCGACACGCTTCAGGTCGATGTGCGGCCGGGAGTAGAGGTACACGGGCACAGGCACGGGGCGATACGGGGCCGGGGCGACGACACGGAGGACGGACACGGACGTCAGGTCCTGCCTGTGCGCCACCAGCCCTCCCGCCGCTTTCCCTCGCGCCACGTCCTTCACCTCCGACCTGCGGCCTCGGCACTCGTCACCTCTTCGGGACGCTACGTGAGGGCCACAGCCGTGCGCAATGCCGGGCCCCGCGCCACGTCTTGAGCCATAACGATGCCGCTCCGCGGGAGATTCCCGCATCCCGGATGGAGTGTGACCACGTCGTGAGACGGCCGACGGCCCCTTCTTGACGGCTTCACGGAGCGCGATGACACTGGCGGGGACGGTCACGATTGTCAGCGCCCATCGGGCAGGTTCGCCTGCTCGTGCGGTCATCGGCCCCGGCCCGCTGGCAGGCAACCCTTCCACCGCGACGGGGTGCCCCGGGTGACGACCGGGTCCCGTCGCGGCGGCGGGGCAAGCGTGGTCTCGCGTCTCGCGAGCCCCGGATGTGGACCGGTGGACATGGAATCGCCCTGGAACTGTTTGACGAGGCGCCTGCACATCGATCTGCTGCGCGTCTCCAGCGCCTGCTAGTACGCGGGTCCGGTAGTACGCGGGTCCGGCCCTTCCATCGGGCCCCGCAGACCCCTCATGTCCCCGCAGACCCCGCAGACCCGCAGACCCCGCGGTACTCAACACACAGGCGCAGTGGTTCCGTTCCGCCTCCTCACGCATCGACGCGGGCACGGCGGAGACGGGGCTTCCTCGTTCCCCCAAGGGAGAGTCATGACCGAGACAGTTTCGCGTGGTGCCGGCACGGCGGCCCTCTCGTCCCGCCCGTCGTCCCGCCCGCACCGCTTCCGTGGCCGCATCGGCGTCGGCCTCGCCGGCGGCTTCTACCCCGCGCCCCACCGCTATCTCCTCCACCTGTCGGCGAGTTGTCCGCGCTCACTGCGCGTCTCCATCACCCTGGACCTGCTCGGCCTCAAGGAGTCCGTCGCCACCACGGTCCTCGCCCGCACCGACGGCACATCCGACGCGTTCGCCTCGCTGCGCAGCGCGTACGAGGCCACCTGGCACCACTACCACGGTCCGCTGACCGTGCCCGCGCTGTGCGACCGATGGAGCGGACGGGTGGTCAGCAACCACACGCCCGACATCCTTCGTGACCTGGGCGGCCTCGCCGCCGACGCCGCCGACGCCGGCGACCCGCGCATCGCCGCACTCCGCCCGCCGGCTCTCGCCGCGCGGATCGACGCCCTCCGCGACCTCCTCGACCGTGACGTCACGCCGGCCTCCCGGCCGGAGCGCGTGACGCCGCGACTCGATCTGCTGAACCGCCAACTCACGCACAGGCCCTACGCGTTGGGTGACGTGCTGACAGCCGCCGACGTGGACCTCTGGGTGGCACTCGTCCGCCTCGACGCGTCCCACGGCGTCTCCTCGTACGACGGCCTCCGGAACTACGTACGACGCCTCGGCGGTCATCCGGCCTTTCACGGCGCGGTCGGCACGGTCGGTGTGGGCCACAGCGCGGCATGACCCCGGTCTGCCGGGTCAGCGGACAGGCGCTCCCGGGCCGAGGGGAATCCCGAGGGTCCACCACAGCAGGAACAGCAGGGTCCAGGCGGTCGTCATCGCGACGGCCAGGGGAAGGGTGTACGAGGCGAGGGTGCCGATGCCCGCGCTCTTCCGGTAGCGCTGGAGGAAGCCGAGCGCCATCACGAAGTAGGGGCTCATGGGCGTGATGGCGGTCGAGCCGGAGTCGGCTATCCGGAACAGTGCCTGGGTGGTCTCGGCCGGGACCTGGACGAGCATCAGCATGGGGACCAGGACGGGCGCCGCGAGGGCCCACATGGCGGATCCGCTGGTGACCATGATGTTGACCAGGGTCAGAAGCAGGAGGATCAGCAGGAAGACGACGAGGATCGGCATGCCGCTGTTCCGTAGCGCCTGGGCCGCTTCGACGGCCACGACATCGCCGATGCGGGTCCAGTCGAAGTAGGCGAGGAACTGGGCGATGGCGAAGAACAGCACAAGGACCGGCGCCATCTGTTTGACGCCCTCGACCATGAGCTTCGGGACGTCGGCGGGCTTGGTGACCGAGCCCGCCGACGCTCCGTAGACGACACCGACGAGCGCGAACAGGACGGCGACGACGACGGCGATGCCGTCCAGGAGCGGGGACTCGACGATGCTGCCGCCCTCGCCGCGCAGGGGCGAGGAGTGCGGGAGCACCACGGCGGTGAGCGCCACGAGCGCGACGACGAGGGCGGTGACGGCGCGGCGCAGCGCCGAGCGTTCCCGGTCGCTGAGCCGGAGCGCGCCGATGTCCTCCAGATCGGCGTCCGGATCGGGGTCCAGGTCGGGCCGCTTGCTGAGGACGAAGCGGGTGACGAGGGTGATGACGGCGGCCAGGACGAGGGAGGACGCGATGTTGAAGAACCAGTTGCTCAGCGGGGAGACGTACGCGCCCTCTCCCCCGGCTATCTTCGCGGCGGCCGTGGTGATCCCGGCGAAGATCGCGTCGTTGGGTGTGGGGATCGGGCTGGCGTCGTAACCGGAGGCGATGGCGGTGTAGGCGACGACGATGCCGAGGATCGGCGAGCGGCCCACCGCACGGAACGCCAGCCCGCCGAGAGGAACGAGGATGATGTACGCGGCGGCGGACGCGACATGGGCGACCGTGCCGGCGAAGGCGACCGCGAACACGACCCAGGACGCGGGCACACGGGAGACGCCGACCTTCATCGACGCGGCGAGGAATCCACTGCGTTCGGCCACCGCGACACCCATGATGACCACGACGATCGTCGCCATCGGCGGGAACGAGGCGAAGTTGCTGATCATCGTGGAGACGGCCATGGCGAGGCCGTCGCCGCTGAGCAGATTCTGAACGGCGACCGTCTTGCCGTCCTCGGGAGAGATCACGTCCACGTGGAGCGCGGCGAGGACGGCGCTGATGACGGCGAGGACCGCGGAGAGGATCCAGAACAGCCAGAACGGGTGCGGAAGGGCGTTGCCCGCGCGTTCGATCACGGCCATCGCACGGACGATGCGGGGCAGTTCGGGATCGGACGGCTGGGGCGACGCCTGTGGTCTCGCGGGGCTGGGGACGGGCATGACGGCTCCGTACGGGGTGGGCGCCCGGGTGGGAAACGGGCGTGCGGGAGTACGCGGGCGGGTGGAAAGGGGTGTGGCGGGGGCGAGGGGGGTGGCGAGGGGGTGGAATCAGTGCCGGCCGGAAAGCGGCAGCTTGTAGTTCTTCACGAACTGCCACAGGACCTCATGGGCCTCGACGGTCTGCGTGGTGTAGCCGCCGCCGCTGTAGCTGTCGGCGCCGGGCCAGGTGTGGCCGCCTCCGGTGACCGCGATGTGCCGGACCTGCGTCCCCTTGGCGCAGCCGACCCAGCGGGAGACGGTGAGGTCGGGTGCGATCACCTGGTCGGGCAGGCGTGCGGCGCACCGGTCCCTGCGGGCCCAGGCGGCCACCCAGTCGGGCAAGGCGGGCAGTCCTCGGTCCGCGTCGCCGGTGTACGGGATGGTGGCGTCGCCGGTGCCGTGGAAGTCGATGACCGGGACGGGCCGGGACGGCCGGCAGTCGGCGCCTGTCTCGGGGTAGAAGGCGCCTGCTACGGGGGCGATGGCGGCGATACGGTCGGCCATGCGGCACGCCAACAGACCGGTGAATCCCGCACCGTTGGACTTCCCCGTCGCATACACCCGCCGGGTGTCGACGCACAGGGAGTCTTCGAGTGCGGTGAGCAGGTCGGCGGTGAAGGCGACGTCGTCCACGCCGGGCGCGGCGTACGGGGCGCCCTGCCATGCCTGCCGGTCGCCGTCGCCGGTACCGATGACCCCGTTGGGGTAGACGACGACGGCCGGCAGTTCGGAGAGCTTCGAGAACTCCTCCGTTCCGGCGCCCGTGTTGCCTCGTCCATGGAAGGCGAGGACGACCGGCCAGGCGCGGTGACTCGTGTAGCCGTCGGGCAGATGGAGCTGGTAGGTGCGCTCGATGCCGCCGCTGGTGAGAGAGTTCAGCCGGCTGGTACCCGGTGGTTGGGGTGCCGGTGTGCGGCAGCCGTCCGAGCGGGCGGAGACGGCGCTCCGGTCGGTAGTGGTGGCCGTGGCGGCGGGGGTGGCGGGGGTGGCGGCTTGGGCCGGTGCGATGAGGCCGGTGAGCGTGGTGATCGTGGCCAGGAAGGCGGCGGCGAGGGTGCGTCTGGCGCGGGGTGCGCGGTAGTCGGGTGGTGGGGCGCCTTTCATGGCAGGCTCCTTCCGCCGGTCGCGTCCCGGCGACCGGCTGAATGCGTCAAGGCGAGGTTGCTGAGGGTGGTTGGTGAGGGCGGGGCCCGGGTCAGGCGTCCAGCCACTGGGTGAGGAATGCGGTGACGCGGGTGACGGCGGTGTCGACGATGGCCTTGCCGTCGTGGGCCGTGGCGTGCCGGGGGTCACCGAGCACGCCGTTGGCGGTGAGGTGGTCGTAGCGCACGGTCAGAGTGGGGTGGCCCGATGTGCGCGACAGGCGGGCGAGCGGGGTGAGCCCGGCGGTGGAGGTGGTCCCGGCGGCGAGGCGGTCGGTGTGCACCAGGTGGGGGGCGAGGTGGAGCATCTGTGCCGTCTCGGCCTCGCCGCTGTGGCCGTGGACTTCGCTGACCTCCATACCGGCGACCACGTCGGACGCCAGTGCGGTGAGCGGGCTCCAGGCGAACTGGAGGTCGGGACGGGTGGTGAGCAGGTCCTGGGCGACGGTGGTGAGGGCGGCGTTGTTGCCGCCGTGTCCGGTCAGGACGAAGACCTTGCGCCAGCCGTGCCGGTACAGGCTGTCGGCGTACTCGCGGACCACGGCGGCGAAGGTGGTGGTGGTCAGGGTGACGGTCCCGGCGAACGCGAGATGGTGCGGCGAGACACCGACCGGCAGGGACGGCCCGATCACGACGCGTCCGCCGAGCGCTCGGGCCACGCGGTCGGCGACCTGTTCGGCGCGGATCGTGTCCGTCGCCAGTGGCATACCGGGACCGTGCTGTTCGAAGGCGCCGGCCGGAACGACCACGATCGGCGCGCGGCCCACCGCGTCGGCGGCCTCCTGGGTGGTCATCTCGGCCAGCCGCCAAGGGAGTTCCGTACTCACTGCGCGCCTCCGGTGAAGTCGGCGCGAAGGACGGCGTCGCGGATGGCGTGGAGATGGTCGCGGGTGAGACGTTCGGCGGCGTCCGCGTCCCCTTCGCGTACCGCGGTGAGGATTTCCAGGTGTTCCGCGTGGTCGCGTGCACGGTCGTTGTAGCGGTGCCGGATCTCGACCTGGTCCCGTGCGCGGACCTGGAGCAGCGCCTCGACGGTCTCGCGCAGGAGCGGATTGCCGCTGGTCGCGGCGAGCGCCACATGGAAGTGCACGGATCTGCGCAGTGATTCCTCGGGCGGGTAGAGCGCGTTCGACGCGGCGGTCTCCAGCTGTCCGAGTGCTTCGGGTACGCGGATACGGGCGGCCTCGGCGGCGACGGCGGGTTCGATGACGAGGCGGGCCTCGACAAGTTGCAGGACCGATTCGCGGTTGCTGCGTGGGAGATGAGGGTTGGCGAGCAGCCGTCGCTCGCTCCCCGGTCCCACATAGGTGCCCGATCCATGGCGGAACTCGACGACACCGGTGGCCTCCAGGCGTCGCAACGCCTCCCGCACGGTGGGTGTGGTGACCTCGAAACGGCGGGCCAGCTCCCGTGACGAAGCCAGTGCGTCCCCGGGGGCAAGGCCCTCGGCCCGGATGATCTCGACGATGTCGTCCGCGAGACGCTCGGACAACGACTGCTCACTGCGACTCATAAAGTGAATAGATCACTTGATCAGTCAGGGTGTCAATGGGTGTGACAGAAGGGAGCACTCGGCGACATGGGTGACCGGCCGCGGAAAGCGGGAGACCCCGGCCGGACGGAGAGTCCTGCCGGGGTCCCGAAGGTCGATGACGGCGTATCAGCCGACCTTGGCCTGGGCCGAGATGCCGCCGTCGACCGGCATCGCCGTACCGGTGACGAACGACGCCCGCCCACTGCACAGCCAGGCCGCCGCCTCGGCGATCTCGCGCGGCGCGGCCATCCGCTTCTGGATCTGCGGTGCGATGAACGCCTCTTCGAGTACGGGGAACTGGCCCACGACCTCGTCTATCATCTCGCTGCGCGTGGTGCCCACGACAAGCGCGTTGACACGGATGCCGCGTTCGCCGTACTCGGCCGCCGCCGCGCGGGTGATCCCGAGGACCGCGTGCTTGGCCGCGACGTACGGGACGGATGCGCCGGTCGCGTAACGGCCCGCCGTACTGCTGGTGTTGACGATCGAGCCCCCTTTGCCGGAGGCCAGCATCACGGGCAGTTGGTGCTTCATGCAGTTCCAGACGCCCCGGACATTGATGTCCATGGTGCGGTCGTACACCTCGTCGTCCGTCTCGTGCAGCGCGGTCTCGATGGTGGCGTAACCCGCGTTGTTGAAGGCCGCGTCGAGGCCGCCGAAGTGCTCCACGGCCGCTTCGACCGCTCGCCGGACATCGGCCGTGACGGTGACGTCACCCGCGACGGCGCGTGCCCTGCCGCCGATCGCGGTGATCTCCTTGACGAGGGTGTCGAGCCGTTCCGCGCGGCGCGCCATGAGGACGACGGCGGCCCCCTCCTCCGCGAACAAGCGTGCGGCGGCCTCTCCGATGCCACTGGACGCTCCCGTAATCATCGCCACCTGCCCCGCGAGCAGGCCCCGATGGCTCCCCTGTGTGATCCCCTGTTCGGTC
Source organism: Streptomyces sp. NPDC091292 (assembly GCF_044757265.1). Classification (NCBI taxonomy): domain Bacteria; kingdom Bacillati; phylum Actinomycetota; class Actinomycetes; order Kitasatosporales; family Streptomycetaceae; genus Streptomyces; species Streptomyces sp. NPDC091292. The sequence goes on along the minus strand of NZ_JBIVUQ010000005.1, from coordinate 123,212 downwards.
ATCGGGCGAGCATACGGCTACGGCATCGCGCCACGTCTGCCACTGAACGATTCAATCGTTTCACTCACCTCCCCTCGGGTTCTGTCCTCTCCATTGACCACCCCAGCACAACGGCCATAGCCTCCCCAGCAATTCACTGAAACCTTTCATTCATGGGGTGGGGCATGGTCGGGGATCTGTCGCGGCGGCGGCTCGTTCAGCTCGGTGGGGGTGCCGCCGCGTCCGTCGTGCTGGCGGGGAGTCCGGCGGTGGCGGCCGGGGCGAGCGGGGTGGCCGGTCGGGGTGGCGCGCCCAGCGGGCTGCTCACCGATCTCCTGCCGCGCCACGCGGTGGCCGCCACCGGGCAGCGACCACGGTTCAGTTGGCAGGTCCCCGACTCCGGGAGCGGTACCGTCCAGCGCGCGTACCGGTTGCAGGTCGCGAGCCTGCCGGACGGGTTCCACGGCAGGGGGCTGGTCTGGGACTCCGGGCGGCGGGCGTCCGCCGCGTCCACGGCGGTGGAGTACGCGGGACCGCCGCTCCGGCCCCGTACCGCCTATTGGTGGCGGGTCAGCACCTGGGCCGACGGGCGGTCGGACTGGTCGGAGCCCGTGCTGATGGCCACGTCCGTCGAGGACGAGTGGACGGCCGAGCCGATCTGGGTCGGGGCCGGGCCGACGATGACCGACGGAACCTTCGCCACCCGGGTGAAGATCACGGCGGTGGCCGCGGGGCTGTGGTTCCGGGCGGCGAGCGCGTCCGACAACTACATGTGGCAGCTGCGCGCGGGCACCAAGGGCGTCCTGCGCAAGCATGTGTGCGTCAACGGCACCTATACCGTCCTCGCCGAAGTGACACTGCCGTTCGCGGTGCCGGTCGGCGCGTGGGTCGACTTCGCCGTCACCCTGCGCGGCGACAGCTTCACCACCACCGTCGACGGAACCGTGGTCGACACGACCACCGACTCCCGCTACGCCTCCGGCAACGTCGGCCTGCGCAACGGCAGTACGGAGTCCCAGACGTACGACCGCGTCAGCTTCACCGCGGCCGACGGCACCGTTCTGCTGGACGACGACTTCCGCACGGACAAGGGCACCTTCTCCGGTGGCACCGTCGCGGACGGCGTCCTCACCTTCCCGGCCCGCGCCACCTCGCTGTCCTCCTACGGCTCCGACGACACCTGGGCGCTGCTGCGGCACGAGTACGGTCAGCCTCGCGGCAGGAAGGTCGCCGCCGCCGTGCTCTATGTCGCCGCCACCTCACCGGCGCCCGCCCGGCAGTACGTCGCCAAGGTGTGGAGCAACGGGACCCCGGTCGGCTTCGCGTCCGTACGCTCCGGCGCGGGAGTGGCGTACCAGGCGTTCGACCTCACGGAGACGCTGCGGCCCGGAAAGGCGAACGCGCTGGCCGCGCTCTGCCACACCACCGCCGAGCGGAAGTTCCTGGCGCAGCTTGAGATCACGTACACGGACGGCGGCCGGGACACGATCGGGTCCGGGACGGGCTGGCGCGCCCGCCGGCACGACGGGCTGCTCACCGCACGGGGCAGCGCGGGCACCGGTTTCTTCGCCGCGCCGCAGGAGTACTGGGACCTGCGGTACGAGCCGGTGGGCTGGACCGAGCCCGGTTTCGACGACGGCGGCTGGGAGACTCCGGTGGTGCGCGGCGCGATCGAGGGGCTGGTTCCCGCGCTCATCGAGCCCGCGCTGCCGCACGACGTCGTCCCCGCCTCCGTGGTCCGGGTGGCCGAAGGGCGCTGGCTGGTGGACCTCGGGCGGGAGATCGTCGGCGGCCTTTCGCTGACGGTCGAGGGCGCCGCAGGGGACACGGTCGAGGTGCGGCTCGGCGAGGAACTCGACACCGACGGCACGGTGAGATACGCGCTGCGCGCCACCAACACGTACCGCGAGGTGTGGACCCTGCGGGACGGTACCCAGCGCTTCGAACACTGGGGTTACCGGGGTTTTCGCTGGGCGGAGCTGCGGACGTCCCTCGATCTGTCGGACGCCGTGGTGCGCGGGCGGGCCTGGCGGATGGACTGGGACGACACGCAGGCGTCCTTCAGCAGTTCGGACCCGGCGCTCGACCGGGTCTGGGAGCTGTGCCGGTACTCGATCGAGGCGACGCGCGGCGACCTCTACCAGGACACACCGACGCGCGAACGCGGCCCGTACGAGGGCGACGCGCTGATCAACCAGCTCTCCGAGTACGGAGTGCAGCGGTCGTACGCGCTGGCCCGCTGGTCCAACGACTACCTGGTCCGCAAGGGCACCTGGCCGACCGAGTACCGGCTGATGTGCGCGCTGTCCGCCTGGGAGGACTATCTGGCGACCGGCGACGACCGGCAGCTCGCCAAGGACTACGACCTGTTGGCGACGAAGAACCTCACCGCCCATCTGAAGCCGGACGGTCTGGTGCACAAGGCGCCGGGGTCGAGCAGTGTGGACCTCGGCGACCTGGTCGACTGGCCCGTCAGCAACCGTGACGGCTATGTCTTCACCGAGGTCAACACCGTCGTCAACGCCTTCCAGTACGCGGCCTTCGACGCCCTCGCCAAGTGCGCGGCGGTCCTCGGGAAGAAGGGTGACGCCGCGACTCTGCGCGAGCGGGCCGACACCCTGGCCGCCGCACTGCGCGGCACCCTCCTGGACCGTTCCGCCGGGCGCTTCCTCGACGGGGTGGGGACCGGTCACAGCGCCCAGCACGCCACCGCGTTCCCGGTCGCCCTCGGTGTGGCCGACGCCCTGGACGCCGACGTACGGGCCAGGTTGGGGGACACGCTCGCGGCGGGCGGGATGAAGGTGAGCGTGTACGGGTCGCAGTTCCTGCTCGACGCGCTGTTCCGGCTCGGCCGTTCGGACGCCGCGCTGTCCCTGCTCACCTCGACGGCGACGAACTCGTGGCTGCACATGCTGGACGTCCTCAAGGCGACCATCGTCACAGAGGCATGGGATCCCGCGCTGAAACCCAACCTCACCTTCTCGCACGCGTGGGCGTCCGCGCCCGCGAACGTCATCGCCCGCCATGTCCTGGGCGTCCAGGTCAGCGAGGCGGGCGCGGCGGGGTTCCTGATCCAGCCCAGGACCGGTGGTCTCACCCGGGTCGAGGGGACGGTGCCGTCGATACGCGGTCCGGTCTCCGTCTCCGTACGCCGCTCCTCGTCGACGCACGACCTGCGGGTGACCGTGCCGCCCAACTCCCGTGCCGTGGTGGAGGTCGAGATCGGCGACGCGAACCCGAAGGCGTACCGCGTGCGGGCGACGGGCTGCCCGGACCGGGGGCCCGTGAAGGTCACGACGGTCACGGATCCGACGGGTACCGTGCTGCGGATCGGGCCGGTGGGGTCCGGGGTGACGCGGGTGGAGCGGGGCCGTTGACCGGGGGCCGTGGGCCGGAGCGAGGGGGCGTTGTCGTACCCCCCTGTCATAGTGCCGAGTGTGGACGAAGACACCTTCTGGGCCCTGATCGAGGGCTCTCAGCGGCACGATCGCGATCCGGACCGGCGCCTCGACTGGCTGCGGGAGCAGCTGGTGCGTCGGCCGCCGCCCGAGATCGCGCGGTTCCAGACGCTGCTGCACGAGGCGCGCCGGCCGCTCGACACCTGGGAGATGTGGGCCGCCGCCGAGCGCATACTCGGCGGCTGGTGCTCCGACGACAGCTTCTGGTACTTCCAGTTCTGGGTCGTGGGCCTCGGCCGCGAGACCGTGCGCAGGGCGGCGGCCGACCCCGACGCACTGGCGGAGACACCGGAGCTGCGGAGTCTGGCCGGTCACCCCTCGCAGATGTGGGCGGAGGACGCGTGGCCGGAGTGGGAGTCGCTGGACTACGTCGCGGCGGAGGCGTTCGAGCTGCTGACCGGTGAGGAGGACGGCCTGGAGGCCGCGTTGGAGGCCGAAGGCGTCGACCTGCCTTGCAACCCCGAGCCAGAGGGCGAGCACGGGGACGCGGGGAACGGCGAGGAGGCTGCTCGGCGGCTGCCACGCCTGAGCCGGATGTTTCCGGTGCCGGAGCGGGCGGACTGACGGGGGGCTGCCGCGTACCGGCGTCATGTGTCGTAAACGTCCCGGATGTTGTTCCGTGGTGCGGGGCGGGTTCGGGCGGCCGGGCCCTCGGCGAAGGCGCGGAGAAGGTTCTCCGTGGTGCGGGTGACGAAGGCTCCGGTGCGGGCGTCCATGCCGTGGTTGCGGCCGTTGTCGGAGGTGCCCGCCATCAGGGCCTCGGCCCAGCGCATGGTCCCGGAGGCGAAGACACCGGCACCGCTGGGCACGGTGTAGTACGCGGAGTCCGCGTGGCTGTCGCGGCCGTTGCAGACCAGGGGCGAGTGGGCGACGATCTCCAGCTCCCCGGGCGTGGGCATTCCGGGTGTGACGCGGTCGTACTCGACGCCGACGAGATGGTCGAAGCTGTCGCCCCGCCGTACGCCTGTGCCCTCGTAGAGCCAGTGGTCCGGGTTGTGCACCACATAGGGGGCGTCGGTCGGGAAGCCTTCGTAGAGGACGCCGGTCAGGGCGGATTCCGGGGCGGCGGCGGGCGCTTGGCGGAAGTCGTTGGTGGGGCGGTCGGGGTGGGTCGCGAGGTAGGGGTCGGCGCGGTAGTCGGTCTTGTAGCAGGTGACCGTGCGGGCCGTGCCGTTCGCGCCGGGGGTGAGACGGACCCGGCGGAAGCAGGCGTTGGCGCCGAGGAACGCCACATTGGTGCCGGCGTCCCGGGCGCGCGTGACGTGGTCGCGCTGTTCGGGCGTCCAGTACTCGTCGTGTCCGAGGGAGAGCACGGCGGTGGCACCGTCCAGCGTGGACGGCGCCTGATGGACGTCGATACCGGTCGTGTACGCGAGTGGGATGCCGAGGCGTTCCGCGAGGACGACGACGGCGCGTTCGTAGACGAGGAACTTCTCCGCGCCGTCGGCGTCGTAGGGCCGGTCGAAACTGACGGCGAGTGAGCGGGTCGCGTAGGCGCCGTCGTCACCCTGGTAGAGGCTGGCGCCGCCCCAGGTGTTGTACGCCTGCCAGGTCGCCGGGGCGTGCATGAGGACGGTCGCGCCGGTCGCGCTCGGCGACCGGACGACGAGGGGCACGTACCGCTGGTGTCCGTGGTCGGCGTCGAGGCGCAGCAGATAGGCGCCGGGCGGCCATGACCCGGTGGGCAGGGCGAGGGTGCGCGGCCAGTCCGCCTGGACGGTGCGGGTCCCCGGCACCACGCGCTGCGCGCCGTGGGACTGTCCGGCGGTGTGGTCGGAGCGCCAGACGAGTCGGGCCTGGGCGCCGCCGTACCAGCCCACGCGGTAGGCCGATACGCGGAAGCCGGGGGCGGTGGTGGAGACGTGGAGGCCGCACTCCTCGCCGGGCAGGACGGCGGCCCTGTCCGTGTATCCCGCGATCGCGTCGGGCGGCCCGACGGAACGGATCCGCCAGTCCGCGTCGCCGGGACGTGCCTGTTCGGCGGCGAGCCAGCCCGGACGGGTGGGCGCGCGATCGGTGCCGGAGGGGGTGGGTCCGGAGTCGTGGGCGGAGCGCGGTCCGGTGTCGCAGGCGGTGGTCAGCCCCAGGGTGAGCCCGGCGGCGCACACGAGGAAGCGTCTGCGGTCCAGGCCCAAGCCGCTTCGCGATACCGGGAGTTGACCGCCGGGACGAGGGGCGCCGCCACGTTCCGTACCGCCGTGTTCCGTACCGCTGTCCATGCCACCGCTGTCCATGCCACCGCTCCCGCGCGCCTTACCCGCCATGCCGTCCGCATGATCATCGGCAGGTGCGCGGCACCGCTCGACCCGGCAGAGCCGAACGCAGCAACAGCGGAATCAGGTACCCCCCTGAACCAGCAGGACGATGCGGTCGGGGTCGAAGACCGTCCATCGCGGTGCCGATGCGCCGGAAAGACGCAACCGGCACAGCTCACCGCCTGCCGGATCCGTCCACCACGCGGTGATGGCGCCGGGCCAGGGCCGACCGGTCCCGTCGTACACCTCGACGCGTCGGTACGCCGACCGGACCTGCCCCTCGGGCGGTGAAGCGCACAGCGGAAGCTCACCCAGCGCCTTCGCCACTCCGGCCGCGCGATGTACCGCTTCGCCCACGGCTGCACCCCTCTCCCCTAGACGACCTCACGCCCAATCGGTTGCGCAACTGAGCAACCCTCATGCGCCATACATTCCCCTCACTTGCTACATTACGCAACTAAGCAAGTATTGTCGGTTCAGACGTTCGACGCCGACGTACCGTACGGAGGAGGAAGACCCCATGCCTGTCGTCCGCCGGAGGCTGCCACGGCTCGGACCGGTGCTGACCCTGGCCGTCCTCGCGCTCGTGGCGGGGTACGCCCTGCTCGCCCCCCGGCCCGCACACGCCGCGGGGACCGGCCTCGACAGCGTGGCCGAGGCCCTCAGGAAGAGCCCCGTATACGTCGATCCGCGCGCCCGTGACCAGCTCTCCGAGTCCGGTGCCGCAGACCTCGCGAAGAAGATCGAGGAGGCGGACAGGCCCGTATTCGTCGCGGTACTCCCCCAGGGCGCCGAGTTTCCTCCCGAGACCCTGATGCGGGACCTGCGTACCCAGGTCGGCATCACCGGCGTCTACGCCGTCCATCTCGGCGACGGCTTCAACGCGCAGGCGGACTCCTCGGTGATGTCACGCAACGCGGTCGGCAATCTGACCGGCGCCGTCAAGCGCTCCCACCCCGGCGACCCCGAGGGGCTCCTCACCGCGTTCGTCGACCAGGCGGCACAGCAGGCCAAGGGGCAGGCCCCGGCCGACTGGAGCGGTTCCGGGGACGAGGAAGGGAGCGGCGGCACGGCGGCACTTGTCGCCGTAGGGGTGGCCGCGGCGGCGGGCGGCGGAGGGTATGCCCTGTACCGCCGGTCCAGGAAGAAGCGCGAGCGCGCCGAGTTGGACGCCCTGCGTGTCGTCGTGGACGAGGACATCACCGCCTTCGGCGAGGAGCTGGACCGGCTCGACTTCCACCCGTCCGAGCCCGGCGCCGACGACGCGATGCGGCAGGACTACACCAAGGCGCTGGACGCGTACGACAGGGCCAAGGACCTGATGGCCGCCGCCACCGGGCCGCAGGACGTCCAGCCGGTGACCGTGGCCGTCGAAGAGGGCCGGTTCGCGCTCGCCACCCTGACCGCGCGCCGCACCGGCACCCCGCTGCCCGAGCGCCGGGCGCCCTGCTTCTTCGACCCCCGCCACGGACCGTCGGCCGTCGATGTGCAGTGGGCCCCGCAGGGTGGCATGCCCCGCGAGGTGCCCGCGTGTACGGCCGATGCCGACCGTCTGGCCGGCGGGCAGGAGCCGATGGTCCGCCAGGTGCAGACCGCCGACGGACCACAGCCCTACTGGAACGCCGGGCCCGCCTACGCCCCCTGGGCGGGCGGCTACTTCGGCGGCGCGGGCGGCATCCTGGGCGGGCTGCTCGTGGGCACGATGCTGGGCTCGATGCTCAGCGCCCCCTCGGCCTTCGCCGACGCACCCTCCGCCGACAGCGGCCCGGACGGCGGGGAGTTCACCGGCGCCGACTTCAGCCCGGGTGACTTCGGCGGGGGCGGCGACTTCGGGGGCGGAGATTTCGGCGGCGGGGACTGGTGATCCCGGTCGTCCGCCCACGGAGGAGGTCCTTGACCTCACTCCATGGTTATACAGTTGCGCAACATAGCAATCGTATCTGAGGGAGTGGTCTGACGATGTTCCACAATGCGCTGGCGCCTTGGCATCTGCTGCTGGTGGCCCTGGTGGTGATTCTGGTCTTCGGCTCCAAGAAGCTTCCGGACATGGCCCGTTCACTGGGCAAGTCGGCGCGCATCCTCAAGAGCGAGGCCAAGGCCATGAAGAACGACGCCGAGTCGGCGCCGGGCCGCGGCGAACCGGCGCCCGAGCCCTCGTCGGCGCCGCACACCATCTCGGCCGCCCCGGGGGACAGCGCGACGTCGCGGCCAGTTCAGGCGGACAGCCCCGGCACGCGCTGAACCGAGCGATGACGTCATGACGTACGCGAAATGTGCCCCGGGGCCGGACCGTCAGTGGACGAGGTCCCGGACGTACCCGATCCCGGGGTGGCCGGCCACCTCCCTCTCGCCCGTGGTCACGAACCCGGTGCGTTCCAGCACGGTCCGTGAGCCGAGGTTGTCGAGCGTCGTGACCGCCCGCAGGGACGTCAGTCCGTACACCGTGGCGGCCAGCGCGCACACATCGCGGACGGCGGCCGTCGCGAGCCCTTTGCCGGCGGCGCCACGGGCGATCCGGTAGCCGAGTTCGGCGTCCCCGTCCTTGACGTCGATGAGGTTCACGCGCCCCAGCACCTCACCGTTTCCGTCCACGATCAGGTGGAAGTGGCAGGCCCCCGTGGCCTGTTCGGCGAGCAGGGCGGCGTGCCGGGCGTCGAACTCGGCGAAGTAGGCGTCCCCCCGGTCGGAGATGGACGCGGCGAAGTAGTCCCTGTTCTCCCGCTCGAAGGCGAGTAGGGCGGGGGCATGGTCGGGGCGCAGACGCTGAAGCTCGGGCATGGGGGCTACCGTACGTGGGGCCGCCGCAGCCCGTGCCGGTCGGCCCAGGTGGCGACCGCCGTGCCGATTTCCTTCGGCCGGTCCTCGGGGGCGTGGTGGCCCGCCGGACCGCAGGGGACCGTCTCCAGGGCGGCGATGTGCGTGGCGCACCACTCTGCCAGGTCCTCGCCGATGAGCAGGGTCGGTGAGCCCTCGAAGGTCATGAGGAGTTTCGGGATCTCGGGGCTGGCCGCGAGCCACGTGTCGTATGCCTCGATACGGGCGACCAGTTCGGCCGGTTCGCCGCCGAGGGGCATCTGGCGGGCCCAGGCGAGGACGGGGCGGCGGCTCTCAGGGGTGGGGTAGGGGGCGAGGTAGGTCGCCAGGTCCTCGTCGCCGACCGGGGTGAGGACGCCTCCGGTGAACGCCTGGCGGACGAACAGGTTCTGGTCGAGGACCAGTTCCTCGCCAGTGCCGGGGGTGCGGATCGTCTCGGAGCGAAGGCGTGCCTGGGGTGTGAGGTCGTCCCAGGACATCGGCTTGACGATGCTCTCCAGGAAGGCGAGGCCGAGGACACGCTCGGGGTGCCTGGCCGCCCAGTCGAAGGCGAGCGCTCCGCCCCAGTCGTGGCCGACCAGGACGACACGGTCCAGGCCGAGCGCGTCGAACCAGGCGTCGAGGTAGCGGGCGTGGTCGGCGAAGAGGTAGGGGATGTCGGGTTTGCCGGAGCGCCCCATGCCGATGAGGTCGGGTGCGAGCAGCCGCCCTGGGCCGACATGGGGCAGCACGTTCCGCCACAGGTGAGAGGAGCCGGGGTTGCCGTGGAGGAACACGAATGCGGTTCCGTTCCCCGAGTCCTCGTAGTGGAGGGTCGAGTCGAGTACGCGTATCTCAGGCATGACGGGAAGTCCTTCCGGTGCACCGTCACCGCTACGGCGACGGGTCGAGCGGAGCGTTCAGGAGCGTCGTGAGGTCGTGGACGAAGGTCGCCGTCCGGCGGGTGTCCTGGCCGCCGAGGGGGTCAAGGAGTTGATCCACCAGCGCCTGGACCGCTGTCAGGGCGGGGCGTACGGCCGCCTCCCCGCGCTCCGTCAGGGCGAGCCGGATCGCGCGCGTGTCGGCCGGGTCGCGGGTGCGCTCGACAAGGCCGTCGCTCTCCAGTGAGCGCGCCAGCTTGGACACGTACAGCGCTTCGAGGCCGGTGTGATCGGCCAGTTCGCGCTGGCTCGGGTGGAGCCCGGCGCGCCGCATGCCGAACAGCGACGACAGAAGAACGTACTGGGCATGCGTGAGACCGAGCGGCGCCAGCGCGCGATCCACCGCGACCCGCCACTTCATCGACAGCCGCCAGACCAGATATCCCGGGGTCGCCCCCTCCAGTGCCTCACTCATAAAACTTACTGTACATAGATACTATATCCATGGCTACTATCTCGGCCCCGGTGCGCACGCCCGCACGCCCGCACGCCCGCACGCCCGCAAGCCCTCCCCGGCCCTCCGGCATGGCGGGAAAGGGCGCCTCGCGCTTGCCGACCATGTCCGCCCGGGAGAATCTGGGCGCGATTGCCGGAACCTTCTCGTCCGATTCACGTCCGATTCAAAAGGTGATCTGATGAAGCTCGCGATCCACTTCCCCTCCTTCACCCTCCCCGGCGGCACCCCTTCCATCGCCCCGACCCTCGCCGCGTCCGCGCGCGCCGCCGAGGAGGGCGGCTGCTCCGCGTTCACCGTGATGGACCACTACTTCCAGATGGAGCAGCTCAACGGCCCCCGGGAGCCGATGCTGGAGGGCTACACCGCGCTCGGCTATCTGGCCGCCGTCACCGAGCGGATGACGCTGGGCACCCTGGTCACCGGCGTCACGTACCGTCACCCCGGCCTTCTCGCGAAGATCGTGACGACCCTCGACGTACTGTCCGGCGGGCGCGCGATGCTCGGGATCGGGGCGGCCTGGTACGAGCGGGAGCACATCGGTCTCGGCGTCCCGTACCCCCCGGTCTCCGAGCGGTACGAGCGGCTCGAAGAGGCGCTTCAGATCTGTCGGCAGATGTGGAGCGACGACGACGGTCCCTACGAAGGCCGGCACTACCGGCTGGCCGAGACCATCTGTCTGCCCCGCCCGATCCAGCAGCCGTCGCCGCGCGTCCTCATCGGCGGGATGGGTGAGCGCAAGACCCTCCGGCTCGTCGCCCGCTACGCCGACGCGTGCAACCTCTTCGCCTCCGACCCGGCCGAGGTCGCCCACAAGCTCGACGTACTGCGCGGCCACTGCGAGACCGAGGGCCGCGATCCGAGCACCATCGAGAAGACGATCGTCTGGGCGGGCGGCGACCCGGCGGCCGACGTCGACGTTTTCCTCACGGCCTTGGACGGTTACGCCAAGCTCGGAATCGACCAGGTCTGGGTCTCGCCGATGAGCCCCGACCCCACCGCGTGGATCAGCGGCCTGACCGAACAACTCGGGGACCGGCTCCGGCAGTTGTGACCAGATGTCGTTCCGAGGTGATCGACCGTCGCGCGGGCGATTCAGGGGTCAACGGTCGGTAAAGTCCCTAGACTCCTGAACCATCCGCGAAACGACGGGAGTTGCGGCATGGCACATGGTGACGGCGTAGCAGGCCGGATCGACACGACCCGGGCACATCCGGCACGGGTCTACGACTTCATCCTCGGCGGCAAGGACAACTACCCCGTGGACGCCGAGGCCGCCGCCGCGATGGTCGCCGCACTGCCGTCACTGCCCGTGACGATGCGTCAGAACCGGTTGTTCATGCACCGCGTGGCGCGCTATCTCGCCCGCGATGCGGGGGTCCGTCAGTTCCTCGACATCGGTACGGGCCTTCCGACCTCGCCGAATCTGCACGAGGTCGCCCAGCGGGAGCGGCCGGACGCGTCCGTCGTCTACGTGGACAACGACCCCATCGTGCTCACGCACGCGCAGGCGCTGCTGAGGAGTTCGCCCGAGGGACGTACCGGCTATGTCGACGCGGACATGCGTGATCCGGACGCGATCCTGGAGTCCGAGGCGTTCGGGGAGCTGATCGATCTGAAGCAGCCCGTCGGTCTGACGATCATCTCGATGCTGCACTTCATCCCGATCCCCGACGGCTACACCCTGGTCCGGCGGCTCCTCGACCCGCTGCCCTCGGGCAGCTTCCTGGCCATCTCCACGGGCACAGCGGACTTCGCGCCCAAGGACGAGGCGGAGAAGCTGGTCGGCGAGTACGAGAGCCGGGGCATCCCGATGATCGCGCGCGACCGCGCCCAGGTCGCCGCCTTCTTCGACGGTCTGGAGTTGGTCGAACCGGGCCTGACCCAGGTGCACCACTGGCGGCCGACGGAGGAACAGGCGTCCCTCGACGACAACCATGTGGCGATGTACGCGGCGGTGGGCCGCAAGCCGTGAGCCGGGCGTGAACTGTCGGTGAGTCGTTGAGCGGTCGGTGAGGGGCGTGGCCGGGGGCGACCCCACGGCCACGCCGCTCACTTTTCAACTGTCGTCGTTCAGAGTCGGCTTCGGTCGACTCACCGGGCGCCGAGCAGCTTGTTCATCTGCTCGATCTCCGCCGTCTGGGCCTTGATGACGTCGTCCGCGAGCCGGGTCGCCGGGCCGTACTCGCCCTTGCTCTGCTCGGTCTTCGCCATCTCGACGGCGCCCTCGTGGTGCTTGACCATCAGAGTGAGGAACTGCTTGTCGAACTCGGTGCCGGACGCCTTCTTCAGCGCGTCCATGTCGGCGGCGCTCATCATGCCGGGCATGGACGACGACATGTCGTGACCCATGCCGGACATCTCCTCGGGGACCTGCTCGCCCCACGACGTGAGCCAGCCGGACATGGTCCTGATCTCCGGGTCCTGCGCTCCCTTGATCTTCACGGCGAGGTCCTTGACCTCCTTCGACCCGGCGCGGCCGTCGGCCAGGTCGGCCATCTCCACGGCCTGACGGTGGTGCTGGATCATGTCCTGCGCGAAGGTCACGTCGGCGGCGTTGTGCCCGCCGGCCGTGGCGGACGCTGTGGCGGATGCCTTCCCGGACGGGGTGGCATCGGATCCCATGGACCCCATGTCGTGCCCGCCGCCCCCGCTACAGGCGGCGAGCACGACGGTGGCAACTCCGGCGGCCACGGCGAGGGACGTACGGCGGACGAGGGTGCGCTGTGATGTCACGGTGGAACTCCTGCTCTCGGATCTGTCTGTCGGATCCGTCTGTCGGACCTGTGAAAGGGCATGCCGCTGCGCGCCACCGCACCGTCGAGGCGGTGTGGCGTCGCGTGGGCCGCTCTAGATCCGCAGGAGTTGGAGTTCGGCGAGTGAGGGAGGTGCCCGGCCACCGTCAGGGCCGTCCGCGCGTGCGGTGGGGCGGGCCTGCGGGGTGCCGAGGCCGTGGATGACGTCGGGCAGCAGCGCGGGGGCGACCATCGGGGACCCCGCGACGGATGCCGAGGCGCAGGTCGGGTCCGCGTGGGTGCCGTGGCCCCCGCAGCCCCCGGACTCGTGGTCGCACACGTCCGGCGTGGACGCCTTGAGTCCGGTGTGCGTGACGGTGACCGTCACGTCGTGGCCGGTGGCGGCCGGCGCGGGGACCGGGCCGAGCCCGTGCATGCCGACCAGGCCCAGCAGGACGGTGCACACAAGGAGCCCGAGCAGACACACCGGCGACCGGCGCGCGGCACGCACCGCTCGCCGCGTCACGGCATGGGCGCCGGGCGGGGCGAATGCCGCCCCGCCGTCTCGGGTGGTTCCGGAGTACACGCGACGGATGGTACCTGCCCGGGGTATGACTTCCCGACCCGGCCGGTCCGTCCGCGCGCCGGGGGCACCTAGCATGGGCCTGCGTCGGCGAGGGCCGCGTATCTGCGAGGTCTGCGGGATCGGCGAGCGGAAGGACATCGGGGCATGCGGCGGCTGGGGGATCTGGAGGCGGAGATCATGGACCGCCTGTGGACATGGAACCGCCCCGCGACGGTTCGTGAGGTCGTCGACGACATCAATGAGACCCGGCCGGTCGCGTACACCACCGTCATGACCGTCACCACCATCCTGCATTCCAAGGGGTGGCTGGTACGGAGCAAGCAGGGGCGTGCCTGGCTGTACACACCGGTCCGCAGCCGCGAGGCATACGCCGCCGCGCTGATGGAGGACGGTCTCGGCGCCAGCCAGGACCGGCCTGCCGCACTGTTCCACTTCGTGGAGAACATGTCCGACGACGAGGTGGCCGCGCTGCGGCAGGCCCTGCGGAACGTGGGCCGGCGGGACGAGCCGTGAACGCGGCCCCGATCCTGATCGGCTACACCGTGGCCGTCGGAGGTGTCGCCCCCTACCTGATGCTCCGCAGCTCATGGCCGTACCGCGCCCCGGCCCTGGCCCTCGCGGTGTGGCACACGCTCGCCGTCGCGTTCTCCCTCGGGGTCGCGCTCGCCCTGTCCAATCTGGCGATGCCGACGGAGCATCTGCACGCGGGGCTGATGGGTGTGCTGCACTCCTGCGGCCTGGACGTGGGCACGACCCACCCCGACCCGGGCACCGCCCACCGCCTCGCCGTCGGGCTTCCCGCGTCGGTCGGAGCGGCACTGCTCGTCGGATTCGCCTTCCATGTCGTCCGCGCGCACCGGGCGCGCGCACGGCAGCGGGAGGCCCTTGACCTCGTCGGCCGGCACTCCCCCGGGCTGAGCGCGACCGTCGTCCCGTACGACGTTCCGGCCGCCTACTGTCTGCCCGGCCGACGGCCCCGGATCGTGGTCAGTGACGCGGCGGTACGGCGGCTGACCGCGCGGCAGCTCGACGCGGTCCTTGAACACGAGGCGGCGCACATCGCCGGGCGGCACCATCTGGTACTGGCGGCGGTGGAGGCGTTCCACTCGGTGTTCCGGCGGATTCCGCTGGCGCGGCACGCGCGCGAACAGACCGCGCTGCTGCTGGAGATGATCGCCGACGACCGCGCCCTGCGGACCCACTCCCACGAGTCGCTGGTCACCGCGATGTACGAGATGGCGGCGGCCCGCGCGCCGAAGGGCGCCTTCGCCGCGGGAGGCGGGACGGTGCTGATCCGGCTCCGCCGTATCCTCGGCCCCCGCCGCACCCCGCACCCGGCGTTCGGCGTGACCGTGGCCTCCACGGCGACCGGTGTCCTGCTGCTGCCGCTGCTGCTGGTCTGCCCGCCCGGCCTCTGACTTTCCCGGGCCGGGACGGCCCGGCACCACCGTGATCGCGGACCCGCCTTGCGCCGCCAAATACGAATCTACTAAGTTCACTAGCGGTTCAGGCTTCGCACGTCTTCGGCCGACGCCGACCGGTCCGCCACCGCACAGAGGAGTCCTCCACCATGGGAACGCACCGTCGGCCCAAGCCGCCCGGCCGCGCGCGGCTCACGACCCTTGGGATAGCCGCCGGCACGGTCAGCCTGCTGCCGACCCAGGGCCAGGCCGCGCCCAACCCCTCGGTGAACGAGGTGCGCAAGCAGGTGGAGAAGCTGTACGAGGAGGCGGAGGCCCCCACCGAGGAGTACAACAGCATCCGCGAGAAGGAGAAGAAGCTCCTCAAGGAGGCCGACCTCGCGCGTGACCGGCTGGCCCGCAAGCAGCAGGAGATCAACGAACTCCGTGCGCTCACCGGCCCGTTGGCGGCGGAGCAGTACCGCACGGGCGGACTCGACCCCAGCGTGCAGCTCTTCCTCTCCGGCGATCCGGACGACTACCTCGACAAGGCCCAGACCCTGGAGCGCACGGGCGACCGCCAGGCGCAGGCTCTGGGTGAACTCCAGCGCACACAGCGGGAGTTGGCCCAGGAGCGCGCGAGCGTCGCCAAGAAGATCGAAGCCCTTCAGAAGACGCGCGACAAGGCGGGCGAGAAGAAGGACGAGGTGCAGGGCAAGCTCGCCAAGGCCCGCAAGCTCCTCAACAGTCTCACCGCCGAGCAGCGTGCCAGGATGGACGCCGCCCAGGAGCGCGAGGACGCCGCGACGGGCAGCAGTGACTCGGCCGCCACGTACAACGGCCCCGCGAGCGGACGCGCCAAGGCGGCACTGGACTTCGCGTACGCGCAGCTCGGCAAACCCTACGAGTGGGGTTCCACCGGGCCCGACTCCTTCGACTGCTCGGGTCTCACCGGCGCCGCCTGGCGCGCGGCCGATGTCTCCCTGCCCCGCACGGTCCAGCAGCAGTACGACGCGGGCCGCAAGGTGTCCCGCGCGGATCTCCAGCCCGGCGACATCATCTACTGGTACAACAGCACCCAGCACAACGGCATGTACGTCGGCGACGGCAAGGCCATCCACGCCCCGCGCACCGGCAAGAACGTCGAGATCACCAACCTGGACTCAATGCCGTACTTCGCGGCGTCCCGGCCCTGAGAGCCGGCTGGAGCCTACGAACCCGAGCGCAACCCGAGGACGCTGTGTTCCACCACGCCCGAGGGAAGATCGCTCCTTCCCGAAGACCGGGCAGTCAACTCCACGAGACCGGCCCGGAGGTCGGCGGCGGGCTCTCCAAGGACGATGGCGCTGATGATCAGCTCCATCATCAGGCAGTCATATGCGTCGCCCATGCCCCGATAGCGCTCACCATCGGCCTCCACCACAGCGGATGTGATCCTCCGCCCGCCGCCGGCCACGGGCGCGAAGGTCGCTTCATAGACGCCTTGCCCCTTCCAACTCCGGTGCATGAACAGGACATCGCCTTCAGCGAAGACGTTCCACTTCTCATCCATGTCCCGGGCTCGATATCCCTGCCGGATCCGGTCCCAGTCCTCGTCAGTCCAGACACGATCCGGCAACTGCGAGACCGGGCTGGGCACGTTGATCGGCTGGAGGCGGCGGAACGACTCTCGGGTGAGCGGGGCATCGGCGGTCATGACGCCATCCTACGGATGCACCGCTGCAGCACTCCAAGAGGAGGCTGGGGCGATCGAGATGGAGTACATGACCTGCGGCGCGTCGAACTCCACGAACCTGTCGACGACACCCATCCCCATCCGCTCCAGAAGCCGCCGCGACCGGGTATTCGCCTCCTGCGTCACGGCCACGACGGCCGGCGGCCCCACGTCCACGTGATCGAGTACCCAGGCCACCACCCGGCCAACGGCCTCACCCGCGTACCCCAACCCCCAGTACTCCGGCAGCAGTTGATACGAGACCTCGGCGCGGTTGCCCCGGCGGGTGTCGGGTTCGACGGACACGAGACCGATCACGGCGGCGTCCGTGTTCTTGTCTTTCACGTCCGCCGCCTCCACGGGGCGCAGGAGCAGCCGGGGCGTGGTCAGTCGCGTCGGCCAGGGGGCCGGCAGGGGTGATCGGGGCATGGCCACGATCATCGCAGCACCCACCTGTTCGCATCAGTGGATCAGTGCTGGTGTCCGTCGTCGTCGCCCCCGGGCCTCTCCGTCGGGGACTCGTCGTGGGTGGGTGTGGGCGGCGTGGTCGGTCGGCCTGTGTGGACCGTGAAGGCCGCCGTGTGCACCTTTCCTTCGTGCTGGAAGTCGAGGAAGAGCCGGTAGGTGCCCGCGCTGGGGGCGGTGGCCGTGAAGGAGACGGCCGGGCCGGGGCGTGTGGTGCCGTCGCCGGGTTCGCCGTTGGGGTGGACGTGGAGGTAGGCGAGGTCGCCGGAGCGCAGGGCGACCAGGTGGCCGTAGGCGCCGAGGTAGGGGTCGAGGTTGGTGACGGGTTCGCCGCCCTTGCTGACGTTCAGCTTGAGTTCGCTCGCGGCGCCCGGCTTCAGGGTGCCGTCGAGGCTCACCGTGTATCCGTCGACCTTGGACGTGGCGCTCGCGGGCGGGAGCGGCTGGGGCCGGAAGTCACCGGCGGCGGCGAGGTCGGCACCGAGAGTGAGGCTCTCCGCGTTCTTCTTGTCGGGGGTGAAGTCGGCGAAGACGCGGTAGCCGCCGGCCTCTGGCAGGGTGATCGGCGTCGACCAGGTGCCGTCGGCGGCGCGCGTGGGGTGCACGTGGCGGAAGGTGTTCAGGTCGCGTGACGCGATGATCAGGTGCAGCTCCTTGTCGTGGGAGCGCTGGAACGCCGTCACGGCACGGCCGTCATCGCCCGTGATGACGAACCTCAGGTCGTCGGGCCGCCCGGCCTCGATCCGTGGCGTCTTGAGGTCGAGGGTGTAGCCGCCCTGTGACACCTGGAGTCCGCCCGGCGGCATCGCCCCGTGGCCGCCGCGCCCCGCCCCCGCGCCGGCCGAGGCACCGGGCGCCGCTGCGTGGTCGCCATGGCCGGTGGGTGGGTCCGCGACCACGGGGTCGACGCCCTTGCCCACGGCGAAGGCGGTTCCGAAGGTCGCTGCGACCGCCGCGGCGAATGCGGTGATCTTCACGGCTGTGTTCATGGTCGTCCCTCTCGGACAGCTTCGGCTACAGCTACGACTACGGCTCGCTGAGAGCCCTTCACGCAGTTCAGATTACCCCCAGGGGGTATAAAGTCAATCGCAGACTCCCCTTGCTTTCGATACCCCCAGTAGGTATACCTGAAAGCGGGCTGGGATACTCCCATCGGGTATCCGGCCGATCACGTCACCGACTCAACCTGGAGGAACCATGTCCTCGTCCTGCTGCACCCCCGACCACAGCTGCTCCTCCGGCCCCACGGAGCAGACCGTCGAGGCCGTGGGCGTGACGAGTGTCTACGCCGTGTCCGGCATGACCTGCGACCACTGCCGTTCGACGCTCACCAAGGCGATCGGCGACGTGGACGGCGTCCGCACGGTCGACGTCGACCTCACGGCCGGCACCGTCACCGTCCTCAGCGCCTCCGCGCTCGACGACACCCTGATCGCGGACGTCGTGGACGACGCCGGGTACGCGGTCACCGGCCGGGCCTGACAGACCCACCCGCGCCGAGCCCGCCCGTACCCACCGGCGGGCCCGGCGCCCCCCTACCCGTACATCCCTACGAGTCCTTCTACGAGCCCTTCGTTACGAGGAGCAGCCATGACCACCCACACATCCGCACCGGCCGAGGTAGAACTCGCCATCGGCGGCATGACCTGCGCCTCCTGCGCGGCCCGTATCGAGAAGAAGCTCAACCGGATGGACGGCGTCACCGCGACCGTCAACTACGCCACCGAGAAGGCCAAGGTGTCGTTCGCCGACGGTGTGTCCGTGGGCGATCTGATCTCCACCGTCGAGGCGACGGGGTACACCGCCGAGGAACCGGCGCCACGGGACGCGCCGTCCGGCGAGGGTGACGGCGACGGGAGCCGGGCCGCGGACGACGAGTTGCGGCCTCTGCGGCAGCGGCTGTTGACCGCCGTCGCACTCGCGGTGCCCGTCATCGCGATGGCCATGGTCCCCGCCCTCCAGTTCGAGTACTGGCAGTGGCTCTCGCTCACGCTGGCCGCGCCCGTGGTCACGTACGCCGCGTGGCCCTTCCACAAGGCCGCGTTCACCAACGCCCGGCACGGCGCCGCGACCATGGACACGCTGATCTCGGTCGGTACGTCGGCCGCGTTCCTGTGGTCCGTGTGGGCCCTGTTCCTCGGTACCGCGGGCACGCCCGGGATGACGCACCCGTTCGAGCTGACGATCGCGCGCGGTGACGGTGCCGGGAACATCTATCTCGAAGCCGCGGCCGGCGTCACCGCGTTCATCCTCGCCGGGCGGTACTTCGAGGCCCGTTCCAAGAGGAAGGCCGGAGCCGCGTTGAAGGCGCTGCTCAGCCTGGGCGCCAAGGAGGTCACCGTGGTCCGGGGTGGCCGCGAGGAGCTGATCCGTACCGAGGACCTGAAGGTCGGCGACCACTTCGTGGTCCGGCCCGGCGAGAAGATCGCCACCGACGGCACCGTGGTCGAGGGCTCGTCGGCCGTGGATGCCTCCATGCTGACGGGCGAGTCCGTGCCGGTGGAGGTGTCGGTCGGCGACTCCGTCACAGGTGCCACGCTCAACGCGGGCGGCCGGCTCGTGGTCGAGGCCACCCGGGTCGGCGCCGACACGCAGCTCGCCCTGATGGCGAAGCTGGTGGAGGACGCCCAGAACGGGAAGGCCGCCGCACAGCGTCTCGCCGACCGGATCTCGGCGGTGTTCGTCCCCGTCGTCATCGCGCTCGCCCTGGGCACGCTCGGGTTCTGGCTCGGCAACGGTGCGGGCATGACGGCCGCGTTCACCGCCGCCGTCGCCGTCCTGATCATCGCCTGCCCGTGCGCCCTCGGCCTGGCGACACCGACCGCCCTCATGGTCGGTACGGGCCGTGGCGCGCAGCTCGGCATCCTGATCAAGGGCCCCGAGGTACTGGAGTCGACGCGCAAGGCCGACACGATCGTCCTGGACAAGACGGGCACCGTCACCACCGGCCGGATGACCCTCCTGAAGGTGCACACGGCGGGCAACGCCGAGGAGGCCGACGTCCTGCGGCTCGCCGGTGCGCTGGAGCACTCCTCCGAGCACCCGATCGCGCGGGCCGTGGCGGACGGAGCGGTGGCCGCCGTGGGATCGCTGCCGACGCCCGAGGACTTCGCCAATGTGCCGGGGCTCGGTGTGCAGGGCATCGTCGAGGGGCACGCCGTGCTCGTCGGCCGGACCCGCCTGCTGTCGGAGTGGGCGATGGCTCTGCCCGCCGAGCTGGAGGAGGCCAAGTCCCGCGCCGAGGAGGCCGGGCGGACGGCCGTCGCGGTCGCCTGGGACGGTGAGGCCCGTGCCGTCCTGGAGGTCGCGGACGCCGTCAAGGACACCAGCGCGGAAGCGATCAGGCGCCTGAAGGCGCTGGGGCTGACGCCGATCCTGCTGACCGGTGACAACAAGGCCGTCGCCGATTCCGTCGCGCGCGAGGTCGGCATCGACGCCGACCATGTCATCGCCGAGGTGATGCCGCAGGACAAGGTCGACGTCGTCAAGCGTCTTCAGGGCGAAGGCCGTTCGGTGGCCATGGTGGGTGACGGTGTCAACGACGCCGCCGCGCTCGCCCAGGCCGACCTGGGGCTCGCGATGGGGACCGGTACCGACGCGGCCATCGAGGCGGGCGACCTCACCCTGGTCCGCGGGGACCTGAGGGTCGCGGCCGACGCCATCCGGCTCTCCCGCAGGACCCTCGGCACCATCAAGTCCAACCTGTTCTGGGCCTTCGGCTACAACGTCGCCGCCCTCCCCCTGGCGGCGGCCGGACTGCTCAACCCGATGATCGCGGGCGCAGCGATGGCCTTCTCGTCGGTCTTCGTGGTCGGCAACTCCCTGCGGCTGAGGTCGTTCCGGGCGACGAGCTGACCCTCCCGCCCACACGCACGATGGCCGATACGGCCCCTTGGAGGGGCTGTTCGGCCATCGTGCCGTGGTGAAGGAGCCCGTGAGCCGCTGCCGTCGGTGGTTTCCGAGGGCGGCGCAGTACGTTGGACGGTGAGCGGTTGTCGTCGGGCAGTGACCGGGTAGCACCGGGCGGGGTGCGCGGAGGGACGGCTATGACGGGGAATCCCCCAGGGCGACGGGGCGCGTTATGGGTGCTCGCGCTGGTGTGCGGTGTCACGGCGGTCGGGCTGGTGCTTCTGTCCGTCCTCGGAGGGCTGGACGCGGGTGGACAAGTCGCGGGGCTGATCGGGGCGTTGACGGGTGTGGTCGGCTGTGCGCTGGCGCTGTGGCCGCTGCTGGGCGGCGGGAGCGGGAGGGACCGAGACGGTCGTCGGTCCCGGGTCAGGGCGGGCCGGGGCGGGCTTGCCGTCGGCGGGAGCGTGGTCGGCACGGCGGTCGGGGCCCGTAGCAGGGTCACCGGTCCTGCTTCGGGTCGGCCGCCCGCGAGCACGACCCGGTCGGGGAGCGATGCCGATGTGGCGGCGGGGGACGACGGCCTGGCGGTACGTGGCGATGTCGTGGACAGCGCGCTCGGTGAGGACAGCGAACGGTGAGCAGGTGGCCGGGGAGGCGCGGAAAGCCCGGGGGCGGACCGCCGCCCCCGCCGCCGGAGGTCACCGCCGAGGGTGAGGGAGTGAACGTCGCGGCCGGCGGTGATGTCGTGGCGTCCGCGATCGGAGACGGCGCCAGCGTCGTCAACCGGTACGAGGTGCACCATCATCATCACGCGCCCGAGGTGATCTCCTGGCCGATGCGGATCGGGACCCCGCCCGTGCCGCCCTCGGCGGCCCAGCCGCGCCAGGCCGTACGGCAGCGGATCGACGCGGCGCGACGGCTGGGCCGGACGGTGGTGCTGACGCAGGTGCTGTCCGGCGGTGGCGGCGTGGGCAAGTCGCAACTGGCCGCCGCCTACGCCAGGGAGGCCATGGTCACCGGGACGGACCTGGTGGTGTGGGTGCCGGCGGCGGAGGTGCGGGACGTGATCCTCGCGTACGCGCGGGCCGCCGCCCGGGTGCGCGCTCCCGGTGCCACGGGTGAGGAGCCGGAGCAGGACGCGCGGTGCTTCCTCGACTGGCTGGCCGCCACGAACCGGAGCTGGCTCGTGGTCCTGGACGATGTCGGCGACCTGACCGCCATGTCCGGTTGGTGGCCGTCTGGCGGGTCCGACGAGGGCTGGGTGCTGGCCACCACACGCCGCCGCGACGCCGCTGTCACCGGCGGCGGGAGACGCATGGTGGAAGTCGGGGTCTTCACACCGCGGGAGTCGGACGCGTATCTCTCCACGCGGCTCACCGAGGCCGACTGCCCCCAGCTCTTCGACGCGGAGTCCGGTGCGCTGGCGGAGGCGCTGGGGCATCTGCCGCTGGCGCTCAGTCATGCCGCCGCCTACATGGTCGACATGGGAGAGAGCTGTGAGGGCTATCTCCGGTTGTTCCGTGACCGCAGTACCGGCCTGGCCAGGCTCTTCCCCGCCCACGCGGACGGCGACGGCTACGGACGCGCGGTCGATGTGACCCTGCTGCTGAACCTGGCAGCCGCCGACTCCCATCCCCCCGTCGGTCTCGCCAGCCCCGGCATGTATCTCGCCGGACTCCTCGCCCCGGCGGGGCACCCCGAGTCCTTCTGGGCAACTACGCCTGTCGTCGCGTACTTCGGCCGGGACCGCGACCCCGCGAAGGGCGACGAGCCGGTCACCACCGCGCAGGCGCGTGATGTGCTCAGCCTGCTCAACCGGTACGGACTGCTCACCTGGCAGAAGGACGGCAGCCCTGACGCCGTCCAGGTGCACGCCCTCACCGCGCGTGCGGCGCGCGAGCACACACCGCCGCAGGTCGGGACGGACGCGGCGTATACGGCGGCCGACGCACTCCTCGCGGTCTGGCCACGGCTCGATGCCCCCGAGTCCGGCCTCGCGGCCGTCCTGCGCGCCAACGCGAGCACCCTGCGCGACCTGGCGGAGGCCCACCTCTGGCGCCCCGAGCCCCACGAGGTGTTGTTCACCACGGGGAACAGCCTCAGCGACGTGGGTCTGTACACGGCTGCCGTCGACTACTGGCGCGCCTTCGCCGATGCGTGCGCGGATGCGCTCGGGCCCGACCACCTGGACACGATCAGAGCGCGCGCACATCTCGCCTCGTCGTACCGGAACGCAGGACGCACAACAGAAGCCATCCCCCTCGAAGAAGCCGTACTCGCCGACCGCGAACGACTCCTCGGCCCCGACCACCCCGACACCCTCGCCGCGCGGGCCAACCTCGCGCACTCCTACTGGCAGGCGGGGCGCACGGACGAGGCCGTCCCGCTGGAGGAGAGCGTGCTCGCGGATCGGCGGCGGCTCCTCGGCCCCGACCA
Source organism: Streptomyces sp. NPDC091292 (assembly GCF_044757265.1). Lineage (NCBI taxonomy): Bacteria > Bacillati > Actinomycetota > Actinomycetes > Kitasatosporales > Streptomycetaceae > Streptomyces > Streptomyces sp. NPDC091292. The sequence continues at coordinate 100,147 of NZ_JBIVUQ010000005.1, read as the reverse complement.
CCTGGACACGATCAGAGCGCGCGCACATCTCGCCTCGTCGTACCGGAACGCAGGACGCACAACAGAAGCCATCCCCCTCGAAGAAGCCGTACTCGCCGACCGCGAACGACTCCTCGGCCCCGACCACCCCGACACCTTCACCGCACGGGCCAACCTCGTCTTCTCCTACCGGCTGGCGGGACGCATGGAGGAGGCCGTCGTGTTCAGCGAAAGGCTCCTGGACGACCGCGAGCGCGTCCTCGGTTCCGATCACCCGGACACGCTCCGGGCCCGGGTCCATCTCGCCTCGTCATACTGGAACGCGGGGCGCACCGCGGAAGCGGTCGTCCAGGGCGAGAGCAATCGCGTCGAGAGCGAGCGGGTCCTCGGCCCCGACCACCCGGACACGCACACGATTCGTGCCAATCTCGCCGTGTACTACCAGGAGGCCGGGCGGAGCGGGGACGCCATCGCGCTGCACGAGGATGTGCTCGCCGACCGGCAGCGCTCGCTCGGCCCTGACCATCCGGACACGCTCACCGCACAGGCCAACCTCGCCGACTCCTACCGGAAGGGCGGGCGCCCCGACGACGCCGTCCGCCTTGAGGAGACCGTACTCGCGGGGCGGCTACGCGTGCTCGGGGCGGACCATCCCGACACGCACCGGGTGCGTACCCACCTAGCGGCCTCCTACCGGCAGGCAGGCCGTGCCGACGATGCCGTGGCTGTCGACGAGGGGCGGATGCCTCGTTGACGGCCGCTGTACGAGACGGTCTCTGCCCGATCCCGGAGCCCCGGCGCATTGCGCGTACCCGTGACGGGAACCCTCATCGGGTCCTACGCTCGTTCCGTGATCGCCGACAGCCGTTGCCTCGCCGTGTGCCGCCCGCTGCCGCGCGGCTGTTGTTGTTGATCGCTGATTCCGGCCCCGGCCTCGGCCCGGTGCCTTGGCGCCAGCTCGGCCGGTAGCGCGGTTCGATCCCCCTGTGCCACCCGGGCGCACCCCGACGACCGCCCGCCCTCGTCGCGCGTCTCCCGTCCGCACGCCCTGTCGCCGTCAAAGGAGCAGATCCTGATGCGTATCAACGAGTCCGCGTACGACCGGCGACGGCTGCGTCAGTGGCTGGCCGGTGAGGCCAGGGCCGAAGGGGTGTCGCGCCGCGACCTGTTACGGCTGGCCGCCGCGGCCGGTGTCCTCACGACGGTCACCGCCGCGCGAGCCGCCGCCGACACCCCCGCGCCCCGGGCCTCCGCACCGGGCATCGTCAAGCCGCTGCCCCCGGAGCTGTTCACGATCCGGGGCACCAACGCGGAGACCAACTGGCCCGCGCTGCACGGCACCGGCTACCACACACCGGTCGACCGGTTCTTCGTCCGCAACCACACCTCCACGCCCGTACTGGACGCGGACGACTGGAGCCTGAAGGTGTGGGGCAGCGGGCTGCGCGGCGCGCCGGGCATCGACCGGGCCGTCGAGTTCGGGCACCGCGATCTGCGGCGGATGCCGTCCGTGACACTCGACGCGTTCATCGAGTGCGCGGGCAACGGCCGCAGTTACTTCACCACCCAGCAGGGCGACCCCGCCACCGGCACGGCGTGGACCCTCGGCGCGATCGGCAGCGCCCGCTGGCGCGGCGTCCCGCTGTCCCATGTCCTGCGCCTGGCAGGACTGGTCCGGCACGCCGTCGACCTGCAACCGCGCGGCCTGGACGACACCTGGGTGTCCAACGGCACCGACCTCGGCCACGTACGCCGCCCCCTGCCGCTCACCAAGGCGCTGGACGACGTGGTCCTCGCGTACGAGATGAACGGCGAGCCGCTGCCCTACGACCACGGGTATCCCGTACGCGTGCTCGTGCCGTCCTGGGTCGGGATCGCGAACATCAAGTGGGTCGGCGACATCGAGGTCTCCACGGAACCGCTCTACTCACCGTGGAACACGGACCTGTACCGGCTGTTCGGGCCCGGTCATCCCGAGGGCGGCGGCGCCCCGCTCACCGGGCAGACCGTCAAGAGCGCGTTCGAGGTGGCCGCCGGAGCCGATTTCGCGGTGGGTGGGCGGCACCGGCTCACCGGGCGTTCCTGGTCGGGCGGCGGGGGGATCCGCCGGGTCGAGGTGAGTACCGACGGCGGCGCGACATGGCGCCGTGCCGAACTGCATGACCGGCCCCGCGCCTCCGCCTGGTCCCGCTGGTCCACGGACTGGCACCCCACGACACCCGGCCCGACCACGCTCCTGGCCCGCGCCACGGACATGGGCGGCCGGACCCAGCCCTCGCACACCGCACCGAACACGCAGGGATACCTCTTCGACGCTGTGGTGCGTCATCCGGTGACGGTGGTGGCGTAGTCGGCGGCGGGACACATCGGGTGGGGGACGGCGGTTCTACGGTCGGATCGGCTCAGATCGGCTCGTCCATGTCGCCGTCCCCCCACACCGCCAGCCACTCATGGCCGCCCCACGCCAGCACGATCAGGGTGGCGACGGCGGTCCCCACCGCCACGGCGATCCGGGTGCCGGGGGCGGCCCTGCCGCGCAGTGCCGCCGAGACCAGCGCCCAGGCCGCCAGCGTGAGCGCCGGGACGCCGATGAGCATCAAGGGCAGTCCTCCGTACAGCAGGCTCCAGTCCCGCTCCCCTTCGAAACTGCCGTACAGCCCCGGACGGGCCCCGTGGTACCAGACGGTGACTCCGACGCCGGCCGCGGCCACCCCCACCAGACAGCCGACGGCGCCGCCGGCTCTTCCGCTCTCTCCCATGATCCCTCTGGACGCGCCGCGACCTGGGACGGTTCCCCACGGCGGGTTCGTCTCCCGGACAGGTGTGCGGGCAAAGGGTTTCACTCGCCGGACGACGGCGATCACCGCGCCCACCGGGGAGTCCACTCCTGCGCGTCGCCGCGGTCGGCCGGTCGTGTGGTCGCGAGGTGGTCGCGCAGTGCGGTCAGCGTGGGGTGGGGGTTGTCGGTGCGCCAGATCAGGGAGTGCGGGTAGACCGGTGTCGGGTCGTGCAGGGCGACGCGCCGGAGGTCCTGCTCCACCGGCCAGATGAAGCGAGTCTGTTCGCCGACGAAGGTCGCCAGGGCCGCGGACTCGGCGATGGTGTCGAGGAGCGGTTCGGCCCCGAAGTCGGGGCCTGTCACCTCGATGGTGAGGCCGAACTCGGCGGCGAGGTCGTCGTAGTACGTGGCCCATTCGGTACCGGCGACGATGCCGGGCATCCAGATCCGGTGCCCGGCGAGTTGCGCCGGGGTGACCGCGCGGGCGCCTGCGAACGCGTGGGCCGGTCCGGTGAGGAGCTGGATGCGCTCGTCGAAGACCCGGACGGCCTCGATGCCGTCGGGGAGCTGGCGCGCTGTCACGGTGACGGCGCGGATCGTCGCGTCGATCGCGCCCGAGCGGACGGCGGCGATGGCCGCGTCGGCGTCGAACAGGGTCACGACGTCGAGTTCGGTGCCGGGATGGGCGCGGTGGAAGTCGCGCAGCAGACCCGCGGGCGCCAGCCGCCGGCCGATCACGTCGACGCGCAGTGCGCGGCTCCCGGGCCGTACGGAGGCGGCTGCCCGCTCCTCGGCGCGGAGGAGATCGCGGGCGTGGGGCAGGAACGCCTGTCCGTCGATGGTGAGTCGGGCGCCGCGTGCCGTGCGGGTGAACAGCCGTACACCGAGGCTCTTCTCCAGCGCCGCGACGCGCTTGGAGACGGCCTGCTGCGTGATCGTCAGGTGGGCGGCTGCCTCCTGGAACTGCCCCGCGTCGGCGACGGCGACGAAGGTGCGCACGGCATCGAGATCCATCCGCACACCCTAGGGCGCTTCTGATGGATCTCCGTCGTACAACCGATGGTTGTGGCGGGTGAGGTGGGGTGGTTGTTTGATCGGGGAGTCCTTCGCTGGCTTGGATAGGGCGCGCCAGCAACGGGTTCGAGGGGTCGAGGGGTTCTCACGTGGTGGAAACGGGGGGTGGCGGGCCGGGCATGGGGGCCAGGCAGTCGCTGGGGCGGGGGTTCGCGTGGTTGTGGGCGGCGTACGGGGTGAGTGTGTTCGGTACCTGGCTCGCCTTCGACGCGTTCCCTCTGGTCGCGATCCTGGTGCTGCACGCCGGGCCGACGGAGGTGGCGATCCTCGCCGCGTCGGGCGCCGCGGTGGGGGCCGCGGTGGCGGTGCCGCTCGGCCCGTGGGTGGAGTTCCGCCGGAAGCGGCCGGTGATGGTGGCGATGGATCTGATCCGGTGCGCGGCGCTGCTGAGTGTCCCCGCCGCCTATGCACCGGGGTGGCTCTCCTTCGGTCAGCTCCTGGTCGTGTCGGTCGTCGTCGCCGCGGCGGACATCACCTTCAACGCGGCGAGCGGCGCGTATCTCAAGGGGCTGGTGCCGTCGGAAGGCCTGATCGTCGCGAACGGGCGCTTCGAGTCGACGATGTGGACGGCGAGCGTGCTCGGTCCGCCGCTGGGCGGGGCCGCGATCGGGCTGTTCGGTCCTGTGCTGACCGTGGTGGCCAACGCGGTGAGCTTTCTGCTGTCGGCCCTGGGCATCCGCGCGATCGGAGGCGAGGAGTCGCGTCCCGTCCGGACCGGCGACCCGGCACGGCTGCGCGCCGCCGACCTGCTCGACGGGTGGCGGTACATCCTGGCCGACCCGACGCTGCGCCCGCTGTTCTTCCACACGATCCTGGCCAACGGGCTGATCATGGCGACCGCTCCCCCGCTCGCCGTACTCATGCTCGGCGACCTCGGCTACTCGCCTCTCGAATACACCCTCGCGTTCGCCCTGCCCTGCATCGGCGGCCTCATCGGCGCCCGTCTGGCGCGCCCGCTCGTCGCACGGTTCGGACAGCACACGGTCCTGCTGACGGCCGGGACCCTGCGGGCGTGCTGGCTGCTGGGGCTGCCGTTCGTCCGTCCCGGTCCGGTCGGTCTCGCGGTCATCATGGTGGTCGAGTTCGGATTGATCTTCTGCTCCGGTGTGTTCAGCCCGGTGCTCGCCACCGTGCGGCTCACCCGGACCGCGACGGACCGCGTCACGCGCACCCTGTCCGCGTGGTCGGTCACCACCAAGCTCAGCATCGCGGCCATGACCGCCCTCTGGGGTCTGCTGGCCGGCCTCACGAGCCCCCGCACGGCGCTCGCGACGGCCGGCGTCCTCATCCTGGCGACACCTCTTCTGCTGCCCTTCAGAAGACGGCCGTCCGACGTGGGCGCTACCTCTTGACCCGGTGCAGCGCTATGTCCCGGTTCACGAAGAGGTGTACGTAACCGCACTCCCAGCAGATCAGGCCCCGCGCGGACTCGTCGGCCCACGCCAGCTTCAGGAACTCCTTGCCGAAGCTGTTGAGCAGGACTTCCCGCTCGCGGAAAAGGTCGCTCTCACAGATCTGGCAGGTGATCCACTTGTCCCCCAGCGACGCACGCACCGGCTTGGCCATCGCGTTGTCCCCTCCCCCGAACACTCCGTGTCCCTCAACCCGGCCCTCGGATGGAGGGCCGTGGACTGAGCACCATAGCAATGATCTTGAAACGGGAGGATCGAGGTCAGGGACTTCCCGAGGGCAGTGGACCGGTGCGGGACGCGGGCGTCGGAGGCGGTACGGAGGCGTACGCGAGGCTGCTCTCCAGGTCGTCCAGGGCGCGGCGGGCGACGGCGATGCGTTCCCTCAGGGCCTGGGGGTCGCCGGGGGCGGATTCGCTTGCGGCGGGGCGGAGTGCGGTCTCGTCTCGCTCCCTCACCCGTGCCTCCTCGTCGCGCTCCATTTCCCGTGCCTCGTCGAGGGAGGTGATGACGACGCCGATGAGGACGTTGACGAGGACGAAGGAGGCGAGGAGGACGTACGAGGCGTAGTAGACGATGCTCCAGCGGGAGATCTCCAGGCCGGCGCGGACCGCGTCGCCGAGACCGTCGAGGGTCATGAGGAGGAAGAGGGTCAGGACCGCGCGGCCGATGGAGCCGAAGTGCTCGGGGTCGTGGGCGGCGAAGAAGACCCAGCCGACCATGGCGTACAGATAGAGGAGCAGTGCGCCGACGAGCAGGAAGCTGACCGTGCCGGGCAGGCTGCGGCCCACCGCCACCATGACGACGCGGAGTTGGGGCAGGAACCGGGCCGCGCGCAGTACCCGGGCGAGACGCAGCAGGCGCAGGACGGTGCCGTTCTCGCGGATCACGGGCAGGAACGCGGACAGGACGACCGCGAGGTCGAACAGGTTCCACGGGTCGCGGAAGAAGTCGCGTGGCCGGTCGGCGTGCGCGGCGAGCCGGAGAAGTAACTCGACGGTGAACGCGGCGAGGCAGGCGTGCTCGGCGAAGCGCAGCCACCCGTGCCAGTCGGCGACGACGCCCGTGTACGTCTCGACGCCGAGCAGCACCGCGTTGGCGACGATCAGGGCGAACACGGTGACGGCGAACCAGCGCGTCTCGGTCAGGGCTCGGCAGCGCCGCGCCAGGGCCTGCCGCGCGGTCGGCGCCGGGGCCGGGGCCGGGGCCGTACAGTCCGTCATCCTGCTCCTCGTAACTCCACACTCGACGGCGGTGTGACGCGCCACGAAGGCTTTCCGGCGCGCACAAGAAAGCTCAACAGGGGTGCGGGGCAGCCCTGTTGAGCCGTCTTGCGCCACGGAAGAGACTTCTACAGAAGTGTAGATTCTGGCGAGGCTCCCCGGTGCCAGTGGGGAGGACGGGCCGGGGCGGGGCCGAGAGTGGTGGTGCCGGGGGCGGCACGGTGGCCGAGGCCCGTGCGGTAGGCGTCGAGTGCGGCTTCGACGCGGCCGGTGCGGCGGAGCAGGTCGCCGAGGAGCCGGCAGATGTCGGCGAGGTCGCCGGTGGCGCCTGCGGTCTCCAGCAGGGCGAGCGCGATGGTGTAGTGCTCCTCCGCCGATTCGAGGTCGTCGCCGTCGCCCTGCTCGGCGATCATCCCGAGCAGCCGGTGGGCCCCGGCCGCGTGCACGGCGCCCCGCTCCGAATGGAGCTGGTCCACCAACTCCCGTAGCAGGGAAGCGGCTTCGGCGGTCTTGCCGCGGCGGCGGAGCACGTCGGCCAGCTCCACGCCGACCTGGCTGGCGTAGAGGGCGGCGCGCTGCGAAACGAGCCCGGTGTGGGCGGTGCGCAGCTCGGACTCGGCGCGTTCGAGGTCGCCGTCCTGGGCGTGGACATAGCCGCGCATCCAGTGGCACTGGGCGAGTTCGGTACGGAGCTGGAGCTGCTGGTAGTAGGCGGCGGCCTTGGCCAGGGACTCCTCGGCCTCAGCGACCTTGCCCTCGGCGATCAGCGTCCGCGCGACACCCCGGTGCATCCGGGCGATCAGCTCGGGGTCGGAGACCTGCGGGGCGAGTGCGAGGGCGAGTTCGGCGGCCTGCGCGGCACGGGCGTGCGCGCCGAGGTCCATATAGGGGGCGATGGCGGCGGTGTACAGGAGGACGAGGGCTTCGGGGTCGTGCAGTCCGGACGAGTTGAGTTCGTCGAGGGTTTTCTCCACCAGGTAGCAGGCGTAACGGAGTTCACCCGCGAGGAGATGGGTGACCGATCGGCCGCGGATGGCCGCCACGCGCTGCGGAAGGGGTGCGCCGGAGGCGACGAGGACGGATTCGGCCGCTTCGAAGTGGTCCCGGGCCCGGTCGAGGTCCCCGGTCTCCAGGGCGCAGTGGCCGAGGCCGACGAGTGCGGCGGCGCGTTCGGTGTCGAGGCCGTGGTGTTCGGCGTCGCGGAGGATGCCGGTGTAGCGGTCGGCCGCGTCGTCGGGGTCGTGGGTGGCGAGGGTGCGCTGGGCTTCGGTGAGCCGTAGCCGCAGGTCGGTGGCGAGGTGGGCGGGCCGCCCCGTGACCAGCTCCTCGTAGCTGCTGCCCAGGCGCTCGGCGATATGGCGCAGGGCCTTGTCGGAGGGGTGCACTTTCCCGGCTTCGAGGGTGGAGATGTACGCGGCCGTGTAGGCGGGTTCGGCAAGCTGACGTTGGGTCAGTCCGGCGTTGGTGCGCAGTTGGTGGACGCGCTGACCGATCGCCTCCCGGGTGTCGGCGGTGTCCGGCGCCCCGGTCGTCTCCCGCGCCCCGGTGGTCTCCCGCGCGTCCGCGCTCTCGTCGCTCACCGTCGTACTCCCCTGCGTCATCGCCCGGAGTCTGTCCCGCGCGGAGAATTCATCGAGTCTCCCGTGAACTCCCTTACGTGCAGGACGCGTTACGCGATGGTAACCACTCCAGCCCGGTCAAGTCCTTGCGCGGGCGGCTCGGCCGATCCTAACTTAAGCGCCAATCCAAGTGGGATTAACGGGGGATTTAACAAGGCCCGTGGCCCCGCCCGAGCCCGCCGCGCCGCAGCACCCCCGGACAAACCCGCAGACACTCCGCACCACCCGCCTCACCCCAGTAACACACCCCCAGTAACGCACCCCCAGGAACCACCTCACCCCCAGGAGGAATCCGTGCGAATACGTCCCCGCGCCGCAGGCGTCATCTGCGCCCTGCTGTGCGTCGGCGCCACCGCCCTCAGCACTCCGGCCGGCGCGGCGGGAACCGGACCGGCACCCGACACCCGATCGCTGTCCGTCGAGTACTTCCCCGGCCCGCACTCCGAAGGACGCTACACCGAGGTCCCGGCGACCGCGCCCGAACGGCTCGGGAAGTCCGGCAGGTCCGCACCGCTGAGCCCGGAACTCACCTCGGTGACCGCGCTCCAGGACTCCGGACCCACCGCCGACCGTCTCGACCTGGTGGTGATGGGCGACGGCTACACCGCGGCCCAGCAGGGCGACTTCCAGGCGGACGCCAAGGCCAAGATCGAGTCCGTGTTCCAGATCGAGCCCTACAAGAGCTACCGGGGGCTGTTCAACATCTGGACCGTGGACGTGGTCTCCCGCGAGTCGGGCGTCTCCGGCGATCCCACACGGAACACGGTGCGGGACACCGCGCTGTCCTCCTACTTCTGGTGCGCCGACACCGAGCGCCTGCTGTGTGTCGACACCGACAAGGTCAGCACCTACGCCGCCCAGGCACCGGCCGCCGACATCGTCTTCGTGCTCGCCAACACCACGAAGTACGGCGGCGCCGGATACAGCGACGTCCCCAACACGGTCGGGTACGACGGCATCGCCACCATGTCCGCCGACAACCCGCAGTCCACCCTGATCGGCGCCCATGAACTCGGCCACTCCATCGGCCACCTCGCCGACGAGTACACGTACGACTCCTACGGTCGCTACACCGGTCCCGAGGCCACCGAGGCCAACACCTCGATCCGTGACGCGGCCTACCAGCGGCAGCACCAGGTGAAGTGGTGGCGCTGGATGGGTGAGCAGGACCCGGCCGGCGGCACCGTCGGCACGTACGAAGGCAGCGGGTACTACCCCTTGGGTCTGTACCGGCCCACGGACACCTCGATCATGCGCACCCTCGCCAGCGACACGTTCAATCTGGTGGGCACGGAGAGCATGATCGCCGGGTTCTACCGCTACGCCGGCGCCCTGAGCAGCGAGGTGTCCACCGTCGCCCCCGTGCGCTGGTACACACCCCTCCGCGTCCGGCTCGCCTCCTTCGAGGGCGAGGGCCTGGCGGAGGTGCGGCTGCGCTGGTACGTGGACGGGCGTGAGGTGCGATCGGCGCGCGGGCAGCGGTCGGTGACGCCGCTCCAGCTGGGCGTCCTGCCGCTCCTGGGCCGTTCCCGGACGGTGACGGCGGAGGCGGTGGACACCACGTCCGCCCTGCGCGACCCCGCGGCGCGCAAGGCGGCAACCAGCTCGCTGACCTGGACCGTCGGCACGAGGTGACGTAGGGAGACGCTCACTCCCCCGTCAGCACCCTCCTGAACGCCCCTTCCCGGGCGGCGAGTTCGGCCCACGTACCCTCCTCGGCGACCCGGCCCGACTCCAGCACCGCGATCCGGTCCGCCCGCCGGACGGTGGCCGCGCGGTGGGCGATCAGTACGGTCGTGCAGTCGGGCAGCGCGGCGAGGATCTCCGCGTCGCCGACGCCGTCCAGGTGGCCGGTCGTCTCGTCGAGGACCAGGACGCGCGGGTCGGTCAGCAGGGCCCTGGCCAGGGCGACACGGGCGCGCTGGCCGCCGGAGAGGGTGGCGCCCCGCTCGCCGACCACCTGCGCGTATCCGTCGGGCAGCCCGTCCGCGATGCGGTCGACCCCGGTCGCCTTCGCCACCGCGAGCAGTTCGGCGTCGGTGGCGTCGGGGGCCGCGAGCCGGAGGTTGTCCGCGAGGGTGCCGTGGAAGAGGGGTGCCTCCTGGCCGACCACGGCGACGGTGCGCCGCAGCACGGGCTCCGGGAGATCCCGCAGGTCCACCGTCCCGCCGTGCTCCGCGACGAGTTCGACGTGTCCGGCGCGCGGGTCCCAGAAGCGGGCGAGCAGATGCGCGCAGGTGGACTTGCCCGCGCCCGACGCTCCCACCAGGGCGACGGTCTCGCCGGGGCGTACCCAGAGGTCGATCCCGTTGAGCACGGGTGCCCCGCCGTAGTCGAACCGCACCCCGCGCAGCCGTACCCCGAGGGGCCCTTCCGGTACGGGCCGGGGCGTGGTGGGCTCGGGGGCGCCTGCCGGGGCCCGTACCGCCGCGCCGACCCGGGACGCCGCCGCGCGCAGGCCGCCCGCCTGTCCCAGTGCGGCAGCCGATTCGGCGACCGGGGCGAGGACGCCCAGGGCGAGGGCCATCGTCGCGGGGGCCCAGGCTCCGTGCACGGTGTGCGCGGCCACGGCCACTACTGCGACGACGGCCGCGACCACGAGGAGGTCGCGGGCGGCGGTGGTGTCGGCCTCCCAGGACTGCTCGGCACGCTGGGCGTCGCCGAGCGCGCGACCGTCGGCGCGCAGTCGCTCCCGCCGCTCCTCCAGGCCGCCGAACGCGAGCAGTTCGGGCAGCCCGTCCACGCTCTCGACCGCCTGCGCCGACAGGTCCGCCGCGGCCTGCCGCGTCCGGGCCCCGCGCGCCGCCCGCCCCCGCCCGTCGAGCAGCGGCGCGACAACCAGGAGCACAGCCACGGGGAGTACGGCGACGAGCAGCCACGGTTCGACCGCCGCGAGAACGACCGCTCCGCCGCCGAACACCGCGCCGGATGCGAGGAGTTGGGCGACGGCATGGGCGTAGAAGAACTCCAGGGCCTCCACATCGCCGAGCGCCGTCGAAGCGAGGTCGCCGCTGCGCCGCCCCGCGACCCGGGCCGGCGCCGAGCGTGCCAGGCCGTCGAAGACGCGGACGCGCAGCTCGGCGAGTACCCGGTAGGCGAGGTCGTGCGAGAGGTCCATCTCCCACCAGGTGGCGACAGCGCGGAGGAGCACGAGGGCGACGAGTGCGGTGAGCGTGCCGGGGTCCGGGGGTGTCCGGTGGCGTACGGAGTCGCCGACGGCGTACGCGGCCAGCGTCACGAGAGCGACCAGCGCGGTGTGTCCGGCGAGTGCGGCGACGAAGGTCCGCAGGGTCATGGCCTTGTGCGCACCGAGGACCGGCAAGAGGGCGCGCAGCGCGCCTCGCTCGGGCGATCCCGCACCAGCCTTCCGGGCCGTCGTCGCGCCGGTGTACGTCGTCGTGTTCATGCCGCCTGTCCCGCCTTCACCAGTCGCGCGTACACGCCGCCGCCGGCCAGCAGCCCGGCGTGGTCTCCTACGGCCTCGACCCGGCCGCCGTCCAGGACGACGATCCGGTCCGCGTGCCGTACGGACGCCAACCGGTGGGCGACGACCAGACAGGTCCTGCCGTGGGCCGCCCGCAGCAGCTCCCGTACGATCCCGGCCTCCCGGCGCTCGTCGACCGCGTTGGTCGCCTCGTCGAGGATCAGTACGGGTGTGTCGGCGAGCAACGCCCTTGCCAGGGCGAGGCGTTGACGCTGGCCACCGGAGAGGGTGGAGCCGCGCTCCCCGATCACGGTCGCGTAGCCGTCGGGCAGCCGCAGGATCTCGTCGTGGATTCCGGCGGCACGGGTCGCCGCGCACAGCGCGTCGTCGCTGGCGTCCGGGCGGGCGAGCCGCAGATTGTCGGCGACGGACGCGTGGAAGAGGTACGTCTCCTGGGAGACCGCGGCGATCCCTCCGCGGAGTGATGCGAGGGTGTACGCGGTGGTGTCGACGCCGTCCAGGAGGACGCGTCCCGCGTCGGGGTCGGCGTAGCGCAGGAGCAGGCGGAGCAGGGTCGACTTGCCCGCGCCCGACGGTCCGACGACGGCCGTGATCCGCCCGGCCGGGGCGGTGAAGGTGACCTTGTCGAGCGCGGCTCTTCCGGCATCCGGATAGCTGAAGTCGACGTCCTGGAACCGCACTTCGGGCGCGCCCCGCCAGTCCGCGGTCACCTCTCCCTCGTCGCTGACTCCGTCCTCGGCGGTCCGCAGCTCCGCGATGCCGTCGGCGGCCGAGACGCCCAGATAGCCGGAGTGCCACTCGCGTGAGAGGTCACGTACGGGCCGGAAGCACTCGGACGCCAGCATCAGGACGAGGTAGGTGCCGGTCGCGGTGGTGGCTCCCGACGCGGCGGACGCGCACGCGACGAGGACGGCCGCCACCGTGCCGCCCTGGACGGCGAGATCGGTGATCCCGGTGTCCACGAGCGACACCCGCAGCTTCGCGACGGTCGCCCGGTGCAGTGCGCCCGACCGCTCCGCGAGCCGGGCGCGGGTCCGGCCGACGGCCCCGGCGGACCGGAGCGCGGGCATGCCCTGAAGCGCCTCCAGATAGTCGGCCGACAGCGCCTCGTACGCGCCCCAGTGCTGCTGCCCGCGCCGTTCGAGCAGCCGGTCCCACCAGCGGGGTGCGCAGAGGGCGACGACAAGGGCGGGGACGAGGGCGGCGAGCGCCCACGGCTCGATCCACCCGACGGCGACCAGCGGCACCACGGGCACGGTGCAGGTGATCAGGAACTGGGGCAGATAGCGCGACACATAGGCGTCCACGCCCTCGACGCCGTCCACCAGCGTGGCGCGCACGGCTCCGGCCCGGGTGTCCGCCCGCCGGGCGGGTCCGCTCCGGCCGAGCCGGATCAGCAGTTCGTCGCGCAACGCGACCCGGACCGCCGATCCCGCCCCCACCGCGAGGCGCCGCTGCCACCGCCCGAGCAGGGCCCGGACCAGGACGGCCGCGACGACTGCGGCCAGCAGGGTGGGCAGCCCCGCCGTGTCGCCGGACGCGATCCGGGCGAGGGCCACGGCGAGGAGGACGGCCTGCGCGAGATGGGTCGCGGCGACGGCGGCGAGCAGGGCGGTCGCCCCGAGCAGGGGGCGCCGGGCGGTCCGGGCGGCGCGCAGCAGCTCGGGGTGGAGCATCATGAGGGGGGTTCTCCTTGTGGGACGGGCGTACCGGGGGTCTGTGGCTTCGGCGTGCCGAGTGCGAGTGCGTGCACGATCCAGTCGCGGCCCGGGGGTCCGCCGAGCGCGGCGCCGAGGTCGGCGCCCTGCCAGGAGCCGATGGGCCGGGATGCGAGGCCGAGGGCGGACGCGGCGAGTTGGGCGTGGCCCACGCCGTATCCGGCGAGCAGGTGGTGGCGTCCGACGCGGGCGGGGCTCGCGTCCGACGGGCAGCCGTGGGCGAGCAGGACGGCTCCGGCTCCCGCGATCCAGCCCTGGCGCGCGGCCCACACGGCGAGGGTGGGCAGGACATCGCCGGTGGCGCGTACGGTCAGCTCACCGCCGTTCACCTCCAGCAGCCCCGGTTCGGGCGCGCCCATGGCGAGACACCAGCGCGGCCCGTCGTCCGGCACCGCGGACTCGGCTACGGCGGACTGGACCACCGCGGACTCGGCCACCGCGAGCACCCGCGCCAGCACATCGGTCGCCGGCCGTCGGGAGGACGCGAGCACGGACGGGTCGGCGCTTCGCCGCCCGAGCAGCAGGGGTTCGGGCACGGCTCCGGCACGCGGCGTGAACCATCGGCGGCCGGTGGCTCCCGCGCCGGAGATCTCACCGAGCACCCGATACGCCTCGACCACGTCGGGAGGCGCGTCAGCGGGGGTGTTCGGCTCCGGCGCCCCGGTCGTGCACCAGGGTTCCCACTCCGCCCGGGAGGTGAGCTGTACGACGGCGAGCGGGATGCCGCAACCGGGTGGGGCGGGCACCCCTCCGCTCCTTGCGACAGCCGACGACAGACACGCGGGGTGTCCCCCGGTCACGGCGAGTGCGGCCACGGCGTGCCCCACGTCGAGGAGCACGAGCGGCCATGCCCGGTGCCGGTAGTGGGCCACGGTCCGCTCGGGGCGCGCGGCGAGCACCGCGAACACACCGGGCGGCGCCGGATCGGGTGCCGGTCCCACCCGGTGGAGGCGATGGCGCTCGGGGTCGTACGCGTACCGGCCGGGCCGTACTCCCCCGCCGACCCCCACCAGCAGCCAGGTGTCGACCGGATGCAGAGCACCCGCCGACGGCACGGGCCGCAACCGCCCGCCGGCGAGGGACAGCCGGAGCGTCCGGTCCAGGGCGGCGGGGACGGGCACCGGTTCGCCGGACGGCCGAGGCGGGTCCGTGGGAGGGAGGTCGGGGCCGGGGACCTCCGCCGCCGAGCGGGCCCGCGCCAGTGCCTCACGTACGAAGGTCGACATGGTGGCCCGCGCTCACATGTGCGGTGCGGGCGTGAGGGTGAAGTCGCCGGGCCCGTCGGGTGCCGATGACCGCCATCCGCGTGCGACGGCGGCCTGGCCGAAGCGTGGGCAGCCGAAGTAGCCGAAGGCTGCGGGGGCGTTGGGGACGAGACCGGAGACGAGGACCCGTGCCACGCGCAGCGAGGTCTCGGCGACGTCTTCGGTGGTCAGGTCGAGCGTGATCACCCGGTGGCCCCCCGCCGCGAGCCGTGCGTCGAGTTCCGGGCGGCTCGTGGGCGAGAGGGCGTCGATGGGTACGACGCCCAGTTCCGGGTGGGTGAAGCGGCGGGCCAGTGGCGCCGTCCGGGGGTCGAGCCATACCTGCACATGGGCGCCGAGGTCCCGTACCGCGCCGAACTCGGGCCCGCAGTCGTCGAGATACCGCCGGTCGGCCCGGTGGTCGAGGTAGAGGCCGCGCGCCAGCATGCCGGCCTCGACCGCGCGGAAGACCCAGCCGTCGGCCTCGACCGCGCCCTGGGTGAAGACCCAGGTGTGCACGGCTTCGAGTACGGCCTTGCGGGCGGCTTCGGCCGGGTCGTACCGGCAGGCGAATCCGGCGGCGTGGAGGCCGCGTGCCGGGTCGTACGCGAGCGCGGCGACGCAGGGCGCCAGCTCGGACTCCATCTCGACCAGGCTGATCTCCAGGCCGCACCCTTCGAGATCGCGGGCGAGTCCCGGCACGCTCGCGGGGTCGATACCGCGTGTGGGCCCGCCGAGGTGCCACCACACCTCCAGGGCGTCGCGCTCGACCACTTCGAGCAACCCGCGCTCCACCGCGTCGGCGAAGCCCTGACCGGTGGCTATGCCCGCGTAGTTGAGGTGGTGGGTGCGAGGGAGGGTTCGCAACTCGCCCTGGCGCCAGTTGAGATGGGTGAGCGCGACGGGGGCCCAACAGTCTTCGCCGTTCTCCTGGGCGCGGGCCCACAGGGCGGGCGTTTCGGGGGTGAGGGGACGGTAGGCGAAGCCGGGGCGCGCGTACTGCCAGTCGGCGTAGGCCGGAAGGTCGCCCGGCCCGTACACCGTCCTTCCCTCCGCGACGAGTTGGGCGGCGGTGGCCCGGCGGGGTGCGTCGGGGTGGCCGGGTGGGGGCAGCCGGTTTCCGCAGTAGCGTTCGGCGGCCTCGGCGATGGCGGCGATCCTGGCGCCCTCGGGGTCACCGAAGGTGGTCCCCAGGGACACCCGGTCGGCGGGCCAGGCGCCGAAGCGCCGCGCGTCGGACACTTCGGCGGTCATGGCGGTGTAGCGGGGTGGCGCGCCGGAGGGGTGGGGTACGGGGGCGACGGACCGGATGAGTCCGCAGACCGGGTCCACGAGCAGGTCTGCGGCGAGCGGCGTCGAGGTCATGTGCACAGCTCCTGGGCGAGGTCGGTCACGGGGTCGGTGCGGCGCCCGAGCCCGGTGGGCAGGAGCAGTGCGCTGTCCGTGGCCCGCAGGGTCCGGCGGGACGGGCGCAGCCGGGTCGCGGTCACCGGGTTCTCGCCGGTGTGCGGATTGCGGGCGTGCGCGGGGAAGTGGTGCCCGGCGATCTCGGCCCGCAGCCTGGTGCCCGCGTCGAGCCGGCGGGCGAGGAAGCCGAGCGGGACGGTGAACCGGGCATGGGTGCCCGCCGGGTCGCTACGGCGTACGGCTCCGAAGGCGAGCGGTGCGGCCCGGCCGTGCGGGTCGAGGGCGACGAGCCGTACGAACCAGTCGGCGACCGAGGTGTCGGCGGCGGCGCACAGGCGGGCTTCGGCGGTTCCGAAGAGGTCCACGGGGCGGGGCAGCGGCGGGGTGACGAGCAGGGCGCGGTCGGGGGTTTGGTGGGGGGCGTGGTGGGGGTGGGCGGTGCCGCTGGGGGTGATGTCCAAGTGGTCGGAGCGTACGGGGTGTTCGGGGTCGGCGAGGAAGGTGGCGCCCTGGAGGAGGCGGAGGCGGTGAGGGGGTGCGAAGTGCCGGAGGGAGGCCGTGGAGGGGACGGTTCCCAGCGGGTACCAGTGCTCGCTGCCTCCCAGGGCGACGGCTCCCCGCGCACCATCGGCGTGCGCCCCGTCGAGCGCGGCGCGGGCCCAACGCACGTACAGCACACCGAGGTTGACCCGGTGGCCCGGCCTCGCTTCGGGCGCCGGGCTGGCGGTCAGGCCGTGCCCCCAGGGGCCGACGAGCAGCCGCGACGGGCCGCCCCAGCGGCGCCACAGGTTCAGGGTGTCCGAAGCGAAGGGGTCCCGGGTGCCGCCGACCGCGAGCAGCGGTACGCCGGCGGTCGCACCGCGCAGGGTGATCCGGTCGCGACGGCAACCGTCCCAGATGCCGGGCCAGGAGGGCATCGGCCGTCCGAGCCGGTCCGGGAGCGCCGTCACCGGCAGGTGTTCCCAGAGTCCGGGGTCGTCGGCGAGCGCCTTGTCGAGCGCGGTCGCGTCGGAGTCGGACCGGTCCCCGTGGGCCGCCCACCAGCCCGCGCGGGCGTGGAGGCGTTCCACGCCGGAGGGTTCGCGGGCGACTTCGGCGGGGCCGAGTGCGGGGACCGCGGCGATGACGGCGTCCGGCGCGGTGCCGGGAAACTCGCCGGGTGACGTGCCGGGTGCCGGAGTGGTGTCGTCGCCGACCACCATGACGAGTGCGCAGTACGCGGCGTACGACGATCCCGCGGCGACGACCCGCCCGTCGCACCACCCCTGCGCCCGTACCCACCGCAGCGCCGCGGCTCCGTCCGCCGCCTCGCTCCGGTACGGGCGCCAGGCGCCGTCCGACCCGTGCCGTCCGCGTACGTCCTGGACGACGGCCGCGAATCCCCGGGCCGCCCAGGCGCGCGCCTCGGCGCGGTGGCTCGCGCGGTCGTAAGGGGTGCGGATCAGGATGGCGGGGGCGGGTGCTCCGCCCGCCGGGAGGTGGACGTCGGTGGCGAGTCGGGCACCGGGGACGGGCAGGTGGTGGACCAGGGCGCTCATCGCGGAACGCTTTCGGGGGTTACCTCTGAAGCAAGCGAGCCCACCCGAGGCACCGGCAGCACCACATGTTCCGTCACGGTCAGCGCGCGCAGGTCGATCCGCCGCAGCCGTCGCCGGGTGTGCCGCTCCCCCGCCGCCCAGGCGACGAGGTCCCCGAGAAGCAGCGCCGCCGTGAGCGCGGCGGACGCGGTGGTGTGAGCGGGGCCGGTGTCCTCGGTGCGGGGCCCCGCCCAGTAGGCGGCGAGTTCCCGGTGCGCGGCGGTCGCGGCGAGCCTGCGCAGCCGGACGTCCTCGGAGGTGACGTCACCCCCGATCACGGCAGGCGGCTCCACCCACGCCTGGAATCCCTCCCGGTGACAGCGCAGCCAGGCGATTCCGTCACGCGGCAGCCGGTCGGCCTCGTCCCACCACCCGGGCGGTACGGGTGAGTCGAGGCACCAGACGACGGCGGTCGGTATCTCCGCGTCGGCGGTCGGCATCTCCGCTCCGGCCACGGATGCCGCGATCCGGTCGCCGGAGATCAGCCGTACGTCGGCGCCCTCGCCCCGCGCACTCCGCGCCAAAGGCTCCACGAGGACGGGGTCCCCCACCAGCAGCACCCGCCGACCGGCGAGCGGCGCGTCTGCGTCTACCTCCGCGTCTGTCACCAGCCCGGCGTCGGCGGGCACCAGGTAACCAGCCGCCTCGAACGCCGCCTCCAGCCGCGCCAGTTCGGATTCGGGCTCGCCCGTGGCGACGTGTCCGTCCAGGTGGCGGAGCAGCGCCGCCTCGCTCACGTCGCCGGTGTCGACGCGGAAGAACTCCCCGTCGGGGGTGCGGACGGCCAGTCCCCGGCCGGGGACGGTGACCAGGGTGACACCGGGGGCGAGTCGCGTGGCGCTCACAAGTGCTCCTCACGTAGGGGGTACGGCAGGTACCGGGGGTGCGGGTCGGGCCCGCCCGGAAAGGCGATCCGGGCGGGCCCGACGGTGTGTGTCCTACTTGGCGCTGTCCGCGTCGACGTCGGCGGCGACCTCGTCGAAGGGGTTCTCGACGAGCGCGTTGGAGTGGGTGGCGGACAGGTGGGCGAGCTGGCCCTGCTCGGCGATCGGGGTGAACACCTTGTTCTGGTCCATGAGTTGAACTCCCATCGTTGAGGGAAAGCCCATCCGGCGGTTGTCCGGTGGGCACAGGTAGACACTAATGAATATGATTTTCATTCCGCAAGGGGCTGACGGTCACCGACAGGGTGATCCGGATAACACACCGGCCACCCACCCTCCGGATCCCGGCCGACCCGGCCGACGACGCCGAACACCTCGGCCAGCAGCTCGGGTGTGACGACGTCCTTCGGGGCACCGTCGGCGGCCACGGCCCCCGAGCGCAGCGCCACGATCCGGTCCGCGAACCGGGCGGCGTGGCCGAGGTCGTGAAGGACCATCACGACCGTCAGGCCGCGCTGTTCCCGCAGCCGGGTGACCGTGCGCATCACCTCCAGCTGGTGCCGGAGGTCGAGGTAGGTGGTGGGCTCGTCGAGGAGCAGCGCCCCGGTGTCCTGGGCGAGGGCCATCGCCAGCCGTACGCGCTGCCGTTCGCCCCCGGAGAGCGAGTCGACGGGCCGGTCCGCCCAGGCGGTGACCCCGACGTCGGCCATGGCCCGGGTGCACGCGGCGTCGTCACCGCCGCGCAGCATCCCGAGGGGGCCGCGGACCGCGTACCGCCCCTGCCGCACCAATTGACGTACCGTCATGCCCGATACGGCGGGCGCGGACTGGTGGAGCAGGGCGACGCGGCGGGCCGCCGCTCTGCGGGGCAGTGCGGCGAGGTCGTCGCCGTCCAGGAGCACCCGTCCCGCATCGGGGCGGAGCAGCCCGGCGCAGAGCCGGAGCAGGGTGCTCTTGCCGCACCCGTTCATGCCGACGAGAGCGACGAGTTCGCCCGCCGACACGGTCAGGTCGATGCCGTCGACCACCGGGCGCTCCGGGTAGCCGAAGCGCAGCCCTTCCAGACGGATCATGTCTCCTCCTTCGCCGAGCAGCACGTCATGTCTCGTCCTTCACCGAACGGCGCGCCACGACCAGCAGCAGTGCCGCCCCCACCCAGGCCGTGACCGCGCCGGTCGGCACGCTCAGCCGGTCGGCCTCCAGCAGGTCGGCCGCGGCGCGTGAGAGCCACTGCGCGACGGCGTCCGCGCCGCAGACCACGGAGGCGCCGAGCAGCGCGGCGCCCGGCAGGGCCGCGCGCAGGTCGGCGCCGAGGAGGGCGAACGCCAGATGCGGGACCAGCAGCCCCACGAATCCGAGTGCGCCGACGGCCGACACCGCGCCCGCCGTCAGGGCGACCGCGCAGACCAGGGCGGCCGACCGCGCCCTGCCGGTGTGCAGGCCGGCCGCCGCGGCCTGTTCGTCGCCGCAGCGCAGCAGGGTCAGCGGACCGGCGAGCACCCATGAGGCCAGGAGCCAGAGGGCGGCCCAGGGCCAGAGCAGGGACCAGTGGTCCCACACCCGTCCCTCCGTGGAACCGACCAACCACTGCACCACGCTGCCCAGTTCACCGGGTGCGACGAGCAGGACCATGGCCGTGAGCCCCGACAGGACGGCCGAGACGAGCACGCCGTGCACCGCCATCTGTACGGGGTCGCCCCGCTCGCGTCCGGTGAGCAGCCACAGGAGGCCCGCGCCCGTGAATCCGCCGAGTAGGGCGG
The DNA here is from genome assembly GCF_044757265.1 of Streptomyces sp. NPDC091292. NCBI lineage: Bacteria > Bacillati > Actinomycetota > Actinomycetes > Kitasatosporales > Streptomycetaceae > Streptomyces > Streptomyces sp. NPDC091292. The sequence continues at coordinate 80,029 of NZ_JBIVUQ010000005.1, read as the reverse complement.
CGGCGACGACCGCGGCCGGGGACTCCCAGCCCGCGAGGCCGAGCCCGGTGGCGGCGACCGCTCCGAGCACGGCGCCCGGTGTGACGCCCGTGACCTCGGGACCGGCCAGTGGATTGCGCAGCGCGGCCTGGAGCACGACACCGGCGACGCCGAGGCAGGCGCCCGCGCCGAGCGCCACCAGAGTCCGGGGCAAGCGGAGTTGGAGCACCACATGGCGGGCGAGGGAGTCCCCGCCGCCGCCCAGCACCTCACCGACGCCGAGCGGTCCGACCGCGCGTCCCGCGACGAGATCCGCGCACCCCACCAGGGCGACGAGCACCACGAGCAGGAGCAGCCGCCGCCTCACACGCCCGGATCCAGGTCGCCGCGTCACGCGGCCGGATCCAGGTCGCAGCCTCAAACGGCCGGATCCAGGTCGCCGCCTCATCCGCCCGCACCCCCCGCGTACTCCTTCGCCGCGACCGTCCGCGTCCCGCGACGCTTCCCCGCCGTCTTCAGCAGGACGACACCCGCCGGCACGCCGAGGAGCGCGGTCCACGCGCCGACCGGTGTCTCGATCGGCCGCAGCGCGAGCCGGGCGGGCAGATCGGCGAGGGCCACGACCAGGGCGCCCCAGACGGCCGCCCAGGGGAGCCAGCGCACGGCGTCCCCGTCGGGCCGCAGCCGGCGGGCGAGTTGCGGGGCGAGGAACCCCACCCACGCGACCGGCCCGCACACGGCGACGACCGGCGCGATGAGCAGGACAGCGATGCCGAGTGCGGCGAGGCGCGCGTGCCGGACCCGTACCCCGAGTGCCCGTGCGTCGTCGTCGCCGAGCCGCAGCACGGACAGGACCGGCGCGCAGAGGACGAGCGCGGGCACGGCGAGGGCGAGCCAGGGCCACAGTCCGGTCACGTCGTCCCAGGTCCGGGCGGAGAGACTGCCCAGCAGATAGCGGTAGATGAGCTGGAGGTCGAGCTGGTCGGCCAGCACCATCAGGACGAGGAGTGTCGCCTGGAGCGCCGCCGCGACCGCCGCGCCGGTGAGCAGCACGGCGGACGGGCTGCGGCCGAACCCCGCGGCGAGCAGCGTCAGTACACCGCCGATGACCGCGCCGCCGACGGCGAGCAGCGGCTGCGCGGCGAGCGGCACCGGGACGGCGAGGACGAGCGGCGCCGCGACGCCGAGGGCGGCGCCCGACGAGACGCCCAGCATCTCGGGTACGGCGAGCGGATTGCGCAGGGCCTCCTGGAGCACCAGTCCCGCCGCGCCCAGACAGGCACCGGCGACCAGCGCGAGGACGAGCCGCGGCAGCCGCAGTTCGGTCACCACGAACTCGCCCGCGAGGTCCGTGAGCGGGACGTACGGGGTGCCGAAGCCGAGGCCGACGACGGTCAGCGCCAGGAGCCCGCAGGCCAGGGCGAGTCGGCGGCTCACTTCAGCCGGGCCGTGGCCTCGTCGAGGACGATGCCGAGGGAGCGCGTGCCGCGTCCCTTCGCCCAGACCTCGGAGTCGACCTCGTGCACGGCGCCGTTCCGCACGGCCGGAATCCGGGCCCAAAGCGGGTTCTCGGCGAGCCGGTCCGAGAGCTTCCCGTCGGACGGCCCGCCGAAGGAGAGGGTCTCCACGAACAGGACGTCGACCTCGCGGGCCAGGATCTCCTCCATGCTGTACGTGCCCTCGACGCCCCGGCTCTTCCAGGGGTAGTCGGCGATCTTCGGGAACAGTCCGGCGGCGACGTCGTTGCCGGGGGTCGCGACGCCGAAGTTCTCGTCGCTCCCGAAGATGATCAGCGCGGTCCTGTCGCTCTTGACGCGCTCCGCGCCTGCCAGCTTCTCCCGGAAGTCCCGCTCGGCCCGCTCCCCCTGGTCCGTGCGACCGGTGAGCGCGGCGAGGTCGCGGAGGTAGCCGACGCTGTCCTGCCAGCGGCCCGGCTGTACGGGCCAGAAGACGGTGGCCCCCTTGAGTGCGGGGGCGAGTTTGCCGTGCGTGTCCTTGAGGCCGATCACCAGATCCGGCCGGTACGACAGGATCGCCTCGGCCTCGGGGCTGAGGAACCCTCCGGGGACGACGGGGATCTCGGCGGCCTTCTCCTTGCCCAGGAACTCGGGGTGCGCGAGGAGTTGGGAGTTGGTGGCGACCGGGGTCATGCCGAGTTCGGCCAGCATGTCGTCGCAGAGCGCGACGAGACAGACGACGCGGCGGGGAGCCCTGTCGGTCGTGACGGTGACGCCCTGGGTGTCGGTGATCTTCCGGGCCTGCGCGATGGGCTCGACCCTTATGTCGGTCTTCTCCTTGGCCGCCTTGTCCTGCCCCTCGCTCTCCGATGTGGTTCCGCACCCGGCCATCAGGGTTCCCAGGACCGCGGCGGCGGCCCAGCGCCGGACCGTCATCAGCGTTCTGCGCGCCATGAAATCTCTCTCCTCGACTCGACGACAAGACAACGAGCCTCATGATAATCATTTCCATTAGACGGTTCGTTCACCCACCCCTCCGGAGTCGCCATGCCGCCCGCACACCCCCGCTCGCCCCGCCTGCTCGTCGCCGATCAAGTCGCTGGTGTCATACGGGTGTTGGACCTGCCCGACGGCAGCGAGACCGGTCGGATCGAGGGCCGGCACCTCGCCGAGCACGCCGGATTCCTGGCGCTGCCCCGGGGCCGTACCGCGTTCGTCGACGACCTCGCCGGGGAACTCGTCGTCCTCGACCCGTACGGTCCCGACGCGGGCCGGCCGCTGGTCGGGACGACGGTTCCGGTCGCGACACCGGCAGAGCATCTGGCCGCCGACCCCTCGGGACGCCTGCTCGCCGTCACCACCGGCCTCGGCCGCAACGAGGAGCCGTGGAGCGATGTCCTCACCGCCGTCGACCTCGGGGTGGCGGGCGGACCACGGTCGGTACGGGTGCGTACGCGGACGGGCGAGCCCGGGGTGACGGTGCTGGGTGCCGAAGGTGCCGAAGGTGGCGAGAGGTCGGAAGAGTCGGAGGGTTGGGACCCGATCGCGGGGACCGCACCCGACGTGGCCGACACATCCGACGTAGCCGACGCACCCGATGCCCTGGTGGTCCTGCGGCATCGCGAACCGGGTTCCCTCACCGCGTACCGCCACGCCGACCTGCTGGCCACCGCGTCCGGCTGCCCGCGCGTCGAGCCGGTGCACGAGGTGCGGCTGCCCGACGACGACGGGCACGGTGACGCCTACGACCCGGTCACCGGGCGGCTGTTCGCGGCGGCGGGCTCGGGTGTCCACCGCGCGCGGCGCGAGGGTACGTCCCTCGTGGCCGACGCGCCGCTGTCGTGGGGCGGTCCGGGCCGTGGGTTCTACCTGCGGCTCGACCCCGTACGCCGGGCGCTGTGGTCGTGTGTGCGCGGCGGGCCGGCCGATCCGGGGCGCTGGCCGGAGTGGACCAACGACGCCTGGTGGTACGGGCTCGACTCCGGCCGCGGCGGGCGGCTGTCCCTGGGCCCTGGCCTGGTCTTCCGGCTCGCGGTCGCGGCGCGCCGTGTCGCATACGCGCGCGTGCATCCCGACGGGGACGAACTGATCCTGCTGGCGCCCGAGGACCCCGTGGTCACGGCGCGCGTACCGCTGCCCGCGATGGACGGGGCGCCGCGCGCGGGCAATACACCCTGGGACGGGGTGCAGCGGCGGGCGGTTGCGGCGTCACCGGGCGGGGATCTGGTCGCCGTCACACGGGGTGGTCACGGCGAGATCCATGTGGTCGACGCGGTCGCGGCCTCGGTCGCGGTAACTCTGTCGGTGCCGACGCCGCTCGACGACGGCGGGCATCTGGCGCTGGTGTCCCCGGAGGACGGGGCCGAACGGGATCCCGTCGGCCGCTGAAGGTCAGTGCGGGTGGGTGCGGCGCGCGGCGTCCAGGCGGTCGAGGCCGCGGTAGAGGGCCTGGACGAGGCGGGCCCGGTTCTGGGTGTGCAGGAGGTCGGCCCGGTCGGGGTGCGGAACGGACAGGCGCCGGTCCGCCTCCGCGAGCAGGGTCCGCGTCAGCGCCCCGAGGGCGGGGTCGTCGGGATCGACGTGCGGGGCGCGGCACCGCAGTTCGTCGGTGAGGGCGCGGGCCTGGTACGTCAGTTCGCGGGCGACGCGCCCGCACTCCTCCGCGTCCACCGACTCCGCCTCCGCCGACTCCCCGTCCACCGAGTCCCCGTCCACCGAGTCCCCGTCCACCGACTCCTCGTCAGCGCTCCAGCCGAGCGCGGTCTCGATCAGCAGCGTGCACCGGGAGCGGTCGATGGGCAGGTGGACCGTGAGGGGCACGGGTGCGTCCGGGCCCTCCACCACGTCGTGCGTCACGCCGAAGGCTCCGCGCCGAGCGCGGCCCAGACCGCGTTCCCTCCGGTGAGTAAGGAGCGTTCGACGCCCCACTTGTCGGCGATCTCCTGCACGAGGAGCAGGCCGCGTCCATTCTCGTCGTCGGGGCCCGCACAGCGCGGCGGGAGGCTGCGGGTCGCCACGTCGTGGTCGTGCACCTCGATGTGGACCAGGCCGTCCGATGTGAGGCCCGCGCAGCAGAGGATCCGCTCGCTGGAGGTGTGCCGTATCGCGTTGGTCGTCAGCTCGGACACGATGAGGACGGCGTCCGCGCGCACATCGTCCGACATCCGCCACAGGTCGAGTCTCTGGCCGACCGAGCGGCGTGCCGCGCCCACGCTCGTGCCGACGGCGGGCAGTTCGAGCCAGTGGACGCGTCGCGTGCTGGTGCCGTCGAGGAGCTGAGGGGCTGGGGGGCGGGTGTGGGGGGACACAGTCGTCGCCTTCCGTCAGGGGACGGGCGGTGCGGGGAGGGAGAACGCCGGGCTACTGCTCTTCGTCCAGCAGGGGTCGGCCCGCCGCACCCCCGTGAGAGCGGAGGCGGAGCGTGTCCGGAAGGGTCGGTGAAACGCTTCTCCGGGTGAGCGCCCGAACCGGGGCGCGGCCTGGGGCGGAACGGGATCACCGGGCCCAGCCCCTTCGCCGCGCCCCCCGGCCTTTTCGCCACGCACACCAACCATGGCCCTCAGTAGAGGCGTTGGTGTTCTCCGCGCGCGCTGGGTCGGGTCGCTCACATTGACATCATGCTTGTTGCATCGATCACGTCGCAACCGACTCCCTGATAATTTCAGAAAGCACGCATCAGTCTGGTCTCTTCAGCGAGTACCTGACAGACTCGGGGTGGTGACAGCCACTCAGGAGGTAGGCCGTGAGCGACGCCCGTCCGGGCTCCATGACCAACGCTCCCACCGTTCTCCGTATGATCCTCGGCCGACGGCTCCAGGAGCTTCGGCTGAGCGCGGGGGTGTCACTGGAGGGCGCGGCCAAGGCGCTGCGCGTACAGCCGCTGACCATCAGGCGGTTGGAGAAGGCGGAGGTCGGCCTCAAGATCCTCTACGTCGAGAAGCTCCTGGAGACCTACGGGTCGGACCGCAAGGAGATCGACGAGTTCATCGAGATGGCCGAGCAGGCCAACACCCCGGGCTGGTGGCACCGGTACCGGGACGTCCTGCCCAACTGGTTCACCGCCTATGTGAGTCTGGAGAGCGGCGCCAACACCCTGCGGACGTATGAACCGCACTACGTCACGGGCCAGCTGCAGACCCACGCGTATGCGCGCGAGGTGCTGCGGGCGGGGTTTCCGAACGACACGGAGGACGGTCTCGAACGGCGCGTGGATCTGCGGCTGCGCCGTCAGAGCCTGCTGACGAAGCCGGATCCGCCCACGCTGTGGGTGGTGATGGAGGAGGCCGTGCTGCACCGGGTCGTCGGCGGGCCCGAGGTGATGCGGGAGCAGATAGACCGGCTCCTGGAGGCGTCGGAGCTGCCCCACGTCACGCTGGACGTCCTGCCGTTCAGTGCGGGCGCCCACGTCGGCGCGTTCGCACCGTTCACCCATTTCCGGTTCGCGGAACCGGAGTTGCCGGACATCGTCTACACCGAGATCTGCTCCGGCTCCATGTACCTCGACCAGCGCGCCGACGTGAGCACGCACCTTGAGGCGCACAACCGGATGTCCCTGCTCACCTCGCGTGCGGAGAGCAGGGCGCTCTTGAACCACCTGCGCAAGGAGTACACATGACCATCAGCGGAAGTGACATCTACAACGGTATGCCCGCGACGGACCTCGGTGAGCTGGGCTGGGAGCGCCCGTGGAGCGGCACCAGCGGAGGTCAGTGCGTGGAGACGAAGCGGCTCGCCGACGGGCGGGTGGCGATCCGCCAGTCGACCGATCCGACAGGACCGGCGCTGATCTACACGCCGGAGGAGATCACGGCCTTCGTCACGGGGGTCAAGAACGGCCTCGCGGACCACCTGACGGCCTCTTCCTGAACCAGGTCACCTCGCGAACTGTCAGGGGTGGGTCCCGGCCGTGATCCACCCCGCTCGCGACGCACACCACGAAGGGCACACGATGACCAACTCCTCTGCCGCACGGGACCTAGACACCAGCAGGCCCCACTCCGCCCGCATGTACGACTACTACCTGGGCGGCAAGGACCATTTCGACGTCGACAAGGAGGCCGCCGAGACGGTCGCGTCGGTCTACCCGGGCATCTTCGTGTGTGCGCGGGAGAACCGGGCCTTCATGCACCGGGCGACGCGGGTCCTCGCCAGGGAGCACGGAATACGTCAGTGGCTGGACATCGGTACGGGCATCCCGACCGAGCCGAATCTGCACCAGGTGGCGCAGTCCGTCGTCCCGGAGGCCAGGGTGGTCTACGCGGACAACGACCCGCTGGTGCTCAAGTACGCCGAGACCCTGATGCGCAGTACGGCCGAGGGCCGCACGACGTACATCGAGGCGGACGTCAACGATCCCGACTCGCTGCTCGACGCGCCCGCGCTGGAGGAGGTCCTGGACCTGGGCCGACCGGTCGCGCTGTCCCTCAACGCCCTGATGCACTTCGTCCCGGACGCGCAGGACCCGTACGGCATCGTGGGGCGGCTGCTCGACGTGCTGCCGTCGGGCAGTGCGCTCGCCCTGACGCACTGCACGCCCGACTTCGCGCCGGAGACCTGGGAGAAGGTCACGGACATCTACACACGGTCAGGGACGCCGGTGCAGTTCCGTCCGAAGGCGGCCGTGGCCCGCTTCTTCGACGGGCTCGACCTGCTCGACCCCGGCCTGTCCCTGGGCCACCGCTGGCGGCCCGACGCCACACCGGGCTCCGCCGGCCGGCCCGAGCCGACGGACGCCGAGGTCAGTCTGTGGACGGGGGTCGGCATCAAGCCGTGAGCGCGCGGGCGGCGGGCGCGGAGTGGCGTGGGTGCGGGGTGGCGCCCGCCGACCGGGGGTTAGCCCTACGCGGGGTGGGCCGGGTGGCCGGATGGTCGCGGGCGGCGCCGGTTTCTAGCGTCGGCGGTGAGGTTCACCGCCCGATGTCGCCGACCCCGCACCAAGGAGCACGATGCGCGTCGCATCCACCGTCACGATCGGTCTCGGCCTGACCGCCCTGCTGTCCACAGGAGTGCCCGCGGGCGCCACCGGCACCTCGGCGATACCGCCGACGGAGAGCAATCGCCTTGTGTGGGGCGCCTGTTCGCCGGAGCAGAAGGAGTTGAACGAGGCGGGCGCCGAGTGCGCCGAGGTGACCGTACCCCTCGACTACGCGGACCCCGGGGGCCGCACGCTCCAGATCGCGATCTCCCGTGTCAAGGCCGCGTCCCCGTCCCATCGGCGCGGCATTCTGCTGTCCAACCCGGGCGGCCCCGGCGGCACCGGGCTCGCCAACACCCTCGCGCTGCGGCCCGCGTTGAAGGACGCGGCCGACCGCTACGACCTCATCGGATTCGACCCGCGCTTCCTCGGCGAGAGCACCCCGGTCGGCTGCGCGCCGGCGCAGCCACCATCGCCACCCGGTGAAACGACGTCCCCGCGCGCCGACTTCGAGGCGTCGGTGCGCTCGGCTCGCGACCTGGCCGCCCGCTGCCAGGGCCACGGTGACAACGCGACGGTGCTGCCGCACGCCTCGACCCGCAATGTGGCGCGCGACATGGACGCCGTCCGGGCGGCGCTGGGCGAGCGGAAGCTGTCGTACTACGGCGTCTCGTACGGCGCCGACCTGGGGGCCGTGTACACCCAGATGTTCCCGCGCCGCGCCGACCGCGTCGTCATCGATTCGTCGACGGACCCGGCCCTGACGCAGTACGAGCTGTTCCAGGGCGCCGGCGGAGCCCTGGAGGCGGGTCTCGACGAGTGGGCCCGTTGGGCGTCCCGGCACCACGACCGGTACCGGCTCGGCCGCACCGGCCCCGCCGTGCGAGCCGCCGTGGAGGGCCTGCTGAAGCAGGCCGAACGGCGCCCTGTCGCCGTGGCCGGCACCCGCCTCGACGCGCCCGTGCTGCGCCTTCTGTTGCGCCAGTTGATCCAGCATCAGGAGTACGACGCGATGCTGGCGGCGGCTGTGCGGGACCTGGTCGACGCGGCGGCCGGGCGGCCGGTCGAGCCGGGTCCCGAACTCGCCTCGCTCCTTGAGCTGTTGTCCTCTCCGGACCTGGCGGACGGACTGATCGGCGGCGCCCTGTTCATGTGCGGAGACGGGGGATGGCCCGCCGGGGGCTGGCCGGAGGATCCGGAGACGTACTGGCGCAACAGCGAGCGCAGCCGCGCCACGCAGCCGGTGTTCGGGCCGCTGGTCAACGGCATGATCGCGCCGTGCGCGTTCTGGAACGGCACTCCGCGCGAACCGGGCACACGGATCGGCAACAGCGTGCCGGTCCTGATGGTGCAGGCCCGCCGCGACAACAACGTCCCGTACGAGGGGGCTCTCGCCCTGCACCGCAGGCTCACCGGCTCCCGGCTGGTGACGGCGGAGATCCGCTCGCACGGCGTGTACGGCCGCGCTGTCGACGGCCTGCGCCCGGTCCCGTGCGTCGACCGGACGGTGAACGGCTATCTCCGCGACGGGAACCTGCCCGACGCGGACTTCACCTGCCCCCTCCCGTAGCCGTCCCGTAGCCGTCCCGGCGGACTTCAGGCGGCTTCTCCTCCGGGCCGTCCGGCCGGTGCGGGGGCCGCCAGGCGGTCGACCAGGTCGCGCCAGCCGGACTCCAGGCGCTCCAAGGTCATGCCACGCACGGTGACGAGGTGGTGGACGAGGGCGACGTCGAGGTAGTTCATCAGCGTCTGCGCCAGCAGCTCGATGTCGCCGTCCGCGCCGGCCTCGCGCAGGAGAAGGGCGAGATGCCGCAGCCGCAGCCGGGTCGCGGGGACAGCGTTGTTGCGGCCGGGTTCGGTCCAGGCCGCGAGGTAGAGGTCGCTGTGGGTCCACTCGTGGCGCAGCGCGGCGGGGCCGAAGGCGTGCAGCCGGTCCAGGGCGGGGGCGCCGGGGCCCACGGGGGCCGGGCCGGAGAGGAACGCGGCCTGGAAGCGCTGCTCGTTGTGGTCGAGGAGAGCCAGGATCAGACCGGTGCGGTCGCCGAACCGCCGGAAGACGGTTCCCTTGCCGACCTGGGCGGCGGTGGCGACGGCTTCCATGGTCAGATTCGCCGCCCCGGACTCTGCCACCAGGCGCGACGCGGCTTCGAGGAGGCGGACACGGTTGCGCGCGGCGTCGGCCCGCAGCGCGGGAGACCCTCCGTCGCAGGTCGGTGTGAGGTCGTTCGTCCCGTCGGGAGCGCCGTACGGGGCGATGAGGAGCGGGTCGGAGCCGGTCATGGCGCCATCATACGGGCCACGAGGCGAAGTGGACCCTGGTCCGGATAGGTGGTACAACATTGAACCGGACCCCGGTCCGGATATATTCATGATCACTCCCCCCAGGAGATCCACCCATGTCTGTACGCATCCTCGCGCTCGTCGGCAGCCTCCGCGCCGGGTCCCACAACCGCCAGCTCGCCGAGACCGCCGCGAAGCTCGCCCCCTCGGGCGTCGACATCGAGGTGTACGAAGGCCTTGCCGACGTGCCGTTCTACAACGAGGACATCGACGTCGAGTCGGGCGTCCCCGCCGGGGCCGCGCGGCTGCGCGAGGTCGCGGGGCAGGCCGATGCCTTCCTGCTCTTCTCGCCCGAGTACAACGGCACCATCCCGGCCGTCCTGAAGAACGCCATCGACTGGCTGTCGCGTCCGCACGGCGCGGGCGCCATCTCGGGCAAGCCCGTCGCCGTGGTCGGCACCGCGTTCGGCCAGTACGGCGGTGTGTGGGCGCAGGATGAGGCGCGCAAGGCCGTCGGCATCGCCGGCGGCACGGTCCTGGACGACGTCAAGCTGTCCTTCCCCGGCTCCCTCACCCGGTTCGCCGAGACCCACCCCGGCGACGACGCCGAGGTCGTCTCCGGCCTCACGGAGGTCATCGACCGCCTCACCGACCGCACCACGGCCGCGGCGGCCTGACGGACGGTCCGTTCCCGGGGGCGACTCTCCCCCGCCCGCCCCGCATCGCTCTCACCGAAACGGCCCGGCCCGACCGCCGGGCCGTTTTCGCGCGCCCCGACCGGCGGCCGTTTTCGCGCGCCCCGATTGAATCGTTCAACCGTCGTGTACCGCGGGAGGGGTTCCCGCCACCGGCCCCTCCATACAAGCGCACTTCTCGTCGGAACTATTGCGCCACACGGACCGCGCGGCTAGCGTGCGCCACGACTTGAAACGTCTCAACTCCCTTTCGGAGCCCCGCACCCACCGATCAGAGAGCGAGATTCGGCATGCCCGGACCCGGCGACAGCGCTTTCAACCGGAGACAGATGATCGGCATCATCGGTGCCGGGACCGCGGGGCTCGCACTGCCGCTCGTCGGCATGCCCGCCGCCGACGCCACGACCGCTTCGGCCGGTGGGGTCGGTTGTGTCGGTGCGTCCGACGGCCGGGTGACCGGGCTCCAGGTCAACTCCGTGACGCAGCCCATCGGTACCGAGACCCGCGCCGTCTTCAGCTGGATCCCGGCCGTCGCCCACCAGACCGCGTACGAGATCCAGGTCGGTACCGCACCGGGCACGGCGGACCTGTGGAGCACGGGCAAGGTGACCGGCTCCACCAGCCACGGTGTTCCGTACGGCGGCAGGTCCCTGTCCTCGGCGCGGCCCTACCACTGGCGGGTGCGCTCCTGGGACGAGCGGGGCCGTGTCTCCCGGTGGAGTGAACCGGCGCGGTGGGAGACGGGGTTGCTGCGGGGTGAGTCCGACTGGTCGGGCGCCCGGTGGATCGGCGGACGGCATCCGCAGGACCACGACTGGCGGGACCTGCGGACGACGGTCGTCTTCCGCGGCGGTCCCGCGCCCGCCACCGGCCTTGCCCTGCTGCTGCGTGCCGAGCCCATCGGCAAGACCTGGGGCGAGGCCCTTGTCTGGACCCTCCGGCTGAACGGCGACCGGATGGAACTGGTGATGCGGACGACCCATTACGCCGGGAACACCTGGGTCGACGACGGCACTTCGGCCCCGGACTGGGGAGTGAACCACTTCGACCCGCAGAGCGAGACCAATCCGACGGCGACCGGAGTACGTTCGGTACCCGTCGCCACGGTCCCGGTCCCCGAGAACACCGGTCTCACCGCCGCCACTTGGGCCGACCGGGACCACACGGTGACGGTCGCCGCCGAGGGCACCACGGTCACCACGACCGTCAACGGCGTGCGCGTGGACTCCCGCACCCTGGAAGGCGATCAGATCCGGCGGCACGGCAGCGTCGGGTTCGGCGGCGGCAGTTCGGCCGTCGTACGGAGCGTGAAGGTGACCGGGACCGGGGCGCCGGACTTCACGGCGGACCTCACGGAAGGGGCCAACCCGTTCGAGAGCGGCATCGGGACCGTCGGCGGGCTGACCTTCGTCGGCAAGAACGCCATGCTGCCGATCGCCAACCCGGCACCGCTCCTGCGCAGGTCGGCGGTGCTGCGGCGCGGCAGGATCGCCCGCGCCCGCCTGTATCTGAGCGCGGCGGGCAGCGTCACCTTCACCGTCAACGGCTCCCCGCTCACCGTCGACGGCCGGCCGGCCCGAAAGGACGGGACGAATGTGCCGCGGCTGCTGACGGACCAGAGCGTCTACGACCGGGCCGTCCTGTACGACACCTTCGACGTCACCGGGCTGCTGGACGACGGAGCGGAGAACGTGCTTGCCGCCGAGCTGGGCCGGGGCTGGTACGGCGTCACGACACCTCAGGAGTGGTACTGGAACCTGGCGCCGTACTCGGGTGCACCCCGTCTGCGCGCCAAGCTGTCGGTCACCTACTCCGACGGCTCCACCACGACACTGGTCACCGACGAGAGCTGGCGGACCACCGACGGGCCGACGACGTTCGACTCGGTCTACTCCGGTGAGAAGTACGACGCCCGGCGCGCGCTCGCCCTGGGGTCGTGGCGTGACCGGGGCTACCGCGCGGGCGGGGACTGGCAGGCGGCGACCCGGCTCATCGCACCCGGCAGCTGCCAGGCGCCGCGGCCCGAGTACCACGGTGTGCCCCTGGAAGGCCGTACCGGCCTGGGACTCCGCGTACTTCGTCATCCCGTGGGAGCTGTACACGTACTACGGCAACGACACCCTGTTCGCCGAGCTGTACGACCATCAGGACGCGCTCCTGAAGAGTTACGAGGTGCTGTTCACGGAGGCCAACGGCTACCGGTTCCGTGCGGCGCTCGGCGCCTACTCGGGCGCGGAGAGCGGCGGCGACAACTCCGTGATCAGCCTCGCGTTCTACATCCGCTTCTGCGACTACATGGTCGATGTCCGTGAACTCCTCGGCCGGACAGCCAAGGTGGCGCACTACCGGAAGCTCGCGGCGACACTCCGGCGCGCCTTCATCGCCCACTACTGGGACGCGGCCCTCGGGTACTTCACCCAGGGCAGCATCTCCAGCGAGAACGCCATGGCCATCGCCTACGGTCTGGTCCCCGGCTCCGACCTGCCCGCCGACGACCCCTGCCATCTCGCGGGGAGCCGGACCCGCGCGGAGAACGAGCGGGCCCTCGCCAAGCTCCTCGCCGACCGCATCGTCGCCGCGGGCCACCACCTCCAGAGCGACATGTACGGCTCCCGTTACGAGTTCCACATCCTCGACGCGTACGGCTACACCGACATCGCGCTGAAGGCCGTCACACAGACCGGCGCGCCCGGGTACGTCCACCAGATCGCACAGGGCGCCACGTCGCTGTGGGAGAACTGGAACGGCGGCTCGCTGAACCACCACTACCGCAGCCTGGTCGCGACCTGGTTCTACCAGGGCCTCGCGGGCATCATGCCGACGTCGATCGCGTACGAGACCGTCCGTGTCCGACCGTTCATTCCGTCCGCCGCCGTGAACAGCCGGATCCCCGCGTCGGTCACCGACACGGATCTCGCCCCGGCGCCCCTGGACCATGTCGCCGCCTCCATCGACACGGTCCGCGGCACGGTCGCGTCGGAGTGGCGCCGCCGCGCGGACGGCCGGATCGATCTGCGGGTCGAGATCCCGCCCAACACACGGGCCGAAATCTGGGTCCCCACCCAGGGCAGCCCGGTCACCGCTCCCCCGGACGCCACCTTCATCCGTGACGACACGGCGGGGGAACGCCCGTACAAGGTGTACACGGCGACGGCGGGCGTCCACCGGTTCAACCGGCAGGGCAAGTAGGGAGCCGGTTCACCCCTGACGGCGGCGGGGAGCGTCAGCCCTGTGTCACGTCCGGAGGCGGCAGGACGCCGGAGCAGGTGGCACGGCCGAACGCGCCGGTGGCGGTTGCGCTTTGGACGTGCCGCCCATGCACAGCGGGCGTCGCCGCCCTGTTCGCCGGGGACAATGCCGACGATCGGGCCTTGGCCGAGTGGGATGTCCACGGCCGGTGTCCCGCCGGCTCGGAAGCGCCCAGTTCCGCCTTCTGCCCGCCGGAATCCATCCGGGACAAAGTGAATTCTCCGGTTTCATCGCCCCATGCACTACCCCCTCATGAGATTCAACGCTCGGGTTGCGTCGGTACGGGGACGGAGTTTCCGCTCGATCGGGACAACACGAGCTGGAAGCACCAGCCGCAGGGCTGCTCGCAAGGGACTCGACCGGGGACATCCTCTCGGCAACCAGCTGGGAGAACGTTCCGTAGCACCGGGCACGCTCGGTAAGAAGTAGCAAGAGAGCGACAAGAGAAAGGAGGCAGGGATGTCCTGGGTAACGCGCATCGTGGAGAGCGTGGCTCCGCCCGAGAGGGCGCCGGGAGAGGTCGACTGGGCTGCTGCCGAGGCGGTGATCGGCACCCCGCTGCCCGCCGACTACAAGGAGTTGTTCGCTCGCTTCGGCGAGGGAGAGTTCAGTGGCTATCTGGATCTCTATCCTCCCGTGGAGAGCGACACGGCGAGCATCGCGGGCTGGCTGCGCTCGATGCGCACTGCGGCGGAGACCATTCCGTACGCCCGGGACGCCTACGCTCCCCACGGGCTGTTCAGCCCAGGTGGCACGGGCCTGCTCCCCTGGGGCGGGTCCGTGCAGGCGGACGAGTTCTGCTGGCTGGTCGACGGGGGCGACCCCGACACCTGGCACGTCGCGGCGAGGTCGCACGACGAGCCGGGCCGGCAGACGTACCCGATGACGATGTGCGAATTCGTCCACCGGGTACTCACCGATGTCGGCTTCGAGGACTTCACGGTCGCCGACACCGTCGACCCGCCCTACTTCGAACCGCTGTAACCGGCGGGCGAAGGCACCAACAGCGACGTCAGCCGGTCTTTCGCAGGGCGTCTCGGAGTGCTGCTCTTGAGGTGATGCCCAGCTTCGGGAAGACCTGGTAGAGGTGGCTTCCCACGGTGCGTGGGGAGAGGTGCAGGCGTTGGCCTATCTGTTTGTTCGTCATGCCTGCCGCGGCGAGACGCGCGATCTCGTACTGCTGAGGTGACAGGCGGGCGTCCGGCGAGGCGCCCGCCTGGACGGCCGCGAGGCCCGATGCCCGTAGTTCGCTCCGCGCGCGTTCCGCCCAGGGCGATGCCCCGAGCCGTGTGAAGGTCGCGTGGGCGGAGTTGAGCTGTTCGCGCGCTGCCTGGGTGGCTTTGGCCCGGCGGAGGCGTTCGCCGTGGAAGAGCTGGATGCGGGCGAGGTCGAACGGCCAGGCGTCGGCGTCGGGCAGGGACAGTGCGTGATCGAACTCCGCCACGGACCGGTCGTCGGCCGCCGTCATGGCTGCCGCGCCGTGCGTCAGGAGCGCCAGCCTGCCCGACAGAGCGGGCACCTGGGCGCGGTGCAGTGCCGCGATGTGCGCCTCGGCTTCCGCTTGCCGACCGGAGAGTACGGCCGATTCCACCAGGTCCGGGATCAGCCACAGGGCCGGTGCCTGGAAGTGCGGGAGGACGCCGGCGGGGCTGACCGAGGTCGCCTGGAGGAATGCCGCCTCGTAGTCGCCGCGGCCGAGAGCCGCTCTTGTTCTGATCTCGGCGGCCAGGGTGTGGAGGAGTTGGATGCGCCGGGGCGCCGCGAAGCGCGTGATCTCGTCGGCCAGGGCCTCCGCCCGGCCGAAGTCTCCGCGTGTTGCCGCCAGCAGCGCCTGGTGGTGGAGGAACGTCTGGGCGAGAAGGTGGTAGCCGTGCCGCCGGCTGAGCCGCAGGCCCTCCTCACTGAGGCGGGCGTGCTCGTCCCACTCCCCGGTCTCGTAGCAGTGCCGGCTCAGCAGATTCGCCGCGTGGATCGTGAGGGTGACGTGTTCACTTTCGCGGCCCTCCCGCAACAGCCTCCGCAGCGCCGGACGGCAGTTCTTCAGGCGGCCGACGTACTGGCCCGCCATGGCGGTCCGGATCACCTCGACGGGATCGGCCGCGGCGAGTCCGCCGACCGCGTCATCGAGGCGGCGCAGATCGGGGAGCGCGGTGTGGACCGGATCGCCGAGGCAGCTCATCAAAAGCGCCAGCGGTTCCGGGACGCGGGGGGTCAGGCGTGTGACGGCTCGTTCGAGGGGTTCCCGGAGGTCGGCTCGGGCGCCGAAGTAGGTGATCCAGAGCAGCGTGTACAGGCCCTCTTCGATGGTGTCGCTCGGAGTATCCGCCTGACTCAGCCCGGTGTCCACGGCCTTGATCAGCAGACCGTACGCGGAGTCGATGTCCCCGTTGCCGCTGAACAGGAGGTGGTGGGCGACCGCGAGCGCCGTCGTCAGCGGGGTCGCGTCGGCGTCGTGGGTCGTCCATGCGGCTTCCAGGAGGCGCGGTACGTCGAGCAGGTTCCCGGTCGCGTCCGTGCCGAAGTAGGCGGCTGCGGCGGCCCTGCGGCTCCGGTCACGTCGGTCCGGGCTGAGAGCGGCTGCTCGCGTGAGGGCGGCGACCGCACCCGCGATGTCGCCCCGTCCACGCGACCGGCGGGCCAGTTGCTCCAGCAGCCCGGCGACACGCTCGTCCGGCTCGACCGCCGCGTGCGCGAGGTGCCAGGTGCGGCGCTCCTCGCCCACGTCGGGCCGCCGCGCCAGCGCTTCATGGGCTCTGCGCTGCTCACCGGCGGTGGACAGTTCCATCACGGCGGAGCGGATGAGCGGATGGCGGAACGTCAGGCGGGTCTTCGTGCGGTCCAGGTCGATCAGTCCGGTTCCTTGTGCGCGCTGCAATGCCTCCGCCAGCACCTGGTCCGGCAGCAGCGACCGGAGGGCGGACAGCTCGCCCGTGCCGTCCAGCACCGCCAACAGCAACAGATGCTGCCCGGCCGGTGGGAGGTCGGCCACGCGGGAGGTGAAGATCGCCTGAAGGCGCCTGCTGAGCGGCAGTACGTGAGGCAGGGGCACGGATCCCGACCGTTGGGCGGCGTCGAGTGCGGCCGGCAGTTCCTGGAGAGTCAGCGGGTTGCCCAGCGCCTCGGCGAGGAGGCGCCGGCGTACCGAGGGACAGAGGGCGGGGAACCGGTCCGTCAGCAACTGCCCCGCCGACTCGTCGTCCAGCGGGGCGAGTTCATGGACGCGCGGGTCACCGGATCCGCGCGGCGCACGGTGATCGTCGCGCGTGACGGCGAGCAGCCCGATCCGGGTCTCCGCGAGATCGAGTGAGCGCAGGACCAGGGCGCTCCCCTGATCCAGCCACGGCAGATCGTCGATCGCGAGCAGGAGGGGGCGGGCCTGCGAGGCGCGGCGGAGCAGGGCCATGGTGGCGTCAGTGACGGAGGGTTGCGGAGGGGTCTGTCCCGATGCGAAACCGAGGGCGACCGTGAGTGCTTTCCTGTGGTGGTCGGGCAGGTCGGCCAGCCCGTCGAGGAGCGGATGCAGTATCTGGTGCAGCCCGGCGAAGCGCAGGTCGCCCTCGAACTCCGCACCGGCCGCCCGCAGTACCCGGACGCCTCCGCCGCCGGCCCGCTCCGCCGCGGCACGCAGCAGCGCGCTCTTGCCGACACCCGCGTCCCCGGTGATCAGCAGGGCCCCGCCGCCTCGGGTGGCGGCACTGTCGATGAAGGCGCCGACGACGGCGAGGTCACGATCGCGGCCGTAGAGCGTCCGCCGCGGTTCGGCCGGTGGGACGACGCCGGTCGTCATGGCGCGCCTCGCAAACCCCGGCTGCACATACGCGTCCTCCTCACGAGTACTGCCGCCACGCTAGGTCCGTCCGCGGCCCCGCCGATTGAGTCAAATGACGTGGATCGTCGCTTCAGTCCTCCGTGCGGCGCTCTTCGTCGTTGAGGGCGTCACGTAGTCCGGCCCTCGTGGTCACGCCGAGCTTGGGGTAGATCTGGTAGAGGTGCGTGCTGACGGTGCGCGGCGAGAGGAAGAGGCGCTCGGCGATCTGTTTGTTCGTCAGGCCCGCCGCCGCCAGCATCGCTGTCTCCCGCTGTTGTGGCGTCAGTGAGGCGATGCCACCTGCCTGGAGCTTTCCCCGTACTCCCCCGGCCGCCCGCAGTTCCTTGCCGGCGAAGGCGGACCACGGTGCGGCGTCGAGCCGCTGGAAGGTGTCGAAGGCGTCGCTGAGATGTCTGCGCGCGTCGGCCAGGGCCCGGCTCTGGCGGAGGCGTTGCCCGTACGACAACTGGATCCGGGCCCGGTCGAAGGGCCACCGTTCCGCTCCGGCGACGGCGAGCGCCGCTTCGAAGTGGTCCGCGAACCGCCCGTCGGGAGACACCATGCCGGCGGCTCCCGCAGTGACGAGGGCCAGGCGCGGGGAGAGCGCGGGGATGTCCAGGTCCCTCAGTGCGGCGACGTGCCGGGCGGCCTCGGTGCGCAGGCCGGAGCGTACCGCCGCCTCGACCAGATCCAGGGCGGTCCACAGGGCGTACGGGGTGTAGGGCCGCAGCTCCCCGGCCGGTGTGATCGAGGACGCGTGGACGAATGCCTCCTGGTACTTCCCGCGTCCGAGCGAGACGAGGGCTTCGATGCCGTGCCCGTAGGCGAGGAGAAGGCCGACTCCGCGCGGGGCCGCCCAGCGGGTCATCGCGTCGGCCGCGGCCCGCGCGCGTTCGGTCTGTCCGCGTGCTGCCGCGATCACGGCGTCCTGATGGACGTACAGCCATCTCAGCAGCGGATAGCCGTGCCGTTCGCACAGGCGTATCCCTTCGTCGCACAGCTCCAGCGACTCGTCCCACTGGCCGGCGAAGAAGTCGTCGTTGGCCAGGATGACCTCGGTCTGGATCTGGGAGGTGACGGCGCCGCCCTCCCTGCCGTGGTCGACGACCGCCTGCACGGGGCCCCGGCACGCGCGCTGCCGGTCGATGTAGGCGCCGGCGAGGGCGACGCGCGTCACATACGCCGGATCGGGTTCCCGGCTCAGCCCGCCGATCAGGCCGTCGAGTTCGCCGAGTACCGGCAGGGCCTGATGCGCGGGGTCGCCGAACGCCTTGGCGAGTACGGTCAGATAGCGCGGTGGCGCCGGTCTGAACCGTCCGGTCAGGCCCTCCATGGGCTGCCACAGTTCCGGCCGGCCGAACACACAGATCGCGATGAGGAACCACAGGGCTTCGATCAGTCCGTCGTCCTCGCCGTCCAGCTCCTCGCGCACCGCGATGGCGCCGAAGAGCATGCGGTACGCGCCGTTGACATCGCCCTCGTGGTTCAGCAGATACGCGGATGTCGCGACCGCTGCGGCCAGCGCGGCGGGGCCGTCCGGGTCGATGTGATGCGCGTCGGCCAGCAGCCGCGGCACGCTGCCGATGTCTCCCGTGACCTCCGCTCCGACGTACGCGGCGCGTGCCAGCCTGCGGCTGCGGTCCCGGCCGTCGGGGGTGAGGTCGGCGGCGCGCAGGAGGGCGGTGAGCGCGCCGACCACGTCGCCCCTGCGGAGGATCCGGTCCGCCGTCCGCTCCAGGAGTACCGCGATGGACTCGTCCGGGGCGTCGGCCGCCTCGGCCAGATGCCAGGCGCGGCGGTCCGGCTCGTCCGTCATCTGCGCGGCGATGGCCGCATGGAGGTCGCGCCGCTGCTGAGGCGTGGACATCGCGATGACCGCGGACCGCATCAGCGGGTGTCGGAACGCGAGGAGACGGCGCTCACCGTCGACCCGTATCAACTGGGCGCGCTCGGCCGGTGCGAGGTCGTCGATGGCGGGCGCGCCGAAGGCCGCGACGAGGATGCCGAGGTCGCCGGTGGCGTCGAGTGCGGCGAGCAGGAGGGCGCGCCGGGTCGCGGGCGGAAGGGGATCGACCCGGGCGGCGAACAGATGCTCAAGGCGCTGGCTCAACGGGAGTGCTGGAGCCGTGTGTTCCGGCTGTTCATGACGCCCGTCGGCGGCTCGCGCGGGGAGTTCGAGGAGCGCCAGCGGATTGCCTGCGGCCTCGTCGAGGACCTGTTGGCGCACGCGGGGCGCGAGGGCCGGGTAGCGCCGGTCGACCAGCCCTGCGGCGGCGGTCCGGCCGAGTGGCATCACCTCGATCGCCGCCAGCCCACCGCCGTCGAAGAAGCTCGACTCACCGGTGCGGAAGGCGCCGAGAAAGCCGATGCGGGTGCCGGCGAGGCGCCGTGCGACGAACGCGAGTACCGCCGCGCTCATGCGGTCCAGCCACGGCAGGTCGTCCACGATCACCAGGAGCGAACCGTTTCCTCCGGCCAGTCCGAGCAGCGAAAGCACCGTGTTCGCCACGGCCAGCCGGTCGGGCGGCGGCCCCTTGTCGAGCCCGAGCGCCGTGGCCAGCGTGCGCTGTTGTGGCCGGCTCAACCCGTCGAGGTGCGCGAGTAGCGGTGTCAGCAGGCGACGCAGACCGGCGTACGCCAGATCCGTTTCGCCCTCGACGCCGACCGTGCGGATGACGGGCACCCCGTCGGCTTCGGCTGCCTCTTCGGCGGCGTCGAGCAGGGCTGTCTTCCCGACGCCGGCTTCCCCCTGGAGCACCAGAGCGTCCCCGTCGGCCGCCGCACGCCGCAGGAACTCCTCGACGACCTTCAGCTCGTGCTCCCGGCCGACCAACATGCCACCCGGTGCCGGCGAGAGGCTGTCGTGCGGCTTCCGTCTCGGGCCGTCAGCCCCGTCGTCAGGTGTCACGGCCCACACGGTACTCGCGCCACCGGCCGACGGGCGGGGTGCGGCACCGGCCGACGAGTGGGGTGCGGAGAGCCGTTGAGCGCGGGAACGGTCCGCGCTCAACGGTCTGCTCCGTGCGGTGGTGCCGGTCAGCTCGTGGCCTTGGCGGCGGCCTCGATCTGCTGGGCGGTCGTGTTCGGGTGGCTCATCATGGGGACGTGCGAGGCGCCCTTGATCTCGATCACGTGGGAACCGGCGCGCTGGTAGAACCAGCGCTCCAAGGCGGGCGGGATGGCCTTGTCGTTGCCTGCGACGACCGCCCAGGAGGGGATGGTGCGCCAAGCCGCGTCCTGGGTGACGTCGCTGAGTGACGACGCGGCGAAGGGCCGCTGCGTCGCCTGCATGACCCGGGTGGTGGAGACGGGCAGGTCGGCCGCGAACGCGGCCCGGAACTTGTCGGCCCGCAGATAGAGGTCGATGCCGGTGGTGCCGTCCGGGTTGGGGTAGGGCACCTCCTGCACGGACTCGCCTATCAGGCTGCCGGGGAACTTGTTGAGCAGAGGGCCGAGTTGCTCGCCCTTGTCGGGTGCGAACGCCGCTACGTAGACGAGTGCCTTGACGTTGGGGTTGCCCGCGGCGGCGTTGGTGATGACGGCGCCGCCGTAGGAGTGGCCGACCAGGACGATCGGGCCCTCGATCGATCTGAGGACGCTCGCGATGTACGTGGCGTCGGTGGGGATGCCGCGGAGCGGGTTGGCGGGGGCGATGGTCTCGTAGCCGTCGTGCTGGAGCCGCTTGACGACGCCGTTCCAGCCGGAGGCGTCGGCGAATCCGCCGTGCACGAGAACGACGGTCGGTTTGGGCTTCTTCGACCGGTCCCCGGTGTGGTCGGCGGCCGAGGCGGTGGACCCGGTCGGGGCGAGCAGCGCGGCCGTCGCGGCGGCGGCGACTCCGCTGACGAGAGCCCGGCGGCGGGTGACTGTACGGCGGACCTGCATGGCGAACTCCTGGGGAGAGTGGGCGGGGAGTGGAGTCCCGCCCGCCGGGACGAAGCGGCACGGGGCGGGACGGGACGGCGGCAAGCGGCAGCGGCGGCTCGGGAGGTACCGGTTCCGCTAGCGGGCGGAGAGCGAGTGGGCCGCCTGGTTGATGACGGCCGCCACGGCCGCGGGGTTGGACACGTAGACGGCGTGGCTGCCCGGGGTCTCCGTGACGGTCGACCCCGCCCGTACGGACATCACGCGCTGGGCGGGCGGCGGGATCATGTGGTCGTCGGTGGCGACCAGGTACCACGACGGCTTGGTCCGCCAGGCGGGTTCCGACACCGCCCCGCCGAGCGCGTCCACGCCCCACGGCACCTGCGAGTCGGCCATGAAGGCCGCCAGCGCGGCGGGTACGTCGGCGGCGAACGACGCGGCGAACTTGTCCCGGTCCAGGAACAGGAACCCGTCCTTGGGCGGCAGGATCGGCGGGACCGGCGCGCCGGGCGGCGGGTCGGCGATCAGGGTGCTGACGGACTCGCCCTTGTCGGGCGCGAACGCCGCGATGTAGGCGAGCCCGGCGACGTTCGGGTGGTTGCCCGCCTCGGTGATGACCACGCCGCCGTAGGAGTGGCCGACCAGTACGGCGGGGCCGTCGAGTCCGTCGAGGATCTGCTGGGTCGCGGCGACATCGCCGGCCAGTGACAGGGTGGGGTTCTGCACGGCGGTGACCCGGTAGCCGTCGGCCGTCAGGTGGTCGTAGACGCCCTGCCAGCCGGAGCCGTCGACGAAACCACCGTGGACCAGGACGATGTTCTTCACTTCACTCACGACACTGCCTCCTTCGCCCGGACGCCCGGCCCGGGGCTCGATGGGGGGGACGTGCTGAACGCTAGGAGGACGGCCCCGGCCGCCGATTGAGGCAAATGACGTAGTTCGTACGGGGGTGGCTGCGGCTACGTCATCTGACCGATGGCGATCTGGATCGGGCCTGTGGCGATCCGGGCGGGTGCCGCGGGATGATCGCGTGGACGCGGCGGCAGGCCGGCCGTACCGAAGAGGTCGTACGGAAGAAGTCGTGCGGAAGAAGTCGTGCGGAAGAGAAGGACGGCGACATGACCGGGCCCCACCACGACGAAGAGCCCGCCGAGCATCTGCGATTCGCCCGTTGGCTGAGCGCCCTGGAGACCGTGGCGGAGGCGGACGAAGCCGATCTGGTGGCCGCCGTGCTGCGTGACCCGGACGCCAACATGGCGGAGAGCGCCGTGGGCCGGCACCTGGACCGACGGGCCGCTGAGATGTTGACCGACCCTCGGTTCACCACCTGGGCGCGGACCCTTGCCGACGTGATCGCCGAGCGGCACTTCCCCGCTCGGCGGCTCGGCGAATGGAGTCTGCTCCGAGCGATCACCCTGGGCGAGCCGTGGGCCGTCGAGGATCTGCTCGGGGCCACCGACTGGTGCCAGCGCATGGTCCCGAGTACCGCGATCCCGACCGCGCCCGATGCGCTGGAACTACTCGCCGAGCGCGGGCGAACGCGCCGGATCCGTGTCGCGGCGGGCCTTCGGCTGCGGCAGGTGGAGAGGTCAAGCTGACCTGATCCGCATCTCAGGTCGATGCGGCGCCACCCCCCGGCGCCGCCACCCCCCGGCACCACCCCCGCCGCGCAGGTCCGGCGTCCGGGTGCACTCTGTTGGCGAGGAGCACTATAGGGGTAAGAGATTAATAGCGGTACATATCGGCCAGATGCCCCGTTTGACCGATCTGGCCCGGCTCGGCGTGACCCTTTAGGTGCCCGAGGCACCTAAATCGGTCGGTGTGCCGACCTCCTCATCCGCGAGGTGCTCGATGACAGAACCCGTGACGTTCCCCCAGGACCGTACGTGCCCTTACCAGCCGCCCGACGGCTATGGGCCGCTGCGTGCGAACCGGCCCCTGACCAGGGTGTCTCTCTATGACGGCCGGGAAGTGTGGGTCGTGACCGGGCTCACCGCCGCGCGTGAGCTGCTGGCCGACCCCCGGCTGTCCAGTGATCGTGAACGCGACGGCTTCCCGATGCCGAACCCGCGTTTCGCCGCCCTGAGCAACCGCCGTCCCGCACTGCTCGGCGTCGACGACCCCGTACACAACACGCAGCGGCGCATGCTCATCCCGAGCTTCACCGTCAAACGGATCGAGGCGCTGCGTTCACGTATCCAGGAGATCGTGGACCGGCTGCTCGACGCCATGGAGACGCAGGGGCCGCCGGCCGACCTCGTGAGCGCGTTCGCGCTGCCCGTACCGTCCATGGTGATCTCCGCGCTGCTCGGCGTGCCGTACGCCGACCACGCCTTCTTCGAGGAGCAGGCACGGTTGCTGCTGCGCGGCCCCGATCTGGCCGACGTGGAGAAGGCCCGGGACCGGCTGGACGCCTATCTGGGCGACCTGATCGACCGCAAGCAGCGGGATCCGGGCGACGGGCTGCTCGACGAGCTGATCCAGCGGCGACTCACGGACGGGGAACTCGACCGTGAGGAGCTGATCGGGCTCTCCACGATCCTGCTGATCGCCGGGCACGAGACGACGTCGAACATGATCTCGCTGGGCACCTTCACGCTGCTGCGCCACCCGGAGCAGCTGGCCGAACTCCGTGCCGAGGATTCGCTGATGTCCGCCGCCGTGGAGGAGTTGCTGCGGTACCTGTCGATCGCCGAGGGGATGCTGCGGCTGGCCACCGAGGACATCGAGGTGGACGGGGCGACGATCCGGGCCGGTGAGGGGGTCGTCTTCTCCACGTCCGTCATCAACCGTGACACCGATGTGTTCCCGGAGCCGGACGCCCTGGACTGGCACCGCCCGAACCGCCACCATGTCGCCTTCGGCTTCGGCGTCCACCAGTGCCTCGGCCAGAACCTGGCCCGTGCCGAGATGGACATCGCCCTGCGGACACTCTTCAGGCGCCTGCCGGGGCTGCGGCTCGCGGCGCCCCCCGACGAGATCCCCTTCAAGCCGGGCAACACGATCCAGGGCATGCTCGAACTGCCGGTGAGCTGGTGACCTGGTGAGCGAGACGAGAGGCGGGACCGTGCACATCGAGATCGACAAGGAAAAGTGCATCGGCGCGGGACAGTGCGCCCTGACGGTGCCGGGTGTCTTCACCCAGGACGACGACGGGTTCAGCGAGCTGCTGCCCGGCAAGGAGGACGGCGGGGGCGACCCGATGGTGCATGAGGCGGCGCGGGTCTGCCCGGTGCAGGCCATCACGGTGACGGCCGACTGAGACAGCCTTCCCCACCGGCCCGGGGCCCGCCGCACTGAGCCGCCACCAAGGCGGGCACCCAACCCGCACCTCGCCGTGAGAGCATCACCGGCATGACGTTCACGTTCTTCCGTCTCGGCTGACGATCCGCCTGTCGGTTCGAGGCCCCGCCCCGCCGTCGGCGATGCGGGAGCCGGCCACTTGGCCGCTCCCGACCGCTACCGGGAGACATCTTCATGCCCTCTGCGCGCCCCGGCGCGGCAGAGTCGATCACCCACGCGCTCACCACCGGTGCCCAGCCGCGCGTACTGCTGCGCACCGTCACCGGCCTTGAGCGCCTGGCCGCCGCCCATCTGGCAGCGGCCGGTCACCATGTGATCGACATGTCCAAACGTCAACTCGTCGTCGCACCCACCTCCGCGAGCATCATCACCGAACCGCCTCCGCCGGCCGACGATCTCTTCCTCATCGGTGCCACGTTCCCCGATCCCGGCCGGACCAAGGCCGACCTGGCGACCCTGGCCAGAGCCGTCCGCCGCCGGCTCACCGTCCCGCTCAGCCATCACCCCGGCGAAGGGTTCGCCGTGAGTGCGTCGTTCGTCGGCAGACGCACGTACAGCCGGTTCGACATCGAGGACCTCATCGGTGCGGTCGTCGCCGAGCGCACCGGCACGGCGTACCACTCCCGCCGCCACGGCGCGCCACCACCACGGCAGCGGCTCGATTGGCGTGTCGTCCTCGACGGCACCACGGCGCATGTGGCGGTACGGCCGTTCGACGCGCCGCTGCATCGCAGGGACTGGCGGCACACCACCGTGACGGGGAGCCTGCACCCACCGGTGGCCGCCGCGCTCGCACGGCTGGCCCGCATCGACGCCGGGCACCGGGTGCTCGACCCCTTCTGCGGGGCCGGGACGATTCTGCTCGAAGCCGCGCAGATCGCGCCCGACGCCGTCTACCTGGGAAGTGACCGGGACCCCCGCGCGATCGATGCGGCCCGGACGAACACACCCGGTGGCACACGCGTCGCATGGTGTGTCGGCGACGCCGCACGTCTCGATCCGACACACACCCCGGTGGACCGGATCGTCACCAACCCGCCGTGGGACGTACGGCTCGGCATCGGCGACCTCGCGGTCCACGTGGACCAGTGGCGGCGGGTGGTGCGCCGGGGCGGGCTGGTGGTGGCGATCCTGAACCATCATCAGGCGCATGCCCTGATCGAGGCCCCCGGATGGAGAACCGTCGATGTGTACGAGGTGAGTGTCGCCGGCCAACACCCCCGCATCGTCGTGGCCGAGCGCACCGGTTGACGGCGACGAGCGGGCCGATCGGCCGCCCGACGTACAGGCGGAGAGGGTGATCGGTCGCTCGGAGTAGGTCCCGCGCCCCATGTGCGCTACGAGATCGCTGGCTAGGGTCGGCGCTCATGCAGAACATGGGGACGGTCCGTCGTCAGGTGCGGGAACGCAGGGACGACACGCTGGAACGGCTTGCCGGGGAACGGGATGTCTGGGTGTCGACAGCGCATCCCGATCACGGGCCGCATCAGGTACCACTCTGGTTCCTGTGGGACGGACAAGCGCTGTGGATGTGCACGGGTGCGGGGTCCGCGACCGCACGGAACGTCCGCAGGGAGCCGCGCGTGCGCCTGGCGCTGCCGGACACCTTCGACGTCGTACTCCTCCAGGGTGAGGCGGAGTGCTTCGCCGACGAGGAGGTGCCCGGTGGCCCGGCGGACGCGTTCGCGGCCAAGTTCGGGTGGGACCCGCGCACGGAGGAAGGCCCCTTTCTGTACGTGCGCGTGGTGCCGAAGACCGTGCACGCCTGGCGGGGTGAGCCGGAGCTGCGCGGACGGGTCGTCATGCGCGACGGGATGTGGCTGGAGTAGCGGCCGTCCCGGACCCGCCTTTGTCCAACCAGGAACCCGCTTGGTCCGACCAGGACGATCCCTCAACGCCACGGTGGCTTCAGGACGTTGAGGAGGGCGCGCAGTACCGCGAGCCGGTGGGCGCGGACGCGGTCGGCGGTTTTTGCGTCCGTCGTCGGGTCGAGCGCCTTGCGGGCCGCGTGGACGGCGAGCGCGCACAGGGCCAGCCGGATCAGGGCGCTGCTGACGGCTACGGAGGCCAGGGCCCACGCCGCACCGCCGATATGAGTGCTGAGCATCGTCGATCACACCTTCGCCAGTCGGAAGGCCCCAGGTGTAACGCGCTGTATCGGCGGCCCGCTGCCCCGCAGCCGCGCGGTACCGTCCGGCGCGGCGCGGGTTCCGCGCGGGTGCGCCCCTGTCGGACGGGCGCGGGCCAGGGAAGTATGCCCGCATGCCCTCCGTGAACGAGCCGCCGGCCCCGCGCCGCAGGTCACCGAAGCGCGACCTGCCGTACCCCTACGACCGGGACCTGTCCGGCGTACTGCACCACCTCAACCGCCGTACCCGCCCCTTCCGTACGCGACTCGCGAACGATCCCGTCACGGCCGCCTATCTGGCCGCCGGAATGCGGCTGCTCGGGCGCCATCTCGGGCCCGGTGCGCAGCGCGGAGTGCACGGTGAGCGTCCTCTGCTCAGCTTTCTCTCGCAGCGCGCCGTCGCCGCCGAGGTCGCCCGCAACCCCCGGCCCTTCCCCCGCCAGGGGAGCGTCGCCTCGCTGCGGGACCGCTGGAGCGCGCAGTCGGAGTTCGTCGCCGACCTGATCAACTTCGCGGTGTGGCGCGAGAACTACCGGCCCGAGTACCGGGAGGGGCGCGGCGCGAACATCCGCAAGCTGGTGAACGGTCCCGACTTCGTGGGGGCCGTGCACGACATGGCCTACCGGCACACCGCCGAAGGGGCCGCCATGCCGTCCGTCCGGCTCGGTCTGGCCCTGATGACCGCGGCCGAGGGGGACGAGGAGATCACACGAGCCGTGTCCGAGATGTACGAGGACTATCTCGGCTCGTGGAAGGAGCTGTACGCCGCCGTCCTGCGGGAGCGCGGTCTGCGGCTGCGTCCGGGTCTGACTCTCGACGACCTCGCCAACGCGCTCTCGGCGACCACCGACGGGATGACCCTGCGGGCCATCGGTGATCCGGACGCCGGTGTCGTCGACCACGACAACCGCCGCTCCCTCATGGGAACCGTCGCGCTCGCCGTGATCCATGCGTTCCTGGAACCCGACGACGACGCGAGCGGTCTCACGCTGGAGCAGGCGGTCGCCGCGCGCTTCGACCCACGGCCGCGCTGAGCGGACCGGAACGGCCCATGTCTCGGCCCCGCCGCGGGAAGTGGGGTCAGCGGCCCAGGGCCCTGGCCAGCTGCTGCTTGGTCATCGTGGACCTGCCCTCGACGTTCCGCTTCTTCGCCTCGGCGTAGAGCTGGTCCTTCGTGGGCCCCTGGGCGGCGGTGTGGGAGCGCTGACCGGCGCGCTGCGGCGCCGCCTTCGGATCCCGCATCGACGTCCGGCTCGCCGCGCTCGACTCGCCGACCCGCGCCCGCTCCTTGGTGACGGTACGGGCCGCCATCTCCTTGGCCCGTCCCGTGGAGGCGCCCCGCCTTTCGGCGCTCTCCTTGATGTGCTCGAACTGTCGCTCCCGCTTGGGGCTCGCACCACGCGGCATGAAACTCTCCTTCGTCAGGGGCCCGGCCCACCGGGGCCGGGCGAGGTGATGAGGGGGCGCGCACCCGGCGCGACGGCGTCATGCGTCGCCACGCTGGAACGGCCCCCTGCTCCTACTGGAGAGCCGTTTCGGTCGGGGCGCGACAGGAGAGGGCCGTTCGGAGGTGCCGCGCGCCGCACGTGTCTCACAGATCGAGGACCAATTTCGGGCAGACGGCCGGGGACACGCAGATCATCATGGTGTCGTGCGCGGCCCGTTCGGCGAGGGTGAGGAGGGAGCCGCCGTGGTCGACCTCTCGGGCCAGATCCTCCGGCTCGCAGGTGCCGCTGGTGCCCTCGCGGCAGGACATGAGGACCTGGACCCCGGCCGCCTCGACGACATCGCCAGGGCGAAGTGGTTGCGGGGGCGACGCACGCGCACGGTGTCGCCTTCGGCGAGCCGGTCGTGGACATGCGCGGAGCCGCCGCGCCCGGCCGGTTCCCGCAGCACCGCGATACGCCAGGTCCCGCGGTCGTACGGCGGCGAGCACAGGGAGTACGGGCGGATCAGCGCCTCGGAACCGTCGAGCAGCCAGTCCCAGAGAACAGGGAGAACACGGGCCCGTGCCTGAGGCTCTCGTGGAGTCACAAGCCAGCAGCAGTGAGGATTCGATACATCTGGGTCGGCCGCAGCGCGGAGTTGGCAGCGGCATCATCGGCTACCTGGGGGTCCGGGTCGGACAGCAGATGCTCCAGCAACGCGTCCGTGATGTTGGGGTGACGGGCGACCCCGCGGCGCAGGAAGGACTCGGCAGCGGCGGCGAGTTGCTGAAGGTCTGGCACAGGTAGTTCTGGGTCTTGCAGGGCGACGTAGCGCACGTTCGGGCTTGGTTCGTCGACGAACGTGCGCAGCATGTGGCGGGGGAAGTTGGGGTGGTCGACGAGCAGCGGTCGGATGTGGAACACGTCGCCGTCTGCGCGTACCAGCCCTTCCAGGACCTCCGGTGGTGTGTCCGGCCGGCGGGCGGCGGCACGGCGCACTGCGAGTTCCGGGTCGTTGTCCAGTCGGCGCCATGCTTCTTCAGGCAGGTCGTGGCAGGAGGCCAGTACACGCCGGAATATTGTGTACTTGCAGTCCAGGTAGGTCATCCGCTCGTCGAGAGGCGCTTCGCGCAGCCAGTCCGGTTCAGCGAAGTTCCAACTCAGAGCCACCTTCGCCTCGATGCTTCCGTCCGCGCGTTCGGCTTCTACGAGCGCATACAGTCGGTCCCGGGCTTCGGCGTCCACATGGCGACTCTGCGCAGCCGCGACCCGCACGAGCGGGTCGTCGATGTCCAGTAGCCGGGCAACCATCTCTGCCGACAGGTGGGGGTTCCCGGCGACAGCCTGATGGACCTCCTCATCCCCGCTCCGCATGAGCTGCGCAAACTGCTCCGACGTGAGCGGGACGTAGCGTGCCACGTTGACGCGCACGGCAGGATCGGCAAGGCAACGCTCCCTCCACTCAGGCGGGACACCCTGTTGCCTGTGCTCGGTGGCGGCTGCACGGACCTGCGGATCCGGGTCGGCGAGTAGTTCCACTTGCACGGTGGGAGGCCGGTCGTGCCAGGCTCGCGCGACCGCGGCGCGCAGGCTCGGACTCGTCGCCCTGACGAGTACCGCCCGAGGCCGGCCGTAGGCTTCCTCCAGGTCATCGATGCCGATCCGCACCTTGCGATCCACCATGTCGCGGACAGAGTTTGTGTACGCGTCACGGATCGCCGGATCCGGATGCTCGGCGATCCTGCGGCGCATCGCCGGGGAGATCCGGTCTCCGTGAAGGCTCACCGCGGTGTTGTCGTCTCCGTGGGCCAGCAGAGCCTCGACAACTGAGTCCTCCAGCCGCCCGCGACGCAGCGATATCCCGTGTCGGCCGGCCTTGTGTGCGGCCAGGCGAATCAGGACGTCCTGAAGGGCTGTTAGGTTCCGCCCCAGGCCGGACAGTTGGGGGTGGTCGAGGCTTGTCATGCGCTCAACCTAGTCGGGCCGCTGCGTGGCAGACTTCCATCGGTCCTTGGTACGGAAAAGGGTGAGCGGGCAGGCGGCGCACCGGGCGACTAGAGATTCGGCACGGTCTCCAGTAGTTCGGCGGCGAGTGCGCGGGCGGGTGCGTCGACCCGGACGTCGGCCCGTCGGAACACGTCTTCGGCCAGGGCGGCGGGCCAGTCGGCGGGCAGGTGCCGCACCGGGAGGTAGGGGTCGGCACGGACGATCTGGAGCCATTCGGTCAGCAGCCGCAGCTTGACGGAGAGGGCGTCGGGTGCCGCGTACGGGCCGGGTGCCTGGCGCCCTTCGGCGAAGGGTGTCCACCGGTCGAGGAAGGCCGCGTATCCGGCGCTCGTGGTCTCCAGGTCCCACGTCTCGTGGACCATGCGGTCGATGTCGGTCGCGGGATCGGCGGTGGACCGGAACACCCTTACGTAGGGGCCGAGTTCGGGGTCGCCGGTGATCGCCGTGGTGTCGGCAGTGCCGGGTGCGATCCAGAGTCCGCCGATCAGCGGTCCGAAGCCGGCCCAGGCGAGTTGGGAGCGCAGGTCGTGGCGCTGGCGCTGCGAGGACTCGGGCAGGGAGAAGGCGAGCAGGGTCCAGGTGCCGTCCCAGTGATCGTTGACGGCGCCCCGCCGCCAGACCCGGCACTCGCCGTCGCGCAGGATCGCGGAGGCACGTGCGGTGAGGCCGAAGTACATACGGCGGCCTTCGCGGCGGCGCTGGAGCAGACCGCGGTTGACCATCCGCGTCAGGGTGGAGCGGGTCGCGTGTTCGCCGATGCCGGTACGTCCGAAGACCTCGATGACGCTGCCGGAGTACACACAGACATCGCCGCCGAGGACGAAGTTGCCGAGGAAGGTGAGCATCAGCGACTGCGGTCGCGGCGCCACCTCGTCCCCACCGCTCCCCCGCTGTTCCTGACGCGCCTGCTCCTGACTCGCCTGCTCCTGACTCGCCTGCTCCTGACTCGCCTGTTCCTGATGCGCCCTCACGTCGCCCATGACTCCCCTCACGACCCCCGGTCACAGCCCCTACCCCAGCCCTCGACCGCTGCACTGTAGCCGGATCAATGTTGCGCACTCTCTTGACCAACGCAAGGGATGTGCATAACGTCGCGGCAGATCGAGGGTTCCCGCCGCACGTCCGGCGTTGCGAGCCCCCGCCCTCCTTCCGTCGCAGAGGAGACACACCATGGACCTCACCGGCAAGGCCGCCGTCGGTACGGGCGAGACGGCGCAGGCCCTCCGCTGGAGGTCAGCGCGGTCCGGCATCCCCGCGCCGGCGCTGTAGGACCCCCGTACGACCGAACTCTGGAGGGAATCCCATGACCGGCCTGGACGTCGGTGCGCTCACCGCGATCGACATGCACACCCATGCCGAGGTGTCCTCACGGGGGCGGGGCTCACTCTCCGCCGAGTTGGAGGAGGCGTCGAGCACGTACTTCAAGGTGGACGGCCGCCACCGCAGGCCCACGCTCCCGGAGATCGCGGCGCACTACCGCGAACGGCGCATGGCCTGCGTGGTGTTCACCGTGGACGCGGAGGCCGCGACCGGGACACCACCCGTGCCGAACGAGGAGATCGCCGAGGCAGCGGCCGAGAACCCGGACGTGATTATCCCGTTCGCCTCGATCGACCCGGCCAAAGGGAAGGCGGGCGCGAAGGAAGTCCACCGACTCGTAAGGGACTTCGGGGTCAAGGGATTCAAGTTCCACCCCAATGTGCAGGCGTTCTACCCGAACGACCGTGCCGCGTACGTCCTCTGCGAGGCGCTCCAGGAGGCCGGTGCCATCGCCGTCTTCCACACCGGCCAGACCGGCATCGGCGCGGGCGCGCCCGGTGGCGGCGGCATCCGTCTCAAGTACTCTAACCCGCTGTACGTGGACGACGTGGCCGCCGACTTCCCCGACCTGTCGATCGTGCTGGCCCATCCGTCCTTCCCCTGGCAGGACGAGGCCCTGTCCGTCGCCACGCACAAACCTCGGGTACACATCGATCTGTCGGGCTGGTCCCCGAAGTACTTCCCGCCGCAGCTCGTCCAGTACGCGAACACGCTGCTCAAGGACAAGGTGCTGTTCGGCACCGACTATCCGCTGCTCACGCCCGACCGGTGGCTCAAGGACTTCGCCGCACTGCCCGTCAAGGACGAGGTCAGACCGCTGATCCTCAAGGAGAACGCGGCCCGCCTGCTGGGATTCACCGAGCACTGAGCCGCGGCAGCGCACCGATCGTCCACCAGGACACCTCGTACACCCATGCACAGCTCCAGATGCGGCTCGGGGCAGGATCATCAGAGGTCGGCTACACGTGCCACCTGTACCACCCGTATGACCCGCCCCGCCCGCCCCGCCCTCACCGCCCGTACCGCCCATATGACCCCTGCCACCCCTTGGAGCCCGTATGGCCAGCCGCGATCCCGGTCGTCCCAACGTCCTGTTGATCCTCTCCGACGACCAGGGAGCATGGGCGATGGGGTGTGCCGGCAACGACGAGATACGCACCCCGCACCTCGACGCGCTCGCGGCCCGCGGGATCCGCTTCAGTCACTTCTTCTGCACCTCGCCGGTCTGCTCACCGGCCCGCGCCTCGCTGTTCACCGGCGAACTGCCGTCCCAGCACGGCGTGCACGACTGGCTCTCGTACCATCACGCGGGCCGGACCGGCATCGACTTCCTGGCCGGACGGACCCTGTTCACGGATCTGTTCGCGGACGCGGGCTACCGGCTCGGCCTCAGCGGTAAGTGGCACCTCGGGGCCAACGACCGTCCGCGCAAAGGGTTCGTCCACTGGTATGCGCACGAGAGCGGCGGCGGCCCGTACTACGGCGCCCCGATGTACCGCGACGCCACCCGCACCGAGGAGCCCCGCTATCTCACGGACGCCCTCGCCGACGACGCCGTCGACTTCCTCACGGCCGAGTCCGAACGCCCGGAGCCCTTCCATCTGTCGGTGCACTTCACCGCACCGCACAAGCCGTGGAAGGGCCAGCACCCCGAGCAGTACACGGATCTGTACGAGGACTGCGCGTTCACCACCTGCCCGCAGGGTCCGCCGCACCCCTGGCAGCCGCTCGACGAGGACGGCGTGCCGGTGGGCGGCGAAGGGGACTTGCGTGCGGCGCTGATCGGCTACTTCGCCGCCACGACCGCGATGGACGCGGCCGTCGGCCGGGTCCTCGACCGGCTCGACGCGCTCGGCCTGACCGGGTCCACACTCGTGATCTTCACGAGCGACAACGGCTTCAACGCGGGACACCACGGCGTCTGGGGCAAGGGCAACGGCACGTTCCCGCAGAACATGTACGACAGTTCCGTCCTCGTACCGTGCCTCATGTCGCAGCCGGGCCGCATCCCCCAAGGCACGCACTGCGACACCCTGTTGTCGCAGTACGACGTGCTGCCCACACTCGTCGACCACCTCGGCCTCGACGTCCCGGACGACCCACGCCTGCCCGGCCGGTCGTTCGCCGACATCCTCGCCGGGGCGGAGCCGCCCGAGGGGACGGACCGGGAACGGATCGTCGTCTACGACGAGTACGGACCGGTCCGGATGATCCGCAGCCGCGACCACAAGTACGTCCACCGGTACCCGCACGGCCCGCACGAGCTGTACGACCTCACGGCGGACCCCGGCGAGGAGCACAACCTCGTGGCGGATCCCGCCCTTGACGCCGTCCGCGTCGATCTCGCCGCCCGCCTGGACGCCTGGTTCGCACGCTACGTCGACCCGGCCATGGACGGCTCCCGCCTCCCGGTCGGCGGCTCGGGCCAACGCACCCCGATCACCCCGGGCACCCTCCCGACGGCCTTCGAACCCCCGCCGGGCCCCCTGCCGTAACCGCCACCGCCGTCACGGCGCGCGAGGCGCCGAACGTATCCTCTGTGCCTGGACCACAGCACTTGCGAGGCGGGCCGCATGACGAGCACACGAGCCTTCACCAACTGGGGCGGGAATCTCACCTACCGGGCGTCGGGGCTGGAACGGCCCGCGTCGCTCGACGCGTTGCGCCGCGCGGTCACGTCCCACGCGCAGGTCGCGGCGCTCGGCACGCGTCACTCCTTCAGCGCCGTCGCGGACACCGGCGGTACGCATATCAGCCTCGACGCGATGCCCGCGCGCGTGGAGATCGATTCCGCCCGGAGCGTCGCCCGCGTCCCGGCCGGGCTGACCTACGCGCAGGTCTCTGTCGCGCTCGACGGTGCCGGGTTCGCGCTGGCCAACCTCGCGTCGCTGCCGCACATCTCGGTGGGCGGCGCCGTACAGACCGGTACGCACGGTTCCGGTGTCCGCAACTCCTCGCTCGCCGCCGCCGTGACGGGGATGGAGATCGTACGGGCCGACGGCGAGACCGAGACGGTCACCGCATCCGGCCGCCTCGATGCCCACCGTGTCGCACTCGGCGCGCTCGGCGTCGTGACGTCCGTCGATCTGGCGGTACAGCCACGGTACGAGGTCGCGCAGTGGGTGCATGTCGGGCTTCCCTGGGACGCCGCTGAGGAGCACTTCGACGCGATCATGGGTGCCGCGTACAGCGTCAGCATGTTCACCCGGTTTCTCCCGGAGGGTGTGCTCCAGGTGTGCACGAAGCGCCGTACCGACGAGGACGGCGCACTCGTACCGCTCGCATCGCTGGAACGGCTCGGGGCGCGCGCGGCGGACGGTCCGGTGCATCCCGTTCCCGGGGGCGATCCGCTCGCGGTCACCGAGCAGGGCGGGGTGCCGGGGCCGTGGTACGAGCGGCTGCCGCACTTCCGGTCGAGCTTCACGCCGAGTGCCGGGGCGGAGATCCAGTGCGAGTATCTGCTGCCCGCCGGGCGCGCGGTCGAGGCGATCGAGGCGCTGCGGTCCGTCGGGGACCGTCTCGCGCCGGTCCTGTACACGGCGGAGATCCGCCGGGTCGCCGGTGAGACGGCATGGCTGGCGCCCAACCACGAACGGGACTCCGTCGCCTTCCACTTCACCTTCCACCGCGATGCCGCCCGGGTGGCGGAGATCCTGCCCGTGCTCGACGGCGCGCTGTCGGGCTTCGCCGCCCGGCCGCACTGGGGCAAGGTCTCGGCGATGAGCGGGGAGCGGCTGCGCCAGGTGTATCCGAGGCTGGCCGAGTTCGCGTCCCTCGCGGAGCGGGTCGATCCGACGGGCCGCTTCCGTACGCCGTTCCTGAGGGAAGCCTTGGGTCTCTGAGCGGTTCGGGACCGGTCCCGCGGACCCTCCCGGCGAAGAAAGTCAGCCGACGACGGTGGTGGTGCCGCGTACCACGAGGCGTGGTGCGAGAACCACTTCGCGGGGGGCCGTGCGGCCGTGTTCGAGGCGTTCCACGGCGGCCGTCACGGCGTGCCGGGCCTGGTCGTCGGCGCTCTGGCTGACCGTGGTCAGGTTGAAGCAGGTCAGCCGGGACATGGCGTCGTCGTCGTAGCCGACGAGGGACACACGGCCGGGGACGGGGACGCCGGCTTCGCCGAGGGTGGACAGGATGCCGAGGGCGCACCGGTCGTTGTACGCGAGCACGGCGGTGGGCAGTTCGCCTTCGTCGAGGAGTCGGCGGGCGGCCCGTTCACCGGCCGCTTCGGTGCGGTCGCCGTGGAGGATGCGGATGTGTGCGTCCAGGCCGTGGCGGCGCATGGCGTTGCGGTAGCCGCGGCGCCGGTCCGTGGCGATGACGCCCTTGCCGCCGTCGACGTGGGCGATCGACCGGTGTCCCAGCGCCACGAGGTGGTCGACGGCCTGACCGACGCCGTCCTCGTCGGCGGTGCGTACAACGTCCAGGGCCGCGTCGGCGATCCGGCGGCCGACGGCGACGACGGGGAGCTTCTGGTCGAGGGCCTTGAGGGTCGCGGCGGGAGCGGCCGGGCCGAGCAGGATCAGCGCCTCGCAGCGGAAGGCGAGCAGGGTTTCGACGGCGGTGTGCTCGTCGCGGGTGCGGGTCTGGGTGCTGAGGACCAGGTCGTACCCGCTCTGCTCGGCGGCTTCGTGCAGGCTCTCGACCAGTTCGGCGTGGAAGGAGCTGTGGATGTCGACCATGACGCCGAGCAGCCGGCTGCGCCTGCGGGCCAGCAGGCTGGCGTTGCGGTCGGCGCGGTAGCCGAGTTCGGCCGCGGCCTTCAGGACGCGCTGCCGGGTGCGCTCGCTGGGGCCCGGCACATTGCGCAGGACGAGCGACACCGAGGCCGTGGACAGGCCCACGCGCGCGGCGACGTCCTCCAGCCGGGGGCGGGCGCTCGCACCCACCGCACTCGCACCCACCGCGCTCGGACCTGCGGCACCCGCACCCGCGCCGTCGGGGCGCCGTGCGACAGACCCTGCCTCGTCCACCTGTTCTCCTGTCCGGCCGGCGGTCCGGCCGTCCGGTTCGCGCACCGCGCCACACCCTTGACACACCCGCGAAACGCGCCTCATAGTACCAGTGTTTAAAGCGCTTTAAAAAGACCTGTTGCCCGGACAAAGTCCGCCAGCGCTGGAGAGGATCCGCGATGAGCACGAGACCGATCGGAGTGGCGGTCATCGGAGCCGGTATGGCCGGCCGCGCCCATCTCAACGGCTACCGGGCGGCGTCGACCCTCTACGACGCCGGTCTGCCCGAGGTACGCCTGGTCGCCGTCGCCGTCGCCGACGCCCACGAACCGTTCGCCGTCGACGCGGCCCGCCGCTACGGCTACGCGCGCGCCGAGACGGACTGGCGGGCGATCGCCGACGCCCCCGACATCGACGCGGTCAGCGTGGTCGTCGCCAACTCCCTGCACCGCGAGATCGTGGAGGCCCTGCTCGCCGCCGGCAAACACGTGCTGTGCGAGAAGCCGCTGGCGCCGAGCGTGGCCGACGCACGGGCCATGGTGCGGGCGGCGGAGGGCAGCGGCCTGGTCGCGGCCACCGGGTTCACCTTCCGCCGCTCACCGGCCGTCAGCGCCATCCACCGGCAGGTACGGGAAGGCTCGCTCGGACGCGTACGGCACTTCAACGGCCACTACTGGTGCGACTACGGACACCACCCGGACGCGCCCCTCAGTTGGCGCTACCTCGGCGGCCCCGGTTCCGGCGCCCTGTCCGACATCGGCAGCCATCTGGTCGACCTCGGTGAGTACTTCTGCGGTCCGGTGCGCAGTGTGCAGGGCGCGGTCCTGTCGACCCAGGTGCCGGACCGTCCGGTCCCGCTGGGCGTCGCCGTCGGGCACTCGGCGGACGTGGCGGTCGGTGCGGAGCGGCGGCCCGTCGAGAACGAGGACATCGCCACCTTCACCGCCACCTTCGACTCCGGCACGGTCGGCACCTTCTCGTCTCGCGCGTCGCCTTCGGCCTGGCGAACGCCCTGGGCTTCGAGGTGTTCGCGGAGGGCGGGGCCGCGGCCTTCGATCTGACCCGCCCCGGCGAGTTCACCCTCGCCGACTCCGCGGTGTCCCCTTCGGTCAACGGCTACCGTCAGGTCCTCGTCGGCCCCGGCCACCCCTACGTCGCCGGGGGTCTGCCGATGAACTTCCCGAGCGTGGGCCACGGCCAGCACGAGTTCTTCGTCTGGCAGGCACGCGCCTTCCTCGAACAGATCGCGGGGCTCAGCCGGCTGCCGCACTGCCCCTCACTCGCGGACGGACTGCGCAACCTGCGCGTCCTCGAAGCGGTCGTCGCCTCCGCCGACGCCGGCGGAAAGTCCGTCACCGTCCAGTGACACCACCCGTACCGCCAAGGACTGAGGCCCGCCTCGGCCTCGAAGCATCAGGACCACCCAACTGCGGGGGCTCACCGGTCAGCGATGGCCCCCGCCCGACCGAGGGCATGTGACACGGTCCATGAGAATCGCACTCGACCCCTACATGATCCGCGATGTACCGCTGCTCGAACTGCCCTCTGCGGTGGCCGAGTTGGGCTATGAGTGGATCGAGCTGTCCCCCCGCGAGGACTTCATCCCCTTCTTCCGGCACCCGCGCGTGGACGACGGCACGGTCCGGCGGTTCCGCAAGGCGCTGGATTCGGCGGGCGTCGGCATCTCCTCTCTGCTGCCGCTGTTCCGCTGGTCGGGGCCCGACGAGGACGACCGGCAGGCCGCCATGAGGTACTGGAAGCGCTCCATCCAAATCGCCGCAGACCTCGGCGTCACCAGCATGATCTCGGAGTTCAACGGCCGGCCGGAGGCAGCCGAGCGCAGCGAGGCCCAGTTCTGGAAGTCGCTGGACGAACTGCTGCCTCTCTTCGACCGGGAAGGCATCCAACTCGTCCTCGAACCGCACCCGGACGACTTCATCGAGAACGGCCACGACGCGCTGCACTTGATCCGTGGCATCAACCACCCCCGGGTGTCGTTCCTCTACTGCGCCCCGCACACCTTCCACATCGGCGACGACGCACCGGGGATCATCTCGTCCGCGGGTGACCTGCTGACGCATGTGCATCTCGCGGACGCCTTCGACCACACGGCGTCGTCCGGCAACCGCTACATCCTCAACCCGCCCGGAACGCCCGCGCGTATCCATCAGCATCTGGACATCGGGCAGGGCGAGGTCGACTTCGACGAACTGTTCCGCGAGCTGAGGGCGAACAACTTCGACGGCACGCTCACGGCGTGTGTCTTCGCCTGGGAGGAGCGGGCCAGGGAGTCGTCCGTGTTCATGCGGGACAGGATCGGTGCGTATCTCGCGGCCTGGACGTAGTGCCCGAGGCGGGTGGCCTGGACGTAGCAGCCCCGAGGCGGCTGGTTCCTACCGCGGGGGCGGGGCCGTGGTGCGGCGGACTTCCAGGGTGGGTGTCGTCAGCCGCACCTCGGCCGGGCGGTCCGGGTCGGTGAAGCGGTCCAGGAGGCAGCGGGCGGCGCGCCTGCCGACCTCGTGGCCCGTGTTGTCGACGGTGGTCAGCCACAGGTGCCGCAGCCGGGAGATGCTGGTGTTGTCGTAGCCGATCACCGACAGGTCGCGTGGCACCCGCAGGCCGAGTTCGTCGGCGGCCGACAGGACACCGACGGATGCCATGTCGTTGACGGCGAAGACGGCGGTGGGGCGGCGGGCTCCGCTGAGCAGCCGGACGGTGGCGCGGTAGCCGTCCTCCTCGGTCATGTCGCTGGGCTCCACGAGCGCGCCGTCGGAGAGTCCGTGGGCGCGCATCGTGGCCTCGAAGCTCGCGCGGCGCAGCGCGCCGACCGCTCCGTGGCCCGCGATGTGCGCGATGGTGCGGTGGCCGAGTCCGATCAGGTGCTCGGTGGCCAGGCGCGCGCCGTGCTCGTCGTCGCCCGCGACGATGTCGACCCCGTGCAGCGCGGGTTCGCGGGTGCCCGCGACGACCACGGGGATCCGGGCGGCGGCCGTGCCGAGCGCGGCCGGGTCGGGCAGGGTGCCGACGGCGATCAGCCCGTCGACCTGGAGGTCGAGGAAGGGGCGGGTGAGGTCCTGGCCGATGCGGCGGTTGAGGCGGGCGTCGGCGAGCAGCATGTGCAGGCCGTTGTCGTGCAGCAGGGAGTTCAGGCCGTCGAGCAGGTCCACGAACCAGGGGTTGCGCAGGTCGTGGAGGATGACGCCGACCGTGCGGGTGCGCTGCTCGCTGAGGCTGCGCGCGGCGGCGTTCGGCCGGTAGCCGAGTTCGTCCATGGCCCTGAGCACGGCCTCGCGCTTCTCGGGCCGTACCTGGTCGGAGCCGCGCAGCACCAGCGACACCAGCGATTTGGACACACCGGCGCGCTCGGCGACCGTACGGATCGTCGGCCGGCCGTCGGGCTGCGTGCGCCCGTTCGTCTCAGTCATCGCTTGGACCGTTCCACATGGTGTCTCGCACTGTCGCAGAGACGTTTTGCCGGTGTCAAAGGTGTCGACTCACCGGCGTCAAAGGTTGTCGAGGGTGTTGACACCCGTCCGGCGCGCCACTCATGGTGGGCCGACTCATTTGGACCGGTCCAAGAAGGTGGTGGCTCATGGAGATCGAGGGCATCAAGGGCAGCGAGCGCAAGGGGTCCGACCGCGGGCCGATCGGTGTGGCGGTCGTCGGCTTCGGCTGGATGGGCCGCGTGCACACCCAGGCGTACGCCCGCGTGCTGCACCACTTCCCCGGGCTTGCCGTACGTCCCGAGCTGGTGACGGTCGCCGACGACGTGCCGGGCCGGGCCGACGAGGCCGCCGCGCGGTTCGGGTTCGCCGGTACCGCCCGTGACTGGCGCGAGGTCGCCGCGGACCCCCGGGTCCGGGCGGTGAGCATCACCGCGCCGAACTTCCTGCACCGCGAAATCGGTGTCGCGATGGCCGAGGCCGGCAAGCACATCTGGATCGAGAAGCCGGTCGGCCTCACCGCCGGGGACGCCCGCGCGGTCGCCGGGGCGGTCGCCGCTGCCGGGGTACAGGGCACGGTCGGCTTCAACTACCGCAACGCGCCCGCCGTCGAGGCCGCCCGCGAGCTGATCACGTCCGGCGAGATCGGCACGGTGACGCATGTCCGCGTCCGCCTCTTCAGCGACTACGCGGCCCATCCCGACTCCGCGCTGACCTGGCGGTACGAGCGTGGGCGCGGCGGCAGCGGGGTGCTGGGCGACCTCGCGTCGCACGGCGTGGACCTGGCCCGTTTCCTGCTCGGCGACATCGCGTCGCTGACCGCCGACACCGCGATCTTCCTGCCCGAGCGGGCCCGTCCCAGCGGGGCGACGGCCGGGCACGCGATGGCCACGGGCGGCGCGCCGGGCCCGGTGGAGAACGAGGACTACGTCTCCTGTCTG
This sequence comes from Streptomyces sp. NPDC091292, assembly GCF_044757265.1. NCBI lineage: Bacteria > Bacillati > Actinomycetota > Actinomycetes > Kitasatosporales > Streptomycetaceae > Streptomyces > Streptomyces sp. NPDC091292. The sequence continues at coordinate 39,265 of NZ_JBIVUQ010000005.1, read as the reverse complement.
CTGCGTTTCACCTCCGGCGCCCGCGGTGTCCTGGAGGCGTGCCGGGTCTCGGTCGGCGAGCAGAACAACTACGGCTTCGAGGTGCACGGCACCAAGGGCGCGGTCCTGTGGGACTTCCGCCGTATGAACGAACTCGGCGTCAGCCGTGGCGGTTCCTACCAGGACCAGCCGGTCAGCACCCTCTACGTCGGCCCCGGCCACGGCGAGTACGCCGCCTTCCAGCCGGGCGCCGCGGTCAGCATGGGCTACGACGACCTCAAGGTCATCGAGGCGTACCGCTTCCTGCGCTCGATCGCGGACGGCACTCCGTACGGGACCACGCTCTCCGACGCCGTGCACAGCGCCGCCGCGCTCGACGCCATGTCCCGCTCGGCCGAGACGGGCGCCTGGGTCACGCCGGAGCCGGAGTCGACGGCGACGTGAGGGGGAAGGGGCGGTCGGCCCCAACGGCCGACCGTCACAAGGCTGTTGCCTGCGGCGGCATGTTGTACGGGGTGACCACCTGGATCGCGGACGGCAGGGTGGGCCCGGCGGGCGGCAGGGCGCCATGGGCGCGCATGACGATGCGGCACGCCTCGCGCATGTCCTGCCGCAGATCGTGATGGAGCACGGCGGACAGCCGGCCGGCGCGCAGCAGCCGGGTGTTGTCGTGGTCGAGGTCATGGGCGACGAAGACGGCGCACGCACGGCCCGCGTCCTCGAACGCCCGCAGCGTGGCGTCGTTGCCGCCGCCGATCGAATACACCGCCCTGATGTCCGGGTCGCGTTCCAGCGTCGCCCGGACAAGGTCGTACTGGGTGGTGTCCAGCCCGTCGCCCCCGGCGATCTCGACCAGGGCACGGTCCGGGTGCGCGGCCCGCATGGCGCTCCGGAAACCCATCTCGCGCTCCTCCTCACCCCGGAAGAAGCCGCTGCTGAGGCTCGTGAGCACATGGCCGGGCCGGTCCCCGAGCCACTGGCCCGTCAGGTACGCGGCGGTCGCCCCGGCGGCACGGTTGTCGAAACCGACGTAGGCGAGGCGCGTACTGGCGGGCAGATCGGTCACCAGTGTCACGACGGGTACGCCCGCGGCGGTCAGCCGGCCGACGGCCGCCGTGACGTCGGGGACGTCGGGTGCCTTGAGGATGACGCCCTGCGAGCCGCGCCGGGCGATCCGGTCGAGGGTCGCGATCAGCCGGTCCACCGGGCCGGTCTCACGGAAGTGGAACCGTGAGCGCACCACCGCGGGGTGCAGGGACGGCAGTTCGGCCTCCAGGGCGGCCCGTACGGCGGTGGAGAACCGCTCGGGCGCCTGCATCACGATGTCGACCATGAAGGTGCGGCCGACGAGCCGGACCTGGGTGCGCTGGCGATCCAGGTCCTCGATGGCCTGGCGCACCTCCCGCGCGGTGCTCTCACGCACCCCGCCCCGGCCGTTCAGGACCCGGTCGACGGTGGCCTCGCTGAGGCCCGCCTGACGTGCGATCTCCCGGAGGGGATAAGGGTGGCCCACGGGATCTCCTTGAGGGGTTTTTGATGGGTTCTTGCTGGTTGTACGAAGGGTTTGTCCTGACAAGAATGACACCATCCCACCGGCCGCTCCGTCAGCGAAAGAGACGACGATGTCCCTCACTCCCGTACGCCCCCGTGCCTGGCTGTCCGAGGACGACTGCGATCTGGACGCCTTCCGCGCGCTGGTCGAGCAGACGACCGACCCCGGTGACTTCCCGTACGCCGACGGCGTGGAGCGGAACGTCCTCGTCTACGACAGCGAACGGCTGCGGGCGGCCGTGGCCACCGGCGAGGGGCGGCGCGCGGTCCGTGCCGAGCTGGTACGCGCGTTCGCTGAAGGTCCCGGCATCGTGGTGTTCCGGCGCGCGTACGGGGACGCGGGTGTGGTCGACCGGGCGGGCGACGCGTTCGACGCGCTGATCGCCGAGCAGCGGGCGTCGGGCGTGGACGCCGGTGACCACTTCGCCGCGCCGGGCACGAACGACCGGGTGTGGAACGCGCTGGAGAAGATGGCCCGGCGCGCGCCCGAGGCGTTCGCCGACTACTACGCCAACGACATCGTCGCCCTCGTCTCGACGGCTTGGCTCGGCCCGGCGTACCAGATCACCTCGCAGATCAATGTGGTCAACCCGGGCGGTGCCGCGCAGACGGCGCACCGCGACTACCATCTCGGCTTCCTCCCGAACGACGTCGCCGCCGCCTACCCCGCGCACGTCCACCGCCTCTCGCCGGTGCTGACGCTCCAGGGCGCTGTGGCGCACTGCGACATGCCGGTCGAGTCGGGGCCGACGCTGTATCTGCCGCACTCGCAGAAGTACGAGCCCGGCTATCTGGCCTGGCGGCTCCCGGAGTTCCGGTCGTACTTCGAGGCCCACCACGTGCAACTGCCGCTGGCGAAGGGGGACGCGGCGTTCTTCAACCCCGCTCTCTTCCACGCCGCCGGAAGCAATCGCTCCGCCGACATCCGGCGCATGGCCAATCTGCTCCAGGTCTCCTCCGCGTTCGGCCGGGCGATGGAGACGGTGGACCGCGAGGCCGTGGTGAACGCCGTGTTCCCCGTACTCCTCCGGCGCAAGGCCCAAGGCGCGGGCCAGGAGTGGCTGGAGACCGTGGTCGCGGCCTGCGCCGAGGGCTATCCGTTCCCGACCAACCTCGACCTCGATCCCCCGGTCGACGGCCTGGCGCCGCCGTCTCAGGCGGATGTCGTGCGGCGCGCGGTGCGTGAGGAGTGGACGCCCGATGCGCTGCGTGAGGCGCTGCGGGCCGGTGCCGAACGCCGTACGAGCTGAACCGAGCTGACACGAGCCGGCGGAGACGCTGAAAGGGACCTGGATCCATGGGACTTCTGAGGGGACAACTGGTGGGACTTCTTGAGGACAAGGTCGTCCTGGTCAACGGCGGCAGCCAGGGCATCGGCGCGGCCGTCGCCCGCGCCGCCGTCCGCGAGGGCGCCGCCGTGGCCGTCACCGGGCGCCGCCCGGAACCCGGCGAGGCCCTGGTGGCCGAGCTGGCCGCCGCCGGCGCCAAGGCCATGTACATACGGGCGGACCTGGCGGACGCCGAGGAGGCGAAGGGCGCCGTGGCGCGGGTGGTCGCGGCGCACGGCCGGATCGACTGCCTGGTCAACGCGGCCGGGCTCACCTCGCGGGGCACCCTCCTCGACACGACACCCGAGCTGTTCGACGCGCATGTCGCGGTCAATCTCAAGGGCCCGTTCTTCGCCATGCAGGCCGCCGTCGCGGACATGGTCGCGCGCGGCGCGCCCGGCACGATCGTCAACGTCATCACCTCGTCGGCGCACGGCGGACAGCCCTTCCTCGCGCCGTACGTGGCCGCCAAGGCGGGGTTGGTGGGTCTGACGCGCAATGCCGCGCACGCGCACCGCTGGGACCGGGTCCGGATCAACGGGCTGAACATCGGCTGGACCGCGACGGAGGGCGAGGACGCCACGCAGCGCGCGTTCCACGGCGCGGGCGACGACTGGCGTGAACAGGCCGCCCGGCGGGTGCCGATGGGCAGGCTCGGACAGCCCGACGAGATCGCCGACTTCGTGGTCCTCCTCCTGTCGGACCGCAGCGGTGTGGTCACCGGTTCGGTCATCGACTGGGACCAGAACGTCCTCGGGGCACTCGACTGAACGCCGGCTCGACTGAGCACCGGTCGGCAACCGATGTCCCGGCAACAACAGATCCAGCAGAAATGGGAGCCACTGCATCATGCGTATCGGCATCATGGGCCTCGGCCGTATCGGCGCGTTCCACGCGGAGACCCTTTCCGGGCTCGACGCGGTTGATTCCCTTGTCGTCGCCGACCCGTTCGCGGACGCGGCGAAGGCCGCCGGCGAGCGGTTCGGCGCGGAGGTGGCCGACTCGCCGGAGGCCGTGCTGAGGTCCGGTGTGGACGGCGTGGTGATCGCCGCCGCGACCGACGCGCACCCTCGGCTCGTCCTGGCCGCCGTGGCGGCGGGGGTCCCGGTCTTCTGCGAGAAACCGGTCGCCCGGACCATGAGCGAGGGCGTCGCGGTGCTCGAAGCCGTCGCAGGCAGCGGCGTCGAGATCCAGATCGGCTACAACCGGCGCTTCGACGCCGGGTTCGTCGCCGCTCGCGCCGCCGTGCTCGCCGGCGAACTCGGCGCGCTGCACACCGTACGGTCGACCACGCTCGACCCGGCCCCTCCCCCGCCCGCGTACATCGCGGCCTCCGGCGGCATCTTCCGCGACTGCGCGGTCCACGACTTCGACATCGTCCGCTGGGTGACGGGCCGTGAGGTCGTGGAGGTGTACGCGGCGGGCGGCAACCGGGGCGCCGACTTCATCGCGGCTGCGGGCGACGCGGACACGGTCTCCTCGGTCCTCACGCTGGACGACGGCACGCTGGCCGTGGTCTCCAACAGCCGCCACAACGCGCGCGGTCACGACGTACGGCTGGAGTTGCACGGCTTCCTGGACAGTGTCGCCGTCGGCTGGGAGGACCGGCTGCCGATGCGCTCGGTCGAGCCGGGCGTGTCCTTCCCCGGAGGCACCCCGTACGACTTCTTCATGGACCGGTTCGCCGCCGCCTATCGCGCCGAACTGACCGCGTTCACCGAGGTCGTCGCCGGTCGGCGGACCTCTCCGTGCACGGTCGCCGACGCGCTGGAGGCGGGCTGGATCGCGGAGGCGTGCGCGCTGTCCCTGCGGGAGCACCGTCCGGTACGGATCGACGAAGTGCGGGCCGCCTGAGCCGGGTTGCCGCCATCGAATGCCCACGGGGCGGGAGCCGAGGTCGTTCCTCGCTCCCGCCCCGTTCGTTCCGGCTGCCGCCCGTTCGTCAGCGGTAGAGGGCCGGCCGGTCGATCATGTCGACCTCGACGCGGCGGCCCTCCGTGAGGGAGCGGACGCCCGCCTCGCTCACGGCGGTCGCCGCGTAGCCGTCCCAGCAGCTCGGCCCGGTGACCTCGCCGCGCCGGGTGGCGTCCACCCACGCCTGGATCTCGCGGTCGTAGGCGTCCTCGAAGCGCTCCACGAAGTCCGGCGCGACGGTGCCGCCCCAGCGCCCGTCCGCCTCGGTGACCAGGGCGTGTTCGTCGCCGATGCGGGCGGTGCCGCGTTCGCAGACTGCCTCCGCCTTGACCTGGTAGCCGAAGCCGCAGTTCACGAAGATCTCGACGTCGACCAGGGCGCCGCCGTCGGTCTCCATGACGACGAACTGAGGGTCCTGGAGGCCGTCGGGGGCGTTCCCCGAGGGCCGTGGCCGCAGCACGGTGATGGCGGTGATCTCCTGGTCGAGGAGCCAGCGGGTCACGTCCATCTCGTGGACGACGGAGTCGCTGATGAGCATGGAGCCGGTGAAGAAGGAGGGGGATGCCGCGTTGCGGTGCCGGTTGTGGAGCATCAGCGGGCGGCCCAGCCGTCCGCTGTCGAGGAGCGCCTTGAGCCGCGCGTACTCGCTGTCGTAGCGCCGCATGAATCCGACCTGGACCCGCCGGTGGCCGAGCCGCTGTTCGGCTTCGAGGACCCGCAGGGCGGAGGCCGCGTCGGGCGTGAGCGGCTTCTCGCACAGCACCGGCAGGTCGTGGGTGAAGGCCGTGAGCAGGGCCGCCTCGTGGGCGGGTCCGGGTGAGGCGATGAGGACGGCGTCGACGTCGTCGGCTGCCATGGCCGCGGCGGCGTCGGTGTAGGCGGTGCAGCCGTCGATGCCGTCGGCGAGCCCCTTGGCGCGCTCGGCGTCGATGTCCACGACGGCCGTCACGCGCGCTCCGCTGATCACCTCGGTGATGCGGCGGACGTGGTCGGCGCCCATGCGCCCGGTACCGACGACGGCTACGCCGAGCGTTCCACGCTGAGTCATGGTGGTGGGTGGTCCCTTCGAGTGGTTCAGGCGCCGCAGGAGCGGAGGAACTGGCGGGTGCGTACGGCGATCGGCAGCGGCTTGTCCGGCGGGCAGGGGTACATGTCCTGCTCGACGATGGCGAACAGGTCGACGCCGAGGCGCTGCGCGGCGGTCAGGACGGGTCCCAAATCGGGCACGCCGGTGGGGGGTTCGCACATCACGCCGCGCTGCACGGCGGGTCCGAAGGGCACTTCGTTGGCCCGGACGTCGGCGAGGATGTCCGGGTCGACCTGCTTGAGGTGCAGATAGCCGATGCGTTCGCCGTAGGTCTCGATGAGCTTGACGCTGTCGCCACCGCAGTAGGCGTAGTGCCCGGTGTCGAGGCACAGGTTGACCAGGTCGGAGTCGGTCGAGTCGAGGAAGCGCTCGACGTGTGCCTCGGTGTCGATGTGGGTGTCGGCGTGCGGGTGGACGACGATGTCGAGGCCGTAGACCTCCTTGACCTCGTGGCCGAGGCGTTCCATGCCCTTGGTGAGGTGGGCCCACTGTTCGCCGGTCAGCTCCGGCGGTTCGATGATCTCCGCGGTCTTGTCGTCGCGCCAGAAGGAGGGGATCACCACAAGATGCTTCGCACCCATCGCCTGCGTGAGGGAGGCGACCTGGCCGACGTGCTCCCAGGTGGCGTCCCAGACGGCGGGGCCGCGGTGCAGCGAGGTGAAGACCGTACCGGCCGAGACCTTGAGGCTCCGCTTGTCGACCTCGTCGGTGAGGCGGGCCGGGTCGGACGGGAGATAGCCGTACGGGCCCAGCTCGATCCACTCGTAGCCCGCGCCGGAGACCTCGTCGAGGAACCTCTCCCACGGCACCTGCTGGGGATCGTCCGGGAACCACACGCCCCAGGAGTCGGGCGCGGAGCCGACGCGGATACGGTGCAGGGCGGTGGTCATCAGGGGTTCCCTTCGGTTGCCGTGGCAGAGGTACGGGTGTCGGTCGCCGCGGCGGAGGTGAGGAGGTCGGACGCCTCGGGCAGCCTGTCGACGTCGACGCCGCGGACCTGCGCCAACTCGTGCTTGAGCGCGGCGAGTTCGGCGCCGCCCGCCATGTGGTTGGTCAGCTCTTCGAGGCTCACCTCGCTGCGGTCGGCACTCAGGTCCAGGGTGCCGAGGCGCAGCACGCCGAAGTGGTCGCCGACCATGAAGGCGTGGTGGGGATTGTGGGTGATGAAGATGACTCCCAGGCCACGGTCGCGGGCGGCGGCGATGTACTTCAGCACCACTCCGGACTGCTTGACGCCGAGCGCCGCGGTCGGCTCGTCCAGGATGAGGACGCGGGCGCCGAAGTAGACGGCGCGGGCGATGGCCACGGACTGGCGCTGGCCGCCGGAGAGGGTGCCGATGGGCTGGTCGAGGTCGTCCAGGACGATGCCCATGGCGCTCAGTTCCTCGTCGGCAGTCCGTTTCATCCGTGCGATGTCGAGGCGCCGCAGCGGCCAGGGGCCGCGGGTCATCTCGGAGCCGAGGAAGAAGTTCCGCCACACCGGCATCAGGGGCACGGTGGCGAGGTCCTGGTAGACGGTGGCGATACCCCGGTCGAGAGCTTCGCGCGGGGTGGCGAAGTGCGTCGGCTCGCCGTCGACGAGGAAGTCGCCCTCGGTGTGCCGGTGCAGCCCGGAGACGATTTTGATGAGGGTGGACTTGCCGGCACCGTTGTCGCCGAGTACGCAGGTCACCCGGCCGGGCCGGACGGTCAGGTCGACCCCGTGCAGGGCGCGGACGTTGCCGTACGACTTGCCGACCCCGCGGAGTTCGACGACGGGTGTGCCGTCCTCGGGGGCGGTCTCCTCGACGGGCACCGCGCTGGGCGAGGATCCGTTGGTTGTCATGGGATCAGATCACCTCCGGGTCGCCTGGCGGCGGACCCACAGATTGACGAGGGCGGCAAGGAGCAGCATCACGCCGAGGAACGCCTTGAACCAGTCGGGGTTCCAGTTGGCGTAGACGATGCCCTGCGAGACCATGCCGAAGATGAAGGCGCCGATGACGGGTCCGATCGCGGAGCCGTAGCCGCCGGTGAGCAGGCAGCCGCCGATGACCGCGGCGATGATGTACAGGAACTCGTTGCCCACGCCTTCGCCGGACTGCACGGTGTTGAACGAGAACAGCAGGTGCATACCGACGAACCAGGCGCCGGCGCCGACGCCCATGAACAGGGCGATCTTGGTGAAGTCGACGGGCACGCCGACGGCGCGGGCGCTCTCCTTGTTGCCGCCGACCGCGAAGATCCAGTTGCCGATCTTGGTGCGCAGCAGCAGCCAGGTGGCCGCCGCCGCGAAGATCAGCCAGTAGAAGATGGTGATCTTGAAGTTGACGCCGCCGATGCCGATCTCGGAGGCGAAGACCTTCTTGGCCTGGTCGAAGCCGTCCATGTCGCTGATCGAGTCGCTGGCCACATTGCCGGTGAAGATCTTGGTGACGGCCAGGTTGGCGCCCTGGAGGACCAGGAAGGAGCCGAGTGTGATGAGGAAGCTGGGCAGTCCCGTCCAGACGAGCAGCCAGCCGTTGAACGCGCCGACGGCGAGCGAGGCGACCAGTGCGACGAGGACGCCGGTCCACACATTGGTCGAGAGCTGGAAGCTGAGGATGCCGGCGGTGAGCGCCGATGTGGTGACGGCGACACCGGCGGACAGGTCGAACTCCCCGCCGATCATCAGCAGGGCCACGGGTATCGCCATGATGCCCATGACCGACGCCTGGTAGAGCACGGTGGCCAGGGAGCCGGCGTCGCGGAAGGCGGGGGCCACGGCGAAGAAGAACGCGTAGACGCCGACGGCGGCGATGAGGGCGCCGATCTCCGGGCGGGCGAGCAGCCGGCGCGCCAGGGACCGGTCGGCGGTCCGGCCGTCCTTCGGGGAGGCCGGCGAGGCCGGCGGCGAGGTACTCGCCGCCGGTGCCGTTGCTTGGGTCATCCGGGTCACCTGGTGCCCTTCGCGGCGAACTTGGCGATGGTGTCGACATTGGACTTGTCGACGAACGCCGGTCCGGTCAGCACCGGAGCCACACCGCCGCCGCTGAAGTTGCCGTTGGTCTTGTAGAGCCACAGGGAGTCGACCGAGAGATAGCCCTGGAGGTAGGGCTGCTGGTCGACGGCGAACTGGATGCTGCCGTCCTTGACGGCGTTGACGAGGTCCTTGTTGAGGTCGAAGGTGGCGACCTTGGCCTTGCTGCCCGCGTCGGCGACCGACTGCACGGAGGTCAGCGCGAAGGGGGCGCCGAGGGTGACGACGTAGTCGATGGAGCTGTCCTGCTTGAGCTTGGCGGTGATCGTCGACTTCACGGACGGCATGTCGGCGCCGGTGACGTAGAGGTTGTCGGTGGTGCCCTTGAAGGTCTTCTTCACACCGGCACAGCGGGCCTCCAGGGCGACATGGCCCTGCTCCTGGATCACGCAGATGTTGTGCTTGGCGCCCAGTTCGTTGAGCTTGTCGCCCAACGCCTCACCGGCGACGCTCTCGTCCTGGCCGAAGTATTCGAGTATCCCCTGCTTCTTCCAGTCGTCGACGCCGCCGTTGAAGGCGACGATGGGTATGCCCGCCTGCTTCGCCTTGGCGACGACGTCCTTCATCGCGTCCGGCTTGGCGAGGGTGACCGCGATGCCGTCGACCTTCTGGTCGATCGCGTTCTGGACCAGGTTGGCCTGGTTGGCCGCGTTGGGGTCGGAGGAGTAGACCAGCTTGGCGTTGTCCTTGGCCGCGGCGGCCTCGGCGCCCTTGCGGATGGTGTCCCAGAAGGTGTCACCGGGAGCCGCGTGGGTGACCATCGCGATGGTCATACGGGGCGTACCGGCCTTCCCGGCGGATGCGCCGGACCCGTCCTCCTCCTGCGCCTTCTTGCCGCCGGAGCTGCTGGAGCAGCCGGCGACGAGCAGCATCGACGCTGCGGCCACCGCGACGAGCGGGACGAGTCTGCGGGAGCGGGGGTGAAGCGTGCGGTCCATCTTTCCAGCACCTCACTGTGGGACGGAGGGAAAGGGAGCAAGTTGAGTCCGGGCACCGGGCCCGGAAAAAGCCCGGACCGGAGCCCAGGTCATGTGCCGGTGACGCGGCTGTTGTGTTGGGACGGGATACAAGTCCCCGTTGCACCCGCCTGTCAATAGTTTGTTAAGACATCATTTCACAAGCAGGTACGAATGTCAGTACAAACTATTGACATGAGGTGGGCAAGGGCCCTACACCTGAGACACCGCATCAGGCCCCATTGGCCCCGGGGTGCCCGTATCCCCGTACGAGGAGCGACGCGCATGCCTGAGACCCCTGACACCTTCGACCTGATCACCATGGGACGCCTCGGTGTCGACCTCTACCCGCTGCAAACGGGAGTTCCGCTGGCCCAGGTCGAGTCGTTCGGGAAGTTCCTCGGCGGATCCGCGGCGAACGTCGCGGTGGCCGCCGCCCGGCTGGGCCGCTCCACGGCGCTGATCTCCCGGACCGGCGACGACCCGTTCGGCAGCTATCTGCACCAGGCGCTCAAGGAGTTCGGCGTCGACGACCGCTTCGTCACCCCTGTCGCCGCCTACCCCACGCCGGTCACGTTCTGCGAGATCTTCCCGCCGGACGACTTCCCGCTGTACTTCTACCGGCGCCCCAAGGCACCCGACCTGGAAATCCACACCGCCGAGCTGGACTTCTTCGCCATCCGCGCCGCACGCGTCTTCTGGATCACCGGCACCGGGCTGAGCGAGGAGCCCAGCCGCTCCGCCACGCTCGCGGCGCTCAAGGCGCGCGCCAAGTCGGGCACCACCGTCTTCGACCTGGACTGGCGCCCGATGTTCTGGCAGGACCCCGACACCGCGCGCCCGTTCTACGCCGAGGCGCTGCGGCACAGCACCGTGGCCGTAGGCAATCTCGACGAGTGCGAGATCGCCACCGGCGTACGGGAACCCCACGCCTGCGCCGAGGCCCTGCTGGAAGCGGGCGTGGAACTGGCCGTCGTCAAGCAGGGCCCCAAGGGAGTGCTGGCCGTGCACCGCGACGGCACGCGCGCGGAGGTGCCGCCGGTGCCGGTGGAGGTCGTCAACGGCCTCGGCGCGGGCGACGCGTTCGGCGGCACGCTCTGCCACGGGCTGCTCTCCGGCTGGGGTCTTGAGCGGACCATGCGCCACGCGAACGCGGCCGGCGCCCTGGTCGCGTCGCGTCTCGCCTGCTCCGCCGCGATGCCCACCGTCTCCGAGGTCGAGGACCTCGTCGCCCGCGGCTGACCGACACGGCCGACCGAAACGGCCGACCGACATGGCTGACCGACGCGGCCGACCGACGCCACACCCCGAACGGAGCTTCCCTTGACCATCAGCATCCCCGACCTCGTCTCGGTGCGCGCCCGGCACCCGGAGGCCATCGCCGAAGCGGCCCACCGCCGCGCCCGCCGCCCGCTGATCGGCGACAGCGGGCGTCTCATGATCGTGGCGGCCGACCATCCGGCGCGCGGTGCCCTCGGCGTGGGCGATCAGCGGCTCGCCATGGCCAACCGCGCCGACCTCCTCGAACGCCTCTGCACGGCGCTGTCGCGGCCCGGTGTGGACGGCGTGCTGGCCACCGCCGACATCCTGGAGGACCTGCTGCTCCTCGGGGTGCTGGAGCACAAGGTCGTGATGGGGTCGATGAACCGCGGTGGCCTCGCGGGCGCGTCCTTCGAGATGGACGACCGCTTCACCGGGCACCGCGCCGAGGACATCGAACGGCTCCGCTTCGACGCGGGCAAGCTGCTGCTGCGCATCGACTACGAGGACCGGGGCTCCCTGGACACCCTCCAGTCCGCGGCCCGCGCGATCGACGCCATGGCCGCGCGGAAACTGCCGCTGTTCGTCGAGCCGTTCCTGTCGCGCCGCGTCGACGGCGCCGTCCGCAACGATCTGAGCGCCGACGGCGTCACCCGTTCCATCGCCATAGCCTCCGGCCTCGCGGGCACCTCCGCGTACACCTGGCTGAAGCTGCCGGTCACGGAGGACCCCGACGACATGGCCGAGGTCCTGGAGACCTCGACCCTGCCCACCGTGCTGCTCGGCGGCGAGGTCGGCCGGGACCAGGACGGCGCCTACGAGCGGTGGCGCAAGGCACTACGGCTGCCCACCGTGCAGGGTCTGGTCGTGGGCCGCTCGCTGCTGTACCCCGCCGAAGGCACCGTGGAGGCCGCCGTGGACACGGCGGTCGGTCTGCTCTGAGCCGGGTAGGCATGCACCGACCCCGCACGTCGAACATGTCGAACACGTAGAGCATGTAGAGCATGTAGAGCATGTAGAGCATCTGGAGAAGGGCATCATGACGACCACTCACCACCTGCCCGCGGGAAAGGCGGCAGCCGGCCCCTACGCCCTGGACGTCTCCCCCGAGTCGGCCGGCTGGGGCTACTCCAGCCTGCGCGTCCTCGAACTGCCCGCCGGGGGCCTGCACCCCTTCGACACGGGCGACAGCGAGTGGATCGTGCTGCCGCTGTCGGGTTCCTGCACGGTCGCCGCCGACGGAGAGACCTTCCACCTCGCCGGGCGCGAGAGCGTCTTCAGCGGGGTCAGCGACTTCGCGTACGTACCCCGGGACGCCCACGTCTCCCTCTCCTCGCCCGGCGGCGGACGCTTCGCGCTCACCGGCGCCCGCTGCACCGAACGGCTGCCCGCCCGCTACGGACCCGCCTCGGGCGTCCCCGTGGAGCTGCGCGGCACCGGCAACTGCTCGCGTCAGGTGAACAACTTCGGCGCCGCCGGGGTCTTCGCGTGCGACAAGCTCATCGCCGTCGAGGTGATCACACCGGGCGGCAACTGGTCCTCGTTCCCGCCGCACAAGCACGACGAGCACCGGCCCGGTGAGGAGTCCGAGCTGGAGGAGATCTACTACTTCGAGTTCGCCGACCACGAGGGCACTCCCGGCCTGGGCTACCAGCGGGTCTCCCCCTCCGGCCACGGCCGGGGCACGGACGTCCTGGCCGAGGTGCGGGGCGGCGACGCGGTGCTCATCCCGGACGGCTGGCACGGCCCTTCGATGGCGGTACCCGGCCACGACATGTACTACCTGAATGTGATGGCGGGTCCCGGTGCCGAGCGCTCCTGGCTGATCTGCGACCACCCCGGACACGCCTGGATCCGCGACACCTGGCCGGACCAGCCGGTCGACCCCCGACTCCCGCGCTACACCGCCCCGTCGTCCCAGTGAGGTCCCGATGAGCCAGTCAACGCACCGTCTGACCGTCGCCCAGGCGCTGGTGCGCTTCCTGTCCGCGCAGTACAGCGAGCGCGACGGCGTACGGCACCGGCTGATCGCCGGCACCTGGGGCATCTTCGGCCACGGAAATGTCGCCGGCATCGGGCAGGCGCTGCTTGAGGCCGGCGAGGAGGCCATGCCGTTCCACCAGGGCCGCAACGAGCAGGCGATGGTGCACGCGGCCGTCGGCTACGCCCGGCAACTCAACCGCCTCTCCGCACAGGCCGTCACCACCTCCATCGGGCCCGGCGCCACCAATCTGGTCACCGGCGCCGCACTGGCCACCGTCAACCGGCTCCCCGTACTACTCCTGCCCGGCGACTACTTCGCGACCCGCGCCGCCGACCCGCTGCTCCAGCAGCTGGAGCACCCGGTCGAGGCAGACGTGTCGGTCAACGACTCGCTGCGCCCGGTCTCCCGCTACTTCGACCGGATCACCCGCCCGGAGACGCTCATCCCGTCCGCGCTGCACGCGATGCGGGTCCTCACCGACCCGGCCGAGACCGGCGCCGTCACGCTCGCGCTGCCGCAGGACGTCCAGGCGGAGGCGTACGACTGGCCGGAGGAGTTCTTCGCCGAGCGCGTCTGGCGGGTGCGGCGGGCCGCCCCCGATCCGCGTGAACTCGCCGACGCGGCGGCGGCGATCCGGGCCGCCCGGCGCCCGCTGATCGTCGCGGGCGGCGGGGTCCATCACAGCGAGGCCGAGGACGCGCTCAAGGCGCTGGTGGACGCCACCGGCATCCCCGTGGCCTCGACGCAGGCGGGCAAGGGTTCGCTGCGCCACGACCACCCTGCCGACCTCGGCGGCATCGGCCACACCGGCACCGCCGTCAGCGACGACCTCGCCCGCACCGCCGACCTCGTCATCGGGATCGGCACCCGCTACACCGACTTCACCACCGCGTCCGGCACGCTGTTCCAGCGCCCAGAGGTGCGGTTCGTGAATCTCAACATCGCCGCTGTCGACGCGCACAAGCTCGCCGCGCACCCGCTGCTGGCCGACGCCCGGACGGGCCTGGAGGCCCTGACCGGCGCGCTGGCCGGGCACCGGGTGGACGCGGCGTACGAGGCCGAGTACCGCGCGGGCAAAGAGCGCTGGGAGCGGATCGTGGACGCCGCCTACCGCGCGGACGACGACAGCGCGACGCCCACCCAGACCCAGCTGCTCGGCGCCCTGGACGCCGTCGTGGGCGACACCGACGTCGTCATCAACGCGGCCGGTTCGCTCCCCGGCGACCTGCACAAACTGTGGCGGGCCCGCTCACCGCGCCAGTACCACCTGGAGTACGGCTACTCCTGCATGGGCTACGAGATCCCGGCGGGCATCGGAGTCCAGCAGGCCGCCCCCGGCACACCCGTCTGGTCGCTCGTCGGCGACGGCACGTATCTGATGATGCCGACCGAGATCGTCACCGCCGTCCAGGAAGGGCTGCCCGTCAATCTGGTCCTGATCCAGAACCACGGATACGCCTCCATCGGCGGTCTCTCCGAGTCGGTCGGCGCCGAGCGCTTCGGCACCGCCTACCGCTACCGCGCGCCGGACGGCACCTTCACCGGAGCACCGCTGCCGGTGGACCTCGCCGCCAACGCCGCCAGCCTCGGCATGGACGTCATCCGCGCCAAGACCGTGCGCGACCTGCGTGACGCGCTCACCACGGCACGCGCGTCGGACCGGCCGACGTGTGTGTACGTCGAGACCGACCCGGCGCCGACCGCCCCCGCCGCGGAGGCGTGGTGGGACGTGCCGGTCGCCGAAGTGGCGTCCCGCGAAGCCGCCGTGGACGCCCGCACGGCGTACGACCGCCAGGTCACCGACCGCCGCCGACACCTCTGACTCACCGGTCCGACTCACCGGCTCAGCAGCCACTCCCTCGCCGCTGGGCCACCACCCCCCATGAATTGTCAGGACAATATGACGACAAGGGTTCCTGTCAAGCGGTCGGACGGATACGCTCGGTCCGTGACCGCCTCCACCCCCGCCGGCCTCGACTTCGTGCTCGACCGGAACAGCCCTGTTCCGCTCTACTACCAGCTCGCCCAGCAGTTGGAGTCCGCGATCGAGCGGGGCGCCCTGGCCCCCGGCGACCTGCTCGGCAACGAGATCGACATGGCGGCGCGGCTCGGGCTGTCCCGGCCGACCGTGCGCCAGGCCATGCAGACCCTGGTCGACAAGGGTCTGCTGGTGCGCCGCCGGGGCATCGGCACCCAGGTGGTGCACAGCCAGGTCAAGCGCCCACTGGAGCTGAGCAGTCTCTACGACGACCTGGAGGCCGCGGGGCAGAGCCCCACGACCCAGGTGCTGCGCAATGAACTCCGGCCCGCTTCCGCCGAGGTCGCCGCGGCCCTGGGCATCACCGAGGGCGGCGACGTGCACCGCATCGAACGGCTCCGGCTCACGCACGGCCAGCCGGTGGCGTTCCTGTGCAACTACGTCCCGGCCGGTCTGCTGGAACTGGACGACGCGGCGCTGGAGTCGACCGGGCTGTACCGCATGCTGCGGAGCGCCGGTGTCACCCTGCACAGCGCACGGCAGTCCATCGGCGCCCGCTCCGCCACGGCCGAGGAGGCCGAGCGCCTGGGCGAGCCCGAGGGCGCCGCCCTGCTCACCATGCAGCGCACGGCCTACGACGACACCGGTCGCGCGATCGAGTACGGCACTCACATCTACCGCGCGTCCCGGTACGCCTTCGAGTTCCAGCTCCTCATGCGCGCCTAAGAGGACGGACCCTGGGGGCCGGCGACTGCGTCGGCACTCTCGACCGCGTCGATCCGGACCGGGCCGCCCGTGGTCACCGAGCGCACGGCCGCCAGGGCGATGGACAGCGCGGCGCGGGCGTCATCGCCCGTGACCTCGGGGGTCCTGCCGGTACGGACGCAGTCCGCGAAGTCGGCGAGTTCGGCCACGTACGCGTCGCGGAACAGGTCCTGGTCGTAGGTGACGCACTCGGCGGTCGCACCGTCCGGGCCGTACGACGTGAGGTGGGTGCGGCGCAGTTCGCCCACGGTGAGCATGCCGGCCGAGCCGAAGACCTCGCCGCGTACGTCATATCCGTACACCGCCTGGAAGTTGGCCTCGGCAGTCGCCATGGCGCCGTTGTCGAAACGGATGGTGACCACGGCGGTGTCGAGCAGCCCCCGGTCCTTGAAGTCGGGGCGGATCAGGGCGTCGGCCATCGCGAAGACCTCGACCGGGGCGGCGCCGGGGTTGAGGTAGCGCAGCGCGTCGAAGTCGTGGATCAAGGTCTCCAGGAAGATCGTCCACGGCGGAATGGGCGCCGGGTCGACCAGCTTGGGGTCCCGGGTGAGCGACCGCAGCAGCTGCGGGGTGCCGATGGCTCCGGAAGCGACCTTGTCGTGGGCGGCGCGGAATCCCGCGTCGTACCGCCGGTTGAAGCCCACCTGAAGCGCCACGCCCGCCTCCCGGGCGGCGGCTATGGCGCGGTCGGCCTCGCCGAGGGTGACGGCCATGGGCTTCTCGCAGTAGACCGCCTTGCCCGCCCGCGCAGCCGCCTCGACGAGGTCGGCGTGCGTACGGGCCGGGGTGACGACGACCACGGCGTCGATCTCCGGGTCGGCGAGGAACGCGTCGATACCGGTGTACACCTTCGGACAGCCCAGCCGGTCCGCGAGGCGCCGGGCGGCGCCGGGGACGGGGTCGGCGACGGCGGCGAGCCGGGTTCCGGGGATGCGGTGGGCAAGGGACTCGGCGTGGAAGGAGCCCATCCGTCCGGCGCCGACGAGACCGACGGCGAGGGGCTGCTGAGGGGTCATGAGCGTTCTCCGTACGTGATGTTCGGGGCGGGGGTGTTCGGGGCGCGGGGTGGTGAGGGTGCGGAATGGTGGCCGCGGGGGCATCAGACCGTGAAGGCGGTACGGAAGCGGTCGAGCGCCAGGTCGTCGTCGCCGGAGGCCCACGCCTCCATCGCCACCGTGCCGTCGTAGCCGAGGTCGGCGAGAGCGCGGGCGACTGCCGGATAGGCGATCTCGCCGGTGCCGGGCTCGCAGCGGCCCGGCACGTCCGCGACCTGGATCTCACCGATCAGGCCCAGGCCGTGCGCCCGGCGCACCAACTCGATCAGATTCCCCTCGCCGATCTGCGCGTGGTAAAGGTCCAGGTTCATCTTCAGACCCGGCCGGTTGACGGCCGCGACCAGGGCGAGGGTGTCGGCGGCCTTCGCGAACGGCACGCCCGGGTGGTCGACGGCCGTGTTGAGGTTCTCCAGCGTGAAGACGACGCCGGCGCTCTCGCCCAGCTCCGCGACGCGGCCGAGAGTGCGGTGGGCGGCGATCCACATCGGACCTGTGGCCTCGCCCGCCACCGGGTCGACCGGCAGTCCCCGACCGTCCAGACCGGTGCCGTGCAGATTCAGCCGGGGACAGCCCAGCAGCGCGGCGGCCTTGACCGACTCCTCGGCCGTACGCAGCAGTTCCGCCGCGTCGTCCTCGTCGGTGAGGCTGCCGCGTATGTAGCCGGTCATGGACGAGAAGACCGCCCCGGTGCGCTCCAGCGCGGCCAGGTCGTGCCGGGTCCAGTCCCAGATCTCGACCTGGAAGCCGGCGTCGTGGAGACGGCGGGCCCGCTCCTCGATCGGCAGGTCACGGAAGACCATCTCGGCGCAGACCGCCAACGTGTACATCGCCACACCCACTCTCCGGACCACAGCCGGCACCAGACCGGTACTAGAACGTTCTAGTAGCTTCGGATCAGTAGTACGCCATCGCCTCGACCGCCTGTCAAGAGCCCTGGTGGTGCGCTACTAGAACGTTGCAGTACGGTGGGGCCTCCACCTCCGGCACATCTCAGCAAGGAGGGCAGTGGTGGCACCGACCCCGGTGGTCCCGGAAGGGAAGCGGCCCACCCTCGCCGACGTGGCCGCGCGTGCGGGGGTGTCCACGGCGCTGGTCTCCATCGTGATGCGCGGCGCCAAGGGCGCGGGGGCCGCGACCCGTGAACGGGTCCTTGAGGCCGCGCGGGAGATCGGCTACCGGCCCGACACCCGGGCCCGTCTGCTGCGCAGCCACCGCTCACGCCTGCTCGGTGTGCAGTTCGGCCTCCAGCACGCGTTCCACGCCGATCTGGTGGAGAGTCTGTACGCGGCGGCCGAACCGGCGGGCTACCAGATCGCGTTGAGTGCCGTGGCGCCCAGCCGCAGCGAGCAGCAGGCCGTGGACACCTTGCTCGCCGACCGCTGTGAGGCGCTGATCCTGCTCGGCCCGCAGATCCCCGTGGCGCGACTGGTGGAGCTGGCGGGTCAGTTGCCGGTCGTCTCGGTCGCCCGGCGTCTGCGACCGCCCGCCGGACCGGTGGACGTGGTCCGTACCGCCGACGACGAGGGCGCCCGCCAGGCCGTCGACCATCTGGTGACCCTCGGCCACCGCGACATCGCCCACATCGACGGCGGCAGGGCGCCGGGCGCCGCCGACCGGCGCCGTGGCTACCGCACCGCCATGACCCGGCACGGCCTGGCCGCTCACATCCGTGTCCTGCCCGGCGGGCTGTCCGAGGACGACGGCGCCGGGGCCGCCCGTACCCTGCTCGGCGCGCGGAGCCGCCCCACGGCCGTCGTCGCCTTCAACGACCGCTGCGCCATCGGTGCCCTCGACGTCTTCCTGCGCTCCGGTGTCCGGGTTCCCGCCGAGATCTCCGTCATCGGCTTCGACGACAGCCGTCTGGCGCGCCTCGCCCACATCGACCTCACCACGGTGGCCCAGAACGCCCCGCGCCTGGCCGAGTCGGCCGTCACGCGCGCCATCGCCCGCCTGGAGGACGGACCGGCCCCCGAGGGCGAGATCGTCATCGCTCCCCAACTGGTGATCCGCACGACCACGGCGACGGCGCGTTGACCCGGTGCGGGTCGCCGTCAGGGCGTCAGGGGAGGTCGCGCAGCCAGGCGTCGAGTACGGCGAAGTCCGTTTCGGTCAGGCCGGCGTAGGAGTCGACCCGGTGGAGAAGTGCCGGTGCGGGGTGGTGGGCCGAGACCCAGGTGCGGTCGGTTTCGGTGATCTCGTCGTCGACCCAGACGAAGGGGCGTCCGGCCGCCGTGTCCACCAGGGCACGGGTCTTCCAGTGCAGCGCACCTTCCGTGTCACCGCCCGGCCCGCCCGGACCGTCCGGCAGGTCTGCCACGGGCAGTTCGGGGAGGCCGAGCAGGGGTGCGATGACCTCGTTGGCGTCCTGCATCCAGGCGGTGGCCCAGATCAGGGCGCAGGGCAGTGCCAGAAGTCGCGGACCGTGCGCGGGGTCGAGCTTGGCCAGTTGTGGGTTCGGCGCGTCCTGCCAGGCGCCCCGGTCGTCGCCGCTCGCCGGGGGCCGCGCTCCTGGGCCGAAGGGCAGCAAGGTTCCGTCGACGTCCAGAAACAGCAGGGGGCGCTCCTCGTGACCGGCCATGGCGGCACGTTATCCGCTCCCGGCCGGGGCGCAGAGGGCGGCGGTAGGTTGACCGGCATGTATTCGACACAGGTTTCCCAGCACGTGAACGCGCCGCGCCCTGTCGTCTACCGGGCCCTTCTCGACGCGGACGCCGTCGCACAGTGGCGCGTGCCCGACGACATGAGCAGCCATGTGCACGAGTTCGACGCGCGCGAAGGTGGTCGGTTCCGGGTCTCCCTCACGTACGACGCACCGACCGGCACCGGCAAGTCGGGCGCGCACACCGACACGTACCACGGACGCTTCGTGAAGCTCGTGCCGGATGAGCAGGTGGTCGAGGAGTTCGAGTTCGAGACGGACGATCCGGCGCTGCGGGGCGCCATGACGATGACGACCACGCTCACCGACGCGGACGGTGGCACCGATGTCATCATCGTGCACGACGGGCTCCCTGACAGTGTGCCCACGTCCGACAACGAGTTGGGCACCCGCATGGCGCTGGAAAGCCTCGCCCGGCTCGTGGAGCGGGACCGGCCGGCCGGTGAGCGGTAACAAATCCGGCGCCGTCGGTCTCCAGCCGGCCGGGCTCGAAGGCGGACTTGTTGTCAGGGCGCACTCAGGGGAAACTTCTACAGACGTGTAGAACCTCATGGCGGTGGCTCCGGTCGCCGACCGCCCGGCAGAGAGCAGACCAGATGTTCGGCCTGAGTGAACTGGCCCTGATCCTCATCGTCGTCGCCGTGATCCTGGCGGTGAAGAAGCTGCCCGAGCTGACCCGTTCGGCGGGCAAGGCGGCGCGCATTCTCAAGAGCGAGACCAAGGCGCTCAAGGAAGAGGGCAAGACCCCGGGCGACGGCGCCGCCACCGGGACGGGGGCGGCGTCCGCTCCCCTGTCGGGCACAGTGGTCAACCGCGAAGGGCCCACGGAAAGGGCCTGACCGGCGAACGGCCGGTCCCCGCACGGGCGTCGCGTCCCTCAGGACGGCCGGCCCGTACGGGGACCGCTGTCATACCGCTCGCGGCTCCCCCGGCTCCCGTGGCTGGAGGTAGCGGGCCAGCAGGTCGTCCAGGCTGACCATGCCGGTGAGCCGTCCGGCACCGTCGCGGACGGCGGCCAGTGACGCCCGGCGCGCCCGCAGCAGTTCGACCGCGTCCGGGACGGTGGTGTCCGCGGTCAGCTCGGGCACCGGACGGGCCAGATCACGGGCGCGTACGGTACGGTCCCGCGCCCGCGCGACCATGGCGTCGCGGGCATGGACCGAGCCGAGGAGGACGGCGCCGTCACGGACGAGCAGCCGTGTCCGGTCGCTGGCCGACGCGGTGCGCAGGATGTCCTCGATCCCGGCTGAACCGGTGACCGACGTGATCTCGGCGGCGGGGATCTGGAGGTCCCCCACCGGCGTACGGGCCTCGGTGAGGGACCGCGTGATCAGCTCGGAGTCCCCCTTCGTGATGAGCCCCAGACGCTCCGACTCCGCCACGAGATGGGCGAGTTGCTCCCGGTCGTGGACCGCCGTCAGCTCGTCGCGCGGGGTCACCCGGCAGAGCCGTACCAGCGCGTTGCTCACCCTGTTCAGCAGCCAGATGATCGGGCGTACGACCTTCACGACGGCTCGGAAGGGCGGCGACAGCAGCATCGCCGACCGTTCCGGGTGGGCGATGGCCCAGGACTTGGGTGCCATCTCGCCGACGACCATGTGCAGGAACACCACCACGATCATGGCGATGGCGAAGGAGACGCCGTAGCTGACTCCGCTGGGCAGACCGATCGCCTTCAGCAGCGGGTCCAGTTCGTGGGAGACGGCCGGCTTGGAGATGGAGCCGAGTCCCAGGGTGCAGATGGTGATGCCGAGTTGGGCTCCGGCGAGCATGAGGGAGAGTTCGCGCATGCCGGCGAGTGCGGCCTTGGCGCCGCGCTGTCCTGCGGCGGCTGCCTGTTCCATGCGGTGCCGTTTGGCGGCGACCAGGGCGAATTCGGCGGCGACGAAGAATCCGCTGCCGATCAGCAGCAGGACGGTGACGAACAGCGCCATCGGGAAACTCATGCTTCCTCCTTCCCGTCCGCACCGGCCGAACCCGACGTGTGCGGTGCGTCGTCGGCGGCGGGCAGGCGCTCCAGGCGTACCCGGTCGGCGACGTGCCGTTCCAGCGTGCGGACCTCGATCATGACCCGGTCACCGTCCGCCAGTTCAAGGGTGAGGCGGTCGCCGATGGCGGGGAAGCGGCCCAGGCGGTCCACGACGAGTCCCGAGACGGTGTCGTAGTCGTCGTCGGGCGGGAGGTCGATGCCGGTGGCTTCCGCGATCTCGTCCAGGCGGCGCCCGGCGTCGACGAGCCAGCCGTCGCCGTCGGCCCGCGCCATCTCCGTCACGGTGTCGCTCTCGTCGGCGATGTCGCCGACAAGTTCCTCCGCGATGTCCTCGTAGGTGACGATCCCGGCGATGCCGCCGTGTTCGTCCAGGACGACCCCGAACTCGTCGTCGCCCTCGCGCATCCGAGTCACCGCACGCGGCAGTTCGAGGGTGTCGGGGAGCAGCAGCGGCCGTCGGGCCAGGGCCCCGGCGGTGGTGGTGGTGAGCCGGTCGGCGGGCAGCCGCATCAGCTCCCGCACCCCCAGCACACCCGCGATGTCGTCAGGGTGGTCCCCCAGGACGGGATAGGTGGAGTGACCGTGCTTGCCGATCACGTCGATCGCCTCCGCGGCCGTCGCGTCCCGGCGTACGAACACCGTGTCGGCGCGGGGCACCATCACCTCGTCCAGGGTGCGGTCGGAGAAGTCCAGGGCGTGATCGAGGAGTACGGCGGTGTCACCGGGCAGCGCGCCCTGCTGGTGGGACTCGCCGATGAGGTGGCCGAGTTCTTCCAGTGTCGCGCCGTGGTGAAGTTCCTCGACCGGTTCGATCCCGATCCGGCGCAGCAGCCGGTTCGCGGCGCCGTCGAAGACCTTCACCACCGGTCCGACCACTTTCAGATACGCCAGGGTGGACGGCGCCAGGCTCTTGGCGAGGCGTTCGGGGATGGCCAGGGCGAGGTTCTTGGGCGCGAGTTCGCCCAGGACCATCTGGACGACGGTGGCCAGGACGAAGGCGAGGACTACGGAGATCCCGGTGACCGCACCGTCGGGGATGCCGGTGCCGGACAGGACGGGGCGCAGCAGGGCGGACACCGACGGTTCGGCGAGGAAGCCGACGATCAGGCCGGTGACGGTGATGCCGAGTTGTGCGCCGGAGAGCATGAAGGACAGGCGGCCCAGGACCTTGAGGGCGCGGGCCGCGTTGCGGTCACCGGCCTCGG
This sequence comes from Streptomyces sp. NPDC091292, assembly GCF_044757265.1. Classification (NCBI taxonomy): domain Bacteria; kingdom Bacillati; phylum Actinomycetota; class Actinomycetes; order Kitasatosporales; family Streptomycetaceae; genus Streptomyces; species Streptomyces sp. NPDC091292. The sequence continues at coordinate 16,556 of NZ_JBIVUQ010000005.1, read as the reverse complement.
CCTCGCGGGCCAGTGTGAACCGGTCGGCGGATACGTAGGCGAATTCCTGGGCGACGAAGTAGCCGGTGCCGGCGGTCAGGACGAAGACGGCCAGCAGGCCCAGTACGGCATTCATCGGACACCATCCCGCCGGGTGCCGTGGTCATGCGGGGAGAGGCGGGATGGTCCGGGACTGTGTCCCGGAGGGTCCGTCGAACTGGCGGACAAGCTCGTACTCCTTAGAGATGGGTCGGAAGGGATCCGACGGGGTCAGAGGTGGCGCGCGACGGCGGGCAGCAGGTCCTGGAAGGTACGGCCGGAGGTCGGTTCGCCGATGGCTGACATCTGCCAGCCGGTGCCGGCACGGTGGACCTTGGCCATGATCTGCGCGGTGTGGGGGCCGCCGCCGGTGAGGGTGTAGCGGGCGAGTTCCTGGCCGTTGGTCTCGTCGACCAGACGGCAGAACGCGTTCTGGACCTCTTCGAAGGTCTGTCCGGTGAAGGAGTTCACGGTGAACACGACGCCGTCCACGTGGACGGGCAGCCGCGCCAGGTCCACGACGATCGACTCGTCGTCGCCGCCCTGCCCCGCGCCGCCCACGAGGTTGTCCCCGGTGTGGCGTACGGAGCCGTCATTGCTCACGAGGTGCTGGAAGAAGACCACGTCCACGAACTGCTGACCCGCGAAGAGGACGGCCGACGCGTCGAGGTCGATCTCACGGTTGCCGGCCAGCTTCCCGAAGAAGCCCTTGCGCGGGGCGGCCTGCCAGCCGAGGCCCATACGGACGACGGTGAGGGCGCCACCGTCGGACTTGCTGAGGCTGATCTGCTGACCCTTGGACAGATTGACGGACATACGACAAGTGCCTCGCTCGGTGTGGGGTGTGTACGGGGTGCGGGTGTGTGTACGGGGTGCGGGTGTGTGCACGGAGGGGAAGAGCGCCCGCCGACCGCGCCGGACGGATCCGGCGGCGGGCAGCGGGCGAGGCACGGCCGGGTGTCAGACGCTGACGCCGAAGTCGGCGGCGATGCCCGACAGGCCGGACGCGTAGCCCTGGCCGACGGCGCGGAACTTCCACTCGGCGCCGTTGCGGTACAGCTCGCCGAAGACCATCGCGGTCTCCGTGGCGGCGTCCTCGGACAGGTCGTAGCGGGCGAGTTCGGCGCCGCCGGCCTGGTTGACGACGCGGATGTACGCGTTGCGGACCTGGCCGAAGCTCTGGCCGCGGTTCGCGGCGTCATGGATCGACACCGGGAAGACGATCTTGGTGATGTCGGCGGGCACCCCGGCGAGGTTGACCTTGACCACCTCGTCGTCGCCCTCTCCCTCACCCGTGAGGTTGTCACCGGTGTGCTCGACCGAGCCGTCCGGGCTGGTGAGGTTGTTGTAGAAGACGAAGTGCCGGTCCGACGCGACCTTCCCGGACTCGCCGACCAGCAGCGCGCTGGCGTCCAGGTCGTAGTCGGTGCCCGTCGTGGTGCGCACGTCCCAGCCCAGACCGACGAGGACCGCCGTCAGACCCGGCGCCTCCTTGCTGAGCGAGACATTGCCGCCTTTGGACAGGGAAACTCCCACGCTGTACTCCTCATTGACCGCCACGGTGACCGCCGGGCCCGGATGGGATCCCGACGGTGTGAATCCAACTGAAATCTACATCACTGTAGAAGTTAGGAAACTACAGCCCTGTAGAAATAATGAGGGGCCAGGGTGCGATCTCCTCAGGAGGCGCGGCCGGGCGGTCGATGAGTCGGTCGGACAGTCGGGACGGGACGGGACGATGCCCAGTCGGGAGACGGCGTGGTGAGGCAGGACGAGCGCGGCCGGGGCGTGAGCGGCGGGACGCTGGGCGGCGCCCACGGGAACGCCCTGCACGAGATCGGTGCCGGTGTCCGGCGCCGGGCCCAGGGCGAGTTGGAGATCCAGGTGCTGTCAGCCCTGCGAGGCGCCGCCGGTCCCGCGACGGCGGCCTGGGTGCGCGAACGTCTCGGCGGCACCCTCGCGTACACCACGGTGATGACGACCCTGACGCGGCTGCAGGCCAAGAGCGCGGTCACGCGGGAGCGTGCGGGCCGCTCGTTCCTGTGGAAGGCCGCGTCCGACGAGGCGGGTCTCGCCGCGCACCGCATGAGACGCGTACTCGACAGCGAGGCCGACCGGGAGGCCGTCCTCGTCAGCTTCGTGTCGGGACTGCCGGCACGGGACGAGGAACTGCTGCGGGCGCTGCTCCAGGAAGGCCGGGAGATCTGAGCCGTGGGCGTCTTCGTCTTCCTGCCCCTCGTCCTGCCCCTGACGGCCTGGCCGGTCGCCCGGCTGGCCGGGCACCATCTGCATCCCCGCGCCGCCACCAAGATCCTCACGGTGGCCGGCGCCGTCCTCGGCCTGTGCAGCACCCTCTCGCTCGGCCTGCTCGCGATCGTCGGCACGGCCCAGCTCCCGGGCAACCCGCTGCCGGACAGCTGGTCCGACCCGGAGGTACGGGAGGCCGTGCCCCGGCACGAGGTGGTGGGCGAGGCGTCGGTCGCCGTCCTGGCCGCCGTCCATGTCAGCTGCGCCCTTCTGCTGCTGCGCCATCGCCGGATACGGCGGCAGGTCCGGCGGACCCTGGAAGGGCTGCCCGCCACCCGGATCGCCGTACTGCCCGACGTGCTGCCCTACGCCCATACGGTGCCGGGCGGCCGGGACCGGGGCCGGATCGTGGTCTCGACGGGCATGCTGGAAGGGCTCGACTCGGGGGAGCGCCGGGCACTGTTCGCGCATGAGCGCGCCCATCTCGACCGCTGCCACCACCGTTACCTCCTGGTGGCGGGGCTCGCGGCGCGGGCCAATCCGTTCCTGCGACCGCTGCGGTCGGTCGTGGCGTACACGGTGGAACGCTGGGCGGACGAGGAGGCGGCCCGGGTGGTCGGCGATCGGAGGGTGACGGCACACGCGGTCGCGAAGGCGGCGCTGCTCGCGCCCAAGACGCCGGTCTCCACACTGCCCGCGTTCGCGGCGCCGGGTCCCGTGCCCCGCCGGGTCGCGGCGCTGCTCGGTCCGGCGCCCGCCGTGCGGACCTGGCCCCCGACGTTCACCGCCGTGGGGCTCGCGGTCTGGGCGGCGGTGGGCGGTGCGGTGCTGTCCGCGATGTCGTCGGCGAACTCCGCCGTCTCGATGATCCTGATCCTGCACGCCGCCACCCCCCTTTAGCGCACGCTGACACAGGCTGCGACGCGCTGACACACGACGGCAGCCCGGTACCCGCGCGATGCGACGGTGTACCGGGCTGCCGTGTCCCCCGTTCGTCCCGGGTCAGCTGAAGACGACCGACCGGACCTTCAGGCGCTCGGAGGCGTGGCCGCCGTGCGGGCGGAGGCTGAAGTGATCGCCCTCGCAGTTGGCCTCGGAGAAGACCACGGCGGTCGCGTCGGTGTCGTTGCGGGGGCTGTGGGCGGGGGTCGTCCACGGGTGCTCGACCTCGCGCAGCGTGATACAGACGCCGCTCGGCGGATCGACGAGGCCGCCCAGGTGCGGGGCGCCGCTCGGGTCGTTGTAGACGTAGGTGAACCGGCCTTCGGCGGCGGAGGCCGAGGGCGCGGCGGCGAAGAGCAGGGCGAGGCCGCAGGCGGCGGTGGTGGCGAGGGCGCGCAGGCGCATCAAGCACATCCGATCGTCGGTCGGGACATGAGCGGACCGGAGTACGACTCCCCGGACCCGCCGTCGAGGTGATCACGCCGACGCCCGCTCCGCTCTGCGGAAACGATCACTCGACACCCGAACGGAGTAGGCGCGACGACCCGGCGGCGCCGCGCAGCACCAGGACCGTGACGGCCGACGCACCGGCCCACGCGGCGGCGTAGGTGAAGCCGACGGTGGGGGTGAGCACGGTCCACAGCAGGCCGACGACGGTCGAGGAGGCGAAGGCGCCGCCCGCCTGCACCAGGCCGAGCACCCCGAAGCCGCTGCCGCGCAGTGCGTCGGGGAGCATGCGGGCGACGAGCGTCGACTCGGCGGTCTCCACGAACCCGATGCCGGAGCCCGCGAGCACGAACGCGGCCAACAGGGGCAGCCAGCCGTGCCAGGACACGGCGAACATGCCGTAGGCGGCCACGTACAGCACCCCGCCGGTCGCGAACGCGACGCGCGGGCCCGCCCGGTCGATCCAGTGGCCGCCGACGTAGGCCATCACGGCGGCGAAGGCGTTGTGCGCGGCGTAGATCAGGACGGCGAGTGAGGTCGCCGCGGCGAGGTCGCGGGTGCCGTGGTGGAGGAGTTGGGTGGCGCGCAGGATGAGCAGCGTCACGGCGACATTCCCGAGTTCGAACATCGCGATCGGCACCAGGACGCGCGCCATCCCGGCCCGCCGCAGCTCCTTGATGTTGAGGCGGATACGGCGCCGGGCGGCCGGTTCGGTGAGGGTGCGGCGCGCTTCGCGGCCCGCGACGGTGATCGCGACGGCCGCCAGCATGCCGGGCAGGGCGGCGAAGTAGAGGGTTTCGCGGATGCCTACGTGGGTCACGAGGAGGGCGGCGAGCAGCGGGCCGACGACGGCGCCGAGATTGTCGCCCATACGTTCCAGGCCGAAGGCGCGTCCGTAGGCGTGCGGTGGGACGAGTGAGGCCAGCAGGGAGTCCCGGGCCGGGGAGCGGATTCCGCGTGATGCCCAGGCGAGCGCCCGCAACACGCCGACCTGCCAGACGGTCACGGCCAGGCCGATGGCGCCGGTGGCGACGGCGGTGCCCAGGTAGCCGCCGGTGGCGATACGGGAGCGGCGCCGGGGTTCATTGGCCAGTGGGCCGCCCGCGAGTTTCGCGACCCCGGTCAGCGCGTCGCTCACCCCTTCGACCAGGCCGAGGGCGCCGGGTGACGCGTGCAGGGTCGAGGTCAGGAAGCTCGGCATCACGGCGGTCGCGATCTCGTGCCCGGAGTCGCTGAAGAAGCTCGCCGCGCTGACGCTGCCCACTCCGGCGCTGAACCAGCCGCCCTGCTCCTTCGGGCCCTTCGGGTCCTTCGGGTCTTCACCCGGCTGCTGCTCGGTGTCCACTGCCGCAGTCTCGTACCGCCGGGCGGTCGCGCGGCGGCGACGCACCCGGAACACGCTGGTTCGCATGCCGGGTGCGCCGGGGGTCGGTGTCGGCGCCAGACCAACTCGCCGCCCTCGAAACGCCACCCTTCCGGCAACCGCTCCCCGAAGGCGCCTATCGGACTGGAGCCGTACGCGAGTTGTCCGGAGGCATCGCGCAGAGGGAACCCGGCGTCGGCATACCCGGCAATCGATGGGTGAACTGGTGTACGCGCTTGGGCCGTTAGGGGCTTATGTTGTGCGGTGAACCACCTTTGCCCTGACCGTGACCTGCCGAAAGACGGAACACTGCTCATGAGCGAGAACGCTTCCACGCCCGCCCCGGCCGAACAGCCGAAGATCGACACGTCGGTGCCGCACTCGGCACGCATCTGGAACTACTGGCTGGGCGGGAAGGACAACTACCCCGTCGACGAGGCCGCGGGCGACGCGTACACGGACGTCTTCCCCGGCATCGTCACCATCTCCCGCAGCAGCCGGGCGTTCCTGGCCCGCAACATCACATACCTGGTGGCCGACGCCGGCATCCGCCAGTTCCTGGACGTGGGCACCGGTCTGCCGACCGCCAACAACACCCACGAGGTCGCCCAGCGGATCGCCCCCGAGTCCCGGATCGTCTACGTCGACAACGACCCGTTGGTCCTCGCACACGCCCGCGCCCTGCTGACCTCGACGCCGGAGGGCAAGACCGCGTACATCGACGCGAACGTGCTGGACACCGAGCGCATCCTCCGGGACGCCGCGGAGACGCTCGACCTCTCCCGGCCCACCGCGCTGATCCTGAGCAACATCCTCGGCCATGTCGCGTCCTACGACGAGGCCCGCTCGATCGTCACCGGGCTGATGGACGCGCTGCCGTCCGGCAGCTACCTCTCCATCAACGACGGTTCGCTGGGCTTCGACACCGCGTTCGAGGAGGCACAGGCCGGTTACAACAAGTCCGGTGCCATCCCCTACAACCTGCGTACGGTCGAGGACATCACGTCCTTCTTCGACGGCCTGGAACTGCTCGAACCCGGTGTCGTCTCGGTCCCGCTCTGGCGCCCTGAGACGGACTCCCCCGCGCCCGTGGTCATCGCGGAGCACGGCGGGCTGGCCCGCAAGCCCTGAACAAGCCCTGAACAAGCCCTGAAGCACCCCATCCTGGTCGCCAGGAGGTTCACCCATGCTGTTCAGGCAGGACGCGCTGCGGGGCATCGCCGACGGCAGCGTGACGCTGGCGTTCCGACGGTGGAAGCGGCTCGGGGTGCGGCCGGGGACCCGGCTGCGTACCGCCGTCGGCGTCGTCGAGATCACCGCCGTCGAGGCGGTCGAGGACGACCGGGTGACGGAGGCGGAGATGCGGGCCGCCGGGTACGCGTCCCCCGAGCCGTTCCGTCGCGAGCTGGCACGGCATCCGGACGGGACGCTGTACCGGATCGGTGTGCGGTTCGCCGGGGCCGACCCGAGGGTGGAGCTACGGGAACGGGCCCCGGCCGACGCCCGTGAACTCGCCGATGTGCACCGCCGGCTCGCGCGGATCGACGCGGCGTCCCGCCGGGGCCCCTGGACCGGCGTGGTGCTGAGGCTCATCGGCGAACGCCCCGGCGCACCCGCCGCCGCGCTGGCCGAGCGGCTCGGCCGCGAGACCCTTTCCCTCAAGCGGGACATCCGCAGGCTGAAGGAGCTGGGCCTCACCGAGAGCCTGTCGACCGGCTACCGGCTCTCGCCCCGGGGCGAGACGGTCACCCGGACGCGGGAGGACGGCGCCCGGGACTGAGACCGGCGCCCGATGCCTTGGGCGGGAGATGCCGGTGACGAGGATCCGGTGGCGGGAGATGCCGGTGGCGGCGAACCGTCCTTCAATGGGGACGACCCCCTTCCCCCGTCGCGGCTTCCCGAGGTCGGTGGCGGCCCCCGCACGGCCGGTCTCCGGACGGCCCGATTCCCGCCCGGAGAGCCCGTATGCCCTTCCCGAAGCAGCCGGAGCCGTCCCCTCCCGATCCGTCCCCAGCGGGCGGTGCCGGGCGTGCGGAACCCTCCCGGCGGCCGGGTGCGCTGCGACGGCTCGGCGAGTGGTGCGCGCATCACTTCGTCGTCGTGATCATGCTGTGGCTGGCTGCGCTGGGCGGCGGCCAGGCCCTCGTTCACGCGTACGGCGGTGAATACTCCGACAATTTCTCGCTGCCCGGCACCCAGGCCCAGGAGGGCGTGGACGTCCTCAAGCAGCACGACCCGGCGGCCGGCGGGTACGGCGCGCAGATCGTCCTCCATGACTCCGCGAAACCGCTGGCCGACGTCAAGGACCAGGTCGCGACGGTCGTCGGCAACCTCCAGAAGCTGCCGCACGTACTATCCGCGCAGAACCCCTTGGCCACGGGCACGTCCTCGCAGGGTTCCGGGGCGCCGAACGTGGGGCCGCTGTCCACGGACGGGAAGACCGCGTACATCACCGTCCGGTTCGACACCCAGCCCTCGGTCCTCGGCCCGTCCTATCTGCCGGGTGTCGACCAGGCCGTCCAGCCGCTGCGCGCGGCGGGCGTCGAGGTCGAGTACGGCGGCACTCTCGGCGAACTGGCCCGTCCGCACGCCAACGACCGCTCCAGCGAGCTGATCGGCTTCGGGGTCGCCATCGTCGTCCTGCTCGTCGGGTTCGGCAGCATCCTCGCGGCGTGCGTGCCCCTGGTGACCGCGCTGGCGGGTGTCGTCGTCGGTCTCGCGGGGCTCGGGCTGCTCGCGGCGCTGCTGACCTTCGCCACCGTCTCGCCCACCCTGGCCACGATGATCGGTATCGGTGTGGGCATCGACTACGCCCTGTTCCTCATCACCCGGCACCGGCAGCACCTCATGGACGGTCAGGACCCGGTGACCGGTGCGGGGCTGGCCGTCGCCACCAGCGGCCGGGCCGTCCTCGTGTCGGGCTGCACGGTGATCGTCGCGCTGGCCGGTCTCTCCGTGTCCGGTGTGTCCTTCATCAGCAAGCTCGGTCTCGCCGCGGCGGTCACCGTCGTGTCGGCGGTGCTGGGCGCCCTCACGCTGGTGCCGGCGGTGCTGGGGCTGCTCGGCCGGCACATCGACAAGTACCGGGTGCGCAGGCCGGTCGCCGAGGCGGAGACCACCGCGAAGGCCCCCCCGGCGACCTCCGGTACGGCGGACGGTGGTGCGGAGGTCCAGGGCGGGACCTGGCACCGGTACGCGCGCCGGGTCGAGCGGCGCCCCTGGTGGTTCCTCGGCGGTGGCGTGGTCATCATCGGGATTCTCGCGATCCCCCTCTTCTCGATCCAGCTCGGGCACATCGGGGACGGCGCCGATCCGACGTCGTTCACCGACCGGCGCGCGTACGACCTGATGTCCTCGGCGTTCGGCCCGGGTTCCAACGGGCCGCTGACCCTCGTCGTCGACCAGACGCAGGTGCCGCAGGCGGACCGGTCCGCGCTGGCGACGCAGGCGCAGAAGACGCTCACCGGTGTGCCGGGGACCGTCCTCGTCACCCCGCTCACACCCACGTCCGACGGCGACGTACTGATCGCGACCGCCTATTCGGACGCGTCACCGCAGGACGCGTCCACCACGGACCTCACGAACCGGCTCGCCGACGACGTCCTGCCGCAGGCGGTCTCCGGGACCGCCGCGAAGACGTATGTCACCGGGACGACCGCCGCGCAGGTCGACTTCCTCGACGTCGTCTCCAGCCGTCTGCCACTGATCATCGCGGTGGTCGTCGCGCTCGCGTTCCTCCTGATCCTCCTCGTCTTCCGAGGGGTGCTCATCGCCGTCAAGGCGGCCGTCCTGAACGTCCTGTCGATCGCCGCCTCGTACGGCGTGGTCGTCGCCGTGTTCCAGTGGGGCTGGGGCGGCCCCGCGCTCGGGGTCTCGGGCAAGGTGCCCATCGAGAGCTATGTCCCCATGATGATGTTCGCGATCGTCTTCGGGCTCAGCATGGACTACGAGATCTTCCTGCTGTCCCGGGTGCACGAGGCGTGGCTCAAGACCGGCCGGGCGAAGGACAGCGTGGCGCACGCCCTGGGGATCACGGCCCGGGTCATCACCTGTGCGGCGCTGATCATGGTGAGCGTGTTCGCGGCGTTCATCGTCAGCGACAACATCGTGGTGAAGATGCTCGGCCTCGGCCTGGCCGTGAGTGTCCTCATCGACGCCACGGTCGTACGGCTGCTCCTGGTGCCGGCGGTGATGACGCTGCTCGGGACGGCGGCCTGGTGGACTCCGCGATGGCTCGACCGGATCCTGCCGAGGCTCGACACCGAGGGCACCGGCGAGACGGCACGCTGACGCGCCGGGGTCACGGGTCGCTGACGCGGACGAGCCCGCTCTCGTAGGCGAAGATCACCGCGTGGATCCGGTCGCGGAGCCCCAGTTTCGTGAGGGCGCGGCCCAGGTGGGTCTTGACGGTGGTCTCGCCGACGAACAGCCGCGCCGCGATCTCGCCGTTGGCGAGGCCCCGCGCGACGAGTGTCACGACCTCGCGCTCCCGCTCGGTCAGGGCGGCCAGGCGCTGGTCCCACCGGGGCACGGCGGCCGGGATCACGTACCGCTCGACGAGCCTGCGGGTGACGGAGGGCGCGACCATCACCTCGCCACGCAGGACGGCCCGCACGGTCACCAGGATCTCCTCGGCGGGCGCGTCCTTGACGAGGAAGCCGCTGGCTCCGGCGCGGAGTGCGGCGTACGCGTACTCGTCGAGGTCGAAGGTGGTGACGACCAGGACGCGGGGCCTGCTCCCGCCCGGAACACCCGGCGCGCCCGAAGCGCCCGCCGCTCCCGCTGCTCCCGCGCAGATGTGTTCGGTGGCCGCGAGGCCGTCCATGCCGGGCATGCGGACGTCCATGAGGACCAGGTCCGGTGCCAGTTCGGCGGAGCGTGCGACGGCCGCCGCGCCGTCCGCGACCTCGCCGACGACGGTCAGATCGGGCTGGCTGTCGATGACCATGCGCAGCCCCATCCGGATCAACTCCTGGTCGTCGCAGACCAGGACGCGCGACGGCGCGGTGCCGGTGGCCGTCATGGGAGTGCCGCCGTCCGGGGCTGTCGGGGTTGTGGGGGTTGTGGGGGTTGTTCGACGACGGCGAGGGTCGCGGCCACCCGGTAGCCGCCGCCGGGGGTGGGCCCCGCCTGCACGGTGCCGCCGAACAGCGCGGCACGCTCCCGCATACCGGCGAGGCCACGGCCCGACGAGGGGAAGGCGACGGGCGACGCCGACGCGCCGTCGCTTCCGGCAGCCGCCGCCGTGTTGTCGACCCGGATGCGGATGAGACGGCCGGAGTCCAAGGGGGTGAGGGCGACGTGTACGTGGGTGAGGGCGTCCGGTGAGGCGTGCTTGACGACGTTGGTGAGGGCTTCCTGCACGATCCGGTACGTCTGGAGCGCGGCGCCCGCGGGCAGCCCGGCGGTGTCTCCGGTGAGGTCCAGGGTGGCGGGCGTGCGGCCGGCACCGAAGCGGGCGACCAGACGGTGGAGGTCGGTGAGGCCGGGTTGAGGGCCGTACCCGTCGCCCAAGGCGGAGTCGTCGACGGGAGCGGAGCCGCCGCCGGGAGCAGGGGCCGTGCCGCTTCGGATGCCGTCGGCGTCACCGTGTCCGGACGACCCGCTCTCCAGCACGTCCAGCAGCCGCCGCAACTCCCCCAGCGCGTCCCGTCCGGTGCCGCTGATGATCCCGAGGGTCCGGTCGACCGCTTCGGGGTCGGTGTGCCGCATCAGCCGGGCGCCCTCGGCGTTCACGACCATGACGCTGACGCTGTGGGCGAGGATGTCGTGGATCTCGCGGGCGATACGGCCGCGCTCCTCGGCCACGGCGGCCCGCGCGAGCGCCAGCCGCTCCGACTCGGCGAGCGCGGTCCGCCGCTCGAACTCGGCGAGATAGGCGCGCCGTGCCCGCAGAAACTCCCCGAGCAGCCAGGCCCCGGTGAACATCAGCACCATGGCCAGCGGGGTCACCCACGCCTCGCGGGTGGCCGGTCCGCTGAAGTTCTCGTGACGGTCCAGCCAGGCCGGGAGCCACACCAGCATGCACATACCGGCGAGCGCGGCGGTCACGGCGGCGGAACGCCGACGGCCGCGTACGACCAGGGAGTAGAGGACGGCGGCCAGCGCGGTGGCGCCGCGGCCCAGCTCCGGGCCCCAGACCTGGCCCAGACACTGCGCCCAGAACGCCGCCGTGACGAGCGCGGCGACCGCGACCGGGTACCGGCGGCGCCACAGCAGGGGCAGAGCCAGAGCGGCGTACACCACGGCCTGCACCCACAGGGGCCGCCACTCGGGGCGCTCCCCCATCGCGGGCGGGCAGGCCACGAACAGGACGAGGAGGACATCCGTCAGGCGCGGATGCCTCAGCCGCCAGCGGGACAGGGACTCGCTCGGGTGATGCACCGCCCCACGCTAGGACGGCGCCCGCTCCGGTCGCGTCGTCCTGTGGGCCGTACCGGGTCCTCCTGCGGGAGGACCCGGTACGGACCGGGGATCGGACGCGCGGCCACACGGCGGGTTCCGAGCATGGCCGCCATGTCGATCACCAGGGAATTCCTCAGACGGCCGCTGACGACCGGGGCGGTGGCCGCCAGTTCGCGGCGGCTGGCGGGGGCGATGACGCACGGGATCGGTCTGGAGGACGCCCGGCTGGTGGTGGAACTCGGCCCGGGGACGGGCGCGTTCACCGGGGCGATCCTGTCGCGCCTCGCGCCGGGCGCCCGGCTGGTCGCCGTCGAACTCAACGCGGTGCTCGCGGCGCGGCTGGCCGACGAACTCCGCGACGACCGGCTGGACGTGGTGCACGCGTCGGCCGCCGACCTGCCGGCGCTGGTCCCGGACCGGGTGGACGCGGTGGTGTCCGGGCTGCCCTGGACGGTGATGCCGCAGGACCGGCAGTGCGCCGTCCTCGACGCGGTGACCGAGGTACTGACGCCCGTCGGACGGTTCACGACCTTCGCCTATGTGCACGCGGCGTGGACACCGCCGGCGCGCCGTTTCACCGCCGCGCTCGACCGCCGCTTCGGCGCCCTTGAGCGGTCCGCCGTGGTGTGGCCGAACCTTCCGCCGGCCTTCGTCCACCGGGCACGCGACCCCATTTCATAATGGGATCCATTTTCATGTAGCGTCGGATGCCGCAGGCCCACCGGACCGCCCTGCCGGTCCCGTCGCTCAAGGAGTTCGCCATGGCCGTTCCCAAGCGGAAGATGTCCCGCAGCAACACCCGCCACCGCCGCGCCCAGTGGAAGGCCACCACACCGCAGTTGGTGCCGGTGACCGTGGACGGCGCGGTTTACCTGGTGCCGCAGCGCCTGGCCAAGGCGTACGAACGGGGGCTCCTGCGGCCCGACGGCTAGCCGCTTCTCCCGCCCCACGGACAGCCGCCTCCACGGCCCGGCGGACAGCCGCTTCAACGCCGCTCGCCGAGCCTTCCCTTCGGAGCCTGCCGGGTGGACGCTGGAGGTGGGGGTTCAAGCCTCTCGTCGAGGTGATCGCATGCGCGCGACCTTCCCGCTGGGACGGATCGCCGGGGTCCGCGTGGGGGTGCACTGGAGCGTTCTGGCCATCATCGCCATCATCGCGTTCGGGCTCGCCCAGGAGCGCCTGCCGAGCGCGTACCCCGGCCACAGCCCGGCGCTCTACTGGCTGACGGGGATCGTGACCGCCGTCGTCTTCCTCGCCTCTCTGCTCGCGCACGAACTCGCCCACGCCGTCGTCGCCCGCCGCAACGGCGTCGACGTACAGGACATCGTGCTGTGGCTGCTCGGCGGAGTGACGCGGATGACGACGGAGGCGTCCGCCCCGGCGGCGGAGGTGCGTATTGCCGGGGTCGGCCCGCTGGTCAGCCTCGTACTCGGCGGGGTGTTCGCGCTCCTCACCTGGCTGACCGTGACGGTGACCGGTATCGGACTGCCGGCGGAGGCCCTGGCCTGGCTGGCGGGGATCAATGTGCTGCTCGCCGTGTTCAACTCCGTGCCGGCCGCCCCGCTGGACGGCGGCCGGCTGCTGCGGGCGTTCCTGTGGTGGCGTACAGGAGACCGACGCCGGGCCACGGTGTGGGCGACCGCGGTCGGGCGGGTGTTCGGCTGGTTCCTCGTGGTCGTGGGGTTCGTCCTGTTCCTGCGCAGCGGGAACATCGGGAACCTGTGGCTGACGCTGATCGGCTGGTTCCTCGTCGCGGCGGCGACCGCGGAGGGGCGGCAGGCGGGGCTCCGCGAGGCGCTCACGGGGGTGCCGGTGGGGCGGGCGATGACGCCCGATCCGGTCACGGCACACCGCTGGCTGTCCGTCGCGGACTTCCTCGGCGACCCCCGGTACCGGTTCCGCCACTCCGCCTTCCCGGTGACCGATCTCGACGGCGCGCCTGCCGGCCTGGTGACGCTGGCGCTCGCCCGGCGGGTGCCGGAGGAGCACCGGTCCACGGTGACGGTGGGTGACGTGATGCTGCCGCTGTCGCGTGTGACGGTCGTGGACGCCGATGCCCCGCTGGTCGATCTGGCGTCCGTCATGCGGTCGGGTGCGGAACACCGGGCGCTGGTCCTCGACCAGGACCGGCGGCTCGTCGGCATCGTGTCCCTGTCGGACGTCCGCAGAACGGTGGCCTGGCTGACGGATCCCCGGGTGAGGAAGGGGTGAGCGGCGGCGGGCGGCGAGGACCGCGACCCCGTACCCGCCGATTCGCTGCGGCTCAGGCCGCTCCGTAGAACCGGCGATGCAGTGCGTGCACCTCCTCCACGAGGGTGGGAATCGGACCTTCCACCGCGACGCCGGGGACGATGTCCCGGATGGGGAGGGTGCGTACGGGAGGTGCGGGGACGCCCAATTCGCCGAGCCAGCCGGACAGTTGCTCGGAGGACGCCACGTAGACGATGCGGCCCAGGCCGACCCAGCCGTGGGCGGCCGCGCACATCGGGCAGTGCTCGTTGGAGGTGTAGACGGTCGCCGCCGCCCGCTCGCCGGGGGCGAGGTGTTCGGCGGCCCAGCGGGCCAGTGCGAACTCCGGGTGGCGGGTGCGGTCGCCCGAGGCCACGCGGTTGTGGTCCTCGGCGAGTACGGTGCCGTCGGCCGCGACGAGCAGCGAGCCGAAGGGTTCGTCACCCGCCTGAAGGCTCTCCGCCGCCAGCTCCACGCAGCGGCGCAGGTACGGCAGCTCGGTGTCGTTCACCACGATGTCCCCTGTCCTTGATCTTCAGGGGATGGTAAGCCCCGGTCCGCTCACGAAGTGGCCGGTAAACCACCCCCGCCGCGGGGGATTCCCCCGAGCCGCTGTCGGCCTGTCAGCGGATCGCTACGGTAAGTCGCATGGATGCCAGGGACGCTCACCCGGACGAGGAGTGGCCGCTGCCTCCTCCCTGGATGTGGAACTGCCTCGCGTGCACCGAGCTGTACAAGCACATGAAGCGGGCCTCGGAAGACGTGGACGCGGCGCGCGCCGCGGGGAGGAAGGGGGTGGACTACGACCCCTTCGACAGTGTGGTGGGCACGCAGATCCGGCTCGGTCGGCACATCGCGTCGGACCACACGGAGGATCTGCCGGAGGCCGATCCGTCCTGCGGTAAGTGCATGACCGATGTGGCCGCGCAGACGCCCGAGCCGTTCATTCTGGAGCACCGTGCGCGGCATGTGTTCGCTCCGCCGCGCATCGTCGGCCTGCTCTAGAGCGCTCGTACGGCTGTCACCGGGGCAGGGCGAGGTCCAGTCGGAGCCAGCGGGCCAGATCCTCGACCTCCCGGTGGACCGCCTCGGTCACGGACTTGTCGCACGGTTCGTCCTCGTGGATCGCGTGGACCCGCAGCACCCCGGCCTTCCGGTCGGCGAGCGCGTCGAGCTTCCCCACCAGCCGGTCGCCGTACAGGATCGGCAGCGCGAAGTATCCCCACCGGCGTTTGGCGGCGGGCTTGTACATCTCCAGTTGGTAGTCGAACGCGAACAGCTCGCTGGTGCGTTTACGGTCGTGGACGAGCCGGTCGAAGGGGGAGAGCAGTGCCGCCCGCCCGGTGAACGGCTCTGCCAGCCGTGCCAGTTGGGCGGGGTCCACGCGCCAAGTGCCCTTGACGCCCTCGACCACGGCCGGCTCACCGGCTTCGCCGACGTCGGCGGGTTCGACGGGCAGTTCCGTACCCCGTGCGCGGGCGATACCGAGGGCCCGTAGCCGTCGCTCGTCGCGCAGGCGCGGCGCCTCGTCGAGCGGGACCACCGGCACCTCGGGGTAGACGCGCTCCGCCAGGTCCCACATCCGGTCGCCGCCACGGCGCCCCGCGACGGCCACCTCGCCTCGCAGCACCATCATTTCGAGGAGCTGCGTGACGTTGCGGTTGTTGGTCCAGCCGGTCGACTTCCACGGCACCTCGCAGGTGTCGGGAAGCTCGCGGGACGGCAGCGGGCCCGAGGTGCCGAGACGGTCGAGGATGTCCAGGCGGCACGCGTCGTTGGCCCGCACCCAGGCGCGGCGCTGCTCCCGCCACGCGCCCAGCGGCCCGTCCCCGGCCCACTGGGCCATCTCGGCGCGGTACAGCCCGATGTCCTCGCCGGGCCGGATCATCGCCCGCAGCTCAAGCAGCGTCCGGTTCTCCAGCGCGGCCGTCAGATCGGACGGCGCGTACGACGAGCCGAGCCGGCTCCATGCCACCAGGTCGGCGTTGGGGGCGACGGCGGCGGTCGGGTCGATCTGGAGCAGCGTGAGCCGGCGTACCGCGTCGGCCAGTCCGGCCGGCCGCGCGCCGTCCAGGAGCTGCGCGCGTATGGCGATGCGGCGCGCGTCGGTACGGGACAGTTCGTGCGGGGTCATGGCAGGAGGTTAGGTGATCGGGGTGTGTCAGGCGGCGGTGCGCTCCGGTGCCGGGGCGGCGTGGTCGGTGTCCGGTACGAGGACGCCGCGTGTCACGCGCTTGGCAATGGCGGCGACCAGGGTGCGGGGGCGGCGCGGTGTCAGCTGGGCGCTCAGTGCGTTGCCGAGGCCCGGGGTGACGTACGCGCGGCCGGCGGCGAGGGCGCGCAGGGCGGCGCGTACCACCCGCTCGGGGGTGGTGAAGGAGCCGATGGCCGCCCTGCGGGTGCCCAGGGTTTCGAAGAACGCGGTCTCGACCGGCCCCGGGCAGACGGCCGTGACGCGGATGCCCCGGCCCCGGTACTCCTGGTGGAGGGCGAGCGAGAAGTTCAGGACGAACGTCTTCGCCGCGCTGTAGGCGGCGAAGTACGGGCCGGGCTGATAGCCCGCCGTGGAACCGACGTTGAGGACGGCTCCGGAGCCCTGGGCGAGCATGCCGGGCAGCAGGGCGTGGGTGAGGTCGACCAAGGCGACGACATTGACCATCAGCTGGTCGTGTTCGCGCCGTGCGTCGATCTCCTCGAACCGGCCGCAGGTGCCGAATCCGGCGTTGTTCACCAACACACCCACGGATATGCGGCGTTCGATGAGCGCGTCGGCGATGCGGCGGGCCGCGTCCGGTGCGGTGAGGTCCTGCACTAGACGAGTCATTCCTATGTGATCAGTGGTCGTAGGCGATCAAGGATCGTGTGACCGGCTGGCCGGTCTTGTGGTTGTGCCAGATCGCGGCGG